>JAFEBM010000002.1 GCA_018242685.1 Nitrospira sp. | reverse complement strand
GAAAATCTCCGGACACCACTGTTGAGGAATATCTAAAAGATCAGGATGGGAGTCCACCATTCACCTATAAATGCTACTGTTTCAACGGCATCACGGATCAGATTCTCGTGCGCAGTCATGTACAAGACATTACGCAAGACATCTGGCCGATCTTCGATACGGCCTGGAATCTCCTTGATGTCACCTATAAGGAAAAATGTGTTGCCCGGATGTGGTTGCCGAAGCCGGCGAATCTTGACGAGATGCTGGCCCTTGCTGCGAAACTATCGGTCGGTTTCGGCTACGTTCGGGTGGATTTATATAATGTCGGTGGGCGTGTCTATTTTGGTGAGCTGACCTTCACTCCTGCAGCAGGGATTGTCAAATATACTCCTGACTTTTGGGATCTGAAGCTCGGGGAAAAATGGGATTTGTCACTGGACGGCTGAGAGCCACATCGATCTTGGTGTCTCACCCGTTGATTTGATCCATGGATGTCATTGCTATCCCTCGGTGCATTTAGCTGGTGCTGGCAGCTCTCCGATCCGACAGGATTTAACCGTTCTTTCCTTCTATAGCGGCCTGATGAAAGCGGTTCACCTTCGCGACGCGCATGAACATTTTCCTGTCCTAAAAATCGAACACATACCAGTCGAATAGGATGGGAGAGCGCCGTCTATTTGAACCGATGAGATCCATTCTTTCTGCCTCGCACTCCAGAAGTCACCGTGACATAATCGTCTTGAGCGCTTCGCCCAATCTTTCAACTCTAAGGGATCGATCATGTCTCGTTGGATGTCATTGGGTCTGTGGGCTGTGTTCTTGATGCACGTCGTGGTGGTCTGCGTTGCCGCCGATAGCTATGTCGCCCATGCAAGCTATGATGGACAGCCTGCGGCAAAGTTCCAAGGACCCTCAGGATCAGGCGACGAGATTCCAGGTCTTTCGTTCCGAGTATTTGTTGATCGAGGGATGGAGGGGGCGGTAGGTGGGCTTCTCGACCAAGCCCAAGCCGACGCGGCTCTCCGGACGGTGATCGAGACATTCTCCTATTTGAATCAACATCGCCATACCTATCCACGGTTCGATGAAGCTGTGAGCAAGGGTTTGCTCGATCGCGTCATCATCCAACCGAGCGTACACAATCATGAAGGAAAGGCGTTTCCGTTTCTGGTTGTGCGGACGGTGGATCCCGGTCGGGTGAGGGTATTGATCAGTGCGTTGTCGATGAGAGAGGGACGATATCTTGGTGAGCCGGAACAGTTTGCTCCGGTGCTGGCGCGAGAGTTCCAATGGGTGGTCAGCAAGGCGGAGACCGGCCGGAAGCCGAAAACCGGCTCCCTCGAACGAGACCTTCGGCATGCACCGATTCGAACCGACAAGGAGATTCGGGCCCTCTCGGGTGAAGAACGGGTACGGCTGCTCCAACAGCTATTTGAGACGTATCTGCGCACGGTCGACGACCAACAAAGTTTGGACGGGCAGTCCTACTACGAGATCGGCAGCACCATTTTGGTCCCACCGAGCCAGCCGGACTCTGCGACGAAGTTTTATGATATTCGGGTTCGAGAAGCATTGCAGAAAATCGTGCGGGAACCTGTATTTCTGGAACGCACGCCACTGGCCGTGACGAGTCTCCTGAACGGAAATATCTGGAATGTGGCGTTCGTCAGAGTCGACCAGCGCGATTGGGCGACTAGAACCAGAGTGCAGCCGGCAGATAAAGCCGTGATGGTCGGTGTGGCTGGGCGATCGGTTCAGCCTGCGGTGATTTTGATCAATCTCCATCGAACGGCAGTTCCTGACGATCCCTTTTATACCGATACGAAGGATCTGCTGATGGGTGCGCTTTCCACTGACCAATTGGCGGCCGTCATTACCAAGGAGATTCAGCAGAATATCGTGGAGAAATCACAGACCGGTCACGTCGCACAGGATGCTCTCACGGCACCGAAGTAACCAGTGCGAAACGAGAGAGACCAGGGGCCAATTTCCCATTCACATCTGCGCGGTAGTAATCAAATTCTCATTGGTCGATTTGTTGCACGGACGAATTTCTATGCGGCGGTGAGCGGAAGGAAAAAATATGCGACATGTTTTGGTTCAATGCATTCTTGCTACGGCACTTGTCATAGGCTGGCCCACGGTAAGCCACGCTCACGACATGTCCAGTCCTCAGTCGTCGGTAACGACGACCCCAGGGGAATCTCGACCCACCACGCTCTTCCAGAACGTTCGGATTTTCTCTGGGAAAGGCTCTGAGCTGTCAGGTCCTTCCTATGTGCTGGTTCGTGGCAACCAGATCGAAAAGATCTCAACACAGCCGATCCCGACAGATCCGCGCGGTGACACCGTCATCATCGACGGGGCTGGTCGAACGCTGATGCCAGGCCTGATTGATGCCCACACGCACATGATGTTTGCCAATCTGCCGCAGTTGGTATTAATGACCAGCGACATCACTTACAGCGCCGTGGTGGCCGCCAAGGGCGCGAACGAAATGTTGTTGCGAGGTTTCACGAGCGGACGCGATGTCGGCGGACCGATCTTCGGGCTGAAGCGCGCGATCGACCAAGGCCTTGTGCAAGGTCCTCGTATTTGGCCGTCGGGTGCCACGATCTCCCAGACCGCCGGTCACGGCGATTTCCGTCTCCCAACGGACTTTCCATCTCGTCCAGGTGATTATTCGTTTGCCGAGCGTGTCAATGCAACCGCGATAGCCGATGGTGTTCCCGCCGTGCTACAGCGCACGCGCGAACAGTTGGCGATGGGTGCCTCACAGATCAAGGTCATGGCCGGTGGCGGCGTGTCGTCCCTCTACGACCCGCTCGATGTCAACCAGTACACGCCGGCGGAGATGCGCGCGGCAGTGGATGCAGCGACCAACTGGGGCACTTATGTGACCGTCCACGCTTATACCCCCAACGCTGTGCGGCAGGCGGTCGAAGCCGGGGTCAAGTGCATCGAGCACGGCCAGTTGCTCGACGAAGAGACGGTCAAATTTCTCGGGGAGAAAGGGATCTGGCTCAGCCTGCAACCATTCACGCTAAAGAAGGATGCCACCTCGTACGTCAACCTGGCCAGCGCCGCCAAGCACGCACAGATGGTGGCCGGTACCGACCAGGCCTATAAATGGGCGAAGCAACACAAGGTCAAGGTGGCGTTTGGCACGGATGCCCTGTTCGATCCGAATCTAACGGCTCGTCAAGGTACGCAGCTGGTCAACCTCACTCGTTGGTATACAGCTGCTGAGGCGCTGACGATGGCGACTTCGACCAATGCGGAGCTGCTGGCGATGTCCGGACCGAGAAATCCGTATCCTGGAAAATTAGGCGTGGTTGAAGAAGGGGCGTTGGCGGATCTACTTCTGGTCGACGGCAATCCGCTGGAGAATATCAAACTGATCGAGGATCCGGCAAAAAACTTCGTCGTGATTATGAAGGACGGAAAGATTCACAAGAATCACCTGTGATGATCGATCCGAACCAGCTGTTAAATTCCTGCCTAAACGAGGGGTGACTTCATGCCTGAGAGATTCCTTTTCTACTTTTACGCGTTCTGACCAGCGACATGAATGCTTGACAGCTTTCATGTGTTTCAGTAGGATGACGAAACCTTTAATGCTCATCCAGTGAGGTGAGCAAGGAGCTATTTATGAACTTCAGTCCGGCCGCGGCCGGTGATAATCGACCTTCTCACAATCGCACTGTGAGGAGGTTTTTTTATGCTCCGATGCCGCGAGAACTTGATCACATCGTTACGTGATGACGACGACTTCCATGAACAAACCGGTGGAACGGAAAGATGAAAAGCTGATTATGGACGCCGGTGATATCTCCCGTGCCATGATTCGTATCGCGCACGAGATTTTGGAGCGGAACAAAGGAGTAAAGGATCTCGCGCTCGTGGGAATACGGACAGGTGGTGTGCATCTCGCCCATCGACTCGTCAAACGTATCCACAGTATCGAGGGCGTCCACATTCCAATCGGTGAATTGGATATCACATTGTATCGCGATGATCTGGCGTTGCGCAAAAATCAACCGATCCTTCGAAAAACGTCCGTGCCGTTCGACATGACGAATAAAGTCGTCGTGCTCGTCGACGATGTCTTGTTCACGGGAAGAACCATACGGGCGGCGATGGATGGACTGATGGACTTGGGACGTCCGGAGGAAATTCAACTGGCAGTGCTGGTCGATCGTGGTCATCGGCAACTGCCGATCAAAGCGAATTACATCGGAAAAAATCTACCGACCTCTCGAGATGAGCAGGTCCAAGTGTTGTTGGATGAAGATGGGGAAGATGACCGGGTCGTCATCTTGAAATCCTGAATCGGAGGATCCCATGAGCCTCAAGCGCAAAGATCTGCTGAGTCTCGCCCCATTGTCTGTGGATGAGATCAGGCTTGTCCTGGACACGGCAGATTCCTTCAAGGAAGTGACTGGACGTGAAATCAAAAAAGTGCCGGCTCTCCGAGGCAAGACTGTCGTAAACCTCTTCTTTGAGCCGAGCACCAGAACCCGCACGTCCTTTGAGCTGGCGGCCAAGCGTCTGAGCGCCGACGTAATCAATTTTTCCCCCTCCTCCAGTAGCGTGGTGAAAGGGGAAACGCTTCTTGACACGGCTCGGAATATTGAAGCGATGCAGGCCGACATCATCGTGTTGCGCCACTCTTCTGCCGGAGCCGCTGAAACGCTGGCGAACGGCGTCAAGTCGTCGGTCATCAACGCAGGCGATGGATGGCATGAGCACCCGACGCAAGCGTTGCTCGACCTGTACACGATCCGGCAACGGGGGATGCATTTCCATGGATTACGTGTGGCGATCGTCGGCGATGTGTCACATAGCCGTGTGGCGCGCTCGAACATTTATGCGCTCATCAAGCTTGGCGCCGAGGTACGTCTGGTGGGACCGCCTACGATGATGCCCTGCGGTGTGGAGAAACTGGGAGTGAAAGTGTACTACGACATGGATGAAGGCCTTCGTGGAACGAACGTCATTATGATGCTCCGGTTGCAACTGGAGCGGCAGGGACGCGCACTGTTTCCGACCATCCGGGAATACTCGAGGCTTTATGGCTTAACCGCTGAGCGAGTGCGGCTGGCCGATGCCGGCGCCATCGTCATGCACCCAGGGCCGATCAATCGAGGAGTGGAAATCGCTCCGGATGTTGCCGATAGTTTGTCCTCGGTGATTCTCGATCAAGTGGCGAACGGTGTGGCGGTGCGCATGGGAATTCTGTACCTGATGTCGGGAGCAAATTGACGGACTCCGAATGAGCTGGCTGAGAGGAGCTGAGCGTGTCGATTTTGATTAAAGGTGGTCGCGTCATTGATCCAGGTCGGTTTGTCGGCATCGCCGATGTGCTGATCGACAACGGCAAGATAGCTGCAGTGGGGCCGAACCTTTCCGCACCTGTCGGCGTCCGGATCGTTCAAGCCAAAGGGAAGCTGGTGATGCCGGGGTTCGTTGATTTGCACGTCCATTTTCGCGAGCCGGGGTTTGAGTACAAGGAAACGATCCAGAGCGGCAGTGCTGCGGCCGTTGCTGGAGGATTTACGACGGTCTGCTGCATGCCCAACACGAACCCGGTGAACGACAATCAAGCCGTGACAGAATTCATATTGGAGCGAGCCCGGTTGGCTGGTCTTGCAAACGTGCTGCCGGTCGGCGCCATCACGAAAGGATCGGAAGGGAAGGAACTGGCGGAGATTGGTGATCTGCGCCGGTCCGGCTGTGTGGCCATTTCCGATGATGGCAAGCCTGTAATGAACAGCCTGGTGATGCGGCGAGCGATGGAATATGCCTTGGCATTCGAGCTGACGGTCGTCGACCACTGCGAAGACCTGCATCTGGCGGAAGGCGGCTGTATGAATGAGGGATTGGTCTCGACCGAGCTGGGATTGCCTGGTATCCCGTCCGCAGCAGAGGATGTGATGGTCGCCCGTAATCTTTCACTCTCGGAGCTGACAGGATCTCGCCTTCATCTTGCACACATCAGCACCGCCGGGTCGGTTCGAATGGTGCGTGAGGCGAAAGCCCGCGGGATCAACGTGACGGCGGAAGCCTGTCCTCACCACTTTTTGCTCACGGACGAACTGGTGCGCGGCTACAACACTCACGCTAAAATGAATCCTCCATTGCGTACGTGGACCGATGTCCAGGCGATCAAGGAAGGATTGCGAGATGGTACGATCGATGTGATTGCAACCGACCATGCGCCTCATGCCACGCAAGAAAAACAACAAGACTTTACCGAGGCTCCGTTCGGAATCGTCGGACTTGAGACGGCGCTTCCACTGACGTTGGGATTAGTGGAGGAAGGAGTTCTGTCGCTGGAACACGCGGTCCAGAAGCTGACCTCGGCTCCGGCTGCGACGTTCGGACTCAAGAAAGGGACGTTGGCGGTCGGCGCAGATGCCGATGTCGCCATCGTCGATCAGCAGGAACAGTGGGAGGTCGATCCATCCAAGTTTCGGTCCAAGAGCCGCAATACGCCGTTTGTGGGGTGGAAGGTGAAAGGGCGAGTGAATACAACCATTGTAGGAGGAAGGGTGGTGTTCGAGACCGATCCGGGGGAGCGGTAGTGCTGTGCGGCGGTTGCCTTATTGGGGAATGGTTGGGTGTCTTATACTCGAGTGGATTGCACTCGCCGTCTGGGTTGGAGGCATGATCGTGCTGAGCGGAGCGGTGATCCCGGCCGTGTTCAATACATTTGGAGGGCAGGATTCCGGCGGCATGTTTTTGACCCGGGCGTTCGAAGGCTATCATCGTTTTGTCATCGGGGCCGGGGCCATCCTCTGTGCCGCACTCTGGTATCGTCGGTGGAGCGGGGATCCGATCGTGGATGTCGGTCGAAGCGAGATGATCGTCTTGGGAGTCATGGTGATGACGGCCGGGCTCATTATTGTGATTCTGCACCCGAATGCGGTGGCGCTTCAAGCGCAGGCATTCGCGACGAGAGACGAGGCGACGAAGAAAGCCGCTCTGGAAGGGCTGTTTCGTGTCCTGTTGCCGATCCGAACCCTGTATATGCTCAACCTTGTCTTGGGCATCGTGCTCATCGGAATCAAGGCAAAACGATCGCTCGACCGGGGTGGAGGATGACAGTGAAAAAAGCGTTGTTGGCACTGGCGGATGGAACGGTGTTCGAAGGCCGCGCTCTGGGTTATGAGGGAGAGACGGTTGGGGAGGTCGTCTTTAATACGGCTATGACCGGATATCAGGAGATATTAACTGATCCGTCCTATAAAGGGCAGATCGTCACGATGACCTGCCCTCATATCGGCAACTATGGCATCACGCCTGAAGATGGGGAATCTCGTCGTGCCTGGGCAGAAGGGTTTGTGGTCATGGAAGCCAGCCGCGTTGTCAGCAACTGGCGGAGCAAGCAGACCCTTCAGGAATCGTTGAACGAATCCAAGGTCGTCGCGATCGAAGGAATCGATACGAGAGCCTTGACGAGGCACTTGCGCGAGCATGGATCACAACAGGGACTCATCACTCACCTCAATCTCGACCCTGATCAGGCTATACGACAAGCTAGACAAGCTCCCAACATCATCGGTCGAGATTTGTCCGCCGAGGTCACCTGCGCACATCCCTATGACTGGACGACGGGGACCGGCGATTGGACGCCGTCGGCAACCGGCAGTACACGTGGAACGTCCAAGCCCTGGCGAGTCGTGGCCTATGATTTCGGCATCAAACAGAATATCCTAAGACGATTAGTGGATGTCGGCTGTCAGGTGACGGTGGTACCTGCTGCGACATCAGCCGTTGAAGTCGAGGCGTTCAAGCCGGACGGCATTTTCCTCTCAAACGGCCCAGGCGATCCGGAGGGCCTTCCTTATGCTGCGAAGGCCATGGAGAAATTGATCGGGCGCTATCCGATCTTCGGCATTTGTTTGGGCCATCAGATTCTCTGCTTGGCCTTCGGCCTTAAGACCTATAAACTGAAGTTCGGCCACCATGGGGCGAATCATCCTGTGATGGACCTTCGAACCAGAAAAGTCGAAATTACGTCCCAGAACCATAATTTCGCCGTGGAGGGTCCCGCGTCACTCCTTGAAGTGCCGACGTTCCCGCCCGTGCTGGATACTCGTTATGGAAAACTGTCGCTCACTCATATCAGCTTGAATGACTACTCTGTCGAGGGGATGGCCTGTCTGGACCATCCGATCTTCTCCGTCCAATATCATCCGGAGGCCGCGCCTGGCCCTCATGATTCCGCCTATTTGTTTCATGAATTCGTACGTCTTATGGAGACTCATCATGCATAATCGTGTTGTCGTTGGGGTGATCGGATTGGTGTTGTCGGGATGCACGTTCAATTTTCCGCTGTTCCCCGGCCCGGGTCCGCTACAAGAAACTCAGGTCGATGGGACCGGCAAAGCAAAAGTGCTGCTGATCGAAATTTCAGGAGTAATCAGCTCTCAGGAAAAAGATGGATTGCGATCTGCGCCCAGTATGATTGCAAGCGTGAAAGAACAGCTGACCCGGGCGGCTAAGGATGAGCAGGTTAAAGCCGTGGTGCTTCGCATCAATACACCGGGGGGAACGGTGACGGCGTCGGATATTATTTATCACGAGCTGAAATCGTTTAAAGCCAGTCGCAAGGTCCCCATTATTGCATCCATCATGGACCTGGGCACATCAGGAGGCTACTATATCGCCGCGGCGGCGGACCAGGTCCTGGCGCATCCTTCGTCCGTGACCGGCAGTATCGGCGTGATTATGCTCAGCATCAATGCGCGAGGGCTCTTAGAGAAGGTGGGAGTGGAGGCGACGGCAGTGACCTCGGGGCCCCGCAAGGATATGGGCTCGCCGTTTCGGACCATGACGGTGGAAGAACGAGCCATCTTTCAAGGACTGATTGATTCGTTTTATCAACGCTTCTTGAACATCGTGCAGGAGGGCCGCTCCAATTTGCAGATGGAGCAGATCAAACGGTTGGCTGATGGACGAATCTATACCGGCGAGCAAGCGAAAGCGGCTGGTTTGGTCGATGAGATCGGCTATCTCGAAGACGCGATCGCATTGGCCAAGAAAAAAGCCGGTCTGACGGCAGCCCGAGTTGTGACGTACCAACGTCCTGGTGAATATTCCAACAACGTATACTCCAAGCTGTTGACGCCGAACGGGCTTGCCGGTCTTGCCGATCTCGATCTCATGTCGTTTGTCCGTGGGGGAACTCCGCAGTTCATGTACTTGTGGATGCCATAGCGGGGAAGAAGCCGACGCATGACTCGTAGTATCGTGCCTGGTAATATAGTGATGATCGGCTTCCACCTAGGGATTCAGGATGACACAGTCGGCAGACCAGGAGATCAACAGATTATTTTCAATGCCGGTCGATCGTCGTGCCTTGCTTCTGCGAGGGGTTCGAGGGATGCTTGGTTTGGCCTGGCTTCTCAGTCTAGGGACAGCGAGTGGCTTGGTCGCAACTCTAGGGGGATGCGTCCGCGCGCCGGGAACGGCACGAGATCAATTCATCTATATATCCGAGGAAAAGGAAATCGCGATGGGCATCAGCGCCTATCATGAGGTGCTGCGCAAAGCTCCCATCAGTGACGATCCTGAGTTAAATGAGTTGGTCAACCGGGTCGGGAAGCGAATTGCGGCGGTTGCCAACAAACCTGAGTATCAGTGGGAGTTTGCCATCATCAGGGACGACCGCATGATCAATGCCTTCGCATTGCCGGGCGGCAAGGTGGCCGTCTTTACGGGGATACTGAAGCTCACGAAGAACGAAGACGGTTTGGCGACCGTCATCGGGCATGAGGTGGCACATGCGCTTCAGCGCCATGGAGCGGAGCGGTATAGCCGAAGCATCCTTGAAACAATCGGCCAAGTCGGGGCACTGGCAGCCGGAGCTGCCGTCGGACGCCCGGATGCGGCGATGGCTGCGATGAGCGCCTATGGAGTCGGCGTTTCCTTGCCGTTCGGGAGAAGGCAGGAATCCGAGGCCGACTACATCGGACTCAAATTGATGGCGCAAGCCGGCTATGATCCTCGAGAAGCCGTGCCTTTTTGGGAGCGGATGAGCGGGTGTCCCAGGCAGATGATCGACAAGGTCTGTTTTCGATCGCAGCATAATATTCCGGAGTTTTTGTCCACGCACCCTTCCGATGTGGCGCGTATCAACCAGATTGAGTCCTGGCTACCGGAGGTCATGAAGTACTACCGTGCGGCGCAGGGTGGTGAGCCGCCTGCGCCGGCTCCGTATCATCCATTGATTGGGCCGCCAGATCTCCAATCCAGCTGATCCAACCATTACGACACGATGCCGAAACGTACGGACATTCAGTCAATCCTCATGATCGGTTCGGGGCCGATCGTGATCGGCCAAGCCTGTGAGTTCGATTATTCCGGCACACAGGCCTGCAAAGCGTTGAAAGCGGAGGGGTATAACGTCATCCTCATCAACAGCAATCCGGCCACGATCATGACGGATCCGGAGATGGCCGATCGAACGTATATCGAACCGATTACCTTAGATGTGGTGGAGAAAGTGATCGATCGAGAGCGCCCGGATGCCTTGCTTCCGACCATGGGTGGGCAAACGGCCCTCAACACGACCATGGGATTAGTGAAGCGAGGAGTCTTGGAGAAATACGGTGTGTCGCTCATCGGCGCTTCAGCGGAAGCCATTCATAAAGCGGAGGACCGTGAAGCCTTCAAGCAAGCGATGCATCGAATCGGCCTGCGGGTGCCGAAGAGCGGGACGGCGCACACACGACAGGACGCACTGACCATTCTCGATACCGTCGGCTTCCCCGCGATCATTCGTCCGTCCTTCACGATGGGTGGAACCGGCGGAAACATCGCCTATAATCGTGAGGAATTCGAGAGGCTGATCGATTGGGCGCTGGCCATGAGTCCGGTTACTCAGGTGTTGATCGAAGAATCGGTCATTGGGTGGAAAGAATACGAGTTGGAGGTCATGCGGGATCTGAAGGACAACGTCGTCATCGTGTGTCCGATTGAAAACTTCGACCCCATGGGCGTGCACACCGGAGACAGTATCACGGTCGCGCCGGCTATGACGTTGACCGACAAAGAATACCAGCGGATGCGGGACGCGGCACTTCGTATCATCCGAGAGATCGGAGTCGATACGGGAGGGTCAAATATTCAATTCGGCATCAACCCTGCCGACGGAGAGATGGTCGTCATTGAAATGAATCCTCGGGTCTCTCGAAGCTCGGCATTGGCGTCGAAGGCGACCGGATTTCCGATCGCAAAGATCGCCGCCAAATTGGCCATCGGATACACCTTGGATGAGATCACCAATGACATCACCGGTGTCACAAAGGCATCGTTCGAACCGGCGATTGACTATGTCGTGGTCAAGATCCCCAGATTTGCCTTTCAGAAGTTCAAGGGGGCCGATCCAACCTTGACCACGCAGATGAAGTCGGTCGGGGAGGTGATGGCGATCGGACGCACCTTCAAAGAGTCTCTGCAGAAGGCCATTCGCTCTCTGGAGTTGGAACTGAACGGGTTGGCGTCCCGGTTTGGACTTGATCGAGGTGTTCCAGTCGAGTTCAACCAGCCTGAAGCGATCGAGAAACTCAGCCGGGTGCTGCGGACACCATTACCGGAACGGCTGTGGTACGTGGCCGACGCCATGCGCCTGGGATTCACGGACGAGGAGCTGTTTGCGACGACAAAAATCGATCCCTGGTTTTTAGAACAGGTCAGGCAGCTGGTGAACTTTGAACGACTACTTGTCGGCCATACAGCCGCCCCCACAGCTGTCTTGGGCAGCGAGTTGCTCTGGGACGCAAAAGAACTTGGATTTTCTGATGATCGGATCGCGCAATTACTCGGATGCGAGGCAGCAGCGGTTCAGCGAGCGCGTACCCAGCAAGGGACACGGGGGGTCACCTACAAACGCGTCGACACATGCGCTGCGGAGTTCGAGGCTCAGACGCCGTACCTCTATTCCACGTACGGCATGGAGTGCGAAGCCAGACCGTCAGATCGACAAAAAGTCGTGATTCTCGGCGGAGGTCCCAATCGGATCGGACAAGGGATCGAATTCGACTACTGCTGTGTCCATGCGGCGATGGCGCTTCGAGCTGAAACGATCGACACGATTATGGTGAACTGCAATCCGGAGACTGTGAGTACGGATTATGATACGTCGGATCGGCTGTACTTCGAGCCGCTGACGCACGAAGACGTTCTCAACATCGTCCATCGAGAGCAGCCGATCGGAGTGGTCTTACAGTTCGGCGGACAAACGCCCTTGAAACTTGCGCTTCCGCTCTCAAAGGCCGGCGTGAGGATTCTTGGCACCAGTCCCGATGCCATCGATTTGGCGGAAGACAGAGAACGGTTTCGAGACCTCCTCAATCGATTGGGCTTGAGGCAGGCGGACAGTGGAACCGCCAGATCCGTCGAGGAAGCGGTGCAGATCGCTGGACGGATCAGTTATCCGGTCATGGTTCGTCCGTCCTACGTGTTAGGCGGACGCTCAATGCAGATCGTGTATGACGAAGCGAGTCTGCTGGAGTACATGCACTCCGCAGTCAAGGCGTCGCCCAATCATCCGGTCTTGATCGATAAGTATCTTGCCGATGCCATCGAAGTCGATGCCGATGCGATTTCGGACGGCGAAACCGTGGTGGTTGCGGGAATCATGGAGCATATCGAAGAAGCCGGGGTTCATTCCGGCGATTCGGCCTGTTCACTGCCTCCGTATACGTTGGACAAGCCCATCGTGTGCGACATCGAGCGGCAAATGCGCTTGCTGGCGCTGGAACTCGGCGTCGTCGGATTGATGAATGCACAGTTTGCCGTCAAAGACCGGACCATCTATGTGCTTGAAGTCAACCCTCGCGGGTCTCGAACCGTGCCGTTCGTGAGCAAGGCGATCGGCGTCCCGCTCGCCAAGTTGGCGATGAAGGTGATGATGGGGAAAACTCTCAAGGAAATGGGCTTTACGGAGGCCCCTCTGCCAGCACATTTCTCGGTGAAAGAGGCGGTCTTTCCGTTCAATAAATTTCCCGGGGTCGATGTGCTGCTGGGGCCTGAAATGAAATCGACGGGAGAAGTGATGGGCATCGACGGAGATTTCGGATGGGCGTTCGCAAAGTCCCAAGCGGGAGCCGGCGCAGTCCTCCCGACATCGGGAACTGCCTTCGTGAGCGTGAAGCAATCCGATCGTCATGTCGCGTTGGATCTCTCGAAGCGGTTATGTGCGCTCGGGTTCCAGATTCAAGCGACCAGCGGAACAGCCGGTTATCTGAGGGAGCACGGGGTTGAAGTGGGTACGGTCAATAAAGTAAAGGAAGGACGTCCGCATATTGTCGACCATATCAAGAATGGTGCAGTGGCGCTCGTCATCAACACGGTGCGGACCGCCTCTGCTCATGTGGATTCGTTGTCCATCAGACGGGAGGCTCTCCAGCGAGGGGTTCCGTATTTCACGACCATGAGAGGCGCCCATGCGGCGGTCATGGGTATCGAAGCGACCGCCCAAAAGGGCTTAGCAATTCGCACCTTGCAGGAGTATCATCGGCCAATAAATTAGAGGATGCTGAAAAAGCTCTTCCAGCAAGGCCGCAGCGAGTGAAAGGCTGAGGCGTACGTAGTTGGTAGGTTGAGGCCTTGAGCGATGCGAGAACGAAGCTGGAGGGCTTTTGCAGCATCCTCTCAGGAGCGACCAGAGCATGCCGACCCCCATTACCAAGAAAGGTTATGATGCGTTAAAGGCGGAGTTGGATCGTTTGCGCAAGATTGAGCGGCCGAAAGTCATCGAAGCGATCGCGGAGGCCAGGGCACACGGCGATCTCAGCGAGAACGCCGAATACGACGCCGCCAAAGAACGTCAGGGGTTTATTGAGTCACGCCTCTCCGAACTCGAGACGAAGCTCGCAGAGGCCCGCGTGGTGGAAACGGCGGGACGCACCACCGAGACGGTCGTTTTCGGCGCGACCGTGTTGGTTGTCGAGCAGGAGTCTCAAACGAGGAAGCAATATACCTTGGTCGGGCAGGACGAAGCCGACATGAAGTTCAACAAAATCTCCGTCCAGTCCCCGGTCGGTCGGGCGCTCATCGGCAAACGTGTCGGAGATTTCGTGGAAGTGAAGACCCCCGTCAAGATGGTCGAATACGAGGTTATGGAGATCAAATTCGAGGAATTCTGACGTGCCGGACGCACGGCCCCTCATCACGCTGCTGACGGATTTCGGCGAGCGCGATTGTTTTGTGGCAAGCATGAAGGGGGTCATTCTGTCGATCAATTCCTCTGCCGCGGTCGTCGATCTCTCACACCAAATCGCCTCTCACCAGATTCAAGAAGCCGGATACTTCCTGAAGTCCTGCTATCGCTATTTTCCTGAAAAGACCATCCATATTGCCGTGGTCGATCCCGGAGTCGGGACGGAGCGCCGGGCGTTGCTTGTTTCTGCGGCCGGCTCGTTCTTTGTCGGTCCGGACAACGGGCTGTTCACTGAAGTGTTGGAGCAGGAAGTCGGGGCGAAGGTGTGGCAGATCAATAGCCCTCAGTATCGTTTGGAAACGGTCGGGTCGACCTTTGACGGTCGGGATGTGTTCGCGCCGGCTGCCGCATGGTTGAGTAAAGGAGTCCCACCGTCGTTTTTTGGACCGGCGGTCCATGATCCGATCCGACGTTCCGTGGCGACCCCGGTTTGGCATGAGGAATTACTGATCGGAAAAATCATCTCCGTCGATCGATTCGGGAATCTCATTTCCAATATCACAGCGCGGCAGGTTCGGGGATTCCGATCAGCAATGGGACAAACTGTGGAGATCCATATCAGCACGTACATCATTAACGAATTGGTCGGGAGCTACAGCCAGGGGAGTCGCCAGACTCCATCTGCATTGATCAACAGCAGCGGGAATTTGGAAATTTTTCTTCAAGAAGACAGCGCAGCCCAAAGCCTGCAAGTCAGCATCGGCGAAGAGGTGCGTCTCTGCTGACCGGATTGAATTAGAACGTTCCGCAGGATGTTCAAAAAGGTCGCTGACCTCACCCGCCCACCCCGGCGCGCCAAGACGCGCCGTTCCACGAGCAAGGCCGCAGCGAGCGAAGAGGCGAAACGTACTTTTTGTCGTACGTTGAGCCTCTGAGGGATGCGAGAACGAAGCTGGGAGACCTTTTCAACATCCTGCTGCCTCAGCCTATCGCTTTGTCGATGTGATCACAGACATAGCTTGCGAAGGGAATTGAACAGGTAAAGGCGGGAGAGACGGCGTTGAGTACGTGCATGGAGCGATGGTCGCCTTCCAAGACGAAATCCATTTCAAGCTTTTTCTTCGTGATGTCGAGCAGTTGGGCTCTAATTCCTGGACGGCCCCATGTTTGGTAATGGTGCTCGACTACGCCCTCGGCGAGTACCGAGGCCAGCGACACCATCTTGCTCCGCGAGTATTTTGCGATTTCCTCCATTGCCAAACGCCGGAAATCGAATCCAGCCCCGGTCAACAGTCCGAGTCCTCGGCTCGCGACTTCGGCGAGTTCACGCAAGTTGAAGTTGCCGAGCCCCTGATAGTTTTCGCGCCACAAAGCCGGGATGGCTGTCGGGCCGATCTTGGCTTTTCCATCGGCCGTGATGGTGAAGTGGACTCCCAGAAACGGATTTCTGAGGTCAGGAACAGGGTAAATATTGGTGCGGATCGCACCCGGTGGTTCATCAGAATAGAGGTAGAGGCCCTTAAACGGCAGGATACGATACTTTTCCGAGAACCCGTAGTCCATGGCGATTTTGTCGGCATACAGACCTGCGGCATTGACGACGTATCCGGCTTCGATGCTGTCCTGGTTCGTCCAAACCTTCTTGTTGTCTCGTCCTCGATAGGCCGTGCCGCATTGGATCTGAATCCCCTCATGGAGTGCATCATACTGCATCGCGTTGACGACCTGGAGCGGGCTGACCGTCGAGGTGCGTGGGGAAAAGAGCGCCCGTTGGTATGTTCTCACACGCGGCTCTATGGATTTGGCTTCCGCTTCAGTCAGAGCCTGGAGCTCGATGCCGTTGAGTTGTCCGCGTCGGAATAATTCATCGAGCGAGGGCAAATCCGCTGCGTCTTTCGCGACGACAAGCTTGCCGCATTTATTGAGAGGGATTTGCTTCTCCTCGCAATAGGCGGTGAGTCGCTCGTTTCCGAGGCGGGTGAACTTGGCTTTGAGGCTGTCCGGCGAGTAATAAAAACCTGCATGGAGCACTCCGCTATTACGCCCGCTGGCATGGGCTCCACACGAAGGTTCCTTTTCAATCAACAACACCAGGGCGTCCGTCCGACGTCTACGGAGTTCACGGGCGATGCTGATGCCGATCACCCCGCCCCCAATAACGAGAAAATCACAAGTCTGCATGTGGTCTGTCGTTTATTCTGTTGGATTCGTGGAGCATCCGAAGTGATGCTCAATCAATGTGGAGAGTCTCCACGGATTTCTTGAGGATTTCCACCATTTTTTTCAATTCTTCGGCGGTTGTTGAGAGCGGTGGTATAAGGACGAGTACATTGCCGATCGGCCTTAAGATCAACCCTTTGGTCCGCGCGATCGATGCCACGCGATGGCCGGCCTTGACGCTGAGCGGGTACGGTTCCTTTGTTTTCTTATCTTTGACCAATTCGATTCCCACCATGAACCCACGTTGGCGGATGTCGCCGACAATAGGCATGTCAGCCATTGGACTCAGCCATTGAGTCAGGAGCTTGAGCTTTGAGGAGAGTCGGGACAGGGTCTTCTCCTGGCGAAAGATTTGAAGATTTGCGAGCGCGGCGGAACAGCCCAATGGATTGCCGGTAAAGCTGTGTCCATGGAAAAAGGTTTTGAACTCGTCGTAGGCCCCGAGAAAACCTCTGTAGAGCTCATCCGTCGTCAATGTGACTGCCAGGGGCATATAGCCGCCGGTAAGCCCTTTGCTGATCGCCATCAGATCCGGCGTCACTCCTTCGTGCTCGCAGGCGAACATTCGGCCCGTTCGTCCGAATCCCGTCGCCACCTCATCGGCGATCAATAAGACATCGTACTTCGTACAGAGCTCGCGGATTCGTTTTAAGTAGCCGGCCGGCTGGGGAATCATACCGGCAGCTGCTTGCATCAGCGGCTCGATGATGAAGCCGGCCAGTTCACGATGACGACGTTTCAAGATCTGTTCGATTGGATCGATGCATGCCATCCCGCAAGAAGGATAGGCGAGTTTGAGCGGACATCGGTAGCAATGGGGCGGTTCTGCTTCCAGGGTCGGAAACAGCAGCGACTTGAACCGAGAGTGGAACAGCTCGATGTTGCCGACACTCACAGCGCCGATCGTATCTCCGTGATAGGCCAGCTTGAGGTGGAGGAAGGTGTGTTTAGATCCGGCCTCGGGACGCCGCTGCTGCCAGTATTGAACGGCCATCTTCAGCGCAATCTCGACCGCAGTAGAGCCGTTATCCGAATAGAAAACGCGTGAAAGTCCCTTCGGCGCGATCCGGATCAACTCGCGCGCCAACTCAATGGCCGGTGGATTAGAAAGGCCAAGGAATGTGGAGTGGGCGATCTTGTCGAGTTGTTTCTTCAGAGCACGGTCTAGGATCGGGTGGCGATGTCCATGGAGATTGACCCAGATGGACGAGGTGCCATCCAGGTATTGTTTTCCCTCTGTATCAATGAGATAAGAGCCTTTCCCACGCTCAATGATCAGCGGCTCTTCCTGTTCCCATTCCTGCATCTGGGTAAACGGATGCCAAAGGTAGCGACGGTCCCAGTCTCTGAGCTGCTTGGTAGAAGGTTGTCGGGTCATACCAGCCGAGTCATGGGGTCATTAGTCAGCGGTCAACAGTCGATTCTGGATGCCGGCAAGAATTGCTCGGCCATTGACCGATGGCCAGTGACTAATGACCAAGCATCAGTCTCGCGTGCGGCGCGTGATTATAGGCGGGAGGCGATCTCTTTGACAACCTGGAAGGCAGTTACTATAATGAACCGATTTTCACGAATGAGCTAGGATTTGCAAAGCCTTATACGCAATTTTTCCATAATCGCTCATATCGATCACGGCAAATCAACCCTCGCTGACAGGTTCCTAGAAGCTACTGGCGCAGTCACTGCTCGAGAGGCAAAAGATCAAATCCTCGATGCCATGGACCTCGAGCGAGAACGTGGCATTACGATCAAAGCCCATGCAGTGGCCATCCGGTACAAGGCTCAGGATGGGAAGACGTATGCCTTGCATTTGATCGATACGCCGGGGCATGTCGATTTTACGTATGAAGTCTCCCGGAGCTTGGCGGCTTGTGAAGGAGCGCTTTTGCTGGTAGATGCCACTCAGGGCGTGCAGGCACAGACGATTGCCAATGTGAACTTGGCGATGGCCAATCATCTTACGATTATCCCGGTCATCAATAAGATCGATCTGGCAAGTTCGGATGTAGAGGGAACAAAACAGTCGATCTCGGAGGTACTGCAGCTCGATGCTGCCGATGCCCTGCCCATCAGCGCCAAGGAAGGCAAAGGTGTATCGGAGGTATTGGAAGCGGTCATTGCGCGGATTCCTCCCCCGTCCGGTGATCCGCAAGCGCCCTTCAAGGCGCTCATCTTCGACTCCTGGTTCGATAATTATCAGGGGGTCATTGTCCTTGCGCGACTGGTGGATGGATCGATTCGGCCGGGCATGAAGATCAAAGTCATGTCGAATGACCGGACGTTTGAAGTCATGGAAGTCGGACAATTTACGCCCAAGCGAACCAAGAAGGCCGAGCTGCTGACCGGCGAGGTGGGATACCTTTGCGCCAACATGAGAGAAGTCGCCGATGTCAAAATCGGCGATACGTTGACGGATGCCGCCACACCCACCGCCGCACCGTTTCCCGGGTACAAAGAAGTCAAGCCGTTGGTGTTCTGTGGGCTCTATCCCACCGACACCGGCCGATACGAAGATTTACGCGACGCGTTAGTTAAACTGCGGTTGAACGACTCCTCGTTCGTCTATGAACCTGAAACATCGCTCGCATTGGGGTTCGGCTTTCGCTGCGGATTTTTGGGCCTCCTGCACATGGAAATTATTCAGGAGCGGCTCGAGCGTGAATATAATCTCACCCTCCTCACAACCGCTCCGACCGTCGTCTATCGCGTGCTGACCACGAAGGGCGAAGTGCTGGAGGTCAATAACCCGACGCAGCTCCCGCCTCCCAGCAGCATCGACTCATTCGAGGAGCCGTTTATTTTGGCGTCGATCATTACACCGGAGCGGTACATGGGGGCCATCCTCCAGCTCTGTCAGGAGCGCCGAGGAATTCAGCAGGGCATGCATTTTCTCGATCCGACCAGAGTGGTGATCAGTTACGAACTGCCCCTCAACGAAGTCATTCTCGATTTTTACGATAAGCTCAAATCACGCACGCAGGGCTATGCCTCGCTCGATTATGAGTTGCTCGGCTACCGAGAGTCCGATCTTGTCAGACTCGATATTCTCTTGAACGGGGAGGCGGTCGATGCCTTGTCGTTCATCACGCACAAAGATCGTTCCGTTCAACGGGGGCGTCAGCTTGCCGAGAAAATGAAGGAGCTGATTCCACGGCAGATGTACGAGATTGCTATTCAGGCGGCGATCGGAAGTAAGATCGTGGCGCGCGAAACGATCGGCGCGATGAAAAAGAATGTGCTGGCGAAATGCTATGGCGGCGACATCACGCGGAAACGGAAGTTGCTGGAAAAGCAAAAAGAAGGGAAGAAACGGATGAAAGCGGTCGGCAGTGTCGAGGTCCCTCAAGAAGCGTTTTTGGCCATTTTGAGAGTCGGGGACGAATGAACCCCGATCAAAATCAAAGAAATGTGGATAAGCTGCCCGGTTCTCCGCGGGGAGGAGAGCAGGCCTCGCTTTCGGGATCCAAGCTTGCGGACAACATGGACCAATCAGGGCGGAAGTCCATCGTCCGGGAGTATGCGGAAGCGATCATCGTGGCGATGCTGTTGGCATTCGCCATTCGCGTGTTCGTCGTGCAGGCATTTAAGATTCCATCAGGGTCGATGATTCCCACCTTGTTGATCGGCGATCACATTTTGGTCAGCAAGCTCTCCTATGGTCTTCAGTGGCCGACAGATTGCCAGGTGCAATGGATGTTTCCCCCGGTGAATTGCTACACATCCAAAACGGTCGTGGCGTTCGGCAAGCCGCAGCGGGGCGACATCGTCGTGTTCCGGTTTCCCGAGGATGAGGAGAAAGATTTCATCAAGCGCATCGTCGGGCTGCCCGGAGATACCGTGCAACTTCGGAATAAAGTGGTGCTCGTGAACGGCCAACCGCTCGACGACAAAGCCTTTACACAACGAATCGACCCCGGCGTTATCGATAGCACGGTCAACCCTCGCGATAATTTCGGACCGGTGACCGTGCCGGAAGGATCTTACTTCGTCATGGGCGACAATCGCGACCAAAGTCTGGACAGTCGGTTCTGGGGATACGTGCGCGAAGAAAAAATCCGCGGGAAGGCGTTCCGTATCTATTGGTCCTGGAATGGACAGGGAAACTGGACGGAGTGGGTCAGGTGGGAACGATTCGCCAAGGCGATTCAGTAAAGAAAAGCAGCCGCGCGTCTCTTCCGAGAGAGGAGTCGAATGGGAAGAGTGAAGTTCCCTCGCCCAAGACTCTCCGGCAGTATCTTCAACGATTTCCACAAGCATCAGTCCTCGTCGTCGGCGACCTCATTCTCGATCACTATGTGATGGGGCGAGTCAGTCGGATCTCCCCGGAAGCGCCGGTTCCAGTAGTCCATGTCGAGTCGGAATCGCTCCGGCTTGGCGGAGCGGCCAACGTGTTCAACAACATCTTGGCGCTGGGAGGGAAGGCCGATCTCTGCGGTGTGATCGGATCGGACGAAAGCGGACGCCTGCTGATGAAGGAGCTCGGCGACAAACGATCAAACCGCGGGGGTGTGGTGATCGATCATGATCGCCCGACGACCAGAAAAAGTCGGGTCATCGCGCATAATCAGCAAATTGTGCGGTACGACATTGAGGGACGGAACGAACTGAAAGCGGCGCTGCGGCAAAAGATTCTCCGGTATGTAGAGTCACGCATTCGGGAGTTGTCCTGCGTGGTGGTCTCAGACTATGCCAAGGGAGTCGTGTCCCCGGCGCTCATGTCGGAAATCACACGACTCGCCGTTTTACAAAAGGTTCCGATCATCGTCGATCCCAAGGTTGAACATTTCAGCTACTACAAAGGTGTCACCGTGCTCACACCGAATCATCTTGAGGCGGCTCAGGCCTCCGGGTTGCACGGCGACGGCGACCAGACGATCGACGAAGCCGGAGCGATGATTCGGCAGCGTCTTGGGTGCCGGTCCGTCCTGATTACGCGCGGTGAAAAAGGCATGAGCTTGTACGAGGACGACGGCGCCTCGTGGCATTTGCCCACGAAAGCTCGGCAGGTCTACGACGTTACCGGCGCAGGAGATACGGTCATCGGAACGCTGGCGCTGGCCCTGTCGGCCGGGGCAAGCATCAAGAACGGAGCGGTCATGGCCAACTACGCAGCCGGGATCGTGGTGGGAATGGTCGGCACCGCAACGGTCTCGCCCAAACAGTTATCCGAGGCGTTTGGAGATGCCTAAAGCCTCACGGTCGGTCACCGTTGTGATTCCAGCCAGATACGGCTCGTCACGGTTCCCAGGCAAGCCGCTCGTCGAGCTGAACGGCAAGCCGATGATTCAACATGTGTATGAGCGGGCCGTGGCCTGCCGTGCCGTTTCTGATGTCTTGGTCGCAACCGACGATGAACGTATCAAACAAGCTGTCGAGCGGTTTGGTGGGCGCGTGATCATGGTCACCGGTGAGTATCGGACCGGGACGGATCGGGTTGCCGCCGTGGCCCGTATGTTTGCGGGGGAATACTTCTTGGATTTGCAGGGCGACGAAATTCCCTTGAATCCCGAATTACTGACCGACCTGATCGAGCCGTTTCTTGAAAGCGGCGTGAGCCTGGGAACGCTGAAGCGGGTGATGGACCCGACCGAGGATCTTCTGAATCCCGCCGTGGTCAAAGTCGTCACCGATGCCCGGGGCGACGCCCTCTATTTTTCGCGAGCCCCGATCCCGTTCGTTCGCGATGATCCGGGGAAGCAGGTGATCGGAGGGCTCCACTATATCCATCTGGGATTGTACATGTACAAGAAGGAGACGTTGCTGCGATTCGCAGCCCTGCCGACAAGCCGTTTGGAGGACGCTGAAAAGCTTGAACAGCTCCGTGCCTTGGATCACGGGATTCGCATCCGAGTATGGGAAACCAAGCATCATTCCATGCGGATCGATCGTCCGGAAGATGTGCCTGATGTCGCCGACCGACTGCAGCAGTTTGAGGCGGTCAGGCGTGAGTTACAGCACAGCCGAGTGTTTTTCAAGTCATGACATTCCTATCCGAATTGGAGCGGTCTGACGTCCACGAGAAAGGGCAGCTATGAACAAGTTCATCTTCGTGACCGGTGGGGTGGTCTCATCGCTTGGAAAAGGACTGGCCTCGGCCGCCATTGGGAACTTGCTCGAAAGTCGGGGCTTAAAGATTACCTTCCTCAAGTTGGATCCCTATATCAACGTCGATCCCGGCACGATGAACCCCTATCAACACGGGGAGGTCTTTGTCACGGACGACGGAGCTGAGACCGATCTTGACCTCGGACACTATGAGCGATTTACAACCCTGTCGTTGACCAAGGAGAGCAATTACACGACCGGTCGAATCTACCACTCGGTCATCACGAAAGAGCGTCGTGGAGACTATCTCGGTGGGACGGTCCAGGTCGTGCCGCATGTCACCGATGAGATCAAGCAGGCGATCATGCGGATCTCCAAGGGAGTCGATGTCACGATCGTCGAGATCGGCGGGACGGTCGGCGACATTGAAAGCTTGCCGTTTCTTGAAGCCATCCGGCAGATGCCGTACGACGTCGGACGCGACAATGTGTTGTATGTCCACCTGACCTTAGTGCCTTACATCGGCACGGCCGGTGAGCTGAAGACCAAGCCGACGCAACATTCGGTGAACAAACTTCGTGAAATCGGTATCCAGCCCAACATTCTGTTGTGCCGAACCGACCGGTATATTCCGCCGGAGCTCAAGGGCAAGATCGCGATGTTCTGCAATGTGGATAAAGATGCCGTCATCACGGCCAAAGATGTCGAGACGATCTACGAAGTGCCGATCGTATTCAGAAAGGAAGGACTGGACGAATTGATCGTTCGTCAGCTTCATGTGGAGACCGGCCAGCCCAATCTTCGCGAGTGGGATGCGATGGTCCAGAAGATCAAACGTCCGAGGCATGAGATCTTGGTCGCGTTGGTGGGCAAGTATGTGGGCTTAAAAGAATGCTACAAGAGCTTGGGAGAAGCGCTGGTTCATGGTGGGATCGATCATGAAACCAAGGTCAATATCAATTGGATCGAGTCCGAAGATATCGAACGGCAGGGGACGGAGCGCATCCTGCGCGAAGCTGACGGCATCTTGATCCCCGGTGGCTTTGGGACAAGAGGGATCGAGGGAAAAGTGACAACCATTCGGTACGCGAGGGAACGCCAGGTTCCATTCCTCGGTTTGTGCTTAGGGATGCAATGTGCCGCGATCGAGTTTGCGCGGAATGTAGCGGGGTTGGCGGGCGCCAACAGCGCCGAGTTTGACGAGCGGTCGCCCCATCCCGTGATCCATCTCATGCCCGATCAGCATGGCGTCAGTGATAAGGGCGGAACCATGCGACTCGGATCGTACCTCTGCAAGTTGGGAGAGGGGACGCTTACGCAGAAGATGTACGGCGTGAGCGAGATCCGTGAACGCCATCGCCATCGCTATGAATTCAACAATTCGTATCGTGAGCGACTGACCGTGAAGGGACTGGTCCTGAGCGGAGTCTCTCCTGACGGGCGACTGGTCGAAATCATCGAGTTGAAGGATCATCCGTGGTTTTTGGGAACTCAGTTCCATCCGGAGTATAGTTCCCGTCCGCACCGTCCGCATCCGCTTTTTAGTGGGTTCGTGGGGGCTGCGTTACGCAAGAAACTCGGGCATTAGTTGTAGACCATGGCACAGCTTGTCGATATTGGAATGTTTAAAGTCGGACAAGGGCAGCGCCCATTTTTGATTGCCGGGCCTTGTGTGATCGAGAGCGAGCAGCTGGTGATGGACACGGCGGGGCGAGTCGCCGAGATGACGAAGGCGCTGGGGATCCCGTACATCTTCAAGTCGTCATTCGACAAGGCTAATCGTACCTCTATCAAGTCGTTTCGTGGTCCTGGGATTAACGATGGTCTGGCAATATTAAAAAAGGTGAAAGACCACTTGGCGATTCCTGTCTTGACCGATGTGCATACGGAAGAGCAGGCCACGGAGGCTGGAAAAGTCGTGGATGTCCTCCAAATTCCGGCCTTTCTCTGTCGGCAGACGGATCTCCTGATTGCTGCCGCACAAACCGGAAAAGTCGTAAACGTGAAGAAGGGGCAGTTTCTCTCGCCGATCGAAATGGGCAATGCGGTGAAGAAGATCGAAGAGTGCGGAAGTCGTCGGATTTTGCTCACCGAGCGGGGATCGTCCTTCGGTTATAACAATCTTGTCGTGGATATGCGGTCCTTTCCTATTATGAGGAACCTCGGGTATCCTGTCGTTTTCGATGCGACGCATAGTGTTCAGTTGCCTGGTGGTGGAGGGACCAAATCCAGCGGCCAGCGAGAATTTGTCGAGCCATTGGCATGCGCCGCGGCCGGAGCGGGAGTCGACGGATTCTTCATGGAAGTCCATCCGAATCCTGATGAGGCGCTGTCCGACGGGCCGAACATGGTCCCGTTGCATCAATTGAAATCTCTACTGGAACGGATCATGCGGATATGCGACGCAGCAAAACCAAGAAGCTGAAATTATCCGCACGACGCAGTCACACGAGGAAGGTGCGGATAGCCGGTCCAGTATCGGAGGCTGTGACGAGACGCCGTAAGGCTATGACTGTGATGCCATCCAGCCGAGAATCGAAAGCCGCGAAAATGGAGGGAAGTCTTGCCGACGGTCGGCGTGTGCTCGAAATCGAAGCTCGAGCCGTTCAATCGCTTGTGCATCGGCTGGATGCCAAGTTTGCCAAAGCCGTGGATCTGCTCGCTCAATGCAAGGGAAAGGTCGTCACCTCCGGTATGGGAAAATCCGGCTTGATCGGGCAGAAAATTGCCGCGACGCTCGCCAGCACCGGTACCTCATCGTTCTTTCTGCATCCTGCAGAAGGCGTGCACGGAGATCTGGGCATGTTGGCTCGCCGGGATGCACTGGTCGCGATTTCGAACAGCGGGGAGACGCAGGAATTGCTTCAATTGCTTCCGTATGTCAAACGGTTGGGCGTTCCGGTGATCGCGTTCACGGGTCGGATGACTTCGACCTTGGCCAAAAATGCCGATGTCGCGCTCGATGTGTCGGTCCAGGAAGAGGCCTGCCCGATGGGGTTGGCTCCGACCGCCAGCACAACCGCCACGTTGGCATTAGGTGATGCGTTGGCCGTCGCCCTTCTGCAAAAGCGGGAGTTCAAAGAAGAGGACTTTGCTCGGTTCCATCCCGGCGGCACCTTGGGACGCCGGTTACTGATCAAGGTGAAAGATCTCATGCATGCGGATTTGGAGATCCCGATGGTCCAAGCTACCGTCGGGGGTATGGCGGCCATGCTTGAAATGAGCGCAAAAAAGCTCGGCATGACGACCGTCGTCGATCAAGAGGGTGCGTTGGTCGGAGTCATTACGGACGGCGACTTGCGGCGCTTCATCCAGCGTGGCACGGATTTGGTGAACACAACGGCAAACGAGTTGGCCTCGCACCATCCCAAAACGATTGGACCGCACGAATTGGCGGCAACGGCGGTGGAGATGATGGAGCGTTTTTCAATCACGACTCTGGTGGTGACGGAAGATGGGCGGGCTATCCGAGGAGTCATCCATCTACACGATCTGCTCAAAAACGGGATTGTTTAGGAGACAAGTGCAGCCATGAACCGTGTTCTGGAAGTGTGGCGAGACATTGGGCAGGACTCGCTCAATCTGCCCAATCTCCTGACGCTCGTCCGCATTTTCTTGATTCCCGTCTTTATCATTCTCTTCGTCAACCCAACGCCGGATCAATCGCTGGCGGCAGCCATCATTTTTACCGTCGCCGCGGTGACGGATATGTTGGACGGCTATATCGCCAGGCGAACCGGCCAGGTGACGAAGCTCGGCAAGCTGCTCGATCCGATTGCCGATAAGCTCCTGGTCTTGTCGGCATTGATTCTCCTCATGAACGTGGATCGGGTCAGCGCAATGGTCGCGCTGTTGATCATCGCGCGAGAAGTGGCGGTCACGGGAATCCGCGCCATTGCTGCGAGCGAAGGGATGATCATTCCGGCGGAGACGACCGGGAAATACAAGATGGCACTCCAAGTCATCGCCATTATTCTGCTGATCCTGGAAGGAACGGGACTCGCGGAACTCGGCAATATGCACTTAGCCGGAACCGTCACTTTATATCTCTCGTTGCTGCTGGGCTACATCTCCGGCAGTCAGTATGTATGGACCTTTTGGAAGCAAGTCGTTGCGAAGGGAATCTGACGGAATATCGATACAAGCGCTGCTTGAGCATGACGCCTCCCTCATACAATCTTGAATCAACCACAACCTCAGTCGTCCGACCATGGCGTGGTGAGTAAAGCGCAATTCATCGTCTCTGCTCTCGCCTTTTTCTTCATTCAGCTCATATTGACCGCTTGCAGTGAAAGCGAGCAACCTCCACAACTCGAAGCATTTACCTATGCGAATGCGACCGGGCATTGCGCAACCGGCTCACGGTTAGGCCTCGCAGGCGCAACCGATGGGAAGGTCTCGACCGATGGCATTCGCTATATGGTCCGCACACCGTCGAACTATGACGCCACTTTTGCCCATCCTCTCTTGATGGTCTACGCTCCCGCCGGACATAGTGGCTGGGCATCGGAGCGACTCACAGGTTTCACGACTGCGGCGACCGGCGCCGGGTTTGTCGTGGTCTATGCCGATCACCGGCAGTTGAACATCGCTGCTATCGAACAGCTTGGAACCATTCCTGGTCTGGTGGCAAAGGAGTGGTGTGTGGATGAGCATCGATTGTATGTCACCGGCCATTCAGATGGGGGCACCGCATCCTTGATGCTAGCCGTACTTGAAAAGACGAAGAAGATACCAGCCTCGATCGCACCGAGTGCCGCTGGAGTGACCGGTAAGGACCTCAATGCGTTTCAATGTCCGGTTCCCATTCCGGTCATGATCATGCACAGCAAGAATGACAGTCTATTTCCCGGGTGGGGAGCCCAAACGTCAGCCTGGTGGGCGGGCTGTAATCGCTGCGATGTCACGAAGACCAAATCAGTCGAGGGCGGATGTCGCGCCTATCAAGGATGTGCCGCAGGCGGTGCAACACTCTACTGCGAAGGAACAGGCAGTCATCGGGATTGGCCAAATCTCAATCGTGTGATGTTGGAGTTTTTTGCGCATCCAGAAAAGTTTCAATGATTGTACCCCCGCGAAAGCGATAGCCGTCGGGTTGAAAGGCTGAATGGATCAGACAGGATTGATTATCGCGCTTGCATTGTGCGGATATCTGCTAGGAGCCGTCCCATTTGGCGTGGCCATCTCAAAGGCGATGGGGCTGCCGGACCCTCGTACTGTCGGAAGCAAAAATGTCGGATTTACGAATGTGTTGCGCGTGTCAGGCAAGAAGGCCGGTATCCTGACCTTGATCGGGGACATGAGCAAGGGCTGGGTGATGGGCTTCACAGCGACGCAGCTCTTGCAGGACGAATGGGCTATTTTGGTCGTCGCACTTGCTCCGTTCCTGGGCCATCTTTTTTCGCCGTTTCTTGGATTCAAAGGAGGGAAGGGAGTGGCGACGGCGCTTGGTTCCGTACTCGGAGTTGCACCGCTGACCGGACTCATGCTTCTGCTAGCGTGGATCGGGGCCGTGGCTCTGTGGCGCTACTCCTCCGGTGGCGCACTGACAGCCTTTGGACTCTTTCCCATTATTGCCACGCTGGTTCGTCCAACGACATCATTCATTCTCTTCTCGCTCATCGTGAGTGGGCTAATCGCGATCAAGCACAAAGGGAATATTGAACGGTTGTGGAAGGGGACGGAGAGTAAGGTAGGGCAAGGTCGCCCCGGTTGATCCAAGTGCTCGCGAACCCCCTCACGTCTCCCCATCAGTATCCCACTGAAGGAAAACGACCTGGTCGTTCCATGCGCGCAATTCTGGATTCAATGGGGACGTCCTTGCGCGGGGGAGATGTGTTTTCCAAGTTAATTTAGCTCGGGACCACGCCTCGCCTTTGTATTGCCTGTGCAAGCTTACGCTCAGAGATTTTTCCCTTGTAGACTGCATCGGCAAGAAGACCCTCGCTTAATACAGGAGGACTATCCATAGGGGCGAACGGTTTGGAGTTGGCCATGAGACGTGCCAGCCGCTTTTCATCGCTAGCGTAATATGCCGCTCCTAGGCGGTCGATAAAAGCCTCATCTCGTCCCCGGTGATGTCGCCAGTCTCCCGATGGAATGGCTGTACCGCCGCGATGGCGATCGTTGATACCGTGCACATATTCCTGTTGGCGTTGTCAGGGACCATATACATCCACTCCGCCGGCGTAATTGGCCAGATACACCTTTCCGTTGGCTGGAGTCGGCGGCAGGAACTTATTGAACACGTAGGTCAATGCCCAGTCTTGACTATCCCATATCTTTTGGATGCGCGACGAGCCGTCGCCTCGGGCGAGAAAGTTCTCCGGATCGTAGGCCAGTAGGCGGCCGTTGGTGATTTCCGAGTTGGCGTTGCCGTAGGGAACCGATGCCCATAATACCGCCGACCCTGGGGTGGCACCATTGGCTGACAGACTGATCATGCCGCCCGGCATTCCGCCCACGCCACCAGTATTCGGCGATGCCGTTTCATCACTTGAGGCGAGGAACGTCAGGGTGAGATTGGCGTTCACTTTCCATGCGCGCAAGCTCGCATTCTCTCCCCAACACAATACCATCCATCCGTGCACGGGCGACTTGTACGCCACGGGCGTCGAGTGTTGGTGATGCGTCTTGCCGTCGAATAGTTTATTGAGGTTGGTGATGTCGGTTGGAGTCGGGCTGATGCCGAAGCCGGGGAAGAACGTGAACCAGCCGATGTATGTTGCCCTCGCGTAGTTGCTGGCGATCCTTGCTGGAGCAAAGTCGGCATTCTGCGTCTTGCCGAACGCGCCGAGAGGCAGGATATAGACGATGCCGTCCTTACCCGCGCCGATCGCGCATGCCAGTTCGGGAATAATGCCCAAGCCGCCTGAACCCAGGTCCATGTCTGTGTAGGCATTCGTGTTGCTCGCTTTACCATTCTCGTCCTCATCGCCACCCTTCTTCGGCTTCCTCGGCTTCGGCAGCGTTGGATCGTCTCCGTTGCGAGCGGCATCGCTGAAGGGAGCGAACCAGTCAGTAACATGCAGACGGGCAGGCGCATGCGCCGTGCCCGGATCGTACTGCAGCTCAACGAGGCACTCGCCAAAATCAGTGGGCGGATCGAAGGCACCGTTGCCGGTCATGAAATAGAGCTTGTTATTCAGCACCGCCGGCGCCTGCGCGCCCATCCATATGCCGCCGCCTGAATACCGGGCGGTCGAGGACCAGGCTGCGGCGATCTTCGTGACACCTGTCGTCGTCACATCCACGGCGATCACCCAGCCACGGTTGCTCGCAAGGCTCTCCGAGACAGATCCAGCTGCGATGAACACCGTCTTCGCGCCGCTGATCGTCGCCATGGCAAGACCGCATCGCTGCTTGCGCTCCGCGCTCGAAAATCGCTGGCCGGCGATTCCGTCGCCTGGATTGTAGACTGCTCCGTTCAAGCTCAGCGGGGGCGCCAGGGGTGACCCATCGACAATGCTGATCCAGTGGAACCAGAAACTAGCCTTTGCCGCACTTGCGTCCGGCGAGGACCATGACACACCGCCCCAAGCCCCATCGGCGAGATCGAGTATGCCGGTACTCAGAAAACCCCAATGGTCGTTGATCAGATAGGCGTCAATCGCCCGGCTGCCCTGAATCGCGATACCAAGGTGTTGTCGCCAGATGGGCTGCCCGGTTGTGGCGTCATGAGCCTCGACATAATTGGACATGATGCCATGAATAACCAAGTCCCGGGTTTGTCCATCGCGTGTCTTGACATTGGGGGCGATCAACGTGGTGGCCTCAGTGCCGCGAGCATCACCATAGAGCGGAATGGTGAACAACCGACGGATGCCTTTCTGGCGGACCGACGCTTGGGTCAAGGTGGTTTCATGAAGATTGACATTGGAGCGGGATGGCTCGAAGCCCCGCTGGGTCACTGCGATCGACATATCAGAACTCCTTTGTGGTGAGGGTGTGGAGAGCTGTGTACCGCACGGCCAGTTCGAAGTCGAAAGAGATGGTCCCAGTTGGCATGGCGCCCTCGATCATGATGGAGCGTCATCGCGTTCGTGTACCGTCCTCATGATATTCACCTCCGTGCTCTCACGGTTGATAAGGCATGGGAGGCCGCTGTAGCATCAAGAAGCGGCGGGACCACTAAGGCTCGGCGCGGTTGAGTCTTGTGCGTGATGGTCAATTTGACTTGCACCGTACTTGCAGAAGGAAATTCCGACCACAAGAGTACGATGGCCTCGGTGACAAACGGTGTTGCCACACTCGTGCTCCCCAACGTGAGGGGGTGGCCTGCGGTTCCGAGGCTGGTAATGTTCGTGCCCGGCGCCAAGAATCCACGCCGACCGATGGAACTGCCCAAATTCGATTCGCTTATGGGTCTGCTCATTCGATCGCAGGCCACCACCGCGATGACCCAGGGATGGCGGGTGATCGCAGAGCTGCCGAGTGTGTCTTGATTGCCCTCTGCTGCAACGATAAGGACTCCACGTCTGGCAGCATGATTGAGCGTCTTGTCTCGCGATTGTTCGCCCTTCGTGGATGAGCACGCAAGCGCAAGGCTCAAATTGATGATTCGTGCTCCGGCATCTAGACAGTCCATAATCGCTGTCGCAAGTTCTTGAGGTGTGGCACTGGGCATGTGTTCAATACCTGAAGTTACTTCGGCAAAGATGGGACGGACAGGGAGGGGGCAGTTGCGGGGCAGACGGCGGGCGCAGGCGAAGTACGTTTTGCTGACAAGATTCCTGCAATAAAAGTTCTGTGCAGACAAGCGGTGCTATTCGTCTGCCTAGAGGTCTCTCCGTTTTGTCCGGGAATCTCACGAAGGTGTTCACCAACCAGATCGGGATGATGGATTACGACAGGACCATCAACCAGCCGATCATCACTCTGGGTGACCGTTGGTTTGCCTCATCAGCCCAATGCGTTTGACCAAATCCGACTGAACCATGAGCGCTTACAACATTACGCAGCTAGCCGTGACGAATCGCACGACATCGAAGCCAGGAAAACTAGGAAAACCCCTTGTTCCAATCAGATAATTACTTAATTGTCTGTGTTTGTGCTACTGGTACAACAACGGAGTCCAAGATCTGCAGGGCGGCTGCGAGCCGGACTACGTCACCTTGTGCCAGTGGCAAAATCTATCTCAATCAGGGGCACCTTGACGAAGGCTTTACCGGCTGGCGATGATCCATATGGAATATGCTGGTTCCCATGAAGGTCCGCACCAAGCCAGCATCACCTCACTTTCACATTTCCTGCAGCAACCAGCGGTAACAGCTGAGGTGCATTCAGTTTCCGCCACGACTGCTCAGTCACCTGCAGAATCTTCCAGATGATGGTCTGGGGCTCACTCCACGCGCCTGAAGCGACTGAGGCGCCCGTGCGTAACCGAACTGACGAGAAGGTCGCCTCCACGATGGATGATGGTCGTCCTCAGGTGAACTCGCGCCGTGGACGGCAGGTGGGGATTGCTGCCAAGACTCTGCCGCGTGTGCTGGGCGAGATCGCCCCAGAACTCCTCGAGGATCCTGGTTCAAAAGTGTTGCCACTGCTCGATCCACGGTGCTCGCGTCGGCATGGGTATAAGCCTCCTTCAGTGGAGAATAGGTTCGCTTCATCAGCGCCCAGTTTACACCCTTCGCCTTTTACACAGAGAATGTTCCATCACCCGACCCCACGACCCCATAATTCTCGATGTCGCACCGTTGATTGGCCTGGTGCTTCTTCTGGCGTGGGTTGGAGCCGTGGCTATCTGGCGCTACTCTTCGGGCGGTGCGCTGACAGCTTTCGGACTTTTTCCTGTCATTGCGGCGCTGGTTCGTCCAACTGGCCCATTCATTCTGTTCTCGCTCATCATGAGTGGATTGATTGTGATCAAGCACAGGGGGAATATTGAACGATTGTGGAAGGGGATGGAAAGTAAGATGGGGGAGCGGAAGAATTAAGGGATCAGCCAGGCCGTCCTTCTTGCTCGCCGAACGCGCGCCCTCAGAAGGGCCTCGTTCGATGCGCGCAGTGAACGACAACCTGGCCGCTCCCCATTCTTCCTTTTGAGGAGAGGGAAAAATAGAGAATTCTTGCGCGCAGTTCTGGATTCAACCGGGCCGCTCTTGAGAGAAGTGGGAGGGGAATATGAGGAAAAATTCAGGTGGTAACTGGCAGAGCGGCTGATCCTCTGTGCTCGCCCACCGCGCACGCGAGACTCATCAAACTACATCAAATTGGGCGGTGCTCGGTGGACGCGCGCACGTAATGACCATGCCGCACTGCCCTCACTGGGAAGGGTGAGTGGCGATGAATCGCACCGATTGTTGGCGTCGGTCTCGATCTTGAGACTAGGCCGCTCCACGTTCCGTACCGACGTCGGCACTCTCGTACAGTTCCTCAGGCGCAATGTCCGCACCGTTCGGCCAGGCGACCGTCCAGCCATCGAGGAAAAATCGCCGAAAGTACTTCACGTCTTTCAACGGCTCAAAACCCGGTCCCCTCAGATAGCGTTGGAAGTCGATTGTTTTCTCGGAATTGTCATCGAAGGTGACACGAATCCGGTAACCGCCTCGATATTCGGCCTTGATCACACATGGGATTCTGTCCATGACGCTTCAAGAGGATAGGTGCAGGAGCACTCCTGACGAGATAGGTAACGTTAAAGCTCACTGGCCTGGCGATCAGCCATGTCAGGTTGAGCGCCTGTTTGCGCGTTTTTCATGCTCACATTCGTTATTCTCATCCATGGTCAGTTGTTCATTGCCCCAGTCCTGACGGATTTTTTCAGCTGCTCTTCTTATTTCGTCCACCAAGGGCTGAACTGGGCTGGGCTTGTAGAGTTCTTCCGATCCAATTGGCTCAATGCCAAGCTGATGCAGTCGCGAAAATACTGGTGCCATTGCAGTGTCGGGGGTGCGGAAAAAGACGCTGCCTCGGATGCGAACGAATACCCAGCCAAGCCTTTCCAGAATCGCCTGTCGTTCAAGGTCGCGGTGAAGCTGCTCCGGTGTGTGCCACCGCTCGCCATCGCATTCCACAGCAAGGCGTCGCTTTTTCCCTTCCACCACGAGGTCAATCCGGTAAGCACCGACCGGCCACTGCGGCTGCACTCGGTAACCAGCTGCGAGGATCCGCTGGAGCACCTGGGTTTCAAACACGGAATCAGTCTGTTTGCTGTGTTTCTCCATCGTTCGAATAATTGCCTGCGGATCGCGCGCGTGCTCAATGAGCCGACGACGTAGATCGCCTCCCTTGAGATGAGTCCCCGGGTCAAGTGAATGTATGATCCAAAGCTGATTGCGGGCGCGACTCACAGCGACGTTGTAGCGTTTTTTATAAAGATCTTTCGGCCCAGCGTCGCGATAAGAAAGTTGGCCGTCCTCCGGCGGTCCATCGACCATTGAGAGAAAGACGACATCTCGTTCATCGCCCTGAAACTGCGCCGCATTCCCGCAGAGCAATCGGTGTTTTTCAAGCACATCCGGTGACAGCCGCTTCCGAAGCAAATTCTCAATCAACAGCGCCTGTTCATCGCCGAGCAACGAAATGACGCCGAAGCTCGTTGGACGCCCCGATTCGTTCTGCGCATATTCCGCATCACTCAAGCACGCGGTGACCAACGACGCGATTTCCTCCGCTTCGACCTGGTTGATCTTGCCCCGTTCATCGCGGAAGCCATGCACTCGATGCGCCACAAGCGCTGGGCGCACACTCGCCGAAAGCGGCTCACGCAGAGGACGAATGGTGTGACTGTAAGAAAGTTGATTGCAGAACTCAATAATCTCTGGCACACAGCGGAAATGCTCGCGCAATGCGATCACCCCGCCGAACGCTGTTTCCGCTAGATCGTAAATCGAAGTCTGCCCGTCGTATAGGTGACTATTCGGAATGCCTTGCAGATCAGAGGAAATGAGCCGCTGCACCTGATCAACACGCTGACCCACGGCATCGGGCGTGACCTGCTCCTTATCACCGACCACGACATGCTCGAGCCCGAGATACAGTGCCGCAAGCGCGGTCACATCGCTCTGACTGGCTTCATCAATGATCACCACGTCGAATTTTGTATCGCGTGGGTCAAAGCTCTCATACACCCGGTTCAACGGCATGATCCAAACGGGTACCGCACGGCGTGCGGAAGCGAGAAGTTGCCTCGCCTGTCGCAACAATTCCGGCACGCGCTTCCCAGTTCCTTTGCCGACTTTTCGAATAGTCTGCACAAAACCCATCAATGCTTGCTGTGTTTGCAATCCTGTGCGATCACGCTGTGCCGCCCACGTCTCGTGCTCGATAATCTGCCCCGCAACTCGCCGCAATTCGTCCTCCGTTCGGTCGAGTCGCTCTTGGAGGTCCGTCATCGAAACTGCTGCGCGCTGCTCCAATTCTTGAAGCCACTGCCGCCAGCGCCAGGCCGCAACCCCATCGCCTGGTGGCTGTGAAATGGCGTGCGGCTTGTACCGTTCCACGATGGCATGTGCCCACGCGGGCGCGGAGGTCTCAAGCTTTTCGAGTAGGGCCATACGGCAATCGTATACTTCGCGGAGACCTTCGAGCCGTGCGATTTCCCGGCAAGCTTCATCATAGTTGCCCACATCCCATGTGTCCTGCGCCTGGAGCAGCACCGAAGCGAAATCGCTCTGTGGGAAACCTGCGAGATAGGTCCGCTGCGTTTGCAAGGCCGCCGATAACTCTGCTCGCCTGAGCAGCGCTGCCTGCGCTTCGACAATCTCCACCAACCCATGCGAGCCAGCACGCTGTACTCGCGCCAACTCGCCATGGTCTCCAGGTACAGGCGGATGCGCAGCCAGCCATGTATCCCAGCGAAAACCCACTGCACGCATTTCGTCGATCAATGGTTCCCATACAGCTCCACGCCATTCAAGGCGCGTGCGTATTTCTACAGCGTAGCTCTGAGCCGTGCGCTCCGGTGAACGCCCAAGGCTTTCTACCGCCGGCCCGTCGAGGTTTTCCACGGTGCGCCGCCAGCGGGCGGCGAAGCGATTCCGGCTTTCTTCCAGCTGCGCCTTGGCACGCAAGGCACGAAACTCATCCAGTGTGCGCGGCTCACGACCTTCTACGCGGCAGGATTCAATGAGATGGTGCCACGTCCGGCGAGTGAGCTTCGTCTTCAAACCGAACGACCCACCCGATTCAAGGAAGGCCACGATCTCGCTGAGCAGTAATGCCGCCTCATCCACCGGACGACCCTGCGGGAGATCCGGTCCATGTGCCACGATAAGCCGATGAGCCGTGCCAGCTTCACTCGCCAACGTCTCGACAGCGGCCAGCAAGTCTTGCCACGCTTCCTGCAATCCCCCTCCAATCCACCCAGCGAAAAGGACTTCCCGAAGCCAGTTTTGCTCCTCGGCCAGTATCGCCGCTGCCTGCCGAACACGCTGATGAAGGTCTTGGAGTTGTGTCGTGGTGTAACCGGCTACAGCGTTTCCGTTCCAAAGCTCGGGCCGATGCGCTTGAGCACGCAAGTCCGCACCCGCCCGTTCCGCTGCAAGCAGGCGAAAATCCGCTGGCGCAACCAAGTCCGGCAGCGCTGGCTGAGACACGGTGAACTGAGCCTCGTCTGGCGGTGTGAGGATACCTTGCGAGCTGTAAAGTCGCCGAATCTCGACATCGGTGAGCGGACACAAGATACCAGGCTGGAGCGGCCCAGGTATCCAGCCATGGCGCTCCGCATCCGCTCTCACTCGCCTCGCTACTTCAATTGGGTTTAGCCCTTCTCCACCGATTACGATCTCTTCTACTTCACTGAAGCGAGCATCCCGGAGCTGCCGACGCAAGGCTTCTTTGTTGGCGAGCAACTCTCGCCGCTTGTCGCGGAGTAAACCCGCCTCGCGCCGCAAGCTTGCTGCATCGGAGCGCGATAGCCGGTCGGCAATGTCCTGTGCTGCACGTGAAAGCTGTGACTGACTCTCCGCGTCGCTTTCGAGCACGCTTAAGGCCAGAGGCTGAAGCGCTTCGTCCACCTGCCGCCGCAGCACCCGCAACGCCTTCGTTGTGTGTGCAGTCACGAGAACGGTCTTTCCCTGTGAGAGTAAGTAGCCAAGCAGATTCCCAATCGTGTGCGTTTTGCCCGTGCCCGGCGGGCCTTGCACGAGCACGGCCTTCGCCTTCGTCAACCGTGCTGCAATTTCATACTGTTCCGCGTTTGCTGGCTTGCTAAAAAGAATGTCCGGTTCAGGCCCAGTTGGGATTCGTGACGCCTCGCCATCGCCGCTAGTTCGCATCTCAGAAGTATCCTCGGTTTCCACACTCACAATACGCGACAATCCTTCCGGCGCCTGTGTGTCTTTGTTGTCCAAATCCTCCAGGATGTAGTCTAGTGTCGTACTCAGACCAGCCGTCCGTGGACGGAGGAACATTAGCGGCTCACGCCAAATACTCGGCTGGCTGGTCGCCGCTCCGCGCACCTTGCCTTCGAGAAACTCGCCATCATTGAACAGTCCCTGCACAAGTCGACGGAAAAAGCCCTCGGTGCTCTCGCCGCCAAGCGGCTCTACCGGCTGCTCCTCCAGATCTTTGTCGAAGTGCGCAATCATTCGTCCTTCAATGCTCGGTACTAGCCGAAGCAACGCGCGGTGCAACTCCACCTTTTCCGTCCCAGCGTTGAAGTGAAACTCTGGCAATGCCGGGTCGAACTCCAGATTTATCCGCTGCATTAACACCGGATGCTGGATGGAGTGCTCCGCCACATTGAGCATTCCGTCAGCAAGCACAAGTTCCACGCGGTCACCCTCTCGCTGCATCATTGTCCACAGCGCGTGAATACGCTCGAAAAGCTGACGCGCCACAGTCGCCGGCCGCTCTGCCTCAGCCCACTTCGCCCGTTCCACAATCCACTCGTTCAGCGTCGCAACGCGCTCCGGGTGATCTGTAAAAGCGGCAGTGCTGGTCTGCTTGTCCTTGCCCTGGAAGTTACGCGACTCCAATACCTGCACATCCGCGTTTACCGACTGCCATCCCGGCTTCAGCCAGCCGTCCAAGATCGCAGGCGGCCCTGGACACGGCGTCAACCGTGCCCTTTGGATGCGGATGAGAGGTTCTATTTCCATCTGCGCCGCGCCGTTGTCCTCATCTTCCATGCGGTCGCCACGTCGCACCTGCACACACGGATGCAAAGGCCAGGTATCTATCCGCATCACATCGGCCCCGGACAAATCACGTGGCACGGGGTTGCGAAGCTCGTTCAGTTCCTTCAGGAACTTGAACGTCTGAACCAACCGTTCTTTGGCGCTACTTGCGGGAGTCATTTACTTCGTTTCGTGTTTCACGATCACAGTTATACGCCTAACTATCAAGTTTGCTGACTGGCATAGTACATGCGGACGCTGAAGATTGGCGAGTGATTCTTGCGTGAGCGCAATCACTTGTCAATGCATCCATAGCGCCGCGTCAGCGTGCTTTACCGATTAGGTATGTCGGATGGGACTAAGATTACGTGTCGGGGTGGCTTCTGAGAGCTTAGCGGGCGACGATGCTGACTTGTGCGGAGTAGCCGAGCTTGGTGAGGAGCTGCTCACAGTCTTCCCAAGTGAGACCGAATGCACGGACATCGGCGACGCCGATCCTGGCCACGACGTCTCGAATGGTCGGGAGATGAGCTGGGTCGAATTCGCCGTCCAGTAATGCCGATTCCGCCCAGGCAACCAGGCTGCCCAGTGACAATTCATGGTGCAGGTATGTGGAGAATTTCTCAGCAACAGTTTCGCGGGTAATGAACATCAAATGTACTCGCGTTACGCAGCACGCCGCCGTTTGACGCGCCCGCTCGAACGTGTGGGACGCGATGATTTCTCCGTGAATCGACCTGTCGCGAATTTATGCAGCACACTGGCAATGAGCGTTTGGTAAGGCACCCCTTCTTCGGCTGCGCGGGTTTGGATATCCATCAGATCGGGTGAGGACAATCTCACATTGACCCTCCGGTTCTTGATGAACGTCGCCCGGGCCGCTTCTTTGAAGCGGTTAAGTTCGGCCTTTGAGGGAGCAACGGACTTAAACCGGCCCTTCTCATATTCTCTGGCAATCTGTTCTTCATACGATGACCGACGCTTTTTCATTTACGCACCGCCTTTCAGGTAGTCACGGGTCGCCTTCCTGTTCGGAATGATCGTTAAGGAAATAGTGATCAGCCTCTTCGACGAACGGAACCAAGTAGACATAGTGCTCGATCTCAACAACAAACATTCGTTGCCGAGGGTATCTGCCGAGGTTGGGGTGTACCACGATATCGAGCAATCCATCGGCTTCAATGGCAAGCACGATTTGCTCGAAGGAAATATTCCGCTCAGCTTTCAGTTGTTCATTCTTTTCGTGGCTCCAACGAAACGGCTTCATGGGCCAGTTTAGCCCAATGTGTGTTTCATGTCATCACTGGCTGAAGACGTTCGAACGTCACGTCTTTGCTGAACAGTGATGCTATGCCGACACCGGAAAACCCGTCTCGGTTCCGCCATCGAATTGACTCTCCTTCACCCCCTTCATATAATGCGATCCGTTTGAGATTTGCCCTATCCGACCCACACTTATGCGATCGCTCTTCAAGGGAAATGCAGCGGAAAAGCTGGCGAAGGTTCGGGCCGGGCTTCGCCACGCGTTTGCCGTTCAGCCTGACACAAAACCCCTTTCTATTGAGGATGTCCAATTATTGGAGCGGATTGCCGAGACGATCGTCAAGCGAGGCATGGCGGCTCCGGCGACGATGTTCTTGGAATCGATGGGTCCCATGAATTTTCTGGGAAGTCAGGCTCTGCATTTCATCACGCCGATTATCGATTGCGCGTTCAACGTCAAAGAAGTCGAGCAGGTTGCCCGATTGCTCGAACGCCGTGACACGGTGACTCGCCTTATTGCCATCATTGAAGCCAAGTCTGCTCCAAAGGGAGCAACGGCTCGATGACGGCTTCCCCTTCCACCCCTCCCAAGATCGACCGTCCTCTCAATGTGATTGTCGCGACTGATTGCGGCAGCACCACGACGAAAGCCATTCTCATCGAGAAAATCGGGGACGAGTATAGGCAGACCTATCGCGGAGAAGCGCCGACGACGGTCGAAGCTCCGTTTGAAGATGTGACACGCGGTGTGCTGAATGCTATCGCTGAAATCGAGGAATTGTCTGGACGGAAGATCTTAGACGGCGACAAAATCATTACGCCCTGCCGGGATGACAAGACCGGGGTTGATATCTATATTTCGACCAGCAGCGCCGGTGGTGGTTTGCAAATGATGGTGACCGGTGTCGTCCAGAACATGACGGGTGAAAGCGCGCAACGTGCGGCGCTCGGGGCCGGCGCGATCGTCATCGATGTGTTGGCGGCCAATGACGGCCGTTTGCCTCACGAAAAGATTGAACGGATCCGCTCCATGAGACCGGATATGATCTTGATGTCTGGTGGGACGGATGGAGGCACCGTGACCCACGTGGTGGAGATGGCTGAATATGTCGCGGCGGCGGAGCCACGGCCACGGTTCGGTGTGACCTACAAATTGCCGCTGATCTACGCGGGCAACAAGGAAGCCCAACCGCAAGTCAAAAAGATCCTGGAAGACAAATCGGCGCTGGTCGTGACGGAAAACATTCGGCCGGTCCTGGAACGAGAGAACTTGGCTCCGGCGCGCAATAAGATTCACGACCTCTTTCTTGAACATGTCATGCAGCAAGCACCCGGTTACAAGAAACTCATCGACATGGCAGGAGCGCCCATCATGCCGACTCCCGCAGCAGTCGGTCTGATCATGGAGACGATCGCCAAACGGGAACATTTGAACCTGATAGGCGTCGATATCGGAGGAGCCACGACGGACGTATTTTCCGTCTTCGACGGCGTCTTCAACCGAACGGTCAGCGCCAATCTGGGAATGTCCTACAGCGTGTCGAACGTCCTGGCGGAAGCAGGACTGGCCAACATCATGCGCTGGGTGCCGTTCACGATCGATGAACAGACCTTGCGCAACCGGATCAAGAACAAGATGATCCGTCCGACGACCATTCCGCAGACGCTCGATGAACTGCAAATCGAGCAGGCGATCGCGCGTGAAGCCTTGCGGCTGGCCTTGATCCATCACAAGTCGCTGGCAACTGGATTAAAGGGCGTGCAGCAGGAACGGACGATCTCGGATGTCTTCGAGCAGCAGACCTCCGGTAAGACGCTGATCGATATGTTGAAGCTCGATCTCATCGTCGGAAGCGGCGGCATCCTCTCGCATGCTCCGCGCCGCATACAGTCGATGCTGATGATGGTCGATGCCTATGAACCGATGGGTTGCACGAGATTGTCAGTGGACAGCATCTTCATGATGCCGCATCTCGGCGTGCTTTCCACGATCAATGAGAAAGCGGCGACCGACGTGTTTGTTCGAGATTGCATGGTCTATCTTGGGACCTGTGTGGCGCCGATCGGGCAGGGCAAAGACGGGGAACTGTGTGCCGACTATGAAATTACCTGGCCCGACGGGAAGGCCACAAAAGAGCAATTGAAGTTTGGGGAGTTGAGGTTGTTTCCGTTGGAATCAGGCAAACAAGCCATGATCAAGGTTCAACCTGCCAAACAGGTCAACATGGGTGCAGGCCCCGGTGTTGTAGTAACGAAGGAAGTCCATGGCGGCGTAGTCGGACTCCTGCTGGATGGCCGCGGCCGTCCGCTTCGACTTCCCGTCGAGCAACAAGCTCGTGTCGCGGCGTTGACGAAATGGTTCGACGCAGTCGGGTTGTACCCGACAGAACACTAAAAGTTTTTAGTTGCGAGTTTTCAGTTCTTAGTTAGTTAACTCAAAGCTCAACGCTAAGAACTCAACACTAAAACATGGCTCACAGTTACACTCCAGGCCTCACAGTCACTGATCATACGGTCGTTCATCGGCGGCGCATGTTGCCTCTGCCGGGAAAGGTCTTGGTCAACGTCGGTGACCAGGTCCGTTTGGATCAGGTGGTGGCCCGAGCCGAATTACCGGGGAAAGTCTTCCCCCTCAACCTCGCCAATCAGCTCAGCGTGGCTCCGGGCGAAATCAAAGAGTATTTGATCAAGAAGGAAGGCGACGTTGTCGAGAAGGATGAGATTCTTGCAGAAAACAAGCCGTTGATCAAATGGTTCAAGACCGAGATTCGGTCGCCGGTTGCGGGAACGATTGAATCGGTGTCGCTGGTCACAGGGCAAGTGCTCTTACGTGAGCCTCCGAGAGTCCTCCAGCTCTTGGCCTATGTGGACGGAACGATTATCGAAACGATTCCGCAGCAGGGTGCTGTGGTCGAGACGACATGCAGCTTGGTACAAGGCATCTTCGGCATCGGCGGAGAGACCTCCGGCAAAATTGCGATGGCTGTGAAGGGACCGGATGAATCCCTTACTCCGGCCCATTTCAAATCGACCATGAAGGGAAAAGTCGTGGTGGGAGGATCGTTTCTCTCATCCGACGCCATGAAGCAGGCAAAGACGGTTGGTGTGACCGGCTTAGTCGTCGGCGGGATTCATGATGAAGATCTGCGGGCTTTATTGGGGTATGACCTCGGGGTGGCTATTACGGGAACAGAGCATGTGGGGTTTACGCTGATTTTAACCGAAGGGTTCGGAACGATTCCGATGGCGGCCAAGACGTTCACGTTGCTCTCCACCCATGCAGGCCAGAAAGCCTCGATTTCCGGCGCCACCCAGATCAGGGCCGGAGTCATTCGCCCGGAAATTATCATTCCACAGGAAGCGACAGCGCTCGGAAAGAACGCCCAGTCACAACGAGAGGGAATCAGCGTTGGCGACCCGGTTCGCATCATCCGTGATCCATTGTTTGGGCGCATCGGTGAAGTCTCGGCCCTTCCGTCCGAGCTCACCAAGATTTCCACAGAAAGTGAAGTGCGTGTGTTGGAAGTGACGTTTTCCGACGGGAAACGAGCCGTGATCCCGCGGACCAATATCGAGGTGATCGAAGGAACGTAATGCGTATCACTTGTCACCTCTCGACCTTCATGCGGCAGACATATCGAGTGTTATGGACTCTGCTGTGTTTCGGGTGTTTCTGTACGTCAGTACTTGCCCAGCCATCATTAAAGGTTCCACAAGACGTTCGGATCTTCGACACGCCGAATGATGGAGGAGGAAGTCTCACGGTACAGTGGGCTCCAGTACCAGGGGAGGGGTCCGACATCCACTATCAGGTCTTGCTTGGAGAAGCCTCGGCGACCGATCCAGCGACATTCACGATCGTGGCGGAATTTCCAGCCAACACCAACTATGTTAAAGACACAAAAACAGCCTGGTGGACCAGGAGATCGGATAAGTCGTGGCACCAAGCGATCGTCAAGAGTGCGAAGGGCGTCGAGGTGAAGGACGGTACGGCCTATGCCGTCGCCGTCGCGACAGTGCAAGAAGGTCGGCGCGCATTCAGTTCCGTACAAGTCGACTCACCGGCAGCCGACTGGTTCAACTGGAATCAGCTCAACAATTTGATTATCGCCGTCTCGTTCGGCGGACTGGTCTTCTACACGATCGGTCATGCCAAGCGGAATAACATTTTTCTTCGTCCTATTCCGGGTCTCGATGCGGTGGATGAAGCGATCGGCCGCGCGACGGAACTGGGCAAACCGATCCTCTATCTCACCGGCGCGCACGACCTGCATGACCCCTCCACCATCGCCGCAGCAGTCATCTTAGGCAAGGTTGCGAAACGGGCGGCCCTCTATGAAACGGAACTGATGGTGCCTCACCGGGAGCCGATCACGATGGCGGTCTGCCAGGAGATTACCAAGCAAGCCTATTTGGAAGCGGGAAAACCTAATCTCTTCAAGGAAGACGCCAACTTTTTTATCACGGCCGATCAGTTCAGCTACACGGCGGCGGTGGACGGCATCATGCTGCGGAAGAAGCCGGCCGCCAACTTCTTCATGGGACATTACTTCGCCGAGTCGCTCCTGCTCACCGAAACCGGCGCAAGTACCGGTGCCATACAAATCGCCGGAACAGATGCAGACCACCAACTCCCGTTTTTCGTGACGACCTGCGACTACACCTTGATCGGTGAAGAGCTCTATGCCGCGAGCGCGTACTTGTCCAGGGAACCAGTCCAGATCGGAACGCTCCGTGGTCAAGATATTGCGAAGGCCGTGATCTTGAGCATGTTGGCCGTCGGAACGGTGTTGGCGACGGTCGGAGTCGTTACAGGCGCGCAATGGCCGCAGATTGTTCTCGATCTCTTCAGGGACCTCAAATGATCTTTCTGCGCCGACAACTTCCCCTCTTGATCACTCTTATCACTGGTTTGCTGTTCGCGGGCCAATACTATGTGCCGCATCCGGCCTCGGAACAGATGCTCACCTCTGCGACGAAGTGGCTCCAGATCATCGGAGGATTCGCATTGATCTTGGGTGTGACCAGCCTGTTTCATCAACATGCGGTCAAGATCAAACGGCAAGAAGCGGGATGGGGCTATAGCCTTGTCTTGTATGCCGGCATGCTCGGGACGATTGCCGTCGGACTATGGGCCAATGGCAAAGAAAACGTCGATGGTGCCATGACGACGTTCGGCTGGGTATACAACTTCATGATGGTGCCGCTGCAAGGCACGATGTTCGCCATCCTGGCCTTCTTCATTGCATCGGCCGCCTACCGTTCGTTTAGGGCCAGAAGTCGTGAAGCGGCGGTGCTCTTGGTGGCGGCCGTGATCGTGATGATGGGGCGGGTGCCATTGGGTGAGTATCTGATTCCTCTGAGCGGCGATGTGTCGTCGTGGATTTTGAATGTGCTCAATTCCTCTGTGCGCCGAGCCATTTTGATCGGGGTCAGCCTCGGAGCCGTCGCCTTGTCGTTTAAGATCATCTTCGGCGTGGAACGGTCGTACCTTGGCGGTGGGAAGGAATGACGTTAATCGTTCAACGTTACCCGTTACACGAGGGATCTGTGCGATTCACGTTTAACGATTCACGAATAGCGGTCCTACGATGAGCTTTTCAGAACGCATGCTCAAGATCGATCGGAGGATCATTTTCCTGATGATCGGTCTCTGCACGCTCTTGCCGTTGCTCTATCCGGTCGGTTTGCCGATCAAGATTACCTCGGAAGTGCGCGGGGTCTATGACTACATTGAATCATTACCGGAACGTTCGGTCTTTCTCCTGTCGATTGATTTTGACCCTGCCTCTAAGCCTGAACTCCATCCGCAGGCGATCGCGTTGCTGCGGCACGCCTTCAGAAAAAACCTTCGAGTGATCGCCATGACGCTATGGGTGTCCGGTACCGGAATGGCCGATCAGTTGGTCACACAAGTCGCCAAAGAGATGGGGAAAGAATATGGAAAAGACTATATCTTTCTCGGCTGGAGTCCCGGAGGGCAAGCGGTGATCATCAATATGGGACAGAGCCTCTATTCAGCTTTCCCCAGTGATTACAGCGGAAAACCTACGAAGGATCTGCCGATTTTGGCTGACGTGCGAAATTTAAAAGATGTCACCTACATGGTCAGCCTGGGAGCAGGAAAACCAGGCGTGGAAGAGTGGTACGTCTTCGGCAAAGACAAATACAAGTTTGAAATGGGCGGCGGATGCACGGGAGTCATGGCTCCGGGACTGTATCCGTTGCTACGGAGCGGGCAGATCAATGGTCTCATCGGCGGTCTCCGCGGGGCGGCGGAATATGAAAGCCTGATTGGACAGAAAGGCAAAGCCGTGGCCGGAATGGATGCGCAATCGGCAACGCATGTGGCGATCATTGTGCTGGTGATCATGTGCAATTTGTTTTATTTTTCTCTCCGGCAGCAGAGGGGACAAGGGTAAGGTCGAGGTGGAAGAGACTCCTATGTCGTTTGAATTGATCCTCGGGGCCTGGGTCGCGACAGGGTTAACCCTGCTGATCTTCTCGTTCCTGTATAAGGACAACCCGCTGTTCAAACTGGCGGAACACCTCTACGTCGGAGTCTCCGTCGGGTACATCATCGTCAAGACGTACGATACCGTGATTGTCCATTTGGTCGTCAAGCCCATCGTGGAAAATGGAGAGATCGCTCTTCTGGTCCCGGTCGCCATCGGGATGCTCATGTTGACCCGGTATGTGCCGAAGGCAGCCTGGATGTCTCGCTATGCGTTCGCCTTCATAGTCGGGATGGGTGCGGGGCTGGCAATTCCCCGAACCATCTCCTCTTTCATCTTGAAGCAAATCGAGGATACCGTTCGCCCGTTGTTGTCCATGACGGGGCCGGACGGCCTCACCTTTTCGATGAACCTCCTCAATCCAAGCAGCAATCTCAACGCGCTCATCATCTTGTTCGGGGTCAGTTCAGTGTTGTTCTACTTCTTTTTCTCGATCGAACATAGCGGGGTGGGAAGGGCTGTCGCTCGAACCGGCGTCATCTTCCTGATGATTTCCTTCGGCGCAGGATTCGGTTACACGGTCATGGCTCGCATGTCGCTCTTGATCGGCCGATTGACCGATTTGATCGAATTCTCCGATGCATCGTATGGACGGCCGACTATTTGGTTGACCCTCTTGACCATTGGGGCTCTCGTTGTCCTCAGTCGGCGCGCGCGACCGGAGCCTCCTCAAGAAGGTTGAGGCCTTGACCTTAACCTTCCGGTCAGTTGCAGTCGCTCAGGTCCGTCCCCTACAATGACCACCGCCATGACCACCGATGTCGCAAAAGATTCCGCCAACTATCCGGTCTTGCGGAATCTTCAATTCTCACCCATTAAGCAGGAAGAAGATCAACTGATTGTGCTGTGGGACCCCAGCGGACTGAGTAAAGAGAAGCTGGTCCTTCCGCTCAATTTCTTCTTCATCGTGCAACATTTCGATGGTGAACATTCACTACAAGAGATCGGTGTGTTGTACTTGAAACGGTTCGGCGAGTTTCTCTTGCCGAGCAAAGTTGAGCAACTAGTGGTGGATCTGGAGCAGAAGCTCTTCTTGGAAGGCCCGCGAGCTGAAACAGCGAGACAGCAGGCTCAGATCAACTATCGGCAACAGCCGGCCCGCCCGGCCGTATTTGCCGGCCGGAGCTATGAAGCGGATAGTGCCAAACTACGGAAACAGATCGACGGTTTCTTCACATCGGGCGAGGGGCCTGATTTTAAACCTTCCGAGAGCCGTGGCAAGTTGATCAAGGGGCTCGTGGTGCCGACCTACGAGCTGAAGCAAGCGGGGCCGGTCTATGCCTGGGGATACAAAGAGTTACAGGAAGCTCACCAGCCAGATATCTATGTCCTTATTGGGACCGCCCACGCGGGCCTTGAAAATTTCTTTGCCGTTACTGACAAGGATTTTGAGACACCGTTGGGAATGGTGCACGTTGATCGGGCGATCATGGACCAGTTGAAGGGGATGGCGCCGGAGTACTTCGAAGAAGACATCGCTCATCAATCGGAACATGCCATTGAGTTTCAACTGCCGTTCCTTCAAACGACCATCGGCAAACCTTTCACGATTGTTCCGATTCTGTCGTCGTTTTCCGCGTTGAGCCTGAATGATCCTACCGTTCGGAACTCAGTGGATCGATTCCTCAGTGCGCTAAAGGATGTGATTGTGGCCTCCGGTAAGGTCGTGTGTGTCATCGCCGCAGGGGAGTTGGCCCACCTCGGCCTCCGCTACGGCGATAGTGATCCGCCCACCGACTTCTCCTTTCATCGGTCCATGCAGCGAGACTTAGAAATGTTGAAACCGGTTGAAGAGCTCAAGCCGGAAGAATTTGCCGGATTTATCCAAAAGGAGAACGATCAACGGCGTATCTCCGGCTTCTCCCCCATCTATAGTTTGTTGCGGTTGATCCAAGCGGAAAAGGGACAGGTCCTCCGCTATGATCGCGGCATCACCGATCAATATAACTCCACAGTCACCTATGCCAGCCTGGCGTTTTTCTAACGTAATGATCTGTTGAATTCGCCATCCCGCACGGTGATATTCACTCTGCCGTCGGCGGATTCTCCTCTAGGCTCATTTTAGATGTGCCACGCCCATTTGAGCGAATGTTACGATGCGCAAACAACAGTAATTAACCGGATTCCGGAGTAACCAGTGCAGCCCCAAAACCAGTTCAAAAACATATATTGACATTCAACATCTTGAGCGGTGATAGCGGTTGTAAACAGTCGTCGAAGGTCCGTACTCCGGCGGGCAGTCCTGCCACCGGCAACCCGCTTGCCACTCGGTCCGGTTTGCTTGGTTGGTCAATGCGGCTCCAAAATCGATCGGGGCAGGTCGTCCAGCCGGAATAATTTCGATCTCTTCTCCGGTTTCGGTTTCTTTGTGGTCATGTGCCGCCTCCCTTGCTCGTATAACCATTGAATCATCAATCACTTATCAACTCAATAATTGAGTTTGGACTCTAGTTGTGCAGGAATTCATTCGCTGAATCGTAGTATTCGACATACCTTCCAGGTGTTTAGTCCCACTTTGTGATGGGGTAGATTATTCTGCGCTATCAACGCAGGAGGAGTTATGGGACAAGTACTGCACGGGAGCGCCACAACGACAGCGGCGGTGCGTCGGGCAATCCAACAGAGTCAAGAGAGCCTGAACCGGCTTGCCGAGCGCTACGACATCAACCCGAAGACGGTCGCGAAGTGGAAGAAGCGCACGCATGTGGACGATGCGCCCATGGGGCCGAAACAGCCGCGTTCAACAGTGCTGACACCAGAACAGGAAGCCGCGTGCGTCGCCTTTCGCAAGCATACCCTGCTGCCGCTGGATGATTGTTTGTATGCCCTGCAACACAGTATTCCTGCGTTGACGCGTTCTTCCCTGCATCGCCTATTTCAGCGGCATGACATCAGTCGCCTGCCAGAGATGGATGGAGAAAAACCTGTTAAGAAGAAGTTTAAGGAGTATCCGATCGGGTACTTCCACATCGACATTGCCGCAGTGCGAACAGAGGAAGGGAAACTCTATCTATTCGTGGCGATCGACCGCACCAGCACGTTCGCGTATGCCGAGCTGCATGAGCAGTACGGAAAGATGGAAGCGGCACAGTTCCTACGCACCTTGATCGCGACCGTACCATATAAAATCCATACGATCCTCACCGACAATGGCATCCAGTTCACCAACCGCAAAACAGATCGGTATGCATTCCCGCATATCTTTGCCCGCGTCTGCCTTGAAAATGATACCGAGCACCGCCTGACAAAACCAAATCATCCTTGGACGAATGGTCAGGTCGAACGCATGAACCGAACACGAAAAGAGGCCACCGTCAAACGCTATTATTATGAAAATCACCAGCAGCTCAGAGAACATCTGTACAACTTCCTGAATGTCTACAACTTCGCAAAACGACTCAAAACACTCCAGGGACTCACACCCTATGAATACATCATCAAAGGCTGGCAAAACGAACCACAACGCTTTCTCGTCAACCCAAGCCATCACAAAGTGGGACTAAACACCTAGGGCAACTGCAGAATCTAGGGAAGGTCTGATTTATTCAAAGTTCAGACTAATAATCAGCTCAATTTCCCGTGTTTTGAGTGCCAACTGCTTAAAATCAGGAATTAATCAGACCTTCCCTAGGGTTAATCCTGGTTTTATCCTCATTGGGAGGACGCGTATGATTGTCATCCGTGAAGGACCTTAATAGAACGACATTGGATTCCGATGATGCAATTCCGCGTTGTGATTCGCACAGTGCTCTTGTTCTGCTTATACGAGGCGAGTGCTCCCGTAGTCGAATATGCAGTTGCTGAGCCGACAACGGAAAGTGGTCTGCAGCATCAGCTGCAGGTGTTGCTCAGCCAGAAAAAGGACCGTGCGTCTGACCCAGAGTTCCTCGTTCGCTTGGCGGATTTATATCTGGATTTGGGCGATGACGACTCTCTCGCGACATCGACGCGATGCGACGCTTATGATGAAGGGGCGAGAGTTGCGCATCACGCTATTGAACTACGCGAGCCGAATGCTCAGGCGCATTATCTCTATGCGGCGAATTTGGGAAGCGCCACACAACTCAAAGGCATGATAGCGTCCGCGCTGACGATTCAGGATTTGAAGCACCACGTCACACGAGCATTGGAGTTGAATCCACGCCATGCGTCGGCACTCCATATGATGGGGATGATGCTGGAGGAGCTGCCGTGGTTTTTGGGTGGGGATGCGGATGGCGCGCTCATGTACCTTCAGCGGGCGGTGGCTTCCGACTCGAACTATTATCATGCACGCCTCGATTTGGCCAAAGCATACATGAAGCGTAAGGATCCGAATTCCGCCCGGCAAGAACTTGAGACTATTTTGCAGCATCCTCTCCCAGCCGACGCATCCGTAAGCGACAGGCGTTATAGGGAAGAGGCATTACGACTGCGGGATACTCTGAAAAGTTTCTAGATCAACGGTCAGTGGTGTCCGGAGATTTTCA
>JAFEBM010000029.1 GCA_018242685.1 Nitrospira sp. | reverse complement strand
ATGGCTAAATAGAAAACGCTCTAACTGGTACTGGTTGGTCGATGGGTTGATGGAGCACGGTTATCGGGTGCACCTCGTCAATACGGCTGCGATTCACCAATACGAGGGACTCAAGTATACCGACGATCACAGCGATGCGCGCTGGCTCGCTCACCTGCTGCGGTTGGACGTACTCCCCGAAGGCTATATTTATCCTCGCACGGATCGACCGGTGCGCGATCTCCTCCGCAAGCGCAGTCAAATGGTGCGGCAACGTACCACCAATGTGTTGAGCATTCAGAGTTTACTGACCCGAAACACCGGCCGGTCGCTCAACGCCAATCGGGTCAAAACACTCGATGGCGCACAGGTCGATGTACTGTTGCCCAACAGCGACCTTGCCCTGGCCGTCAAAGCCAATCTGTCAGTGATGTCGAGCGCCGAGGCACAAGCCGAGCTCTTAGAGCGCACGATCTTGGATCGCGTGAAGCTTCGTCCACCATTCAGTGTCTTGAAGTCTGTCCCAGGGGTCGGGGATATTCTTGCGCTCACCATCATGCTGGAGACCGGCGACATTGGGCGGTTTGATCGCGTGGGGAACTTCGCGTCGTACTGCCGCTGTGTCGGCAGTGAGAAGATCAGCAACGGGAAGAAAAAAGGCCAGGGCAATACCAAGAACGGGAACAAGTATCTGGCCTGGGCCTTTGTCGAAGCCGCTCACTTCGCGGTGCGCTACAACGCCACGATCAAACGATTCTATGAACGCAAGAAGGCCAAGACCACGATGGTCGTGGCGATCAAAACAGTGGCGCACAAACTGTGTCGAGCGTGTTACCACATCATGCGAAACCAGGTTGTGTTTGATCTGAGCAAAGCCTTCGGCCCGAAGGCGGGATAGCCAGCTGGGATGGGGCCGTGAGCGTACGTTGGGGTTGGTATCAACCGATGAGATCTGATTCGCCGCGGTTCCATCCCTCATAGCGCACCCGCCAGGGGGTGATCGATTGGGACGCCTATGCCGCGAGCCATAGAGGGGTTGGACCCGTCAGGGAGCCAAGGGATCTGCGAATCTCCTCCCGCTGGAGGCGGCATGGTACCGACGGTGTTCTGGGACACGGATGTGCCAGGGGCGGAACGAATATGCATGTACGTATTCGTCCATGGCCTTGATCCTGATGGGTGACTGGTGCGGACCAACGGTCTGACATCATAGGAAGCGAAAACCGGGGTGCGTGACCGAACGATCACCGCGTTGCGAGAAGATTGACGAGGGAAAAGAAGAACATTCTTTTCATGGGAACGTCTGTGCCTACTTGACCTGTCGGCTAATGGGCGACCCCAAATTACGCTACCGGTTACAGACGCTCAGGAGTCCACGACTCCTGAGACAATTCTGAAATCTTAGACTTCAAGGACGCAGCTTTTATTACTTCACCTAATCGCTCGTAGGCATTTAGCAGAATGGGTAAAGTTTTCTGCCGAGTTTTGTGGCTATAATGATTTGCAAGAGGTTCTAATAGCTCTACGACTTTCCGATAAGCTCCTCTTCTATCGAGCATATTAGCTAGCGCATGTATAGTTAGAACGTCATTCGGCGTTTCTTTTAGAGCTGTTTCAAATCGATCTATAGCCAAGTCCGTTGCCTGCGGATCACCTGAATCCTTTAGCAGCATCCCCCATTTTCTATATATAAGCGCGCGATCTGGGCCTCTTGAAGGCGAATTGGCAGCCGCTTGCTCATATAACCTCAATGCTTCTCCCACGTTTCTGAGCTTATGGCGCTGGAATTCTCCAAATAGCCGTGCTGCTCGCCAACTTCTATGATTTCTCTGTAAAGCCTGATCATAGAGTTCTTTGGCCGAATTGTCGTCCCCTCTGCGCTCAGCCCCCTGAGCCAAATCTAAAAGTGCTGTTTCAGACGATCCCTTGCCCTGGCGGGCCTCTCGCATAATTTTTCTTTCGTCCACATCGATGATATCTTTGGCTTCGAACCAATCTCCCAGAGTCTTTCGAATTTGTTCTTCTAGCTGAGGCTGGCTTCGCACCTCTGAGTATACAAATGCACGTGCTATGGGGAGTAACGTATAGCAGTAATCATTTCGATCCGGATCGAACAGGCGCTGAACCAATGCGTCAGCCAAGAGATCATCGGTAGCATCCATCAGCCTGAAATGAGGTAAATTCGCACCCTTAAGTATCACCTCAGTAGGCATGGGTCTTTGGAATAATGACAATACATGCAAAACAGCCTTTTCCGGCCCGGGCATTCTTTCGAATACCCTTCTGAAACAAAACTCCAGCAGCTCTTCGCCACGCCTACCAGTTGCAGTTATACCTTCTGCAGTGAGTAACGCTTCGCTTGCAGACTTGGACCTTGCAAGGGCCCAGCGAATGGCGAGAGGGATACCATCACATGCTTGTGCCATGCGAGACGCTTCAGCGCGTGAGAATTCTGAGACATAAGTAAATCCTGGAATCTTTGAGAGAATTCTTATGAAGTGAACTCCTTCTTCGTCAGTAAGCGGACCCAAATCAATTGGATGAACGGAAACCCGTACCACTGTCCTTCTCGATGTGACAATTGCCCGAACACCGACAGGCAGATTGTCCAAAAATGATATTATTCTCGCGTCATCTACAGTTTCCAGGTTATCGACATAAAGTAAGCCGTTGCTCCCCTCCAAAAGTGACCTTACCTGTTTTTCCTTTTGCTCAAGCTTGTGAGCCTTCTCCTCCGGAAAGCCAAGAACTTCAAGAATATTATCCAAGAGGGATTCAAAGCTAGTGAGCGCAGGCTGCAATGACCTGATTCCGGCTGCTGACAACTCTCGATCTTTTGCGGTAACAGACACAATGAAATCAAAATCTTTTCTATCATAGGCTCTAAGGACAGCCCAGGTGGCAAGTGCAGTCTTTCCAGCCCCACCAATTCCAATCAACGAAGTAACAGTTGCACGAGGGTTTTTCAGTGCTCGCTCTATTTCAGCGCATGGTTCTGACCGCTCAACGAAGTGTATGTAATCTGGGTTTAATATTCGATTATACAGCTCATCGACATAGTAAATTCGGCCAAGGGTTGGGATGGCTAACTTCTTAGAGAACTCGTCTGCCTCTTGAACTTTTAGAAGCCTCGACGAATCACCTTCACGAATCGCCGAATCACGTACACTAAATAATTTCTTCCCGTTCAACTCAGGAGCATCAGATTTGAATCTCTCTATTGCAGGACCGCGAGAAGGGACAATCGCTAAGCCAATATATTTCTGATCCGCCTGAATAAGTTCCCTGTGATACTCTACCCAAATTCTGTCGCCTAAATACCTTCGAAGTTGATCATTGATGAGTTTGCTATCAAGACGGGTCGTTGCCCCGTGAAATAAGAAAGTTTTATCATCAATTCCAAAAACTAAAACTCCACCTCGATTATTATGGAAAGCCAATACATCTTTAGCTATTTCTGCCCACATCAAAGCGTAGTCCTTACCTGCAAGGGGACAATCTTGCTTATAATCCCAGATATCAGTTTCTGTTCGATAACTACTCTTAACCACCAAGGAATTTGGTTCAAACATTAACCCCATGATGGCTTCCGCATCTCGTTGTCGAATCGCTCGTTCAAAATCCTCTCTCACCGTTCACCTCATACAAGTATGGGGAGGCCCACGAGATCTCAGTCTAGCTAAAGCATGGAATGAATCCAAGCCATCAGAGGACGTGAGAATAATCAGCAAATCAGGGTCAGCAACTGTCTGTGCTGTCGAGAGTCGAACTGGGTATTTTTCAATTCACCATGCAAATGTGTCGCACACGATTAGCGTAGGAACGACGATCACCATGGAGTCCGGTGTTTCCTATTATTTTTGGGGTCAGAGCTTGTTTCGTGCATCATTCTATTCCTAGGCTTTTGGAATGCAGCTCATCGTCGAAGAGGGCAACTCCACGGCGCGACCGACCTCAGCCAGGCTATAGCCGTATTCCAGGTGGGCACGGCGAATAACTTCGTTGCGTCGAGCACTTGGGTACTTAGGGATCGGATCTTGAATCGTGCATGACATAGGAGCGCAGATCGACCTTGTCACTCGATACGCCACCACACGCCATGTTCGCTAGCCACTACGGCGTTTGTGCAACAACTGCTCGGTGAGTTTCGCAGCTCGGTCGGCTTTGATCTGCCCGAGGATCGCCCCGGCAGTCTTGGCTTTCACCAGCCTGAGAATTTCGATCGCTTCCCGATCCGGCATATGTTCGAGACGCGAGGCGGCATCTTCGGATGGCATGGATTCGTAGATCTTGGCGAGTCGCGTCCGTTGCTCCTGGACCAAACGTTCTTTCTCCTTGGCTCGTGGTCCGTCTTCTTTGGCCTGCGCGCTCTGAATCCGCTTCTCCAACGCTTCGTTCTGGCGAATCGTACGATTCCGTTGCAAGATCATGTAATAGCCTTCCGCCTGACCATCTGAGCAGCTACGAAGAATAACGCGCATGCTTCACCTTGCCTCTTGCCACTAGCAAGGGTTGACCTGGACGCGCTGCACGTAAATGGAGTATAACGCTCAGGTACGTATCGAGAGATGAAAGAATGTGACCATGAAAGCCTACCGGTTCTCGGCCGTTGTTGAGAAAGACCACGATGGCTACTTCGCCTTTTGTCCTGAGATTCAAGGGTGTTACTCCCAAGGGGCAACCCACGAGGAAGCTCTTCAGAATTTGAAAGACGCTATCCGTCTGCATGTTGAAGATCGGATTCAGGCGGGTGAGGAGATTCCACAGCCCGAGTCAATCAGCTTGACTTCGTTGGAAGTGGCGGTGTGACAGAGAGGCTCCCACGAATCACTGCTATCGAGGTAATACGGGCGCTTGAGAGAGCAGGCTTCTCCCTCGTCAGGCAGAGTGGGAGTCACAAGATCTACAGAAACCGTAAAGGGAAAAGAGTCACCGTTCCATTTCATGCCGGTGTGACGTTACATCCCAAGCTCTTCAGAAGTATTCTGCGCGATGCAGATTTGACGGTGGACGAATTCCAACAATTCTTGAAATAGCGGACACTCCCGTACCTCCCGGAGCGACCCAAGATTGTTCGGCTGACGAAGGGGATGCGGGATGACCTGACTAATCTCCGTACGTACGAGTGTGGTGTCGTGGGGTCCGATCTTGAATCGTGCATGGTGTAGGAAGGCAGATTCGATTGCGGTTCAATACTCCAGCAACCGCCGTGTTCGCTAACCACTACGGCGTTTGCGCCAGCAGCTGTTCGGTAAGTTTTGCAGCCCGGTCTGCTTTGACCTGCGCGAGTATCGCCCCGGCGGTTTTGGCTTTCACCATTCTGAGGATTTCGATCGCCTTCCGATCCGGCATCCGTTCGAGACGCGAGGCGGCGTCTTCGGACGCCATGGCTTCGTACATTTTGGCAAGCTGCGTCCGTTGGTCCTGCGCCACACGCTCCTTTTCCGCTTGGAGCTTCGCTTGTTGAGCGGGGACTTTGGCCTGCGCGCTCTGGATCTTCTTCTCCAAGGCTTCGTTCTGGTCCAGGAGCTCCTCAACCTGGCCCCGCACGATCATGAGCCGTTCTTCGTTCTGACGAATCGTTTGCTCGCGCCGGTCAAGATCTCGCTTTCGCTGGTCCAGCATACCGAGCACTTCACGCGGAAAATCGATGGCCGGCCCTTGCGTCGCGGGCGGAGCGAACAACTTGGCATCGTCGTCGGACTTTGCTCGTGAACCCTCTGCATTCTGCACTCGGGGCGGCGCCCCCTGCTTCAGTTCACTCGTCGCCGCCGGCTGTGGTTTGTATTTCGGTTCGGAGGAGGCCTGTCCCAATTGCACCATGATCCAAAAAAGAATCGTCGCGCCGACGATCCCGCCGACCATCGTCCATAGCTGGGAGTACCGGTTGATCCTCGGCGCCGTTCTCGCCATCAGCCCAAGGCGACCAAGACCGTTATGATGCGTCCAGCCCTTGATGGATCGTGATTTCATGAGTGATTCGCTTTGCCGACGGAATACCGGCGGCTCGCCGCTTCATCCGTCGTCCGCTGTTCCTGACGCCCCGCCTCGATACGTTGAGCTTCTCGGCGCTTATCGGCGACAACATCAAGAAGCCTGCGCTCCTGGCTGGCTTCGACGAGGAGCGCTTTTGTGCGCTGCCACGCCTCAACAGCTTGGTCGATCTCGCAACGCACTCGCTGTAGCGCTGCCTGTTGCGAATCGATACGCCCCTGCCATTCCAGCCACGCTTCGACCGTCAACCCCTGCGCTGATTGTCGATCATAGATGACGACATCTTTCTGAATCTGGGCTTCGAGGTCGCGACACCGTTCCTCGTTCTGAGTCAGGAGGCGGGTGATCTGCGCCAATTCCATCATCAGGCGTTCGACAGTCTGGGCACGCAGTTTTTGCCACGACTCGAGGCTCATGCCGCCTGCTTGGCCAGCGCCTCAAGTTGCTGCACCGACAAAGACAGACCGGCCGGCTGGTCAACGTCTTGCCGTAAATACCCATTGATCGCCTCCTGTGCTTGCACGGCACGGTCGAGCGCGGCGTTCATCCCCGGCTTATAGGCTCCCAGCACAACGAGGTCTTCAGATTGGCGATACCGGGCCACCAATTCGAGGAGCTTCCTCGCGGCCTCGTAGTGTCCTCGTCCGACGATATCCCGCATCACGCGGCTGGTGCTCTGGAGGAGATCGATCGCGGGGAAGTGATTGCGCGCCGCCAATGGGCGTGACAGAACGATATGGCCGTCCAAGATCGAGCGAGCGGCATCGGCGATGGGATCGGTCAGGTCATCGCCATCGACGAGCACCGTATACAGTCCGGTAATGGTCCCTGGACCCGGTCCGGTCCCGACACGTTCCAGGAGTTTCGGCAAAAGGGTAAACACAGAGGGGGTATAGCCTTTGGTCGTCGGAGGCTCCCCGATCGCCAAACCTACTTCTCTTTGGCTATAAGCCAATCGCGTCAGTGAATCCATCAACAGCAAGACCTGCTTCCCCGCATCACGGAAGTATTCGGCAATGGTCGTCGCCACCAACGCCGCACGCAGCCGTATGAGCGGGGCTTGATCGGAAGTCGCCACCACGACCACTGAACGTCCGAGTGCCTCTGCGCCAAGATCGCGTTCCAGGAACTCGTTGACCTCGCGGCCTCGTTCTCCGATGAGGGCGATGACATTGACATCCGCTTTCGTGTAACGGCTGATCATTCCCAACAGCACGCTCTTTCCAACGCCGGAACCGGAAAAAATGCCCATCTTCTGGCCACGTCCACAGGTCAGAAATCCGTTGATCGCACGAACGCCGAGGTCAAGCGGAGTACGTAGGCGAGCTCGTTGCAACGGGTTCGGCGCAGCCGCATACAACGGATAACGTTCCATGGCCGTCAACGGCCCTTTGCCGTCCATCGGATTTCCACAGCCGTCGAGAACTCTTCCCAGCAAGCCCGGTCCGACGGCAAGATTGGCCACTTGGCCGGACATGGTAATGCGACTTCCCGGCCCGATCCCTTGCATGTCGCCCAGCGGCATGAGGAGGACACGGTCCCCGCGGAATCCCACAACCTCCGCGGCAATCGGCTCTCCAACCGCTTCTCTCGTAATTCGGCAAAGTTCTCCGACAGTCGTCATCGGCCCATACCCTTCCACGACGATCCCAACTGCTTGAGCCACCCTTCCGGACACTTCGACAGGGTCGATGCGCTCGATCAGCCGGCTAAGACTCATGAGCCCTATTCCTCAGAACATCGCCCAAGCGGAACAACTGAGTATCGAGGGAGGCATCGACCAATCGTGTTGCAGTATGTAGAAGACAGCTGCCTCGTTGGAGAGACGCCACTGGCTCGATGGTCAGCTTCAGTGCGACATGCTGCTGTCCAGACAGCTCCTCTCGAACCTCTTCAAGTACGGCTGCGTCTGCCGGATGCACTTGTATCACCACACTGTCCGACTCTTGAACCGTGCCGAGCGCCGTCTTGACCTGCATCACGATTTGTTCGCGGCGGGACTCGGCCGACTCATGAAGTATTTTGGACGCGATCTGAAGCACAAGCGCGATAATTTCGTCGTCGACCGTCCGCTGAAGCGCGGACCGAACCGCATCGAATTTTTTGACCGCCTCGGCCAGCACCACGAGATCTTGGCGGCGCTGTGCTTCGGACTGTCGCCGTCCCTCTGTCAGGCCACGCTCATAGTCCGTCAGACCATCCTCCCCTCGGAGTGTGCCGTCATCTCCGAAGGTCTGAAACGGCAAGCTCTGCAGCCGTACCCCGCCGGACCGCACAGCCGCATGCTTCAAGACCGTATGGTCGTTGCGCAGCCGATGGAGTTCCAACGCACGGCGCACGGTGGCCAGCACAGCGTCAGTGTGAAAGGGTTTCATCAAGAAATCGACGGCGCCGGCCTGCATCGCACGGATGGAAAGTTCTACCGAAGCCGCTCCGGTCATCACGATTCCAATCATGCGACTGTCGATCAGCTGCGCCTCCTCCAGAACTGCGATTCCATCTCGGTCCGGCAATAGGACATCGACGATCAGCAGGGCGGGAGCTGTCTGCTGCACCATCGAGAGCGCCGCTTGTCCGGAATCGGAAACCCGAACGGGCACACCTTCCCGCCGCAACAGTTCGAGGAACAAACTTCGAATCCCCTCGTCGTCATCCACCACTAAGACCGCCCCCTGAAGTCGTGGAGCGCTTCTCTGAGGAACGGACGACGCCGGGATGGTCATTCCCGTCACTACAGCATCTCCTCTCCTGAACCGGCGATGACGATCCGGCCTTCTTCCTCAAGTTTTCGGCAGACCTTCAAAATATTCTGCTGGGCTCTTTCGATATCGGACACCTTGACAGGCCCTTTGGCCTCCATATCTTCCTTCAACATTTCCGCGGCGCGACTCGACATGTTTTTGAAGAATTTCTCCTTCACCTCCGGATTGGCGCCGCGAAGAGCCAACGGAAGATCGTCCTTGCTGATCTCTTTCATCAATTCCTGTATGCCGCGATCATCGACCTTTATCAGGTCGTCGAAGACGAACATGAGAGCCCGGATCGCGTCCGCCAACGGCTGGCTCTTTTCCGCAATCTTGACCATGATGCCGCCCTCGTTGGCCTTATCCATCCGTGTGAGAATGTCGGCGATCACCTCAGGCCCTCCGATGCTCTGTGAACCCAGCCCTTTACTCGCCAGCAACGTCTCTTGCATGCTTTGGCTCAGTTCTTCCAGGACATCCGGCTGCACTTCCTCCATGGTGGCGAGCCGGAGCGCCACATCTCCGCGCATCGTTTCCGGAAGCCCTGCCAGCACTTGCCCGGCTTGATCGCTTTCAAGGTGCGCGAGAATGACCGCCACCGTTTGCGCATGCTCGATCTTCAGCATTTGGACAAGCGTTTTCACATCGGCCCATTTCAGCGCCTCCAGCCCCGGATAGCTTTTCCGGGTCATCGATTCGATGATCCGCGCCGCCTTTTCCGGACCCAACGCCTTGATGAGGACGGTCTTGATGAACTCTTTTCCCTGAAACTGAACCTCGCCGGACGCGCTGGCGGTCCGGAAGTCAGAGATGACCGCATCTTCCTCATCTCGTGAAATGTGAGCGGTGCCGTTCATGAAACTTCCCAGCCGCTTGATTTCTTTGGGGTCGAGTTGCTTCATGACCTGGGCGGCTGCTTCTTCTCCGATGGCGCGAAGAAGAATGGCCGCCTTCTGTTCACCCGTCAGATTCTTCGCCATGGCGATGCGCTATGCGAGGCTATTGCGATACCGTAAATAGCCCGCAGAGGATATTGAAAAAGCTCGTCCAGCGAGGCCGCAGCGAGCGAAAGACCGAGGCGTACGCGGTTGGTACGTTGAGGTCTTGAGCGATGCGAGAACGACGCTGGCGGGCTTTTGCAATATCCTCATGTGGGAGTTTTCAGCCATTGCTTCACGACGACGGCCGTGGTGTCGGGATTCTTTCTCGCCATGTCGATGATCTGCGTCCGGTCCGGTCCGCCGGCCAATGAGGCCTCCGCCGTTCCAACCGCGCCCGGCAGCGAAGATATCGATGCTTCGGCCTGCGTCTGCGCCGTCGTCGAACCCAACATGCTCAACAACGGACGGACGACGAACAAGAGAATCACGGTAAATAAAAGGATTCCGACCGCATAGCGGAGATACGGCAACCATGGCTTGGACCCTTCCGCCACGGCTTCTGCCGCCGCACTCTGCGGCTCGTCCGGTTCCGAACCGAATTGAACGTTGACGACTTGAACTTGATCTTGCCGCTCGTCCGAAAAGCCCATCGCTTTCTTGACGATATCTTCAATCCGCTTGAGGTCTTCTTCCGAACGGGGGGTGTATTTGCGTGCGGCAGCCGATGTCTCCGCCGACTGTCCGTCACCGGTCTTGGGCGTTTCATAGATTCCATCGACCAGCACGGCTACAGACAATTGTTTAATGACGCCCACCGGTTCGACGATTTTGGAAACAGTTCGGCTGATCTCGTAGTTGACCGTTTCATTTTTCGTGTGACTGTTGTTCGAACTGGTTTGCGCAGGCTCTTGATCCGTTCCCGGCGGGACGTTCGACTGCACACCCGGCACGCCGCCGCCGACACCGTTGGTGCCGTTGGCCTTTTCCTGCCCTCGCTGCTCGCTCCTCACGACCTGGCTGTTCGGATCATACCGCTCCTCGGTCGTCTCGACCTTTCGAAAATTCACCACGCTGGAGACACGCACCACGGCCTTGTTGGCTCCGACAATCCGCTCCAACATCGTTTGAATACGCGATTCCACGTCCTTTTCGATGCTGCGTTGATAGTCGAGCTGTGCATTGGTCAAACCGGAGGTTTCATCCGTCATGGTGGCCGACAACATACGGCCGTGCCCATCCACCACAGTCACATCGCGGGCCTGCAGGCCTTCCACGCTGCTCGATACCAGATGGATGACCCCTTGCACCTGCGCCTGAGTCAACTGTTGCCCGTTGCGAAGTGACACGATCACAGACGCCCGCGCTTTCTCCTGTTCGTGGGCGAAGAGACGCCGTTCCGGAATCGCCAGATGAACCCGCGCTCGTTCGACTTCCGGCAGCTGTGCAACGGTTCTCGCCAACTCGCCCTGTAAGGCCCGCCGATAGTTCAGTTTCTGGACGAATTCGGACATGCCGATCGACGTCCGATCAAAAATCTCGAACCCGACTCCTCCTCCGTGGGGAAGCCCTTGGGTCGCCAATTGCAGCCGTAGGTCATGGACTTGGGCGCTCGGAACCAACACCGTCGATCCGCCGCCGGTTGTTTCGTACGGCACCTTCGTCTCTTTCAGCTTGTCGATGATGGCGGCGGCGTCTTCGCTGCCGAGATTCGTGAACAGCACCTGCATGTCGGGTTGCTGCGTCCAGAGCGCGAGTGCGATCAGGCCCGCCACCGACCCGGCCAGAGCGATGAGGATGATCATCCGCTGATTGATGGAGAACTTGGAGAACATGCTAGCCACTCCCCTTCATCGCGTTTGACCGACTCGCAGCCTGCAGTGCTAACGCCAGAATAATTTCAGGATGCTCAAAAAGGCCGTTCAGCAAGGCCGCAGCGAGCGAAGAGGCGAGGCGTACGCTTCGGTACGTTGAGCCTCTGAGCGATGCGAGAACGCCGCTGGCGGGCTTTTTCAGCATCCTGTTAGACCTGCATCCGTTGAATCTCTTCATAGGCCGCAACCAGTTTGTTCCTGATTTGCATCATGAGTTGGAACGACACGTCTGCCTGCTGCAGCGCGACCATCGTACGGTGAAGGTCCTGCGTTTCGCCGGTCATGAGGGCATCCACCGCTCGGCCGGCTTCCATCTGCGTGTCGTTGACCTTTCCGATCGCGGACTTGAGAGAATCCAAAAATCCGGTAGCGCCGGCCGTTCCTGCCGACCCGGACGGGGTCACATCGGGAATGGGAGCGATGCCGGATGTCGGACCGTAAATCTGGCTCATCATCACCTCCCGATTTCCAGCGCCTTGTTCCACATGGCGCGTGTCGCGTTGATCGCCTGGACATTGGCTTCGTACGCGCGCGAGGCGCCGATCATGTTCACCATCTCTTCCATGACATTCACGTTGGGAAGACGCACGAACCCTTTGGGATCGGCATCCGGATGATGCGGGTCATAGATCATTTGCCCGGGTTTCGAATCCTCCACCACTCTCGCGACAGAGACCCCTTCAAGCGCATGGGCCGAAGGTCCGATCGCGACTTGTCTGAAAGATCGCTGAAAGGCGCTGGGGACTGCCGTTGAGCGAAAGACGACATCCCGCCGTTTATACGGACCACCGGTCGGTGTTTTGGTCGATTGGGCGTTCGCAAGATTACTGGCGATCACATTGAGTCGTCGCCGTTGGGCATCCAAGCCGGAAACCGATACGGCCATACTGTCGGACATTTCCATAGGCGCCTCCATGAGAACAAGTTACGTTGCCTCTCGCTATCTCGCGTCTCGTATCGCACTCAGTAAGCTGGTAAATCTCTTGGCCAATATCGTGGCGGCTGCGTTGTACTGCATGGCGTTCTCGGACAATTTGGCCATCTCCAACTCGAGATTCACGGAGTTCGCGTCGAGAGGAAGATCTCCTGCCGGCACTTCACCGAGCTTCCCCGTCACTGCCTGCATTCCCTGCGGCCCGTGAACACCGAAATGTCGAGACTGTGTCGCAGTCATGACTATCGGCAGCCGTCCCTTGTGAGCCGACTGCAATTGGTCCACAAAGGTCAATTCCGATGCGCGATAACCCGGCGTTTCCTCATTGGCCAAGTTCGAGGCGATCACGCGTTGTCGCGCACTGCGAAGATCTAAACTCCGCTGTAACAGTCGCATAGTTCGATCAAAGATCGTCATGATCCTATGCTCCTTTCCACCAACGACGTTTTATCCTTGCAACCATAATGCCTGTCAGGCGGTTGAAGTGATGGCCATGAGCGCAGCCACGTGCAGTCCATTGGTTTTCGCTCCACTCATCCAACCCCTGCTTGACCATGACTATCCGTAGCAAAAACGTGCCGACCGGCAATTCTTGCCTCGTTCACGGCGCAGTGATCGACAATGGCCGTTCAGTCTCCCGATACTCCCGCAGTTTATTTCGTAATGTACGAATGCTGATGCCCAGCTCCTTCGCCGCATGCGTGCGATTGTCCTTCACCCGTGCCAGCGTCTTAAAAATCAACTCCCTCTCCATTTCCCATAGAGATCCGTTGGCCGGCGGTTGCGGACAAACAGGCTGGCCCGGCGTTTCTCCGCTCTGTTCAGGAGGACAATGTTCGGGAAGGATAGGGCCATGTCCCGCCAATAACACCGCACGCTCCATGACGTTCTCTAATTCGCGGACGTTTCCTTTCCATGCCAACCGCTGCAGGTGAGCACTCGCGCTTTCCGACAACGTCGGTTGAGTCAGACCATTCCTCATGGCCGACTGGCTCACAAAATGCCGCGCGAGCAATGGAATATCGATCGTACGTTCACGCAGCGGGAGCACCGTGACCGGAAAGACGTTGAGCCGATAGTACAGATCCTCCCGAAAGCGTCCTTGCTCGACTTCGCGATAGAGCGCTCGATTGGTCGTCGCGATCACGCGAATATTGATTGAAACCGGATCGCGCCCTCCGATCCGATCAACCTCACGCTCCTGCAGCACACGCAACAACTTTGCCTGGAGGCTCAGATTCATTTCACTGATTTCGTCCAGAAGCAGTGTGCCGGTATGAGCCATCTCAAACTTGCCGATTTTTTTGATCAACGCGCCGGTGAACGCGCCGCGCTCGTGGCCGAAGAGCTCGCTCTCGAGTAACCCATCCGGTAGAGCCGCACAATTGACCGCGATGAACGGCCGATGCGCCCGCGGACTCCGATTATGGATAAACCGGGCCAGCAGCTCTTTTCCGGTGCCGCTCTCCCCCTGAATCAGGACGGTGGCTTGGCTGGACGCCACCCCTTCGATGGTACTGATGAGACGGATCATGCCCGGGTCTTGGGTCAAGAGTGCCCGGTTTTCCATTGGATGAGACGGGCGACCGGTGATGATTCCTTCTTCTCGTCCCGATTTGAGATTCGCGATGACTCGTTCCAGCACGTCCATGGAGAACGGTTTCAAGAGATACTCGCCGGCGCCAAGCTTCATCGCCTCGACGGCGGTTTCTATGGCCCCATAAGCCGTCATCAGGACGATCGCAGCTTGAGGAGCGCGCGCCCTGACCTCCTTAATCAATTCGAGTCCGTTCAGACGCGGCATGCGGAGGTCGGTCAGCACCATCCAGGGACGAAAATGAGCAATCCGTTCGATGGCGTCCATTCCATCGACTGCTCCTTGCACGGAATAGCCGAGTCGCTTGACCGTCTCCATGAGTGCGGTTCGCATCGATGGGTCGTCATCGACGATGAGAATGCGCTCGCTCTCGTCACCAGTTTCGGAAAGAGGGTTACTCTTCTCACGGTCATTCATAAGACCATTCCTCCGCTGACATCACCTCATGCGCACCTGGGAGAGCGTCACTGGATTCAGGCTCGTTCCGCATTCGGACTTGCACCTCGTGTGGATCTCCGCCTATTGAAGGATGCGGGAGAATAATCGCGCATGCGGTGCCTTGTCCGACCGTGCTCTCGACATCGATCCGTCCTTGGTGCGCTTCGACGATCGAATACACAATCGCCAGGCCGAGACCGGTTCCCTCGTCCTTCGTCGTAAAGAACGGATCGAATATACGTGAGCGATGAGCCGGATCGATGCCGATGCCGGAATCGCGTACGGTCAGCCGAACAGCGGACATGCCGAGCGCTTGCGGCGGTTCTTGGGAAAGACCGATCGCCAAGACGCCTCCGTTCGGCATCGCCTGAACCGCATTGACGATCAAGTTCACGAGGACTTGCTTCAGCTGTCCGTCGTGACACCAGATCGAACGGACCTCCCGACTGATATCCACTCGGATTTGAACCGGCACCCGGGTGAGCGCATGGGCGGCCAACTTGATCGATTCGCCGATCAATGGCTCAGCCAAGTGCCAATCACGAACCATGCGAACGGGTCTGGTGTACAGCAAGAGATTGCCCAGCAAACGATCCATCGACTGGACGGCTTCCGAAATCTGCTGGGCGTAGCGTTTGGCGGACGAGCGCTCGGCGAGATCGCGCTGCAGCATGGACGCAAACAGCTCCACGCTGCCCAAGGGATTCCTGATCTCGTGGGCGATCCGGCCGATCAGCTCTCCCATGGCTGCAAGCCGTTCCTTGCGCTGCAGTTGTTCTTCAAGCTGATAGATGCGGGTGATGTCCTGAAACAGAATGAGATGGCCTGAGCGTTCTCCGGAATCGTTGCGGAGCGGAACCCGGCTGATGGAGACGACGGTCTGTCCGATGCGTTGCGGCCGATCACAGACGTCAAGGCCCGCACCCGCCAATACGTCCGTCGCACGACGGTTCCGTAGTTCGGCATCCGTCGCGTCCAGTAACGTCTCAGCCGCGCGATTACTGCGACTGATCGTCTCGTAAGCATCTACCACCAACACTCCTGTGGATAAGGACTCTAGAATTCCATCCAGATGCACGCGCATGGCCTCGTTGTCGCTAAGCTGGCGACGAAGCGCCTCGTTGCTCTGCGCCAACTCCAGATCCATCTGCTCCACGCGTGCCGTAAGCGCGCTGTATGACTGCTGCAACGTGTGAGCGGCCTCATCAAAACTTCTGAATGCGGCCTGCAGCAGCTCCCGTTCCTCCGGCTGCCCGGTTACGACATTCGTCATAGTCCCTCTGACCTCCCGGAACGACCGGCCGTCTGCAAAGTCGATTTAAGGGACGACGACAGTCGATTCAGTATCGGATCGTCCGTGACATCGAATTCGGCCAGCGCGACGGTGGCGCGATCGTATTGTTTCAACGCCGCCCAATGGTGGGCGGCTTGCAGACGCGCCCAATCGGCTTGAGACGCATTTGGCTTCTTTTCCAACACTACCTGATAGACGGCGATTGCCCGCTCATGTCGATTCAATCGCGACAAGGTATCCGCATAGGATACGAGCAGATCGGACGATTGCGCCGCGCCGGCCTTGAACGCCTCTTCGTAGGCCAGTGCGGACTCATCGAGCTTCTCCAGTTCGCCCAACGTTTTGGCCAACTGAACATACATGACCGGTCGTTCAGGATGAACGTGATGACGCAAGAGCCACGTCCGGCATAGATGGAGCAGCCCTTGCAGATCCCGCTGTTGCCGCATGGCATCTATCAGAAGAGGCATCACCTCCCCTTCATACTTTCCGAGAGGGAACTGAAACCGGTATCTCTCCAACACTTTCCTGGCGGCTTGAGGGTCCCGCTGATCCAGATAGATCTTTCCAAGGCCGATCAAGACAGGTTCGAGCAATGTCGAATCGCTGTGCGATTTAATGACTAACTGGTACAGCCGTATGGCCTCCGGGGAGAATCCCAGGCGCCGGTGAGATTCCGCTAGGTCCAGCAACAGAGGGGAACGCGCATAGCGTTGCTCGGCCATGGCTCCGTGTCTGTGAAACAGAGTGACGACCGTCAGGTCGTCTCGCGATGCAATCGCCGCCTCGACCCATGGTGTCAAAATGGCGGACAGGCGCTCTGAAGCTTTCAAGGCCCATGGATCGTTTTTGTTGGCGGCGCGAAGCGTAATCTCCTTGTAGATTTGGAGCGCTCGATTCATATCGCTTGCATATTCGTATCCTTTGCCGAGGTAATACAGAGCCTCACTTCCCATCGGGTTACCGGCTTCTCGAGTCGCAACCGCTTCGAGCAGCGATCGGTAGGAGGCCTCGGTCTGGTCCGGAATCGGCACATCGTGGATCATGGCGCTGACCGTGAGCCCGAGCGAATTGCTTCCGGCCGGCAACATGTTCTCCGCGCGGAGCGCAGCGAGCCGGAGTTTGGCCGTCATATCCGACGCGCTGTCCGGGTAGAGCGAGGGAATCAGCGCATAGACAAACTCCGCAAGCGGCTGTTTGGCGCTGGCCCGCAACCCCTCAGCTACGTGCAGCAGGGCCGCAGGCGCATACTCATGGCGGGGATAGAGATTGTAAAAGAGCAGCATGAGTTCTCGAGCTGAAGCCTCATGATGCAGTTTCACCTGCGAGAGAGCATACCGCTGAAGAGACAAGGGGTCGCCTCTCAGGAGATGCGGCCATCGTCGATAGCCGATATCGAAGATCGGCTGCGCTTCAGACAATCGTTGCTCGCTGAACAGCGCATGGGCCAACCCGGATGTCGCTCCTTGGAGCAACTGCTCATCGTCGCTTCCCTTTCGTACGTCGGCAAACGCATGCTCGGCATCGCGCCATTTCCCCATGGCCATGAACGTGTACCCAAGACCCAACAGCGCCCGATTCCTATCGAAGGGAACATGGGCGGAATGGGCCATCGCGTGCTCGTAAAACGCTTGGGCTTCTTGGAACGCGCCTTGTTCGCTATACAAATCCGCGATCCGCCATTCTGCTCTCCGAGCATTTGACGATTGTGGATGATCCCGAAGGAGTTTTTTGTACTCCGCAATCGCTTCGGATCGGGTTTGCCCTGAGACATCATCGCGCAATAGGAGCTCGACCAGGAAGGCTTTCGCCGATGGGGCGAGCGGGCTTTCAGGATGTTCCTTTACAATCTTCCCAAAGAAGTGTTGCGCCTCCGGCCATGCGTTCTTCATGTACGCGGACCGGCCTTCTTGCCAGGCCAGCCCGTCAATCCCCGAAGATTGGCCTTCCTGACGAGGCCCGTCATCAGGCAGGGATTGCACGGGTCGTTCAACCGGTACTGGATTCCGTATCGAGGCCGTTCGCTCGGTTGGTGTTGTGATTGAAGTATTGGAAGAGGGATACGGCCGAACCTCCCCAATGGCCGGCGAGGAGAAAAACATCCAGGCGGCAATCGGGAATACCAATCGACGATATTGTAGACAGCATAGATACACGGCGATAGAGCATCAGCAAAGCTCATGCCCTGTAGACCGGTAGAAAATTCGCTGGAAATTAGGCGAGTTATCCAGAGAAATCGCGAGCCTGGGTGGAGCGTGTCAGGATTCGCGTCGGCTAGGTCGCCAGGTCGTCAATCTTTTGACTGGAAGGCCGTGGCCACAGCGGGAGGGTTTCCAGATGAGACCGTGGATCCACACCCTTGCGTTTCAGTTTTTCAACCAAGGTCGTCCGGTTCAGATGGAGCAATTGCGCCGCCCGCGAGGTGACGCCGTTGGCTTTGCGCAAGGCTTCTATGATGAGATGTTTTTCGTACTGCTCCACCTCTCTGGAAAGATTGATGCCGTCCTCAGTGAACCGGATGAACTGCTCCTTGAGTTCGGAGCCCGACGGCTTCCGACGGATTTTCTCGGGGAGATCGCCGACGGAAAGCACTCCGCGCTTCTTGAGCACGACCAACCGCTCGATCATGTTCTCCAACTCCCGAATGTTCCCGGGCCAATCGTACTCGGTCAACAGCTGGAGGGCGTCGGGAGCAAGGCCTGAAACCTCGGTGTGCTTGGTTTGATTGAAGCGAGTGAGAAAATGGTCGATCAAGAGCGGAATATCGCTCCGGCGTTCGCGTAGCGGAGGGATCACGATGGGAATCACATTGAGCCGATAGAACAAGTCTTTGCGAAATCGCTTTTCTTCGACCAGCGTTTCCAAATCCTGATTCGTCGCGGTGACGATACGCACATCCACATGAATCGTCCGATTTCCTCCAACCCGTTCGAATTCCCGTTCCTGTAACACCCGAAGAAGCTTCACTTGCAACGGCAGGCTCATTTCGCCGATTTCATCGAGAAAGATGGTCCCTCCGTTTGCCAGTTCAAAACGGCCCATCCGCGCGTGAGTGGCTCCCGTGAACGCACCTTTTTCGTGTCCGAAGAGTTCCGACTCCAGCAGATTTTCAGGAATGGCGCCGCAATTCACAGGGACCAGCGGACGATCCTTTCGGAGACTGTTGAAGTGAAGCATGCGAGCCACCAACTCTTTGCCGGTGCCGCTCTCGCCTTGAATCATGACCGTGCTGTCGCTGTCGGCGACTTTTTGGACGAACTCCATCACTTGTCGGATCGGCTCGCTGGCGCCGACCATCTGTTCCAACCGATATTGCTCGCGTACGGCCTTCCGCAAGAGGTGGTTTTCTTGCCGAAGCCGAAGGAACTCCGCCGCCCTCCGAACCACGACGGCCACGGCTTCAAGGTCAAACGGCTTGGTAATGAAGTCGAATGCGCCGGACTTCATGGCACGGACCGCTGTTTCAATGGTGCCGAATCCGGTCATCATGATGGGAATGATCTTCGCGTCGAGTTTCGCAAGACGATCGATGATCTCGAGTCCATCAATATCGGGCAACTGAAAATCCGTGATCAGGATATGGACCACCGAGTCCTTCACCGCCTGGATTGCCGCCGCGCCGTCATGGGCAGTGGAGACGCTATACTCCTCCCGCATCAGGGCTTCCTGCAGAACATCCCGCACGGCAGAGTCGTCATCGACAACCAGCACATGGAGTTGGCTCATACCTAAATCCTTTGGAATACGAAAGGAGAAACGAAACCTAGAATAATGGCCCGCAGCAAGCAATGCAAGCCGTATCAATAAACCCAGCGATCGAACTCTATCGACGTAGCTGGAACGAGGGGACCTTTCTTGACAGATTCTTCGGCCTGTTGGTACTGTGCGGGACGGATGTTCGAACGAGATTTTACGAGCGGGCTGGCGTAGCTCAATCGGCAGAGCAGCGGTTTTGTAAACCGCAGGTTGGAGGTTCGATTCCTCTCGCCAGCTCCAAACCAAGCGTGCTCGACCCGGAGCGCTTCCAATCTGCGCGACGGGATAAACACCTCCAGTGAATCCATTTCTTGTGTTCGACCCGGACCCCGTATGATTAGCAGACGACGGAAGTTAAGCTTCAGAGCCGAGCAGCGACGGTTGGACGGTTCGATTCCTCCCGTCTTGCCCCGGCCAGGAGATCCACCGACTCAAACAGGTTCTCAGCCGGTCAACTGCTCGTAGAATTGAAAGGATGTCTGTGACCTTCACAATGGATACGATGATTCGTCTGCTCCGCATTGCCAACCTCGCGATGTTGCTTCTGTACGTACTCGGAAGCTTCATCCGAGTTTCAGCAGAAGCGAGCAGGTTATCGAAGGGAGGCTTCGCACCGCTGACTGCGTTCCTCATCGTCGCGTTGCTGATGTTTGTCCTGCACACACTCTCGCTGTCTTACGCCTGGCGTGGCTTGGGGCCAACCAGTACGCGACGGGTTGTGCAGATCGCATGGGGGTTCAACATCGTCCTGGTCTTGTTCAGCCTGTATCAGATCGTCAGTTCCCTGCTGGATAAGACGGAAGATATTTCTTCAAACCCGATCTTCACGGTCTTGGTCATACTCAATGTCGTTGCACTGGGAAAACGCAGATCCATGTTGAAAGCGATGCCGACCACTCCGGAAACAGGCATTCCGCCGGCCGAGTGAAGACTCCCGCCTCCTACTCCCTCGCTACCAACCGAATAGCCCCCATCCCGACCTACGGTGACGGATAGCTATCGATCGGAATCATTAGATGGGCGTAGGGAGTTCCGGCCCACATGACCCATGGACCGCCGTTTTTTGAATCGGACGACACATGTTTCAACATCTGCTGATCCGGCAAGAGAATCATCAGATGCGCACCGAGTCCTTCCACCCAATCATCTCCGGACTTCGGCTCAGTGGCATACGGATCCGTATTGCTGGCAGGTCTGTCACCTTGCAGCATATAGGCAATGCCGACTTGGGTCATGACAGGATCCTTCTTCTGCTTCATCGCGTCCATGAAGGTGAGCCAGGGTTCGTTCATACATATCGAATCCGTACCCGCCGTCGCAGGATTGTCGGGCAAGCAGGTCCATCCATTGCTGCCTTTGCGGACGACCTGCCCATCTCGGCTCATGATCGTGGCATGTTTCGACAATGACGACGGTGCGGCCCGTTCAGCTCCCGCCGATTCGGCTGCTTGACGTACGACGTCACGGCGCGCCCCTCCTTCACCGAGGACCGACGACGGTGATAGTGCGGCGGTTACGGTCATGATCAACAGTCCGGCCGACACAATCATAGAGTTTTTCTCTCGCATCATACGCACCTCTCCTTTCTCAATAGGACGGCGATCATGCATCGATATCCTAGGCGCTCGAAGATTTGGAGTGCAATGAAAAAGGCACGGGGCGATACCTGTCCACAGCCGACGAGATACGCCGCCGAACGCAGGAGCACAGGCGCCTGCCGCTGAAACACAAAGGCCGCGTCACCTGAGACGCGGCCTTTTCACATTCGCTTCTGACTCACCGCGATTGAAGACTCGGATCTATCGCTCCACCTCGGTCAAATGCGTTTCGCTTTCCAGCTCTTCCATCTCGGAATCCGACCTTCCCTTCGTGGTCGACGGGTGCAGACCATATTTCCTCAACATCTTGTAGAAGTCGGCTCTGTACCGGCCGGCAAACTGCGCAGCACGGGAAATATTTCCGCTCGTCAATTGGAGGACATTCTTCAAATACGTCCGCTCGAATTCTTCTTTAGCTTCCGTCAACGGTTTGAGCGGTGAATCGTGCGACACACTGGCCGCCGGCAACAAATCCGGCGTGAGCATATCTTGCCGCGACATCACCACGGCCTTCTCGACCACGTTCTCAAGCTCGCGCACATTACCCGGCCAGGGATTGACCATGAGTCGATGGAGCGCCGCGGGTGTGAATCCCTTTACCTCCTTGTTGGCCCGCTTCACGCTGAGTTTGAGGAAGTGTTGGGCCAATAGCGGGATATCGTCCCGACGATCCCGCAGCGGTGGAACGAACAGGGGCACCACCGAGATCCTATAGTACAGATCGTTGCGGAATGTCCCGTTCTTCACCGCCTCGCTGAGGTCTTTATTGGTCGCCGCGATGATGCGAACGTCGACTTTGACCGAGGTTTCCGACCCCACTTCTCGAATCTCCCGCTCTTGTACGGCGCGCAATAATTTGACCTGCATGGACAGCGGCATCTCACCGATCTCGTCGAGGAACAGCGTGCCGCCGTTGGCCATTTGAAACAATCCGCGCTTCGCGCCAAGGGCGCTCGTGAACGCGCCCTTCACGTGTCCGAACAACTCGCTCTCGAACAGCGTTTCAGGTATGGCGGCGCAGTTGAGCGCCACGAACGGCCCTTTCCCGCGCCGGCTGTTCGTGTGGATGACGCGAGCCATCACTTCTTTTCCGGTTCCGGTTTCTCCAAACAGCAAAATGGTCGCATCCGACTCGGCCACCTGCGCGATTTGCTGAAAGAGCCGTTGCATCGACGGACTCCGCGCCACGACATTTTCGAGTCCGTACAGTTCCTTGACCAGCGACTTGAGCCGCTGAATCTCCCGGCTCATCCGCTGTTGCGCGAGCGCTTTCTCGATCGTGGCTTTCAGCTCCTTATCATCAAACGGCTTCGTGAGGTACCCGAACGCGCCTCGTTGCATCGCCTCTACGGCATTCGGAATACTCCCATGGGCCGTCAGGATGATGACCGGAAGTCCCGGATGACTCCTGAGCAGCTCTTCGGTCACGTCCAACCCATCTTCCCCGCGAAGGCGCAGGTCGGTGATCGCCAGGTTGAACATCGTCTTCTTCGCCTCTCCGACCGCATCACGCCCCGTCGTACAAGGGGTGACCGCAAAACCCATCGCGGACAACCGCATTTTCAATAAATGCAACAGCCCCTCATCGTCGTCGACTACGAGGATGTTTTCTTGTTCCATAAATCACAATCCCTTCTTCATTAGGGTGTCGTCTCGGGGCTCGGAACCGGAACGGTGGTCACCGGGGGACGTATCGGTCGCACCTTTTCCCGCATCTCCTGATCGATTCGTTTCAACGCTTCGAGTTGCGTGGAAAGCTCCTCGATCTTTCTGTCCCGCTCAGCCAGCTGTTTCTGCAGACTTTGAATCGACACCGGATCGGCCGACGCCTTGGCCGAGTCTTTCTTCGACAACAGCGTCCCTATCTTGTGGTCTCGATCCGCCAACTCGCGATGCAAGGCTTGAACGGTCTCGGAATCGTCACCCTTGGATGCACGAAGCTGTTGGATAAGCATCTCCCGATCAAGCAAGTTCCGCACCAGACGATCAGCCGTCAAGGCCAACGACGTATTGGCCTCTGCAAGGGCTGGGGCTCGAAACACGGCTTCCGACCACGATTTGTGCCCTGGCACGGTAGGTTGTTGTAGCAATTCAAGCCACGTTTTGCTTGACGCTGCCAGTTGACCATTTGGAGCAACGGAAATGACTTTTTCAAAATATTTCTCTGCAACTTCGCGACTTTCATAGAGTCCGAGCAACCCGCGTACAAAGTACACGTAGTCGCAAGAGTTGGATTCGTCACATTTTGAGGCTACACTTTCTTGTTTTTTTGCAAGCGATTGAAAAACTTTGACTTCTCGAGGCTCTGCAGAAAAATAGGGACGCGATCCTGGTGGCGGCGTGATCCAAGCTGTACAGCCTGCCAAGAATAAGATGGAACCGCCGCTGATGATGAGAGCTCTTGTCAGAGACAATGCTTTTCTTGTCACCCTTGCCATACCGTTTCTGGTTTTGCCAACCGTAGGATAAACCGTACAGTCGTTCCCTTGCCCTTCTCACTTTCGATCCAGATTCTTCCACTGTGAGCTTCGACAACTTTCTTCACCAATGCCAAACCCAATCCACTCCCCGCCGTATGCTTCGCCTTCATGCGGCCTTGAACAAAACGTTCGAACACATGGGGCAGATCCTCTGGAGCGATCCCGGGTCCCGTATCTGAAACAGCCGCCTCGAGGACTCCGGCTTGTGGGTCCGGTTTCATCTGAACCTTCACCACACCTCCCTCAGGACTGAATTTCAAAGCGTTTGACAGTAAATTATCGAGCACCTGTTCCAGGCGAGATGCATCCGCCTTGACCCACGCCCGCTCCCCGATGCTTTCCATCACAAGTTGCACGTGTTTGGAGTCCGCCAACAGACGAACCTTATTGATGGAGATCTCCCCGATTCGGTGAAGATCCACCGGAACAATGCGGTACTCCATCATCCCGGCTTCCATTTTCGATAAATCCAGAATCGTGGAGATCAGATGGATCAGCCGCCTACTGCTGTCGGCCATAATCCGAAGGGTTGTTCGTTGTTCCTGTACGAGCGGACCCGGAATCTCATCAAGGAGGAGATGGGTGCCTTCCTGAATGGAGGCCATCGGGGTACGCAATTCGTGAGACACGTGCGCGAGGAACTCCGTTTTCATGTCGTCGATCTCCTGCAGCTTTTTCCCCATCCAATTCACGGTATCGACTAACTCGCGTAACTCCGCAGGAGCTTTGATCTGAAGGGACACCCTGAAATTCCCTTGCCCGATCTGTTTGATGTGCCCTTGCAGCTCTCGGAGCGGCCGTAAAATCGTGTAGCTGGCGATGCCGGCAAGCCCCAAGCCGAACACCAACGCCACCAAGACAAGTTGCTCTGTGACGGCTTCTGCTTGGGCGGCGCTGGATCGAGATTCCGTCACTCCGACACTGACTCGCGCCTCATGTAGATCGACATAGCTCTGAATCGAAGCGGACATCCGATCCATCAGGACATCCCGACGGTTTTCATATTCTGGAGTCGCCTGCCGGAGCTTTCCCTTCGCGACCTGCAATTCATTCTGAAAAAGCTTCAGTTTCTCCTTGAGCAATTCGTCCGCTTCTTTGAGCAGTTTCAACCCTTGAGAGGAGTTTTCCTGGTCCCGTAGGAGCTGGAGACTGTGCTGAAACTCATCGACCTCTTCAGTCAGATTCGTCAAAAAGGTGTGATCTCCGGTCGCAAGATATTTCTTTTCACTGTTCAATTGGGCATAGAGCGAACCCAACAGCCTCTTCGCGGATTCAGCGGCCGGATAGTGGTACGACGCCATCTGGGTACTCATCGCTGTCAATTGCCGAAGCTGAAAGAGCGCGTAGATATTGACTCCTCCCATGACTGTAATAACGACGAGAGAGGTCATCACCAATCGCCAAAAGATTGAAAGTTGCATGAGTCTGCACCTTCCCTGCACCACATCGTGAAAGGAACAAGCTCAAGTGTAGGCTAATCCATACACTATTTCAGTTCCGATCACAAGCCAGGACCCATCAACGGCCCAAGAAGCGCCTCAAATTGATACAGGTACACATGTCATGAACCAAGTCTCGATGACAGCCTAATCCTGAATTCGGCCCTACTGCCTGGCGCCAAACTGGTGAGAAAATAGACGTTGCCGTCTGGAAGACCCATGGAGCGACGCGAAAAGGTGGCCACGGAACAGCAAAATCGCCATAGCCATCGGCGGAGTCAGGAGTAACAGGATGATCCCTTGCCCTTCAGAATCCAAACCCACGTAGGATAACCACCCCCCGATCGCGGTGAGCGGCAGCATGAGGATTTGGAAGAAATCGAGGCCCGCTCCCCGGCCGACACGGCCGGACAGTGTAAAAAATTCAACGAGCCCGCTCGGCGACAGCACCACCGGCAAGATGAGAATCGCGAAAGGGAGGAACCACTCGACCCAATGCTCCAACACAAACTCATAGGAGGTCTTGAACACGTTGAGCGTTGAATCATGGCGGACTTGATAAATCACCTCCGGCGCCGGATTCAAGAGGATGAAGACCAGCAGCAGAAACCCCGACAACAGAAACTGTCCATAGGGATTCGCTTGCATCCCCATATCGAGCAGCATCGTCGGCAGCCACAGCACGAATCCCACACCGATCACGTCCCAGAAATAATGCCCAAAGCTCTCGGTCACATCCTTGAGTTGAATGGACCTCGCCCCACTGAGAGACTGCTCGATCAGCCGGAGAGTCGCGCCCACCAACAACGCGTTGACGATGCCGAGTATGAACCCGCCTCCTATGCCCAATGGAGCGGCGATCCGCGATGTTCCCAAAAACAGGATGGCGAAGACAATGAGCGCCACCATGGTCACCCAGCTTCGAGCGAACGAGCGCCCCGTCGCATACAGGACATGCCGATACAGTTGAAGCGTGGCTGAAACAAGATTGACCATGACGGTGCGTACCCTAATCGGGATTGAGCAAGAGGTCAAGGACTAGTCGCGCCCGGAAACGGAAAAACGGATTCTAGGGATTCTTGATTGACTTGCCCGACCTGATGATTATCACATGGTTCATCAACACATAATCTTTTCAGGAGTGAGTCACCATGGACGTGAACCGAATGACGATCAAACTGCAAGAGGCACTCCAGTCCGCCTCTGCCCATGCACAGCGCCGAAGTCATCAGGGCATCGATGTCGAACACGTGTTGCTGGCGCTGCTCGACCAGGAAGGCGGAACGGCGCCGGCTCTACTTGAAGGGGCCGGGCTTGCCCTGCCTGCTGTTCGGCAAGCGGTCGAACAAGCCTTGGCAAAGCTGCCGCAAGTGCAAGGCTCCGGCGCCGCTCCCGGTCAAATGCATATCGCCACCCGCCTGACCCAGGTCCTCAATCGTGCGGAGGACGAACAGAAATCGCTCAAGGACGATTTTCTCAGCGTCGAGCATGTGTTGTTGGCCATGGTTCAGGAAGGAGGAGTGCTCAAGAAACTGGGACTCACCAGGGACCGCCTCTTGTCCGGATTGCAACAGGTACGCGGCAATCAGCGCGTCACCAGTCAGGATCCTGAAAGCACCTACCAGTCGCTGGTGAAATACGGACGTGACCTGACCCAATTGGCCGGGCAAGGCAAGCTCGACCCCGTCATCGGTCGCGACGACGAAATCAGGCGCGTGATTCAGATCCTGTCCCGCCGGACCAAGAACAATCCGGTGCTTATCGGCGAACCGGGAGTCGGAAAAACCGCGATCGTAGAAGGGCTGGCGATTCGTATCGTGAAAGGGGATGTCCCGGAAAGCCTCAAACACAAGAAGCTCTTCGCGTTGGACATGGGCTCCCTCGTCGCCGGGGCCAAGTTCCGCGGCGAGTTCGAGGAGCGGCTCAAAGCCGTGCTCAAGGAGATTCAATCCTCCCAAGGTCAGATTCTGCTGTTCATCGACGAATTGCATACGGTCGTCGGCGCCGGAGCGGCTGAAGGGGCGATGGATGCGGCCAACCTATTGAAACCGATGCTGGCGAGGGGCGAATTGCACCTCATCGGCGCTACGACGCTCGATGAATACCGGAAACACATTGAAAAAGACGCCGCCTTGGAACGCCGCTTTCAGACCGTCCTGGTCGATCAACCGTCCGTAGAGAACACCATTTCCATTTTGCGCGGCCTCAAAGAGCGCTATGAAGTCCACCATGGCGTGCGGATCAAGGATAGCGCACTGGTCGCGGCGGCAAAATTGTCGCATCGATACATTTCCGATCGGTTTCTTCCGGATAAAGCCATCGACTTGGTCGATGAGGCCGCCGCACGGCTCAGAACGGAGATCGACAGCCTTCCGGCCGAGCTGGATGAAGTCTCACGCAAGGTGCTCCAGCTGGAAATCGAGCGGGAAGCGTTGAAAAAAGAGAAGGATCCGGCAAGCGCCGCCCGCCTGACCGCCCTCGAAACGGAGCTGAATGAAAAACAACGCGACCTGCAGACCCTGAAAACCAGGTGGGAATCGGAAAAGACCTCCGTCTCCCGCCTCCGTAAAACCCGTGAGGCGATCGAAGACGTCAAATTGAAGATCGATCAAGCTGAGCGAGCCTATGACCTCAATCGGGTCGCTGAGCTGCGGTACGGAGAACTGCCTCGACTCGAGCGGGAATTGGAACTGGAACAGCAGCAGTTGGGGAAGAAGCAAGATGAGACCAAGCTCTTGAAAGAAGAGGTCGATGAAGACGAGATTGCGGCCGTGGTCAGCCGATGGACCGGCATTCCGGTCTCTCGTTTGCTCGAAGGAGAATCCGACAAACTGTTGAAACTCGAGGACCTGCTGCATCAACGTGTCGTGGGACAAGATGAAGGCGTGCGAGCCGTCGCGGACGCCGTGCTTCGTGCCCGGTCTGGCATCAAAGATCCCAATCGCCCGATCGGTTCCTTCCTGTTCCTCGGCCCGACCGGTGTCGGAAAAACAGAACTGGCGCGCGCGCTGGCCGCCATCCTGTTCGACGACGAAGGCAATCTGATCAGAATCGACATGTCCGAATATATGGAAAAGCACACGGTCGCCCGCCTCATCGGCGCGCCTCCCGGCTACATCGGCTATGAAGAAGGCGGTCAACTCACCGAAGCCGTTCGGCGGCGCCCATTCTCCGTAATCCTGTTCGACGAAATCGAAAAGGCGCATCACGATGTCTTCAATGTCCTGTTGCAAGTGCTCGATGACGGGCGACTGACCGATTCACAAGGCCGCACGGTCGATTTCAAGAACACCGTGTTGATCATGACCTCCAACATCGGCAGCCCGCACATTCTCGAGGCCCAACAACGCGGCGCGTCGTATGAGCAAGTCAGGACGGTCGTCATGGGCGAACTGCGCCAACATTTTCGTCCGGAGTTTTTGAACCGGGTCGATGAACTCGTGGTGTTCCACCCGCTCGGCGCCGAACACTTGATCAAGATCGTGGACATTCAGCTGGACCGACTCCGCAGTCGGCTGGGAGAGCGCCGGATCACATTGGCCATCACTCCTCCTGCTCTCCAGCACCTGGGAGAACGCGGCTATGATCCGGTCTATGGAGCCAGGCCCCTCAAGCGCCTCATTCAGCAGGAATTGGAAACACCGATCGCGCGTATGCTCGTCAAAGGAGAATTGCGGGACGAGGAGACGGTCTCGGTTGATCTGAAGAACGGAAGCTTGACCCTGGTGCCGACGACAACTGAACGGCAAACGTCTCCGTCTAACCGATAGACACAGCGCCCCCATCGGTGTCTTGCGTCAGCCCGCTCGTCTGCTGCTTCTCAAGCTTCCACTCCGTCGGCGACACGTGCAGCAGACGGCCTTTCATCGTGTAAAATTCGCCTCGCGATAACGACACCACGTCGGAGGCCTTCATTTCAAAATGGAGAAGAATTTTGCCGGACTCGGTGTCTTTCAACGTCAGGCTGTTGTTCGTCTTCGTCAATTCATGGGCGCGCCGGTCATTGAACATCATGGTGCTGTCCACCATCTTCGCCAACAGTCGGCCATTCGAGTCAAACAGCGCACAGGTCACCAGGAGAGACCCGGTTGAAGGATGTCGGGCGACTTCAATTTGCGGGACCCCCTCGACCTCGATGGTCCCATTGGAATTTCGATACAGATTGGAGCCGATTTCAATATCCATAGTCCTTAAGCCTCACGGTAGTGTTTTTCAGCTGTCCTTTGTATCCCTGAAGTCTGCTCATTTTCAATCCTCGCCCACAACTATCTTCGGACAGGGTCAATCGCTTGTGATCAGTCTGGTGGTTTGTTAGACTCGCCCCAATCGATGCGAGGCAATGATGGCTGCTCCCGCCGTACACATAAAACGTTGGACCCGCCGGGAATACGACCGTCTGGCTGAGGAGGGCCTCTTCAATCCAGACAAGCGTGTGGAATTGCTTGAAGGGGAAATCATCACGATGACTCCTCAAAACAGTCCACATGCATCAGCCATCGGAAAAACAGAACGGGCACTCGAACGTCTCTTTGGGATAAACGTCTGGGTACGTGTGCAAATGCCGATTATCGTCGACCCTGATTCAGAACCGGAACCGGATCTGGCAGTCGTTCCTGGAACGCCTGACGACTACCGAGACGAACACCCTCGGTCGGCGTTGCTTGTTGTTGAAGTTTCCGACACCACCATTGCACTGGACCGAGACCGCAAGCGTGCCATTTACGCCCGCGCCGGCATCCAAGAGTACTGGATCGTCAACCTTGCCGAGCGTTGTTTGGAAGTGTACCGAGATCCGGTGGCTGCTCCTGGTCTAACAAGTTTGTACCGCTCATCGCAGAAACTCGTTCCTTCCAACAGCATTGCTCCACTCGCCGCCTCCACCGCACCTCCAGTCGCCGTCGCGGATTTACTTCCGTAAGACAAAGCGATCGGCTCGCAGGTCAGCCCCGGAACTTTTTTGCGCGCCATGATCGAGCAGCTCGGTTCGGTGCGGTGCGCCGCATTCGTGTCGTCAGTCATCCAGCGCACATCATTAAAAAGGCATACGACTATCCGCCCCATTTTGTTTCGCCTATTCTCCTATCAGCCTGAGAGCCTCGGTGAGGATCTGGTCGGACAGGTACATGCCAGAGCGGCGGAGCGTTTCCAGAACAGGGCGGGCAGCCGGGATCATCCCCTGACGCTTCGCGCTCAGCACGATCCCCACTGTGCCGATGACTGCGATGCCATGTGCGCCTGCGCATTGGCGGCCTCGGCCGCCAGACTCTCCAGCAGATCCAGTTGACCGATTTTCGCCAATAGAATTACCGGCGATGCGTTGAGCACCCAGACGTCACTCACCGTCACGCTCGATTTCCTTGACCAATTCCTGCAACGTCACCTGAGAGGCCGGCACGCGCCGTCGAAACAGTTCATTCAGGAATTCGACACGACTCAATCCAGCGATTTCTGCCGCCTTCTCTTGGGAAATTTGCTGCTGCGCATACCATTGGACGGACGCCGCGATGCGCATCTCTTTCGCGAATTCCTGAGGGGAGCGGCGCAACGCTGAGAACGCGCCCTCCGGTAATTCGATAGTCAACGTTGCCATGATGACCTCCATCTCCTGTCTGACCTCACCTGCCATCGGCAGCAGACGCTTAGGCTTCGGCGAGAATGACGAGCGCGTCCTGGATATAGGCTCGACCAATTCGCGGTTCGTCATAACTCGATCACCTC
>JAFEBM010000028.1 GCA_018242685.1 Nitrospira sp. | reverse complement strand
TGATCTCCGGACACTACTGATTCCATATCTCAAATGAGGCGATGGTCCCGGGACTCTTGCGGGGAGACCATGTGATTATGCACAGGGCTGCGTATCACGCAGCCGGACCTCAACGCGGTGATGTCGTCGTCTATCGCTATCCTGACGAGAATGGAACGCTCTTTCTTCACCGAGTGATCGGGGTTCCCGGCGATCGGATCGACATTCGTCATCAAGTGGTCTCCGTGAATGACGGCACCATGAGCGAGCCTTATGCGCAACATACTGACCGATCCAATATGACCGGAAACGTCCGTGATAACCTCGGGCCTGTGACCGTGCCTCCCGACGCCTATTTCCTCTTGGGTGACAACCGTGAAGAGAGTCTGGATAGCCGCTTCTTGGGACCGATCAACAAGGAATACATTCTGGGGCGGGCACGGTCCATCTACTGGTCGGTTGATCCCGGCACGAGGACTCCTCGCTGGGATCGTCTCAATCAACCGGCGCCTTGACTCATGGTAGATGAGACTCGGATCAGCTCTGACACGGCCTTGCTGCAATGGCCCAACATTCCGGCACTTGCCGGAATGTTTACGATGCTCATTGACGTCACCTGAGTGGGTTCACCGTGCTTGGAATCTGCGATCCCTTGCTTGCTGTTTCCTCGATGATGCTGGGTGGCGCGGCCGCCTATGTCATCCTCAGCATCGCCGAACGGATGCGCGCGCCTGACCAAGGCTACGTCAAAGCGCGATGGCTCACGATCGGCGCCGTCGCAGCCGGCCTTGAAATATGGGCGATTCACTACATCGGCAATCTGGCGTTCTGTCGGCCGGTCTCAGCGGCTCACGACTCAGCGCTCGCTGTTCTTTCCCTCCTGTCCGCCGCGGTGACAGGAGCCGTGGCCCTGTACCTGATCAGCAGCCACGTCGACAGTCGCATGCGACTCGTCTCCGGGGGAATGCTGGTGGGCGCCTGCATGAACCTGACCCATTTTTCCAGCATGCTGGCGGTCCACCAGCCGATCGACCTCCAAAATGGCCTGTTGCGCTTCGTGCTGTCGATTGTGGGGATCGTAATACTGAGCATCATCGTCCTTGCGGTCGGCGTCTGGAATATCTCGTATAGAAACTGGCGGGTGACGGAAAAGGCGAGCGTTATGGGGCTTGCTCTTTCCGGGTCCCACCTCATCGGGATGATTCCGACCTACGGTATTTCCAACGTGACGACCAGTGCTCCGCCGCCGGGAATCGAAGTGGATCTCCTCGCGATTGTCGCCGTCTCGCTCTCGACGCTCCTGGCCATCATTGATCGGCAAGTGACGGCGGCGTCACGTCTGGCGCGTGATAGCCATGCCCGAATGACCGAGGCCATCGAAAGTGTTCCCCAATGGTTTGCGCTGTTTGATCGGGACGACCGGCTGGTCATCTGTAATCGCAAGTATCGCGAAGTGGCGTCGGGGAGAGGGGCTGAGGTACGACTCGGTGATTCGTTCGAATCGATCATTCGCCGTATAGCCGAGCGGGGTGATATCCCCGCTGCGATGGAGGATGTCGAATCTTGGATACAGAAGCGCCTCGACATGCACCACAATCCTCAAGGACTCTACATTCAATACCGTTCCAGCGGCGAGTGGATCCAGATTCACGAGCGGAGAACGCACGACGGAGGCATTGTCTTCATTGCCACCGACATTACGGCGCTGAAACGTGCGGAACAGGCCGCCGAAGATGCCAAGACGCGGTTAGCGGATTCATTGGCGGTCGTGGAGGCCGCGAAAGCCCGCATGCAGGAAGAATTGAATGTCGGCAGAGATATCCAACAAAGTATGCTCCCACGCGTATTTCCGGCTTTCCGGGATCGGAAGGAATTGGAGCTCTATGCGGTCCTTGAACCGGCCCTGGAAATCGGAGGGGATTTGTACGATTTCTTCCTGCTCGATGACCATCGGCTCTGTTTCGTCATCGGCGATGTGTCGGGCAACGGGGTCCCTGCTGCGATGTTCATGGCCATGACCAAAATTATGGTGAAGACTCGGGCGTCGTCGGATCCCTCGCCCGCCAGTATCGTCACCCATGTGAACGATGCGCTCAGCGCGGAGAACGATTCGTGTATGTTTGTGACCCTGTATTTGGGCATTTTGAATCTCCGCGACGGCACGCTTCTCACGACTAATGCCGGCCACAATCCTCCGCTGTTGAAGCGACGGGATGGACAGTTTGAATGGTTGACGGCTCAAGACGGGCCCCTCGTCGGTCCGATGCCCGGCATCGCCTTCAAGGAGAGCCTCATCCAATTGAGACCGGGGGATGAGCTCTTCTTGTATACCGATGGAATCACCGAAGCCGACAATAGGCGGCGCGAATTATTCGGCAAGGTCCGATTGAAAACGGTACTGGACCAATCCAGAGCCGTCTCGGTGGTCGAGCGCATCGGGGATGTCATGAAGGCGGTGAAGACCTTCGCCGGTGACGCTCCGCAGGCGGACGATATCACCATATTGGGAATCCGGTATCTCGGCGTCGCCCCGTCCGATGTGGCGATGGGCGTATTTCATCAGACCATGCTCAATCGATTGGCGGCCATTCCCACGATACAACTGGCGTTTGAGCGATATGTGGCGCAATGGGAACGGGCCAGGCCGCTGATCCCGACACTCAACATGGCGTTGGATGATTTGCTCAACAATGTCGTGCAGTATGCCTTCCCGAATGATCCGACTGAGCACACCATTGTGGTGGAAGGCGACGTGCGCGATGAGTGCGTGGTCTTGACCATTACGGATGACGGGATTCCCTTCAACCCCTTAACGGTCGCTACACCGGACCTGTCGCTGCTCCTGCACGAACGCGAGATCGGCGGTTTGGGAATTCACCTGGTGCGCTCCATGTTCGACGAGGTCACGTACCATCGCAACGTGGGACACAACGTCTTGACTCTGAGAAAAAGGTTCGTATCTGACCCGTCCGCCTCTCTGAGGCGTCCCGATCAGACCGGCATCAGGGGGCTCGAAGGCGGAAGGACGTCGTCACAACCAAGCCAAGGCTCAACCGGCATGGCAATGGGTGTCAGATCGCATCGAAACGGAGATGTCATGATCGTCACTCCGCAGAACCGTTTCGACACGAACAGCGCGCCGGAGGTCGAGCGCATTCTCACGCACTCTATCGAGCGCGGAGAACGGCGGATTGTCCTGGATCTCTCTCGAATTTCGTACATTTCATCCATTGGACTGCGGGTGATCCTGAAAGCCGTGATGACCATGACCCGAACAGGCGGCAGAGTCGTCCTCAGTGGAGGGAACGACCACGTCAGAACAGTGCTCCAATTGAGTGGGGCTTTGATGATGAGCCTGCATGCCTCCACGTTGGAAGACGCCATCGCCAAGGTCCGAGAGACAGGCTCATGACACCGTTCGATTGATCGAGACGGTCATATTTGAGTGAATCATTGCCGCCCGGTCTAGGATCGTTCGGATGGAAGACAGGAAGTATCGATGATATGATGGGGCGCACCGTGGGAGTGGCGGACCCGGCGCGAAGAGGACAGCCGTTGTGAACGAGATTATTGAGGAAGAAGCGAAGAGAAAAGGAGTGCAGCCATGGACCAAGAGACCAGACACACGTTGACAATCACCTCTCGCGAGAACGCCGGAGTCACCTTCGTCAAGATGCAGGGGAGCCTCTCGGCTACCACGGCGGAACAAGGAATCCAGGAGATGAAAAAGGTCGTGGACTCAGGCGCGAAAAAGGTCGTCATCAACTTGGCTGATGTAGACTACATCAGCAGCGGCGGCATCCGAGTCCTGATTCTGGCCTGCAAACAGCTCAACAACGTTCAAGGGGAAATGAAGATTGCCGCAGCGAAGGGGATGGTCAAAGAAGCCCTTGAAGCCGGTGGATTTAATCTGCTGAGCCGCGTGTATGGTGAAAATAATCATTTGTGCGACACGGAGGAAGAGGCTGTGGCCGCTTTTTCACGCTAGAAGTCTCAAGACCCGATCCACAAGGAATCGGGATATTGTCCTCCGTCATTCCTCTCGCTCGTGCGCATGGGTTCCTCTTTCCCTGTTTGCGGCGGCTGCCCCTTGTTTACGATCGAGCCGCTCCAAATCGACGATTATTTCATGTTCTACGTCGTGACCCATGCCCCGCGATGATCCCGACAGGAACAAGTCCACCCGTGCCGGAGCTCGACGACTCATCGAGCAGACACCGAAGGCATTAGCCGGATTGGCCGCCATGAGTGGCGTGGCCTATCTTGCCGGGTCGGTTTACACGAAAACCTATTTTTCTGAATTTGGAGCTTCTTGGATCTTAGAGGAGGTTCCGGAGGCGACCTATTTTAGTCAAAGCTGGGTGCCGCTGTTGCTGATGCTCTACTTCGGATATCTGGCTACGACGAACCTCGCGGTGATCGGGAGTCAAGACGACGTGACTGCGGGCTTTCAGTTCCGATTCTCCGTGGCCTTGATTCGGTATGGTTCATGGTTTTTGCTCGCGCTTTTAGTGATAACCCCGCTCCTGAGTACATTCGGCTATGTCATGTCGGCTATCGTGCTGTCGATTATCTGTATCGTCGCGATCCTGCTCTTGTTCAGCTCGGCTCTCGAGCTCGTTGTGGTACGGCTCACGACAAGAGGCCGGCTCATTGATCTGTCGATGACGTATATTGCATTTGCCGTGATCGCTGCCGGTCTGTATGTGGTTCCCATGCAGCTCGGCATGAATTGGGCACGGGTCGATAAACAACCGACATCTTCGCTGCTCACGGTGTATCTGCGCAGCGATCCCGAAACAGAATATCGGCTGCTGTTCTCGGTTGGGGAGCGTTTGTACGTGTTTCCATCGAGATTCGAGGGGACCTATCCTCCTGTCCAAACTGCTGCCATCGCCAACGTCGGCTTTTCACCCCCTGAGCGGTAACGATCAGTTGTGCAATCGAGCCGGTGACAGTTACACTTCCGCTCCATGGCCAGTCCGCATCACATGACGCGATCGGCGTACTCGGTGCACCGGTCCTGGGCTGTCTCTCTGGCGATCGTCTTTACGGCAACGGGCTGTGCCACGATGGCTAAGATCACGAATCTCACGGAAGAATCCTGCCGTACTTCGTTTACGCGCCAATTATCGGCTATCCTCGCTCACGAAGGCGAAAAGCCTGAGGCTGCCGATGCACTCGCGGGCAAGACGGTCTTCACCCTGACCACCTACGACCTCGGACCGCGTCCCTTCGACATTGCGGCTCCATCCGGTACCGACTACCGGTTTTTTATCGACCGCAAGGGGACAGACTGTGTGCTGACTCTCTTCGGACGCCGGAAAGGGTTTGTCTCCTACACCAACAATCTCACCTACATTGCCACCGAGGTCCTTCCGGACTGCGTCTGCACCGACTAATTTTCCCACGTTGTGCAGCGACAGTGATGCACGAATTTTATGATTCATGAAGAAATTTTCATCTTCTCCTAATGATCTCTTCATGTTTCGAGACTATAAGGTGATGTAGGGGTAAGCCAGGGCTGTGATTTGGTAGAGGAACTTGACTCACGAGGCTCAAGACGATGGTTCAGATACATCGCACAAGGAGGCCGCTATGAAAGAAGTCACAAAGGGACTGATGGTATCCACTTCTGTGATCCCCGCTCCAGAGAGACGAGGACCTCGGCGGTTGTCGCCGAACCACCTTTTAGAATTGATCACTCGATTGTGTATCTTCAAGGCCGAGCGTTGGGGACGTCGAGCACTCTTTTACGAGCAGCACCGCGATTATTTTCCTCGGCTGTCCGCTGGTCGATTCGTGAATCGATGCCGTGAGTTGGAAGCGAGGTATCGTGCGCTTGCACAGATCATGTTCCTTATCCCCGCAGAGGACAGATTGATTCCGATACGCGCATTGGCCCTATCGAAACTATAGGGCAACAGCGAGCGATTCTCGCAGGTACCGCGATCCCTGTTCAGCGGACCGAGAATCGCTCGCTCCTTTCGTGCTCGGTTCATAGCACTGATGCTCAGTGATCCGCCTCATGATGGTCCCTGATGACCATCTTCGATCCGATCTTGCGCTACCGCCACATGACAACGTAACATTACGCCTTCTGTGAGTCGTCGTCCCACACTCTCCGCGATTCCACGACTATCGACGGCAGAAAGGCGCTGAATACCATTATGAAACATGGCCCTTCCTCAGAGTCCGCTCTTCCGACCGTCACGGGATTTTCACCCGGCTTTGTCGCCTTGGGACTTGAAGCGCCGCTGCTCGCAACATTGGAAGCGCTGGGCTACGAGGAACCTACCCCCATACAACGCGAAGCGATTCCCCCGCTCCTCGCAGGCAGGGATCTGCTTGGACAGGCGGCGACCGGCACCGGCAAGACCGCCGCCTTTGCGCTGCCGATGCTGCAGCTGATCAGTCATGCAGCGAGGGGACGCCCGTCTGCTCTTGTGCTCGTGCCGACCCGCGAGTTGGCGATTCAAGTCGGAGAAGCGGTGCAGCGGTACGGAAAGGAATTACGAGTGAACATGTTACCGGTGTACGGTGGACAAGCGATCGGTCCGCAGTTGCATGCGCTGAAACGGGGAGTCGACGTGGTCGTCGCCACACCGGGCCGCGCACTGGATCATATTCGACGCGGCACGCTGAAGCTGCAGGACGTGAGGATCGTTGTATTGGACGAAGCGGACGAAATGCTCGACATGGGATTTGCGGAGGATCTGGACGCGATCCTGGCCGCGACGCCCAAGATCAAACAGACTGCCCTGTTTTCAGCGACCATCCCTCCAAGAATTCGTGCGATCGCCCATCGGCATCTTCAGAACCCGATCGAGATCACCATTGCCAAAGAACCGGTCAAGGCCGGCACGGCTCCACGTGTCCAGCAAACGGCGTATATCGTCACGAAGTCGCATCGGGCGGCGGCGCTCGCCAGGGTGATCGACGTGGCTGGCGCCAACTCCGCGCTGGTCTTCTGCAGAACCAGACTGGAAGTCGATGAAGTGACGGCGATGCTGACTGCCCGCGGCCATCGAGCCGAGGCCATTCACGGTGGCATGAGCCAAGGGCAGCGCGACCGTGTCATGCAGGCGTTCAAGGCCGGGCAAACCGAATTACTGGTGGCGACCGATGTGGCGGCACGGGGATTGGATATTCCGCAGGTATCACACGTGATCAACTACGACCTGCCGTCCTCCGCTGAAGTCTATGTCCATCGGATCGGACGGACCGGACGAGCCGGCCGGGAGGGCGCAGCGATCACCATCCTCGACCCTCGGGAACAGCGCTTACTACGGACCATCGAACAGCACACAAAAGCTCGGGTCACCGTCCTGCCGATTCCGAGCGTGGCCGATCTCCGCTCCAGGCAGTTGGATCGCGTGCAAGCCGCGGTGGAACAGGTGTTACGCGATGGATCGCTGGATACGTTCAAGCACCTCGTCGAGAGGCTTTCCGTCCATCCACCGGCAGAGGTGGCGGCGGCGGCGTTGAAGTTACTGGTTCGCGCTCAAGGGGGCGAGCGTCAGGAACAGGAGATTCCTCTCATACCGGCCAGACAACCGGAAATTGGACGACCGATTCGAGATGCACGACATTCAGGTGGGCGGCTTCACGGTGGATCGACTGGAGCGGAACGTCCGCCGACAGGACGGTCGCGACATGGCGGGCGAACGGTTGAGATGGCGCGCGTGTATGTAGGGGTGGGGCGTGAGGCAGGTATCAGACCCAGCGATTTGGTCGGCGCGATTGCGAATGAGGCAAAGGTCAACTCCAACATCATCGGGGCCATCGAGATCGAACATCGGTTTTCCATCGTGGATGTACCGGCCGCCATGGCCTCGGGCATTATCGAAATACTCGGTCGTGCTCGCATCAAGGGCCGCAGAGTGCCCGTACGTCTGTTTCGCGAGTAGCTTGTGCGATCACGAACAGCTGATTATTATGACCGGCTAGGAGCCTGTCTGATATTGCCGTTCGTGACGAGGTGAAGGAGGCGTCGGCAGATGCAAGGCCACAGGTCGCGAAAAACCGGAAGCGTATTCACGGGAATACGTTGAGGATTGTTCGTGGCCGAGAACGCAGCAGATGCCGATGCATCGTTCGCCGCAGTAGAAGGGTCAATGTCGGACAGGCTCCAGTATGAAGGATCCTCAGCCTCTCGTCCCTGCCACGGTCCGACTTCCTGAGATTACCGTCAAAGCGGTCGTGCTGTCGGTCATCCTGGCAGCGGTCTTGGCGGCCGCCAATGCCTACCTCGGCTTGTTTGCCGGCATGACGGTATCCGCGTCTATTCCTGCGGCAGTCGCTTCCATGACGATTTTGCGGTTGTTTCGTGAATCGAATGTGCTCGAAAACAATCTTGTTCAAACCGCGGCTTCATCGGGCGAAGCGTTGGCGGCCGGCGTCATCTTCACGATTCCTGCGCTCCTGCTGGTCGGGTATTGGTCCGACTTCGACTACTGGCAGACGGTTCTTATCGCCACAGTCGGCGGATTACTCGGTGTGCTGTTCACCATCCCCTTGCGACGGGCGTTGATCGTGACGGCGGGTTTGCGGTTCCCAGAGGGATTAGCCACGGCGGAAGTCCTCAAGGTCGGCGCAGCGGAACGGAGTGAAACCGGGTCACGCGAATCAACAAAGAGTTTTCAGTCCCTGTTGTCGGCGGCTCTTCTCGGTGGTTTGGTGAAGTTCGGCGAGAGTGGCCTGCGCATGTGGATCGAATCGCTGGAAGGGGCTGTCCAAATTGGGCGCACTGTTTTCTATGCTGGACTCAACCTTTCGCCGGCGCTTCTTGCAGTTGGATTTATCATCGGTCTCCAGACCGCTACGGTGGTCTTTCTTGGAGGGGTCATCGGATGGGTGATCTTGATGCCTGCTTATGGACTCGTCCATGGGCTACCACCTGATCGGACAGGACTGGTGGCGGCGATGTCGATCTGGAGCGGGCAGATTCGATATGTCGGCATCGGAGCGATGCTGATCGGGGGGCTGTGGACGCTCACGAAATTGCGCGAGCCTGTCTGGAAGAGTCTTCTGACGCTCCGGGCAAGTTATCGTGCATCCGAAACACCAGGCAATACGGCAGGCCTGTTACGGACGGAACAGGATGCTTCATTCCTATGGATCGTCGTGCCCTTTGGTCTGTCGCTCCTGCCGATGGCCTGGATCTATTCGACGGTCGTGGACAGTTTCTTTCTCGGTTCGTTGATGACAATCGTGATGGCTCTGGCCGCTTTCCTCTTCTCATCGGTCGCCGCCTATATGGCTGGAATGGTCGGAAGTTCCAGCAACCCCGTCTCAGGAGTGACGATTGCTACTATTATGATCGCCGCTCTGCTGCTCGTGATTTTCATGGGAGCCGGACATCCGGCAGGACCGGCGGCTGCATTAGTGATCGGAGCAGTCGTCTGCTGTGCCGCCGCGATGGGGGGAGACAATCTCCAAGATCTCAAAACAGGTCAGCTGGTCGGGGCGACGCCATGGAAGCAACAAGTCATGCAAGTCGTCGGAGTGGCGACAGGCGCTCTGGTCCTTGTGCCGGTTTTGTCTCTCCTCCAAGCCAAGTATGGAATCGGCGAACCGACGAGCAGCCACCCACATCCCCTCAGTGCGCCACAGGCCACCCTAATGGCTAACATCACACGAAGTGTGTTCGGAGCTGGATTGCCCTGGCCTCTTGTAGGACTGGGGGCTGTGATCGGAATTCTGATCATTCTGGCGGATCGACGGCAAGAACGGCGTGGCAATACATTGAGATTACCCGTGCTTGCCGTGGCGCTTGGGATCTACTTGCCGCTGAAACTTTCGGCGACCATTTTTCTGGGTGGCGTGATTGCGGCTTTGGCATATAGGCGCATGGGTGGAGGACAAGAGACGTCGCAGAGGGGATTGCTCTTCGCGGCCGGGCTGATCACCGGTGAAGCCTTGATGGGTATCATACTTGCGGTGCCGATCGCGCTCGCCGCCCTGTGGCCAGACTTGAACGCCGATCCATTTACCATTTTTGCCGTTCCTCCGTTCGGCGGCTGGCCCGGCCTTGCCATGGTGGCCGCCGTGGGATTCGCGCTCTATCGGATGGCCGTGGGGCGTGACCGATCCACTCCGACATCCTCGACTGAAGCGGCGTCGCAGGATAAATCGTAGAGCAAGGCGCCGGCATGAATAGCGCAGCCCATGATGTCTCGGAGTCTCTCACGGCGATCTACGAGATCGATGGACCGGAAGCGCTGGCTCGAAGTACGGCTGAGCGTATCTGTTGTGATCAAACTATTGAAGCTGAGAGCAATCTCCTTCCGCCGTCACTCCAATCCACGATTCTAGGCCGACTGGAAAATCTGCAGGCGACCGCCGGAGGTCGATATCACGCCGCCATCCGCTTCAACGGCACTTTGCTCAACGGCGAGTGCAGTGATTTACTCAATGTCTTGTTCGGAACCAGCAGTCTTCGTGGCGATGTCACGTTGCGGTCGTTCGCAATGACGAACCGCCTGCTCTCGTCGTGGCCTGGACCACGATTTGGGATCGACGGACTCAGGCAGGCAGTCGATGTTTCCCGTCGTCCACTCCTCTGCGCGGTACTAAAACCGCTAGGCCGTACTCCTCAGGAACTCGCCGAATTGGCCGTGCAATTCGTCGAGGGCGGCGTCGATTTGATCAAGGACGACCAAAGCCTGGTCGATCAACCATGGTGTCGCTTCGATGAGCGAGTCTCTCGCTGTGCCGAAGCCATCGTGCGAGCAAGCACACATCGAGGAAGACCCTGCCTCTATTTTGCGCACGTCACTGGATCTTTGGAGACGATGCGTCGGCGAGCAGCTCAGGCAAGGCGTCTGGGCGCGACAGGTCTCTTGGTAGCGCCCGGCTTAACCGGCCTGGACGCGTTGAGAGCGCTTCAGTCGGACGATGAGATTTCACTGCCGATTGCAAGCCATCCGTCCATGCTCGGCATCTCTGTTGATCGGGGAGAGGGTGGGCTTGCCGCTCCTGTCGTCTATGGGCTGCTGCCTCGATTGGTCGGCTCAGACCTGAGCATTTATCCGGCATTCGGTTCCGACTACCCGATGTCGCAACAAGCCTGTGTCTCGGTAGCGGAGCACTGTCGGCGATCTTGGGGTTGTCTCAAATCAATGATGCCGGCGGTCGGGGGACGTATCGGTCCTGATCGTCTGGTCGAGTTGCGTTCGGCTATAGGCCAAGAGACGATTTTTATCTTGGGGAGCCGTATCCAACAATTCCCTGGGGGTATCGTGGCGGCGATGAAGGAATTGCATCGTGTCGTAGGAGAATAATTCCACCTCACGCCGGACACGACTTCCTAAACTAACCGTCCCTTGGTATTCTAGATGTCGCTGTTGGTTCGTACCACAAGTCGTCACGGAGGTGAACATGAAGATATCGAGGCGGTTCTTTGAGTTATTGCGCATGATCGGTCATCTCTGGGCGGATCTTCCACTCTTGTTTCGACTGCTGAAGGCCTGGAAAGACGGCAGCTATCGGGGGCTGTCCGTGCGCACACTTGCCACGCTCGTCGCCGCACTGATCTATGTATTGAGTCCGGTCGATCTCATACCGGACTTTATTCCCGGTATCGGCTTGATCGATGATGCGGCGGTGCTGGCTTTCCTGCTCCACAGCATGGCACAGGATTTAGCGGCATTTCGAGTTTGGGAGCAGAGCCGGGTCAAGGTGTGACGGCTTCACACGATCCCTCATCCGACAGCCAATCGGACGGACTCGCCAATCGAGGCGGCCACACAACACATCAGCCTCGCAATGCTTTTGCCCTTCCCCAATTCAGTGGGCACCGCACCTAAAGAAGATGAGGCGACCTGGGCGGTGTTTATCCTACCAAGTCGGAGTTGAACTGATTGAGCGGCCGTATGGTGAATGCATTCACCTCGTTGTACACGGTGAGACGACCGCCTTGCCGACGCCGGGTAAACGTCCCTTCGACGATGACCTGATCTCCATTCTGAACTTTGATTCGACTGGTCACTTTAAGCGTACCATCGTCGTCAGCCAGTAAAAACTTGAACATCGGTTCGCCTTTCTGATTGATGACCAGTTGAACGTCCTTTACCAACCCGATCACCACCACAGTTTTACGATCATACACTTCGGGATGGGCTACGAGATCGGCCATCTCAAGCAAGTTGGCGCCGGCAAGCGGTGCGAACAGAAGGCTCACGAAAACACCCAGTGGCGCCAGGAGTCCGCACCACCTATGAACTAGGGGTTTGCTTGCCATAATCGGGGCGTATTGTACCGAAGATCACGGCAAGTACAAGATAGGCAATCACCTTACTCAAAGTCTCTCAGCTCTGTTACAGGGTAGCGGAGTGATGAGCTGAGGCGTAATTCAGCGGAAAGTATTGAGCCCGTGCGATGTATCGGAGAGGTCAGGGTCGTCGCCCGGCTCCTGTAGAGACTCGGTCTTCTCCATGGTCACGGTCGGTGCAATTTGCATGGAAGCCGATGGAGATCGCCCATCCTCAGTCGTGTTGCGATTGTCGTGGCTTCCGGCAAACACAGCGACGCTCACGAGGAATGTGAGTGCAACGGTAATCCCCGTTATATCTATATCGTGAGGAAGTTTTTTCTCTGGCCGGTGACGTGAGGGCACGAGCTTCGTCTTCCCTGATCATGAGATTATGTCTTGTGTACCCTCTTCACATCAAATAAGCCACAAGGAAGAACCCTAGCGGCTTCTCTGCTTTGCCTTGGCCGTCGGTGCGGCACCGATGGGATCTTCGGGCCAATGGTGCTTGGGATATCGGCCGCGTAATTCTTTCCGAACATCTTGATAGGCCCTCTTCCAAAACCCACCGAGATCTTGAGTGATCTGCACCGGCCGTTTGGCAGGGGACAGGAGATGCAAGATCACGGGAACCCTTCCGCCCGCTACACGCGGCGTGTCCTTGCATCCAAACATCTCTTGCAAGCGTACCGCCAGCACCGGAGAGTCAGGTTGCTCGTAATCGAGAGGAAGTCGGGAGCCGCTCGGAACAGTGATGTGGGTCGGGGCCAGACGGTCAAGACGACGCAGTTGTTCATGCGTCAGTAAAGCATGGAGCGGTGTTGTCAGATCCAGCCGTTTCACCCGATCGAGGGTGGTGATACCGGTCAAGTAAGGACCAAGCCACCGGTCCAAGGTCTGAAGCAATGCCTCGTCGGAGAGATCAGGCCATTCTGATTGAGGGTCATCAATGCGTCTCAGCCACATGACTCGAGCACGCCACTGCTGGAGCAGATGACTGAGCGATAGCACCTCAAGTCCAGATTTATGAATGCCCTCTAAGAGTGCGCTCTTTACATTGTTTACATCGGGCGATGAGGCTGCCTCCTCGATAAGAATCATCGCTCCAAGTCGGCGGCGGCGGACGGCTCGAACCGCCCTGAGGTCGTCATCCCAGGTCACTTCTTTTTCATCGACCAACCGGTCATGGTACAGGGATTCAATATCTTTTTGATCGATCGGAACAGCAAGATTGATCTCGGACCACTGATCGCGCCCATCCAAGTCGGCGATCACAAGGAAGGGTTCCATGGCCAAGGGATCGACCGTCTTAAACCGAGCACCTCGGCCATTCACAAGACGGTACTGCCCTCCACAATCCGACTGCCGCCGGGCAATTCGATCAGGATAAGCGAGTGCAACTAACCGTCCGACTGAGCTTGAACAATCGTATGCGCTGTCTTCGACCTCGCTCAATTGTCCACTGATGAGCTGCCTCCGCCAGAGTCGGGCCGTTCGCCTCACTCGGTCAACCGCGACTCGATTCACCACCAGACCGATGGAGTCGTACTGTCCCCTCAGAACATCCAGCCTGACCCGCAAGTCGGCGTTCTGCCGTTCGCGTGATCCGTGGAGAATGTCTCGTTCACCCAACAGCGCCGCCACCTCGCAAGCGAGATCAACAAGACCCAATGACACTGCCTGAAGCATCATGTGCGCGAGGCGAGGATGCAGCGGAAGATCGCCCATTCGTCGAGCATGGTCCGTCGGCCGACCGTCAGCCGAGAAGGCTCCGAGTTGGACCAATACATCTCTGGCCTGAGCGATCGCACCGGCAGGTGGCGGAGTGAGCCACGACAGTTCCGACGGATCATGAGCGCCCCACTGGGCAAGATCGAGCATGAGAGGAGTGAGATCTGCATCGAGAATTTCCGGTGGACGACGGGGAGCAAGCAGAGCCTGTTCTTTTTCAGTCCATAGGCGGTAGCACATACCCGCTTCAAGTCGTCCGGCCCGGCCGCGGCGTTGTTCAGCGGAATCCTTTGTGACACGAATGGTCTCCAGTCGAGTCAGACCTGAGCGAGGATCGTACCGTGGAATACGTGCCAGGCCTGCATCGATCACCACGCGGATGCCGTCGATCGTCAGACTGGTTTCGGCGATGGAGGTGGCAAGCACGACTTTTCTCCGCCCGGGAGCCGTCGGTCGAATCGCGACATCCTGCATATCCTGAGGAAGGTCGCCGTGCAGCGGCGCGATCTGTACAGATTGGTCTATGTTGGAGTCCATCAGTAGCCGCTCGACCCGACGAATTTCGGCCATTCCCGGCAGGAAGACCAACAGACTCCCGTGATCCTTTGCGAGTGCTCGCCGGATGCGCTGCGAGACGGCCATGTCGAGCCGTCCGGTAAGCGGCTGATCAAGGTACTGGGTCTCGACTGGAAACATCCGGCCTTCGCACATGATGAGGGGAGCTTGACCCAATAGTTCGGTAACCGGACCGCAGTCCAGAGTGGCGGACATGATGAAGAGACGAAGGTCTGGGCGGAAGAGGCGTTGAGTTTCGAGGCACAGGGCAAGTCCCATGTCCGCTTGCAGACTTCGTTCGTGGAACTCGTCAAACAGCACGATGCCATAGGCCTCCAGCGATGGGTCTTGTTGGAGCAGCCTCGGCAGCACTCCCTCTGTCACCACCTCGATTTTAGTCCTCGGTCCGATTTTTGTTTCGAGGCGCATCCGATAGCCGACGGTCTCCCCGACATCCTCTTGTAATACTTCCGCCATGCGATGAGCGGCGGCTCGCGCAGCGAGCCGCCGGGGTTCGAGCAGCAAAAGTTTTTTATCCGACAACCAGGGTGCGTTCAGGAGCGCCAAGGGGACGCGAGTGGTTTTCCCGGCTCCCGGAGGGGCGGTCAGCAATGCATTCGGACCGGATTCCAATGCTCGGCAGACTGACGGCAGTACATCTTCTATTGGAAGTGTGGACATGGCGTGATAGGGTCATGAGTAAAGATTGCCCACTGTACCAGAACATGGAGACGAGGAGGAATGAAGAACCGCTCAGCGCGTGAGGAAGAACCAACGTCGCCCTATCGTTGGAGCCACAACAAACCGACTAGGCCGGGCTGGTACTGGTTCCGCGGGCTGGCCCACGAAGCCGACCCGTTTATCGTGCTTGTCGATCAAGCGGGGGAGTTTCAATGGCCGGACGGCGGATTTCAAGAGGTATCGCTCGCCCACGGCGAATGGGCCGGTCCGATCGAGGTACCAAAAGAGTAGATCGAGGCCTTACGTGAAAAGGGACAGAGGATTAGATTCCGTCCATTGACGAGGGACAGAATGAGTCATAGCTTCAGGATAGCTTGGGAATCGTCACGGGGATGATGGATGATGAAGGAAACGGTCGAGCCACATCTATTTATTATTCTGGGGGCGACAGGAGATTTAACGCGACGGAAACTGTTGCCCGCATTGTTTCACTTGCGCGCCTATGGCGCGCTGGAGAAGCAGAATACGCTCATCGTCGGAGCCGCATTGCCTGAAATGAGCGCGGACGCGTTCCGCCTGTGGGCGTATGAGGGGCTGCGCAATTCAGGTGCTCGTAACGCGTCTGATCTTCGGCGATGGTGCGAAGACCATCTGTACTATCAGACCCTGCGGGAAGGCAGATTGTCGGACTACCAAGCCCTCGCCGAGTTTATTGCCCGCCTTGAAGTCGCCAGGAATCTGCCTCAAAATCGTATTTTCTATCTGGCGCTTCCCCCGACGATTGTGCCTGAAACCTTGGAATTACTCGATCAAGCCGGCTTGCTGAAAAGCCGCGGGTGGGTGCGCGCCGTCTTGGAGAAACCCTTTGGTCACGATTTTCATTCTGCCCGTGCGCTCAATACCCTGTTACACCGGTATCTGGACGAATCGCAGATTTATCGCATCGATCACTATCTCGGCAAAGAGACCGTGCAAAACTTACTGGCCTTTCGCTTTGCGAACCCCATTTTTGAGTCGCTGTGGAATCGCAATACAGTGGAGAGCGTGGAAATCACCGTCGCTGAAGACCTTGGCGTCGAACACCGTGGAGCCTACTATCAAAAAGCCGGCGCCTTCCGTGACATGGTGCAGAACCATTTAACGCAACTGTTGACCGTCGTCGGCATGGAAGTGCCGACCTCCTTCGAAGCGTCCGAGATCCGGGCTGAAAAACTGAAAGTCCTGCGCTCTATTTCACCGATTCGCCCCGAAGACGTGATCTTCGGCCAATATACGGCGTGGGATGTCGCCGGTCAGAGGATTCCCGGCTACCTGGAAGAACCAGGTGTGCCTCCAGACTCGACCACAGAGACCTATGTGGCGTTGAAGTTGGAGATTCACAATTGGCGCTGGAGGGGAGTGCCGTTTTATTTACGAACCGGAAAGCGGCTTCCTCGCAAGATCACGCAAGTGGCCGTCACCTTCCGAGCGGCGCCCACTCAAGTCTTTCGATCTTTGGAGCCTGGCAGCCTGAATTCCAACAAGCTGTTGATCACCTTGCAGCCGGGTGAAGGTTTCTCGCTCTGTTTTTCCGTGAAAACTCCTGGGCGGCCCTTCAAGTTTACCGATCGGTCTCTGGGATTCGACTATGGTCAAGGATTCGGCGGTGAGTTGCCGGAAGCCTACGAGACCCTGTTGCGTGACGTCATGATCGGCGACCAGACATTGTTCGTCACCGCTGATTTTACGGAAGCGGCCTGGCGACTCTACGACCCGCTGTTGCTCGGACCCCGACCGGTGCATGTCTACACCGCCGGATCGTGGGGCCCACAGGAAGCGGACGCGCTCGTGGAACGGAACGGCCTGAACTGGCAATTGGGTTGGTAGGCGCTCCAAGCATTGGACAGACGGCACCCCGTTGCCGTATTACTAGGACGCATGCCTCCCGGCATGCCGATCACCACCAATGTTCCGCAACGAATGGACCGGTTGCCATGGGCACGCTGGCACTGGTTGGTTGTGGGAGCATTGGGCATCACATGGCTGCTCGACGGGCTTGAAGTATCCATCGTGGCCTCACTCGGCCCGATGCTGACCCACCCCGACACATTACATCTCACACAATCGGAAGTAGGGCTCACGGCCTCCGCCTATCTGGCAGGTTCGGTCCTCGGCGCATTCGTCTTTTCTTATCTCACCGATCGGCAGGGGCGAAAGAAATGGTTCATGATCACCTTGGCGCTGTATCTCACGGCAACGGTCCTCACGGCATTTTCATGGGACCTCATGAGCTTTCTGTTCTTCCGATTTCTGACCGGCGCCGGCATTGGAGGGGAGTATGCCGCCATCAATTCCGCGATCGATGAATTGATTCCCGCGCGCAATCGCGGCCATACCGATCTGGCGATCAACGGCACCTGGTGGCTTGGCACGGCGGCAGGCGCCTTGGTGACGCTGCTCCTGTTGAATCCGACAATTTTCCCTGAGTCCATCGGATGGCGACTCTGTTTTGTTCTCGGCGCTGTGCTCGGGGTCGCCATCATTCTCGTTCGGCGCTTCATTCCTGAAAGTCCTCGCTGGCTCATGACCCACGGTCGGATTTCCGAGGCGGAGGCCGTTGTCTCACAGATCGAGCGAGAAGTCGCGCTGGATCGAGGCCTATCACTGGCGGATCCCCAAGGCACGATGACGGTCCATGCCTACCCCCCCGCGACGATTGCGACCGTGGCACGCGAACTGTTTCAGTCGTATCCACGACGGACCGTCTTAGGTATAGGATTGATGATCACGCAATCGTTCATGTACAACGCCGTGTCGTTTACCTATCCGTTGCTGCTGACGTACTACTATGCCGTACCAAGCGCCGACGTCGGTCTCTATATCCTCCCGTTCGCATTGGGCAATTTCTTGGGACCACTGTTGTTAGGTCGTCTGTTTGATACGGTTGGGCGCAAACCGATGATCAGCCTCACATACGGGATCTCCGGTATCCTTTTAGGGCTCACAGGATATCTGTTCTGGACTGGTTCTTTGACGCTCACCGCGCATATGCTGTGGTGGTCATCGATTTTCTTTTTCGCCTCAGCCGGGGCCAGTGCCGCCTATCTGACGGTGAGCGAGGTATTTCCGATGGAGATCCGCGCGATGGCAATCGCCTTTTTCTTCATCGTGGCCCAAGGAGCCGGCGTGGCGGCGCCGTGGCTCTACGGGATGCTCATCGAAACATCCGTCACGAGTGTCTTCTATGGGTATCTTGTGGCCGGAGGCCTGATGCTCTTCGGCGCGGCGATCGAGTTGTGGTTGGGAATCAATGCGGAAGGGAAGTCTCTCGAACAATTGGCGACGCCGTTGTCGGTACGCAGCTCTCCTGAAGTTCCGACTCGGTCCGACTAACCGGTTCGCGGTTGCCGACTTCCAATATGAGCCGATTCGGTTTGGGTGATCGGTATGAACTCCCTCTCAGTCTGCTTGGGCTGTGGATTTCGCTTTGCCGCGCGAATACCGGTTGCGCAGCTTGACCGGCGATGTTGCGCGTGCTCGAATTCGGAGGTTGATCATCTCGACAGCGACGGAAAATGCCATCGAAAAATAGATATAGCCCTTGGGCACATGAACATCAAAACCTTCCACCATCAAGGTCACGCCGACAAGGATGAGGAACGACAGTGCTAAGATTTTGATCGTGGGATGGGCATCGACGAAATCACCGATGGGCCGAGCGGCGAACATCATGAGGAGCACAGCTGCAATGATCGCCGTCGCCATGACGGACACTTCATCGACCAACCCGACGGCCGTGATGACGGAATCCAACGAAAAGACGATATCCAGCAGAGCGATCTGAAACAGCATCATTCCAAGGCCGACTGGAACGGTCGAGAGGTCCTGTTCATCCGTCCCTTCCAGACTGTTATGGATTTCGTGAGTCGCTTTGATGAGGAGAAACAGTCCGCCGATGATGAGAATCAGATCTCGCCCCGAGATGACTTGACTCAGTATCGTGAACAGAGGAGCCGTCAGTTCCATCATGAGTGAAATGGAAAATAACAAGCCCAGTCGCGCGACCATGGCAAGACCGAGCCCAAGGCGCCGAGCTACATTCCGTTGGCGCTGAGGCAGACGCCCCACAAGGACCGAAATAAAAATAATGTTGTCGATCCCCAGCACGACTTCAAGGGCTGTCAGGGTGCCAAACGCGATCCACATCTCTGAATGAGTCATCCAATCGAACATGCGATTCTCCAGGTAAGTAGAGGGCGACGGAGTTCAGAATTCTCTCCAGGGCAAGGATTCTCTTTTAGAGGCGATAGGTCAATCAGGGGTGTTAATACACTCGTGACTTTGGCGTGCCATGCAACCTCATGATCGGCCACAAATCACTTTATGAACAATACCTCACTTATTCCTTCACAGGCATCCTGACACTTCTTGCTCAATTGTTCATGGAACGGTGTACACAAGACCATCCATGTCAATTGATCTGGGTCTATAAGGCCCTAGTCAAAGGCTATGCATGAGGGCCATTAAGCACTAACCATCCATATGCGCCAATGCTATTGATCAGGAGAGATGCTTTGAATCCTGTTGAACGGCAACGCGTCATCTGAAAAATCCGAGTACATCGAGAACTGTGCAGGTATTTTTACCAGATCCGTAACGTTAATCTGTGGTATACCCTAGATCCGCACGGATGGAGTAATGTCTCAATTCACCAGGCATGAATCACCGATCTCCTGCGCTGAGGATCTTTCAAGCCTGGTGAAGGCAGAGCCATATTTGATCGTATAGTGGATATACATTTCATGAAAGGCAAGATCCAGGGATGTCGGTGGAGGAATCTACACTAGGGAGGTGATTGTGGGAACCGTGGATGAAATGGTGGGAGCGAGCCCCGCCATCTGCGCAGTCTTTGACTTGGTCCGCAAGGTGGCCACCACAGAAATGCCGGTGCTCATTACCGGCGAGACGGGCACCGGCAAGGAGTTGACCGCGCAAGCGATCCATGAGCGAAGCCTCCGAAAGCACGGGCCGTTCGTACCGATCAATTGCGGAGCCATCCCGGAAACCTTGTTGGAATCGGAACTGTTCGGTCATGAACGCGGGGCCTTCACCGGGGCCGTCCAACAAAAGAAGGGCAAACTAGAAGCGGCGGCAGGCGGCACATTATTTCTTGATGAAGTCGGCGATCTATTGCCGGCCCTTCAGGTGAAGCTGCTTCGGTTTTTACAAGAGGGCACATTCGAGCGGGTCGGGGGACAGGAGACGCTCCATATCGATGCGCGTATCCTTGCCGCGACCAATGTCGATCTGAAAACGGCGATCGACAAGAACCTCTTTCGAGAGGATCTCTATTATAGGCTCGGCGTGTTACATATTCATCTGCCACCGCTGCGCGACCGGGGCCAGGACACCTTGCTCATGGCCATGATCTTTCTCAAGCAGGCCGCCGTGACTTATCGCAAGACGATCTGCGGCTATACGCCGCAGGCCGTCGATTCGCTGCGTGCCTATTCCTGGCCAGGAAATGTGCGGGAGCTCAGCAATCGAGTCCGGCGCGCCGTAGTCATGGCGGAAGGGATGGAGATTACTCCGCATGATTTGGATCTGGCCGCCGAGGAACTCCAAACAGTGGATTCACTGGACTCTCTGCGAGCGGCTCACCGCCGGATTGAGATGGAGTTGCTGGTGAAGGCGATCAGCTTACACCGAGGGAACTTGACCCGGATGGCCAGAGATTTGGAGGTGAGCCGCTCGACATTGTACCGAAAGCTGCGAGCCTATGGGCTCGAAAAGCTTGTGCCCGCCGCGACTCCGCTTTCCTTACGCTCCAAACCCAAGACCAAAAAATCAGCACAATTCTCCGCCGAGGAAAGCGGAGGCGAGATACCACATGAAGCTACACTGATGGACCTTCCCCTGAAACCGGTATATCGGCTCCCTCAATCGGTCTAACAGAACTGTTTCGTTATGAATGAGCCTCTTTCGTGAAAAATATCCTTTCCTCGTCTTATGGCATCTCCCCTGAACACGCCGACAAGTGAACCATGTAATTCGATCGCAGCTTCGGTGACCCTCGATGACGGAGCGGATCGATGAAATGGTCGAAATTTTCTGAGGCGCAGGTTGTCTGTTCCTTTTGGTGACGATCTGTGTCGGCAATATAAAATAACCGCGCAGGCCTTCAACGGGATGGATCAGTACGTACATCCGGAAGCGAACGACCACATCCGTTCGTGCTTGAAAAAGTTCAACCGGTGAGTAGGGGTATATCGAAGAAGTGTTTCATCATGAAACACCATAAAGAGAAAAGATAATGCCGAAATATCTTGGAGACCTTCAAGATATTTCGTATGATTTTATCAAATCAACCTGTAGCAGGCTGCTGTGTCCATTTCAAAAACTTTACTCAATGTGTCTAATAATAGAACACATTGCGTCAAATTATATTCATCAAGCCCGCTGAAAAACGAGCGTCAGGTTTTAAAAACTCCCGTCAATTCGGTATTTTTTTGGAATGAACAGCGTAGGCAGCGAGAAGAGAGAAGATTACCTTAGCTGAAATCAGTGTTCCAGAATAATACAAGTGCGTACGATTTCATACAATGATTCTACTCACCATTGGCAAAATATTTCGCAACACATTATCAAATAAAAACATTATGTTTGTGGCATCTCAATTGCTTATGAATTTAGAATAATTCGATGTGCGCGCTCGGCGTGGCGAGGAAATTGTGAACAACGTAACGCGGAAAGAGCAAATCTTTATTCTGCATCGACCGACGGATACGCACCATCAACATGAGTTGGACCGTCCCCCAATGACACAGCGTCAGGCTTTACCGGTGTCCTCCATGAGATTTCCGGAAGGGGAGACGGCGCCAGGCTGGTGGTTTCATGACTTTGAGCCGGTCTGGAGACCATTTATTCTATCGCTCTTCCGTCAGAAGCAAGTGACTTTGCTTGAGTTCGAACGAGTCGCTTCTCAAGTTCCCGGTCTGACACACATTGAGAAAGTAATCGCCATATCCGCCTTCCGTCGACAACAAGAACAGGGATTAGCGCCTTCCCACAGTACGGCCGCGTTTCGCAGTGAACGCCACCTGTCTGCTGTTTGACCGACTACCAACGTTCGTTTTGAGTTGGTTCCAAGGCATAGGGGGGCCATGTGCCGTTTAAAACCAAATGACTGGCCGGCTCGATTCTCTACAACAGTAGAGGCGATACGGCAACGCCTCGATCTCATGCGGTGATCGATTGCATGCTTACGGAGAGAACCGGCCCGTGAAAGACGCAGCCGGACTCCGAGGGATGTTGCGAGTTTCTCATTCGTCAATTCTTCGGTTTTTCTTCGACTGCTCGAAGGATGGTGCTAGGCTGTGTTTCAGCCTATGCCTCTTTCATCTCTTCAGTCTCCAATCTCTGACGCTCGGACGGCTCCCCCGCTGTCCCCCGCACTCTCGCAATCGGCTGTGGCTGCACTTTGGAAAGGCCAAGTTACTGAAGCTATCCAGCTGGTTTGTCTTGAGCAGAACATTGGTGTAACCGAAGCCACGGACTTGATCGATACATTTCTCCGATCACAGCCGGCCCTCAAGAATCAAATCGACGAAGCTCACGCAGATGCGCGAGAAGGGCTGCTTCGCTGGCTGATCTTCCTACTGGCCGGTGGTGTAGGGCTTGCACATTTTTTGGATTAAGTCATGGGAGGGCCGACACGATGGAAGCTGATCAAACTCTGCTGGCATTGATCGGGGCCTGCGCATCATTCGTGACGTTTTGTCTCATGCGGTTCCCGCAGACTCGACGATCTCAGTTCCAACGGTACGGTCCGTTCTCGCTCGTCGCCTCCTTCTTCGGCGCCCTGACGATCCTCCTCATCTCCGCCTTGACGGTCTATGCACAAGCTGTGTGGCACTGAAAGTTTCTTCTTTCTCCGACAGAGTGTACAATCCATGACGATAAGTCGTTGCTCAAGGGATACCCATGTTCGCTACGTCCGAAAGTTGGCTCGGCATCGGAATCATCGTGGTTATCGGTTTAATAGTTGTGGGACTTGCCACTTGCATAGGGAAGGTGATCATCTGGCTTTTTGGAACGGAGCAAGAGGCCGTAGAAAACAGCTTGCAGGGATAACGTGGCGACAAGGCTCCATGAAGCCGCATAATCAATAGTCGTGTTCGACGTACCTCCCACTGTCAAGGATCATCGCAGCGCTTTCGATGCCGTGACATCGAGTATATTCCTCCGCTTGGACTCAGCCCTGTCACCTAAGTTTTTGTAGTGCTTGGAGTAGATCCACAGTCGGTTCTGTGCCAACCGACATCTTGCGTTTTTCATTCGAATCCGTCATGGATATCCTCAGGCGATGGTGTGAGATCCCTCTGTCGGGTAAACAGCTCTCTTGTTCGAAACGGTGATGCAACCACGAGGATATGAACCAGGGCCCGTCACACGCTTTCTCGCAGAGGATCACCGGTGCTTAGAGCAACTTCTTCAGACAGCATGTGCTTCCGCAGACCATGTGGCGCGGGAAGCGTACGATCACTTTCGAGCGGGACTGCTCCGACACATCGGCATGGAGGAGAAGATCCTTCTGCCGGCGGCGCAGCGCTGGAACGGAGGAAAGCCGCTTTCGATTGCAGCAAAGCTTCGGCTCGATCATGGAGCCCTTGCAGCCTTACTCATGCCGACTCCTACAACTCTCATCGTAGCCACGCTGTGTAGGATCTTGGAGCAGCATAACCTCGCTGAGGAAAGCCCTGACGGCTGGTATGACATCTGTGATAGATTAGCAGCGGCCGAAGCCGACCAACTGGTGACCAGGCTTCGCGCTACCCCGAAGGTGGCGGTGCTTCCGCACTCTGATACTGCGGCTGTCCTTAGTGCAGTCCATCGTGCGTTGGAGCGGGCTGGTTATGCGCTGGACTCGGATTCCCGCTGAGCAACGGAGTCAGGAGCAGGTTCAAGAACATTCCAGTCGTTGTTCGAACTCGAATCAACCGGACTGACTCAACGACTCGACCCACTCACCGCGTGAGAATCATCTCTCGCTTAACACGATCTGGTATGCCGGACTTCGCACCATGACGACTGAAACGACTTCACTCAGCGAACTTGCCGCCGCCATCGCACGGAGGCGCACCTTTGCCATTATCAGCCATCCGGACGCCGGTAAAACGACGTTGACCGAAAAGCTTCTCTTGTACTCCGGGCTGATCCGAACAGCAGGCATGGTGCGTGGGCGCAAGGGCGGCAAGACCACCGCCTCGGATTGGATGGGAATGGAACAGGAACGAGGCATTTCCATCACAGCATCGGCCATGCAGTTTCCCTATAAAGACGCCGTGGTGAACTTGTTGGATACGCCCGGCCATCAAGATTTCTCCGAAGATACGTATCGCACCTTGACGGCCGCAGACAGTGCCATCATGGTCATCGATGCAGCCAAAGGCGTGGAAACCCAGACACGCAAACTGTTCGCCGTGTGCCGCATGCGTCGGATCCCTGTCCTGACGTTGATCAACAAAATGGACCTGCCGGGGCGCCCACCGCTCGACCTGATGACCGAAGTGGAACAGGCATTGGATATTCACGCCAGCGCGATCAACTGGCCGATCGGGTCAGGCAGTGACTTCGTAGGTATTGTCGGCCGTGCCGACAGCCGGGTGCAGCTGTTCAGCAAAACCATGCGTGGCGGAGCGACCAAAGTCGACACGGACACATTGCCGCTGGCAGAGATCGGCTCACGCAGCCGGATCTCACAAGAGACGATGATGCAGGTGCACCATGATCTCGATCTCTTGGAAATCGCCGGGAATCCCTTCACGCGAGAGCAGTTCCTCCAAGGTAAAGTCACCCCGGTCTTTTTCGCGTCTGCGCTCACGAATTTTGGCATTGAAAGCTTTCTCGATGCGTTTGTGGATCTGGCGCCAAGTCCCGGTATGCGGCCTGCCGACAGCGATGACGGCTCCGAACTGTTCATCAACCCGACGAACATGCCGTTCAGCGCCTACGTGTTCAAGCTGCAAGCCAATATGAACCCCAAGCATCGTGACAGCACGGCCTTCATTCGTGTCTGCTCCGGACGTTTCGAGCGCGACATGGTGGTGAAACATCACCGGCTGGGTCGCGATATTCGACTGGCGAGACCACATAGTCTGGTGGCGCAGGAACGCAGTACGGTCGAAGAAGCCTATCCCGGCGATATCATCGGGATTATCAATCCCGGGATTTTCGCCATCGGTGATACGGTTTCATTGACCGGAGGGTTTAATTTCAAGCCTCTGCCACAGTTCCAGCCTGAACTTTTTGCACGCCTCAGGCCATCGGATGTCGGTAAACGCAAGGCGTTCGACAAGGGCCTGTTCCAAATGGCGCAAGAGGGCACGGTGCAGATCATGCGAAGTCTCAATGATCAGGAAGCCCTGATTGCAGCGGTCGGTCGGCTCCAGTTCGATGTGCTGCAATACCGACTACGCCATGAGTACCGAGTAGAAACCATTATGGATGCGCTGCCCTTTACTTGCAGCGCGTGGTTGGATGGGGATCCCTCTACCTTCAAGTCACCGTCGGCCTCGATGATGGTGAAGGACCAACGGGGTCGAGTCGTCGTCCTTTTCGGCGATCAACTCATGAAAACCATCGCACGTGATCGGAATCCCAATCACGACCTGCGTGAAATGGGATAGTCCAGAAACCCTTCGAGACAGCTTGTCCTAGCTGACGCAGACTGTCGCTATTGTAAGCATCCACACCGAACGCGGAACCCCATGACTTTAGAGCCGCACCTTTTTGCGTCGGCGCGTGAGGGGTGTGTTATAAGAACATGAGAGGGAAAACAGTGGACGAACAGCTTCGAAATCAGTTGTCCCGACAAAGGACCGAGTTGGCCAATGAACGGACGTTGCTGGCCTATATCAGAACTGCGCTAGGTTTTGTGATTGTCGGGGTGCCGGCCATGTGGTTGTTGGACCATCCGTATATGCAGGCATTGGGCGGGTTGTCGTTAGCGACCGGAACGGTGTGCTTCGCGTTGGGTTTGCGCCGCTTCATGGCGGTCAAGACCATGATCGTGCAGGCATTCGGTTCTCAAGTCGACAAAGCGGTTTAGCGTCCGGTAGAAGATTTCATCAGACTGTCGGCCTGAGGAGGGAGGAATCCCTGGTACCCTCGGTGGCGTTCGGCCAACTCTAGAACGGAGAACGGCTGTCCATCGACGGTTTCCGGTGCCGAAAAAATTTGCCTGAGCAGCCCACCCGCAGCTCCGACGATCTTGCCGGCGAACACCACGCCTTTTTGCTGCAGCCGAGCGACAGCCTGCTCGATATCCTCCACCCGGACGGCCACATGGTGAAAGACCTTGTCACCGAATTTGTTGACCCAGCCTGGAATGATGCTGGTCTTCCCTCGTGCATCCGGATAGGCTTGGTCGACAAAGAGGGCAGGGTAACCAACCTTGCGGTAAACCTTCGCGTACCAATCGTCGTACTGTAGGGTTTCATCATAGGCATAGCCCAGCTTGACGAAGGGTTCAGCTCCACGGTCGATATCGAGCGTCCGGATGGTGACATGGTCAATGACCGGCGAAAAACCTATACCGGTCTCGTCAAGCATCACTTTCAGGACCCCTGCCGCCCGGTTACGAGCGACATAGGCCCCAACCATCTTTTCCATGAGATCATCGAGATCATGTGCCTGATTCATGGCGCGCTCCGTTCACGATCCGAACTTAATCCCTTGGGCCAGTGGTAACTCTGTGCCCCAATTGACCGTGTTGGTCTGACGGCGCATATAGGCCTTCCAGGAATCTGATCCTGCTTCGCGCCCTCCGCCTGTTTCCTTTTCTCCGCCAAATGCTCCGCCGATCTCGGCTCCAGAGGTGCCAATATTGATGTTGGCGATCCCGCAATCGCTGCCGGCCGCCGAGAGAAAGCGCTCGCCGTGGCGCATATCGTTCGAAAATATCGCCGACGAGAGGCCTTGCGGGACGTCGTTGTGCATCTGAATGGCCTGATCTATGGTTTGGAACGTCATGACATACAGAATAGGCGCGAAAGTCTCGCGCTTCACGATGGCCCACTCGTTTTTCGCTCGCACGATCGTCGGTTCCACAAAATAACCGGGCCGGTTCAACACACGTCCCCCGCAGAGAATCTCGCCGCCTTCCTTTTTGATTTCATCGAGGGCCGCGCGATAGCCCTCCACGGCCACGTGGTCGATGAGCGGCCCCAACAGCACGTCCTTTTCCAGCGGATTGCCGATCTGTACTTGGGCATAGGCCTTCACGAGCCTGCCGACCAATTCCTCGTAGCGTGACTCGTGAACGATCAGCCGTCTCGTCGTCGTGCATCGCTGCCCGGCGGTTCCGACGGCTCCGAATAGGATGGCGCGCACGGCCATGTCCAAGTCCGCGGTCTGATCGACGATGACGGCATTGTTGCCGCTGAGTTCGAGGAGAGTTCGGCCTAATCGCTGTCCGACCAGAGCGGCGACCCTTCGACCGACCGGCACTGATCCGGTAAACGAGATAAGCGGCAACCGCTCATCTTGCACCATCTGCTCGGCAAGAGCCGGTTGGTCGGCGATAAACAATGAGAAAATACCGGAATAGCCCTGTTGCTGCATCACGCGATTACAAATCTGTTGCACCGCGACGGCGCAGAGCGGGGCCTTCGGCGACGGCTTCCAGATGACCGTATCGCCCGCGATGGCGGCCATGAAGGCATTCCAGGCCCACACCGCCACGGGGAAATTGAATGCCGTGATGACGCTGACCGGTCCCAACGGATGCCACTGTTCGCTCATCCGGTGGGCCGGTCGTTCGGACTGCATCGTGACACCGTAGAGCATCCGGGATTGACCGACGGCAAAATCCGCCATATCGATCATCTCTTGCACTTCACCATCGCCCTCGGCCTTGATCTTGCCGACTTCCAGCGAGACCAGCGTCCCCAATTGGTCCTTCTTTTCCCGTAACGCCTGGCCGATCAGCCGGACCATTTCGCCACGCTTTGGGGCGGGAATCGTCCTCCAGGTACGGAACGCTTCAACCGACTCTTTCACGATCCGCTGGTAATCATCGGATGAACAGGGATAGACGCCGGCGATTTGCTCCCCGGTTGAAGGATTGATCGAGGGGAGGAGAGATCCATCATTACGACCGGACCACCAGCTATTGCCGGTACTCCCACCGGAATTCACGGCTTGGATGCCCAAATCTCTCAGCGTAGCGTGCATGGTGCTCATCGGAAACAAGCTCCAAAATCATTGTCCAAGAAATCTTTCAACAATACGGATTCCTGAGTGATGAATCCATGGTACGCCGATGGATGCTTCAACACAAGATCCATGACGCAGCAGGCGCTGGACGCGGTCGTGACTTGGATCGCCGACCAAAGTCTACCCTTGATGCATTGCGGATACACCTTTTTGACGTAATTTTCTTCGAAGAACCCGTCCTTGTTTGTCCCTGCGACTGAGGCATAGATCAGGACGACGTCTTGCAGGGTTTGTGGAACGGCATGTTCGAGCACACGCTTCAGCGTCTCTCGGTCTTCGTTCAGTTTGAGATCCTTCATCAACAGATGGATTTTTTCACAGTGGCCGGGGTAGCGGAGCGTTTTGTAATTCATCGTCCGAACTTTTCCCACATAACTGTCGGCCAAGGTACCCAACCCACCGGAGGTGTTGAACGCTTCGTACAGCAGCCCGTCCAGCTCGATCGTTTCGTAGCCTTCGAGCGGTTGCAGCGGGACTTTCTCACCTTCTTCTATGCCGTAACACACATTGCCGTACTCATTAATGAGTCCATCTGTGGACCAGGTGAGCGAATACTTGAGGGCATTACTCGGATGTACGGGCAACGCGCCCACACGCATCTTGACCGTATCCAGCGTTTCAAAGTGTGTCATCAGCTCATGCGCCACGATGCTGATGAAACCAGGCGCGAGGCCACATTGCGGCATAAAGGCATGCGCAGCGCCGGCGCTCAACACCTTGATGTGGTTCGTCACTTCGACATCTTCCGTCAGGTCAAAGTAGTGCAGATGATGGGTCAGGGCCAGTCCGGCGACGGTCGGATTACAGAAATAGGGTAGGCTCGAGAGAACGGCGTCGAATCGATGCGCCGAGAGATAGGCGCCGACGGCATCCGGGCGCCGGGCATCCAGCAGACATGGGGTGACCCGTTCCAAACCGAGCTCGTCGACCAGATGCTTCGGCGCATCCAAGGTCATATCGCCCAGATGAACCTCGTACCGGCCATGTTGATTGAGTAGGCAGGCAATCAGAGAGCCGATCTTGCCGGCGCCGAGGACGAGCACACGATTCATCATGACGCATTATACTCTACCTTGGAATTCCGACCACTCGCTTTGAGAAATGGCGCGCCCGATGGACCGAGTCGTCACTGTTGATCGAGAATATCGACGACGTATTGCAAACGGTTGGTCGGTCCCGTGGTCGTCTGACTGTACCGGCAAGGAGGAATATCGGCCTGCAGTCTTCGTAAGAGCGTCGTCACCTTCATCGTGCCGGGCACGTCGCAGATCCAGACATGCATGCCGGATTCCAGCTCATCAAAATGACGCAAGACGCGAAACCCCGGCTGCTCCATGAAGTAGGCGGAGAGAAAACCGTTCACGGCCGTCACGACCCAGGGATGTTCCTTGATGTAGCGGTAACTCAGCCGCAGCTCCGTCATCGCGACTTGCTCTTCGGACTCCATCGCCGCACTCTATCAATTCCAACTATGAGACCGCCACTACCTCACTCGAAAGCCTGTGTGTTACGGAGCTCGACCGGAAGGCGCAGCGGATGGGGAAGCGAGAGACCCGCCGGACTGAGCGGATCGAAAGGATTCGTGCCACGACAACAATTGCCAGCTGCCGTTGCGACGTTCGAGAACCCCGGTTTCCCGCATTGGAAGCACAGTCCGTTTCAATTCAGATCCCACGGCAACATAACGGATATAGTCAAGTTCCATCGCGTACCAGGCCACATCTCCCTTCGTCCACACGGTGAGCTCATGAATCGGAATCTCGAGCTTCTGGGAATTGACGAATTCCTCCCGCATTCCCTTCTCAAGCTCCGTCCAGCCGATGTACTTACGTCCGGCGACCGCGTAGCTGATGATATCGGCGTCGTGCGCCATCAACCGTGAAAGCGTCGGCAGATCTTTTTCGGCGTTGGCGCGCACCATCCGGCGGATGGCCGACTCCGGATCAGCTGAGGGCTCGAACGCAATTGCAGCAGTCGGGACACTGATGAACAGCGCCAGGACATACCACGCAAACCGCCTGCGGCAGATCATGGAAAACCTCCCTTTCATCAACACACTCCGGTTTCCTCACTGTAGGTCATCAATCCCTGAGATGAACAAGGAAGCGAATCAGCGTTCCCAGCGATACCCGACGAGAAACGGCATAACCGTCAACACACCGAGCGCGCCGATCGGAATCGTTCCAACAGCAGCGTCTTGACTGGTGACGTACCCCTCGACCGACAAGCTCTGAAGGGCTTGTGTGACTGTCCACTCCGAAATCAGCATGAGGCAGAGGGCCACAAGACCGACACCGAGGCGAATGCCGGGCAGGGGAGGCAAGGTGAATCGGTCTACCACCCACCGCGCCCCGATCATGGTGGCGAGAAGCACGTTCGGAATCTCCAGTATCTCGGCAAGCTTCTCGCCGATATGCAGAGCCACCACTTGTAGGCGAATGACCTCCAGAACAAACTCCGCTCCGACCGCGACCAGGAAATAGATGGCGCCGGCCTTCAATACTTGCACCAGGCCATGCAATTTCTCACCACCAGGAGTCTTATCCAGTTCGGAAGTCACGGGATATGTCGCGTTGCCAATTGGAGTAGTCGCCCTCGGCCTCTGCTCCTGTAGGCCGGAAAATAGCCGTTCGCCTCTGACCGCCTAGTCTAGCGAAAATCCTCGAACACATCCATGGCCTGAAGAAAACAGCAAGGTATCGCTCTGCCGTTCTACGGACTCCATGGACCTGGCAAGGACATCTCTCGCTATTCCCCGCTAGAACGCATTGGAAGAGAAATTGGTTTAGGGTAAACTACGCTCAATGAAGAGAGAAGGATAGGTGACCGAATGAAGACTGCTCCGCATGACGTGAGCCGAGCCATCACGGTCTTTATGGCGGTCTCCCTCTGTTCCGGATGTATTTCCGATGGACGGATCGACCAGGGTCAACTGAAGTTGAAAGACCCTCGCTCTGCCGATCCATTCGACGTAGTCGATTGTCTTCTTCCTGGTCAAATCAGACAACTTGGGACACAGGTGACCTATGTGACCGAGAGACGGCCAGTGAGGACCACGGCGGAAGATTGTGCGATCCGAGGAGGAGAGTATGTTGCGCTGGACCGCGCCGACTATGGGACAGCGTTGAAAATATGGATGAGCGCGGCAGAGAGCGGAGACCCCGATGCGCAGTACTACGTGGCAGTTCTTTATGAAAAGGGAGCTGAAGGGCAACCGAACTATGCCAAGGCCGCCGGCTGGTATCGCCAGGCTGCTGACCGAGGGGTCAGGCGCGCGGCGATCAACCTAGGGCGGCTGTATGAACAGGGATTGGGCGTCGAGAAGAGCGAGAGCGAAGCCCGCAAGTGGTTCGCAAAAGCAAACGACGTTGCCGATTTAGGCGGAGATGCGGCTGTCGGGCTGTTCGGGACAGGGGAGGTCGCACAGCAAGAACTGGCTGATGTCCGCGCAAGACTGACCGAGCGGATGAGTTTGCTTCAGGATGAGCGACGAGAACTTGAGCGACTGAAACATCAGCTTGGTTCACCCGCACAAGGCAAAGCATTGAACGACGAGATCGTCAAGCAAGAGCGTGTCGTTCTGGCGCGCCAAGAGGAAGTCGCAACGCTGCAAGCAAAGGCAGCTTCTTTAAAAGAGGCTGCGCAACGCGAACTGGCCGGGGCACGGAAAACGCCGACTCAAGATAAGGGTCTGCCTGGCCCATCCATTCAGATTATCGATCCCTTGGTGGTGATGACGCGGGGAATCCGCGTGGAGGAAGGTCGAATTGCCGTGATGATTCCGCGCGGACGTCCACATCGACTTACAGGGCGCATCCTAGCGGAAGGAGGAATTCGGAGTCTGGAGGTCAATGGCGCGCAAATCCAGTTCGACGAACAAGGGACGTTCATCGTTCGGCTCGACTCCTTGAAGGGGGCCATGAAAGGCGTGCCGGTCGATATTGTCGCAGTCGATCAACAAGGGAAGCAGGGAAGCAAAAAGCTGATCGTCAGTTCAGGAGAAACCGCGCTGCCGATTGATGGAGCCATTCCCACCACCAATCGTGTCGGCGGATACCATGCCTTGGTGATCGGGAACGACCATTATCGTCAGTGGACGCCCCTGGGCACCGCGGTTGCGGATGCGGAGGCCATGTCCAAGGTCTTAGCGGATCGGTATGGGTTTCGCATAACCGTATTGAAGGATGCCGATCGGAAACAGATTCTCAAAACGCTCAATGACTACAGAAAAACTCTCTCCGACCAGGACCATCTGTTGGTCTATTACGCCGGACACGGGTTTCTTGAGCCGGAAATCGATCGCGGGTATTGGATACCGGTCGAAGGAGACCTCTTCGACAACACAGACTGGATTGAATTTCCCGCCGTCACGGATTTGTTGGAGCTGATTCCCGCTCGTCAAATTCTTGTGATTGCGGACTCGTGTTTTTCGGGAAAATTGACTCGTTCCGCCATGGGGCGCGTGAATCCGGATGCCGATGAGCAGGCGAGGGAGTCGCTCCTCAAGACCATGGCTCAAAAGAAGATCCGAGCCACGCTGACCTCTGGCGGCGCCAAGCCGGTGCTGGATGAGGGGGGAGCGGGACATTCGATCTTTGCCACGGCCATGCTGGGGGTCTTAACTGAAAATAATGACGCCTTGGAAACCGAGCGATTATATTGGACCGTACGAGCGCGAGTGGTCCAAGCGGCGGAGAGAATGAAGTTCGAGCAGATTCCGACCTATGGCCCCATCCACATGGCCGGACATGAAGGCCTTGGAGATTTTGTCTTCGTGCCGGTGGCGGCGCCAGCCAGGACGCCTTAGAAATTATTGATCAGGATCGTTCAGAACCGTTCGTGACCCATCCTGGATCTGTTCAAGTTTAACATCTCAGAGGTGGCGTGATGCTTGTGCTAATCGCTAGAGCGCGATGCGCACCCCGAATGTGCCGGCATAGTTGGTGAATTGTTCATTCCCGACCATGGCCCGGAAATTCACAAACGGTTGCCAGCCGTTTGGAAGCGCCATGACCAGTCCGGTTGAAATATTGCCGTAATCGCGCGCCGGGCTTTCGTTCTGAAACGTGAATCTGGTCGGGTCGGCCCGGAGATCCTCGGTGAAGCGCACGTCGATTTGCCGTTGATGATTCATAAATTCATGCACGTAGTCGGCGCTCACTTGATGGACCAGCACGCCGAACCGGGTGCTGTACGCGGTCGATCCGAACAGGCCAAATGTGCTTTGGAGCGAATCGATATCTTGGTTGCCATAGGCTAATCCGATCCCCCCTCCGCCGTTTTCCGCATAACTCCCGATATGCGTGCGGGTGTAGTACACGCCGGCGCGCGGTCCGATGATGAACCGTCCGAATGGATGGTCGTATCCGGCGAGCACACTCGCGTTCGCGACATCTCCGTTGGAATTACTCGAGGCGAAAGAATCGACAGTTCGATTATTCTGAGGAACGGTCGATGTCACAACGGCGGTCGCCAGTCGATTGACCAGATAATTGTTCCGGGTATAGCCTCCGGTCACCTGAATAAAGGTCTTCTCGGTCGGCAGGATATGTGCGTATGCGAGCCAGCCATATGAATTGGTGCTGAATGTGCCCCCGCCGCGCCAATCGCCGCCGGTGTTCGAAAAGTTCCCCAACATTCCCGCGACGACGGTCTTACTCACCCGATAATCCACGCCCGCCGAAAATCCCAGGATGGTCGAGTTATAGCCGTCTTGGAATCGGGTGATGTCACGATTCAGCGACTCGACTCGACCGGTCGCGAAAAAGCCGAGCCCCTTCCAGCGGCTCTGGCTGCTCGTCATGAAACCGGTGTTGGATGATCCCATCGCGGTGGACGCGGCATAGAAGGGCGAGTTGACATTCACATTCCCCAGGCTCGCCAGTGACAAAATGCCCAATGGGTTGAATCGCATGGAGGACGGTTGTCGCCCTTCCGCTTGGCCTTCCCCCTGGTCTTCCTGTCTCAGCTCCTCCAAGCGGCCCAGCAGCACACGATTCAAGATAGATACGGTAGAACCCTGAAACGATGCGGCTCCACCGCCCGACGATACGGATCCGGTCGTCTCTGGAACCGCACAGATGGAAGCCAGATTGGGACCGAAGCCCGTTACGCCGTCGTTTCCGAGCCCCCCACAGTTATTGGCCAGAAGCGCATTCACCTGTTGATCGAGCACCTGTCCAAAAGCGTCAAACGGAGCGGTCATCAGCAATAGCCATGCAATTGCCGACGAAACCGCACGCTGCAAGACTCTCGATCGATCTGCACTTGCGAGAGCGTTCATCGGTGGCGTTCCTTCATGTTCCCGTTGTTCTCTTTTGAGTTATCGAATTATAGATACGTACGTAGATGAGCGCAACGAGGGGATTGAGCAAAATCCAAGCGACAGCATGCGCCCTTTTCAGGAGAACATGTGCAGCTCGGGCATCGACAGATGCCTTGCAGGATTTTCACGATGCAATTCGTCGTCTTGATTTATCCCGGAAGAACGCTTAGGTTGGATAAAACGAGAGCTGTCTTTCCTTCCACCTGATGATGCCTGGACTTCAAGGCTCCGAACTCGCATCTCATCCCAGTCTTCCCTCGTTTACATGGGAAGACTTCTGTCAACTCCTCGACAACTCTTCGTCGGAACGTCGTGCTTCGATGTCGGCCATGCAGCTCCCCACATGGCTGACGTCTCCCGGCCAGTATTTCTTTGAAACCAATCCGCAAAAGCGAGCGCTGGAAGTCTTCTGTGTGAAACTCAGCTTATTGAGTGACCTGTGCGCGCTCATCGCGGATGAACATGAGCGTACCCACCGTTCGCGAGGTGCGATCGCCCCTGAACAGGTTCTTGTCCGGTTCCCTGAGCATCGCGCCGCCCTATTGCCGACTCGCTGGAGCGCCTCGCTGTCTCTGGCTGCGGGTTGTGACGATACGGCCTTCTCGGTTGCGAACATGCCGGAGGAAATGGCTCGCAACCTGACCGCGATGCCGACCGGGGTCAACCCTGTGTATGCCGCGCCGCTGGTGAGGGACTGGCCGCTCGGAAGAAACATGCCGGTCACGGCTCTTATCCAGTCGGCAGATCCGATTCCGGATGACGATCAGGCCAACATGAAGGGATTGGTTCGAGTCCATGTGATTGCCGACGGGCTCAGTTCCCGGGACTTCTCCGAGCGTGACGTCTTTCGAGTCTCGCTCCCTCTCAACGGAGGCCGTTGCGCCTGCATAGGGCTCTGGGCGAGAAAAGTCGAGTCGGCGGAGCGCGGGATGATCATGAGCGGGACGACAGACATTATGTCGCTCGATTCCTGGGAGTTGTTTGCTCGTACGGTGGGAGATGTCCGCTCGTCGGCAGAGGCCGCCGTGTATCGCGCGTCTTCACCGGCACATGATGTCTACAGTTGTGGCACGCTGCTGTTGCGGGCGCTGCTCGGATCGAATGAAAGCCTGTGGATGCGCGCTTGTGACCAATTCTGCCCGATCGTCGAGGGCTTGGAGCCGATTGTCCAAGGTGTCGTCGAAGATGATGACTACACCCTACATCTGAGGGTCCGAGACCGGTTAAAAGAATCGGCTGATTGCTTTGAACCGGAAGCTGTACCGGAAGCGCTCTGGTGGGATGCATTGGTTGCCGTGTTTCGCGCCTGCTCATGCATACAAGGATTCAGTTACGCGTGTGGCGTAGTTCCGTACGAGCCGAGTCCTGCGAGGTTGTTGAGGGGCGACCTGGCTTCGCTCGCAAGACGCGCGCGCGCCGAGATATTCGAGTCGAGCGAACGGGATGCGATAATTTTGCGCGTATGTGACCGAGCAATGGACCACCTTGAGACTGGTATTTAGCGACGGTATGCCTTGCAAGTTGATTATGCAATGGTTCGAAGACGGACGGGAGCAAACCGCCGAACGAACATTCGATCATGACCTGATCACGATGGGACGCGGAGCCGGCAACAATTTCGTTCTCAAGGATCCGAGAAGGGTGCTGTCGACGAAGCATGCCGAAATCCATGAGCGGCAGGGAGTCTGGAGTATTTGCGATGTCGGAAGCACCAACGGAACGATTCTCAATGGAATAAAGATCGCCCCAAAAGATGAGATCGAGCTGCATGACGGCGATCGGATCACGGTCGGTCCCTATCAGTTGTTCTTTCAATCTGTCGTACTATCAACGACTCTTGTACCGACTCCCGGCTCAAGTCGGGAAGCTGCTCCACCGGCCATGCCACAGTCGGGTACACCGGCAACAGATCCTGAACGGCTCCGATATGTCTTGCAACGAGCATACGCGGAATTTGACGGTTCGTCGGATGAAAATATTGAATGTTATTTGGAGTCTGTTCTTCGAAGAATGCTCGAGGGTCGCGACCGAGGCGCAATACGATCCGCCGTGCAGTCCCTGCAGACACATCTATATAGTCCGACTGGTCAGGCCATCGACGTGCGGAAGGAAGCGCCTCCCCCAAAGGTTGAACCAACGCCTGTGGAACTGCCTCGACGGGAAAGTAAGAAGAGGTCTCTTCGTGAGGACCGGGCGAGAGAAGTCTACGAGGACTTGGCTGTGGCTGGATTCTCTCTCCATCCTGATCACATGGCGACGCAGCTTACCAAGGTGCTGCAGACGGTCTGTGCCGGATTGGCAGATGCCGTGCGAGGCAGGAGAGAGTTTCAGAAGGAGTTCGAGGTCGAGGCCACCCGGATCTTGGCGTGGAAACCGAATCCCATCAAACATGCGGACAATGCAGCGGAGGTCGCAACCATCCTGCTCGACCCCATATCCGCCGGCCTGTCGGATGAGGAAGCGATTGAGAGCCTGAAAGAGGTATTTCAGGATCTGACGTTGCATCAGTTGGGACTGATGGCGGGATTTCGTGAATGCATCCGCGGGCTCTTAAAGGAGTTGCATCCCGACGTCATTGGGAAGGTCCGGCCCGGTGAATCGAAAGGGAAGGGAATAGGGCTGTTGAGCGGCGGGAATATTCGATCTGAAGCCGCCGCATGGCGCCGCTATATGGAAAAACATCGCCAGTTGACCGAAGAGGAGGTGAAAGTCTTTGAACGCATCCTGGCTCCTCATTTTACAAAAGGATATTTGTCGGTCCATAAGAATCGGACCCGGGCGTAGCGCCGCCACAGCCTGTCTGCTTGTCGCCTTGGCGTTCTGCGTCGAGTGCAGCAGCGATACGGAAAAGTGGCGAGTCTTACTCCAGCCGACCAGCACGCTGAATCAAGACGATACCGGGTATTCCCTTCCGGTCTTGGTACGGGTGTATCAATTGAAAGGGAAGGACAAGTTTCAACAAGCCACATTTCATGATCTCTGGAAAAACGACAAGGACGTGCTGGGAGACGATCTGGTGGACCGCAAAGAGATAACGGTTCAACCGGGTACAAAAGCTGAGCTGGACATCGATCTCGAAGTGAAGCGCGGAGCGACGCACCTGGGAGTGATGGCGCTCTTTCGGAAGCACGATGTGGAAGGCTGGAGGCAACTCATCGAAGCCAGCTCCTCCGCATTGAATCCCATGACCCCCAAAGTCAAATTGATCGTCGATAAAAACATGCTCAAACTCGCCGACTAACGGCGAAGGAAGACGTTGAGGCCATGGCCAAAAATCGAAAGGTGGTGTGGAGCGAAGGCATGCTGCTCACTCCGCAGCACTTTCAGCAGTGGGACCGGCATCTCGAAGGGCTGATCGCGGATCGCTTTCGCATCCATGATCCGTTTGCCTGGGGCATCACCGGGTTGGACATCAACCATGACGGGCTCGCCAACGGACGATTTGCGCTATTGAAGTGCGCCGTCGTCATGCCTGACGGGTTGATTATCGATATTCCAGACGAAGACGCTGCTCCGCAAACGAGAGTCTTCGCAGAGCTGTTTCACCCAACTATGGAGAACCTCAGCGTCTATTTGGGACTCCCGATCGATCGGGCCGACGGCATGACCTGTCAACTTGGGAAGGAGTCCGGCGCCAGGCCGCCACGATTTCTCGTTGAACATATCGAAGCGGTCGATACCACCACGGGTGACAATCCCCGCGAAGTGTTGGTGACGAAAAAGAACGTGCGGATCTTCTTCGGTGGAGAAGAAACAGCCGACATGGTTTCGATCAAGATCGCCGAATTGGTCCGCCTGCCGACAGGCGCCGTTGGGCTGAAAGAAACGTATATCCCAGCCTGTCTATGGATGAGCGCGTCTCCCTACTTGTTGCGTTTGCTGAGGGGATTGATTGAATTATTGACGGCCAAGCGCGCGACCTTCTCCGATGCCCAGCGGGGCGTGATGGAGCTCATTGGAGCAGATCTGGGAAAGTTCGCGCTGGTCGCCGCGATCTCAACGCATTTGCCCATGCTCCAGCATTTGAGCCGGATTGAGCAGGTTCATCCGGAATCCCTCTATTCGGCGCTGGTCAGGCTGGCCGGTCAACTGCTGATGCTCGTTCCCCCCGGCGAATCGCAGGATCTTCCTTCCTACCAACACGAAAACCTGAGCGCGACCTTCGAAGCCCTGGACAAACGGATTCGCTCCATCATAGAGGGCGTCACGCCCACAAGATATGTCACCATTCCGTTGGACAGCAGCGGCGACAATGTCTGGGTCGGTCGAGTTCCGGAAAGTCGGCTGTTTGCCTCCGCCCAGTTCTTCGTCATGGCGTCAGGCGACCTACCCGAAGATCAGGTCCGCAACCTCGTGCCGCATCAGGTCAAGATCGGATCGCCCAGCAAGCTCAAAGAAATCGTGGCGGCCGCCATGCCTGGCGTCAAGCTGTACCACACCCCTCGTCCTCCCACCTCGCTGCCGATGAAAATCGGCACCCAGTATTTCCGACTGGACGATCGAGGCGTGTTTTGGGAGGACATCAAGAAGTCGCAGGTCGTGGCTCTGCACGTTCCTGAGAGTCTTCGGAGCGTGAAGATTCAGCTGGTGGCCGCAAAAGAATAGAGGGCTCATGCCGGAACAGCGCAGCGGAAAAATAACGGATGTCTTCAGCGATCTCTTGGTGCTGGGGACCTATCTGAAGGACACGAAAGATATCGGGAGTCCCGATCATCTCCGCACGAGGCTCCACCATCTGTTTCATCAGGCGGACGAAACGGCGAAGACGCGCGGCGTCCCGTCCGATGCGCAGGCCCACGCCCGCTATGCCGTAGCCGCCTATCTCGACGAGATGATCATCAACTCCCGCTGGACCCACCGTGAACAGTGGGCGTCCAGGCCGCTTCAATACGACTTCTTCGGGGAGTATGTGGCGGGCGAGGGATTCTTTAAGCGTCTGGACAGCATCAGGCGGGCGTTTCCATTGGATGCGAACCTGTTGGAAGTGTATGTCTTGTGCATGATCTTCGGGTTTGAAGGGCAGTATCGCGTTCAGGAACGCGAACGATTACGAGGGTTGATCGAAGACGTGACCCGAGAAATCCAGGCGAAGCGGGGTGACGTGCCCGCGCGCTCTCCTCACGGCAAACGTCCCGAGGAGTTGATGGAGCTGGTGAAGCGCGAGTTGCCCGTGTGGGTGGTGCTGGCGATGAGCGCGGGGATTGTGTTGCTGGTCTATCTGGCGCTCACGTTTCTCATCGACCAGGATGTCGGTCATGCGCTGGACCAGCTGAAGAAATTGTTACAGGAGTCGCCGACATGAAACGACTGTTCGCCCTCCTCGCCGCTCCCCTGATCGCCCTGTTGAAGCAACCACAGCTTGCCGCCGAGATCGCCGCGGCGTTCCTCATTGTGCTGGTCTGGTTCGCCGGTCCATGGGTCGGGCTCGCGTCTCTCGAGGCGCGTGTGCAGGCAATCATCGGCATCGTCGTGCTCCGGGCTGTCGTCTATGTCGTTCGATACCTGCTGGCTCAAAAGCGCGCCGAACAGCTCGAGGGAGCCATCAGGCAGGGACCGCAACGGGTGCGGTCCGGCAAACATGAAGAAATCGATGCCGTTCGCGTCCAGTTCGAGAAAGGCATCGCGGCCCTCAAGGAGTCGAAACTCGCGAAAGGGTTGAGCGGCAAAGCGGCCCTCTATGCGTTGCCTTGGTATATGTTCATCGGCCCGCCGGCCTCCGGAAAAAGTACGGCGCTCCGGCACTCCGGTCTGCAGTTCCCAGGGCTCAGTGAAACGGGACAGGGGGTGCAGGGACTGGGTGGAACGAGAAACTGCGATTGGTGGTTCACCAATGAAGGGGTCCTCTTGGACACGGCGGGGCGCTATGTCACTCAGGCCGAAGATCAAGAAGAGTGGCTGGCGTTTCTCGATCTGCTTCGAAAGTATCGCGGCGACAATCCCATCAACGGAGTGATCGCCGCCATTTCCATCGCCGACGTGATGCAGGGCGGCGACGAAGAAGTCGAGACCCATGCCAAGCAGATGCGGGCCCGCATCGATGAGCTCATCAAACGGCTCGGCGTCGTGTTTCCCGTGTACGTCATGTTTACCAAATGCGACCTGGTGCAGGGCTTCGTCGAATTTTTCGACGAGCTGAATCGGACCGAGCGAGAGCGTATCTGGGGCTGTACCTTTGCGAAGTCCGGTCATGGGAACGAACCGCCTGCCGCTCGATTTAAAGAAGAATTCGGCTGGTTGCTGTCGGCGCTGCACGAGCGACGGTTGGCGCGCCTTTCCTCGACGAGAGGCAGTCAGAAGGTCAGTATTTTCGGGTTTCCGATGCAAATGGCTTCGACCCGCGATCGGCTCACGCGATTTATCGAAACCTTGTTTCAAGGCAATGCGTACCAGGAAAGCCCGCTCTTCCGCGGATTTTATTTCACCAGCGGCACACAAGAGGGTACCCCTATCGATCGGATACTCGGGGCGGTCAGCCGTGCATCGGGGTTGTCTGACGTGGGTCTGGCGGCGTCTACCCCGACCGAGCCCAAAAGCTACTTCCTGAAGGAACTGTTTGCGGACATTATCTTTCCCGACCGACATCTCGTCAGCCCATCATCAACGGTGTATCAACAACGCGGTTATCTCCGGGTCGCCGCGCTCGCCCTCTCCGCGCTGTTTGTGCTCTCGGCAGTCGCCGGACTTGTGATTTCGTTCCTTGGAAACAAGCATCTGTTGAATGCCACCTTGTCGTCCGCGCTTCACCCTCCGGAACTGACTATCGAGCCGACGCAATTCCCGAAGAGCGTCGAATACGTCGATGAACTGGGCGGCCGGTTCAAGGAGATTCTTGATATTGAAAAACAAGGGGCGCCCTTGGCTCTCACAGGCTTTTATCAGGGGCATCAACTTCGAGAGGACCTCGGAGAAATTTACCTCCGCTATTTTTCGAAGTTGTTTCTCGACCAGACAAAGAGGGAGATGGAAGGACGGCTCACGCAATTCCTGTTGCGGTCGAACGCCGGCGCGTACGGAACGGAGTACGACGACGACTATTCCCTGCTCAAAGCCTATCTGATGCTGGGAGATCCCGGCCACCTCAAAGCCCAGTATCTGAATCGTTGGTTGAACGACTATTGGGCTGAACGGTTGAAGCGGATCTTCTCCCAGGGAGAAGTCCCGCCCACACTTCAAGATCAGGTATTCGAGCAAATGTCGTTGTACAGCCGGTACATAGCCCGGGAAAACGGCGGGCGGTTGGTCTTGAACGTCCGATTGGTCCGTGAGGTGCAAGAACAGTTGAGAAAGGTTCCGCGCGTCCAGCGCATTTATGCGCTCAGTCGGCGTGAGGCCGAAGATCTCGTCAAGCCTTTCACCGTTGATCTCGTCCTCCAAGGTACGCTCCAGGGCAGTGTGACCAGCGAATATGTGGTTCCGGGAGTCTATACGTTGGTCGGCTGGAAAGGACCGTTTCAGGCCAGCGTCGCCAAGGTGCTCGAACAATCAGGAGATGAAGGGTGGATTATCGGCGAGCCTGAAGTGGAGCTGTCTCAACTGGACAAAGGCATGAAACGACTCTATTTCGAGGACTATGTCCGACATTGGCGCGGATTTCTTCGCTCGTTGCGGATCAAGGCGGTGGTGACTCCGACGAATGTCGAAGAAGAACTCGGTCTCCTCGCTTCCGCGGATTCACCGATTCAGCGCGTGCTCGACGCCGTCGTGCAGAACACCATCCCGCAGGCCGAAGGGTTGTCGAAGATTCAGGAGACGGCGACAGGGATTTTAGACAAGATCAAAAAACAGCTGGGCGTGGAAGAGGTCGACAAAGCGGTCGGCGCCTCGCCGAGGGAGATGGAGGAACTCATTCGGCGTTTGGGCGACCCCAACGATTTCTCCGGCTCCGTATCGCTTCGATTCAAACGGTTGGATCAGCTGCTGCATGCTCCGAAGGACGCCAAAGAAGAGGCTCCGCTGATCAAGTACCTGACCGACGTCAAGAAAGTCCATGAAGCGGTGCGTCCGATTTTGCGGGCCGAAAGTCCGCCGGCGGACATGAAGGCGTTGGCCAAGAGCATTGTGTCGGGAGAGCCGAGCGACATCCTCCAAGCCATGAAAACGACGGACGGCATGTTGCAAAAGCTCGATCCTGAAACGATGGAGGCGATCACGCCGTTGCTCAGTGAGCCTTGGATGATGACCATGCGGGGGATTTTGGAACGGGCGAAAACGGAGGCGGCCAAGCGATGGGAAGCGGACGTGTATGCCGCATGCCAACGCAATGTGGAAGGACGGTACCCGTTCCGTCTGGTGGGTGGGGATGCGCCCATGGCGGATTTGTCCGATCTGTTTCACCCTGATAACGGGTTGTTGTGGAAATTCTATCAGGCGGAGCTGAAGCCCTTCATTGTGGAAGGAGCGGATCGCTGGGAACCGCGACAATGGGCCGGCGTAGGTATGGGTTTGTCCGGCGAATTTCTCGGTTCCCTTGCGCATGCCAGGCTGCTCTCGGAAAGCCTGTTCCCGAAAGGCAGCGCGAATCCCGGCGTCACATTCGAACTCTATCCCTATCCTCCGCTCGGTGGAGTCAGGTCCGTCACAGAAATTCGTCTCGAAGTGGGGGGACAGCCGTTCCGTTATCGGATGGAGCCGCAGGAATGGCATGAGATCAAATGGCCGGGTGAGACTCCGACGGCGGGGGCCCTGCTCCAAATGCAGGTTGGGGGAACCTGGACCACCAAGGAGTTTGCCGGTTGGTGGGGGCTCTTTCGCTTGATCCAGGCCGGACAGCTCAAACCGATGGCCGGAGAGACGACCTATCGCCTTCAATGGGATTTCCCGACAGCAGACGGACAATCGGCCAAAGTCCAATACGATTTGCGCGCCGCCGGCCACAAGAATCCTTTCCGGCCCGGCTTGTTCGAACAGTTCCATTGCGTCGAGCACCTCTGAGGGTAAGCGATGGCCGAGGCGTTGTGCGGATATTATGGCAAACTTCCTGTTTCGCCTGAGTTCCTTCGCTTCCATGCAGCGGGGCCGGAAGTGCGCGAACTCGACGAGTGGCTCGAGCGCGGTATTCAGTATGCCAAGGCAAGGGCAGGATCGGAGTGGCCGGCTCTCGTGGACCAAGCAGATATGTGGAATTTCCTGTTTGTGCCGGAGACGAATGGCCGCGTCCTATGTGGGACAGTCTTTGCCAGTCGAGACCGAGCAGGGAGATCGTTTCCGTTCCTGACGTTTCTTCTCCTTGACGCTCGCCGCGTTCCGCCGGCTCCATGGCTGATCCCGCTGCGGTGCCGCGTCTTCCTGGAAAAGGCCAGACCGTTGCTTCAGCAGCTTCGCGCTGATCTGGACTGGAACAGATTTCGAGCAAACGTCGAGTCGTTGGTTCCCGATCTGGATCCCGATGCAGTGATCGAGGCAGGATTTCAAGAGTTCTTGGCTCAGACCACCGTCGAAGAATTCAGGAGCCGTCTCGGTGGAACATCGGACCATCCGCAAGAGGAAAGTCTCGGCAAGCAGCCTAGAAGCGGGCGACATCTCCCTCTTCTGAGGGAGCAACCGATCGAAACCTACGATGTCCCTTTTTGGCTTGAGTTGCATGCTCGGTCGCGTGGTGTCAAGACGGAGCCTGTGCCGCCGTCGATCGCCTTCTGGAATCGTGTTCCGTCGAAGGTCGAGCCCTGTGTCATGCTGTCCATCGGACGTCCGTCGCCGAACCTGGCGAGATTCATCGTCTCTCCCAACGAGGCTGATGACGCGTGGGAGGTGGGGCCGGCTTGGACGGAGAATTCCCCAGATGTTGTAGGGAGCCGTCCATCCGTCGGTCCGATGCGAGCGATGGAGGACAGCGGTATGTCTCTGAGACAGTACCTTGACTCAATGGACTGAGCCGGGATGGGAAGAGCGGCGGAATACGAATGTGTCGCGTTGATACTCGTAGAAATACGAGTAGTCACTATAGTGACTCGTTCGCGATTGCACTTCATAGGGCAAATGCGTAGGATGCCATAGTAACAAGGCTTGCGAGTGGAGGGTTTCGTGAAGGCCAAGGAACTTCTCGATGCGAACCAGCTGTCAGCCGCAATCCTTGAGCTGAATCAAGAAGCCAAACAACGTCCCACCGACCTGCACATTCGCACCTTTCTCTTCGAGTTGTTGTGTTTCGACGGCGCCTATGAGCGGGCGGAGCGCCAGCTCGATGTCATCGGACTTCACAACGAACGCGCCGGCATCGGGGTCGAGGTCTATCGACAGCTGTTGAAAGCCGACAAGGCCCGCCGACGTTGGTTTGCCGAAGGGCTCAAGCCCACATTCCTCATAGAGCCTCCTGCTTGGATCCAGCATCAGCTGGAGGCCGGTCACCGATTACGCGGCCGGCAGGTAGAAGAAGCGACGGCCCTCTTTCAAGAAGCAGCAGACCGCCGTCCCAAGCTGACAGGACTGGTGAACGGGACGCGCTGTGCCGAGTTTCGCGACATCGACGATCGGCTTGGCGCGGTCTTGGAGGTCTTCTTCCGGGAACAATATGTTTGGTTGCCGATCGAGCAGGTGAGGAAGATGACCCTTCCACCACCCAAGCAATTGCGTGATCTTCTCTGGATTCCTGCGACAATCGAAACCGAGGAGGGAGCCTCCGGGCAACTGTACCTTCCCGCGCTCTATGTCGGTTCCCAGAGCGAGGGCAATGATCAGCTTCGACTCGGAAGAATGACCGATTGGCGAGAATTGGGCGATGGGCTTGTGGGTGGGGTCGGCCAAAAGATGTTTCTGGCCGATGATCGTGAACTCAGCATCTTGGAAATCCGAGAGATGGAATTTCAGGTTGAATAAATACGGCGCTTCCTGAGCGCAAGGACGGATATGGCGAACGCACCGACCATCGACATCGATGCGCTCCTCGCGCCGATTCCAGGTGACAACCCTGCGGGAACGGATGTTCGCGACGGAAAGGACTTTGCGGCGCTGAAGGAAACGAGGCGCCAAGAGGAAGCCCTGAGTCAGGGAGACTGGCAGCGAGACGCCAAAGTCGCCGATTGGCCGAAGGCGATTCAGATTGCCGTGAAAATTCTGACCGAGCAAAGCAAGGACCTGCAGGTCGCTGTCTGGCTGGTCGAGGCCCTGATCAAGCGACATGGGTTTGCCGGCTTGAGGGACGGCCTCAAGATTCTGCTCGGTCTCCATGCGACCTTCTGGGACAGTCTCTATCCGGCGATGGAAGATGGAGATTTGGAATATCGTTCCGGCAAGCTTGAGGCGCTCAACAAGCTGCTTCCATTCGCCGTCACCAATACCCCCTTGGTGCGGGCGAGCGACGGGGCGTCCTATACGTACAGCCATTGGAAGGAATCCCAGGAGGTTGAAAACCTCCGCCGCGCCGCGTCCGGTGACAGCGAGAAGCGCCGACAGTTGGATGAAATGTTGCAAGAAGGGAAGCTCGAAGGTGAAAAGTTCGACAAGGCGGCGACAGTGACTCCGTTGACTCATTGCAACGAGCTCTTGGAACAATTGTCGGACTGTTGGGATGTCTATGAGCAGCTCGATCGAGTGCTTGAGGATAAATATGGAGAGGCATCGCCCAGTCTTCGAGCGGTCAAAGACGCAGTCGGGGAATGCCTGTCGCTCATGAACGGCATCGTAAAGAAAAAGGGCGGCATCGGCCTGGGCGCTACCGAGACCCCTGGGACTGGTCAGGAAGCAACCGGGGTGGCTGGAGCCGAGGCGACCGTCGCCACATGTTCAGGCGGCATGGAACCGCGCGACCGAACCGACGCTCTCCGTCGCCTGACGGCCGTCGCAGAGTTTTTCCGGAAAACCGAACCGCATAGCCCGATTTCGTATTTGGTTCAACGGGCGGCCCGGTGGGGCGAGATGCCGTTGGAGGAGTGGCTCCGCGAGGTGATCAAAGACGACTCGGTGTTGGGCGGAGTTCGTGAGACGTTGGGCATCAAAGAGGAGGAGTCATAACCACTTTGATTGTGTCGAGCAGGCGAGGTGGGCGCGACGTATGAAACGAATACGTCTCTATTGTTAACCAGAATGGAGGGCTTGCATGGGAAAGGAAAGCACACAACATAAATTGGACCGGGTCAGGCGCCCGCGCGTGCAGATTACCTATGACGTGGAAACCGGCGGCGCGATCGAAATGAAGGAATTGCCCTTCGTGATGGGCATCATGGCCGACCTCTCCGGCAACCCGGAACAACCGCTGCCGATGTTGAAGGATCCCAAACGCAAGTTCGTGGAAATCGATCGGGATAATTTCGATAGTGTCATGAAAGGGATGGCGCCACGGCTCGCCTACAAGGTCGACAGCAAGTTGACGGACGACGAGTCGAAAATCGGGGTGGAGCTGAAATTCAACGGCATCGACGATTTCGGGCCTGAGCAAGTCGCCGATCAAGTCGAGCCTTTGCGCAAGCTCGTGGAAATCCGCAAGCAGTTGTCGGCCCTCCTTGCGAAGGCCGACGGGAACGACAAACTGGCCGAAAAACTTCAAGAGATCATCAAAGATACCGAACTCCAACAAAAGATCGGCAAGGAAGCCAGCCTTGGAGAAGGAAAGGAGCCGGCCAATGGCTGAAGAAGCGAAACAAGCGCAGGTTGCAGAAGCGACGACCGCTGAAGCAAGCGGAGTGCTCGATCAGATCATCAGCCAAACCAAAATCGGGAAAGACGATTGGGAGCGGGATCAGTCCCGCCGACAGATCGCCACCCTTGTCGACGAGGTCATGAAGGGACAGCTCCGGGTGTCGAAAGACCTCGAAGCGACCATCAGCGCCCGCATCGCCGACATCGACCGGTTGTTGACGGCGCAGCTGAACGCGATCATGCATGCGCCTGAATTTCAGAAGCTCGAAGGAGCCTGGCGCGGGCTGCACTATCTGGTGATGCAGTCGGAAACCAGCAGCATGCTCAAACTGCGCGTGCTGAACATCAGCAAAAAAGAACTCGCGAAGGACCTCGAAAAGGCGGCGGAGTTCGACCAAAGCGCCCTCTTTAAGAAGGTCTATGAAGAAGAGTACGGGACCTTCGGCGGAGCGCCCTACGGAGCCTTGGTCGGCGATTATGAGTTCGGGCGGAATCCCATGGATATCGGATTGCTGGAGAAAATTTCCAATGTGGCGGCGGCGGCCCATGCGCCGTTCCTGGCCGCAGCAGATCCAGGGCTGATGGGATTGGAGAGCTTTACCGACCTGCCCAACCCGCGCGACCTGGCTAAGAAATTTGAAACGCCCGACTACGCCAAGTGGAAGTCCTTCCGCGAGTCGGAGGATTCGCGCTATGTGGGGCTCACCCTGCCGCGAGTCCTCATGCGGCTGCCCTACGGACCGGATACGGTTCCGGTCGAGACCTTCAACTTCAAAGAAGACGTCGACGGCACGGACCATAGTAAATATCTCTGGGGCAACGCCGCCTATGCGATGGCGACCCGCTTGACCGATTCATTCGCCAAGTATGGGTGGTGCGCGACGATTCGGGGCGTCGAAGGCGGGGGCAAAGTCGAAGGGCTGCCGACCCACACCTTCAGCACCGACGACGGCGAAATCGCCATGAAGTGTCCGACGGAAATCGCCATCACCGACCGCCGGGAAAAAGAACTGGCCGATCTTGGGTTCATCCCGCTGGTCCATTGCAAGGGCACCGACTACGCGGCGTTTTTCGGCGCGCAATCCAGCCAGAAACCGAAGAAATACGACACCGACGCCGCGAACGCCAACGCGCGGCTTTCAACCCAGTTGCAGTACCTGTTTGCCATGTCGCGCTTCGCCCACTACTTGAAAGCGATCATGCGGGATAAGATCGGCAGCTTCATGACCCGCAAAGAATGCGAAGTCTATTTGAACCGTTGGATCAGCAACTATGTCGTGAGTTCGGAAGACGCGGGCATGGAGTTGAAGGCGAAGCATCCCCTGAAGGAAGCGCGCGTCGAGGTGGCCGACATCCCAGGCAAGCCTGGCTGCTATCGGGCTGTGTGCTTTCTCAAGCCCCATTTCCAACTGGACGAGCTCACCATCTCGCTCCGGTTGGTGGCCGAATTGCCGCCTCCGGCCAAGTAACGATTGGTATGAAAACAATAGTGCAAAGCGAAGGCAGACAGGACCATCAACTTTTAAACAGAGCGACATTCATCACAACAACGTCTGTCATTCCCGCGAAGCTTGTCCCCGTATGTTTTAAGCGGGGAGCGGGAATCCAGATCAGGACTGGATTCCGGGTCAAGCCCGGAATGACGAAGAGAGCAGAACGTATATCGTCAGCATAATCATCAACACAGGAGCGGATATTATGGCGGAGCAAGAGTATATTTTTCTGAAGTTGGAGGGTGTCAAGGGCAAGGCGACGAGCGACGGGTTTAAGGACCAGCTCGTCTTGCTGAATCTGACCTATGACATCAACCAGGCCGGGAAGTGGGAAGAGGGTGACAACCTGTCGGGCCGGCTTACGACATTTTCGAAACTGTCCTGTGTAAAATTCATCGATGCCTCCAGCACTGCCCTTGCAACTGCCTGCGCATTGAAAACACAGTACAAAGAAGCCGTCATTTCCGTCACCTCCGGCACCAAAGAGGCCTATTATAAGCTCACCTTGGAAAAGGTGATCATCAACAGTATCTCCATCACGATCAGCGCAGGGGAAGCCGAACCGCAAGAGTCGATCACGCTCAGTTTTCGTAAAGCAACCTGGGAGTACGGCACTGCCAAGGGCGGCTACGATCTCGATAAAAACGTCAAGGTGTAGCGCGGGAGCATTGGAGCCACTGGAAAGACAAGCAATGTCATGGGGAGCAAGGTTTGCGGCCTTCCCACTCAAAGTTGGAAGGGCCGCAGCTGCTTTACAGTCTGGAAGAGGAGTGGTGATGAAGACCACAGACAGGAAGCGAAAGGACACCCTACACAAGTCTCATCCATTGTTCTGCAATGCCGCCATTGTTTAACCGCTCAGGTGTGAAGAGGAACAAGAGAAAGTGGAGAAATAATTGCCGACTGTGTTTCCAATGTTCTTAACCACAGGAGGTCATACCGTGAGTATACCTAGTGAGCTACCATTCTCCGGCACGACGCACATAATATCGCACATAATCGGTGGGGCACAGGGTCGAACTCCGATAATTTTCGCCAAGTTCCCACCTCCCCGGTGTACGACTGTATTCATCTGGGAACCATATGACGGTATCGGGCACGCCTCGATAGCAATAGGCGACCAGACAATATTTTCGGAGAGAGAGTGGCAGACACAAGTTGTCCGCTATGCCAGTTGGTTTCCCGAGGCCAGGGAGACAGCCAATAAATTTGGCTTGCTTCCAGGACGAATGTACACACACTCATCCCATAGCTTTTTTCAAGATTGCATCGGTGAGACTTGCAGGGACGGGAGGCCGGGCGCACCCGAACACGTTATTCAGCTACCGAAACTGAGCGTACCGACCATGATGGCCGAATGGACCAAGATTCGCGACAAGCCTGACGCTCACTACCGAGTTATGCGGAAGAATTGTTCGACCATTGTGGCACGAATTCTACGCGCCGGAATGACGGGGTTAACAGCCTGGAACCAGGCGCCGCCCAGGCCTGGGCCCACCGGATCTATTGGACGCCGACAGACTGTTTGAAGTTTGCAACGGTGCTGAAAAGCATGCATTAAGAAAAAGAGCTCTTGTAGAGTCTGGAAGGGGAGTGGCGGCGAGGACCACAGACAGAAGGTGAAAGGACACCACACACAAGTCTCATCCATCGTTTAACGGCTTAAGAATGAAGAGGATAGAAGAAAGCGGAGAAATAATTGCTGGCCAGGTTTCCAATATTCTTAACGGCAGGAGATCATACCGTGGCTATACATACTAAGCTACCATTCTCCGGCACGACGCACATAATATCGCACATAATCGGTGGGGCACAGGGTCGAACTCCGATAAATCTCGACAAGTTCCCAACTCCTTGGTGTACGACTGCCTTCATCTGGGAACCATATGACGGTATCGGGCACGCCTCGATAGCAATAGGCGACCAGACAAGATTTTCGAAGAACAAGTGGTATGAACAAACTGTCGGCTATGCCAGTTGGTTTCCCAATGATACAGCCTCTGAATATGGCTTGCTTCCAGGACGAATGTACGGTAGCTCATCCCGCACCTTTGGAGAAGATTGCATCGCGGAGCATTGCGCAGACTGGACAGATGGTAAACCCGAACACATAATTCAACTTCCGAACCTGAGCGTATCGAGTATGATGGTCGAGTGGACCAAAATTCTCGACAAGAATGGCGCTCACTACCGACTTGTGCGGAAGAATTGTTCGACCATTGTGGCACGAATTCTACGCGCCGGAATGACGGGATTAAGAGTGTGGAACCAGGCTGCGGCCCAGGCCTGGGCTCACCGGATCTATTGGACGCCGACAGACTGTTTGAAGTTTGCAACGGTGCTGAAAAGCATGCATTAAGAAAAAGAGCTCTTGTAGAGTCTGGAAGGGGAGTGGCGGCGAGGACCACAGACAGAAGGTGAAAGGACACCACACGCAAGTCTCCTCCATCGTTTAACGGCTTAAGAATGAAGAGGATAGAAGAAAGCGGAGAAATAATTGCTGGCCAGGTTTCCAACATTCTTAACGACAGGAGATCATACCGTGAGCATACATCACAAGCTACCATTCTCCGGCACGTTGCACATGAAGTTCGGTCAGGCACAACATCGAACCCCGATAAAAGTCGACGCGTTCCCAGCTCCCTGGTGTACGACTGTATTCATCTGGGAACCATATAACGGTATCGGGCACGTCTCCGTGGCAATAGGCAACCAGACAGTACATACGAAAACAAACTGGTATGCGCAAACTGTCTCATATGCCAGTTGGTTTCCCGGTGTGAGTACGAGAGATTATCGTGTGAATGGAGCGGATACCTACGACATACTTCCAGGACGAATGAACGAGAAAATATCCACTACCTTTGAGCAAGATTGCGGAAGTGAGGGCTGCGGAGATGCAGCTGTAGGCAAGCCAGAGACACCGGGTGCACCCGAACACATTATTCAGCTTTGGAGACTGAGCGAGCCGGCTATGATGGCCGAATGGACCAAGATTCGCGACAAGCCTTATGCTCACTACCGACTTGTGCGAAAGAATTGTTCGACCATTGTGGCACGAATTCTACGCGCCGGAATGACGGGATTAACAGTGCGGAACCAGGCTGCCGCCCAGGCCTGGGCCCACCGGATCTATTGGACGCCGACAGACTGTTTGAAGTTTGCAACGGTGCTGAAAAGCATGCGATAAGAAAAAGATCTCTTGTAGAGTCTGGAGGGGGAGTGGCGGCGAGGACCACAGGCAGAAGGTGAAAGGACACCACACAAGTCTCATCCATCGTTTAACGGCTTACGAATAAAATGTGAGACGGAGGGAACAGAAAAGGGGTCGCCCATCTCGAAGGC
>JAFEBM010000027.1 GCA_018242685.1 Nitrospira sp. | reverse complement strand
AAAATCTCCGGACACCACTGATTTTACAAGTATTCTGATCATTGACCTTAAAAAATGTCATGGGAACCGGATTGCGAACCGATTTCCATTTCGGACGCATGACCATGGATGTCGGCAACCGACGGCTCATTGGGCGAAACGATTTCAGAAATACCACCAATTCATTTGATGGGTTCGATTGGCAGATCAGTCAGGACAAGACCTGGCGGCTCAGGGCATTCGTCCTGGAGCCGGTTATCCGACACGAGGAGAGACTCGATACACAGAGCAACAAGTCGATTTTTTGGGGAACCTATTTTGAGAGCAAGCATTTCCCCTGGTTTCAGATGGACGCTTACTACCTGGGACTGAACGATCGGCGTGTGGCGAATGTGGCCAATCATCGTACCTATTCCACGTTCGGAGGCCGCCTCTTTAAAGACCCCAAGCCGGGTGAGCCGGAATATGAAATTGAGACCACCTGGCAGATCGGGACCAGGGGCATGACCGATCACTTTGCCTATTTGCAGCATGTGGGTCTCGGATATACGTTCAACCTCCGATGGACGCCAAGGCTGATCTTCCAATACGACTATGCCAGCGGCGATCGGCAACCCGGCGACAGTCAGGACGGGAGCTTCGACACCTTGTTTGGATCCAGAAATTTCGAATACACGCGGACCAGCATCTGGGGTCCATTTTCCAGGACGAACCTCATCTCACCTGGTTGGAGAGTGATCGTCACACCGACACCAAGCTTGACATTTGAAGTCAAGCATCGTGTCTGGTATCTCGCGCAGAGCAAGGATTTCTTCGGCAGTTCCGGCCTTCGAGACCCCACAGGGAACGCCGGCACTTCACTCGGACAGGACGTAGAACTTCGTGCGCTATGGGTAATCAACGCAAATCTGGACTTTGAAGCCGGATATGATCATTGGTTCAAGGGTTCCTATTTCGACAGCCCCGCCATTCTTGCTCAAATGCCGACCGGCGGAAACAAAGACAGTGATTATTTTTATGCTTCAGTGCGAGTCAGGCTCTAAAAAGGATCAACTATGAAACTGAAAATTCTCGCATGGGGCTTGTTGCTCATCGTGAGTGCGGCGGCGACCTCGGCTTCCGCGGAGCAAATCTTAGTGGCCGTCGCCGCCAATTTTGTTCCGTCGTTCCGCGAGGTGGCGATGGAGTTCGAGAAATCGACAGGACATCACGCTCAGATCGCTGCTGGTTCCTCCGGCAATTTGTATTCGCAAATCAAGAACGGGGCGCCGTTCGATGTGTTTTTCTCTGCTGATGATGAACGCCCCAAACGCTTGGAAGAAGACGGAGTAGGAGTCAAGGGTACCCGCTTTACCTATGCCATCGGACGTCTCGCGCTCTGGAGTCCAAATGCCGATCTGGTGAAGGGAGAAGAGACGTTATCCTCTACAACTTTCACACGCCTGGCCATTACGAACCCTAAAAATGCGCCTTACGGCCTCGCGGCAATGCAGGCTATGCAAAAACTGAGGATCTGGGACAAGCTGCAGCCCCAGCACATCATCATCATGGGGGAAAATCTCGCCCAGACCATGGAATTTATCGAGTCTGGTCATGCTGAACTAGGCTTTGTGGCCTTATCCCAGGTCTTGGATCCGAAGGTCAAGGGGAAGGGAAGTCGCTGGGATGTCCCCAGTAATCTGCATGAACCAATCCAACAGGATGCGATTGTACTGCCCAAGGGAAAGGATAACGCAACGGCAAAAGCGCTCATGGAGTTCATGAGTGGTCCGCAAGCCAAGGCGATCATCGAACGGTATGGGTATCAGCTGAAGTAACAGGACGCCGCGGAGAAAACACACATGGGCTCCCAAAGAGGCTGGATCTGAGCGCACTCTGGGTCAGCGTGCGACTGGCCTCAACCGGCAGATCGTGTCGTGCTTTTGCAAAAGGGAAAGGTCGTCGGGATCGGCGCACTCAATGAGATGCTGGCTTCGCTTTGATTGAGAGGGAGCTTTTGAACACACCGCGTCGGCGAAGTCAGCCTAGGGTATTTCCTAGTTACTTCTGGGGTAGACCAACATATACAAGGATGTGCCGCAGGTAGCACCCACCAAGCGGAATTGTTATCCGGTGTTTCAACAGGATCTTGCACCAGCAATAGTCACACCTAGTGCAAGGCAATTGTTTGCTTAGAAAGCTATTAGGGTGGGTGAGGCAGTGATAGGGTTTTATCAAATAAATAATAGGAGGTCATCATGAAGCTCAGCGCGCGCAATCAATTTGAAGGAACCGTTACGCGAATCACCAACGGTCAGGCGATGGCCGAGGTGACCGTCAAGGTCGGCACACTCGAATTTGCCGCGGCGATCACTGAAGGTTCCGTCAAGAGCATGGGTTTGAAGGTGAACGACTCCGTGACGGTCGCCATCAAGGCCACTGACGTGATGGTCGGCAAGTAATACTGTTCTTCCCGCATCGCAGGAAGCACCCGCCGTAGGTTTTTCATCGTTCTCATCACGCAGTCCGCATTGAATGAGCTGGCCGTCGCTCGTGCGGTGCGGGCTGCCTTCAAAACCGGCTCTGTGTACCTCTTTCCACGCCGATAAACCATGTTCCACTTCCCCTTCCTCAACGGTTTCACTTTCCCCAGTTTCTGTGGATAAATCTACAGATAATCCAGTCCCTATTGACAGGCAGAGGCAAATGATGTTACCAATGGCTACATCATGCGATCGAAGGATCTCAAAGAGATTCGAGAAGAATTAGGTCTCACGCAACAACAACTTGCCAAAGCCTTACACACGACTCGAGTGTCCGTGGCGCGTTATGAAGCCGGTATGCGCCGGATTCCCGGTGTCATATCGGTAGTGCTGAACCAATTGCGACAGAAGACCTCTATTCCAATGGCCGGTCTTGTTGCAGCCGGCTCCCCCATCGAACCGATCCTGCAAGCGGAACTCGTGGAGGTGCCGCCGAGCATGTTGCGAGGTGGAGATTCCTTTGCGTTAAAGATTAAAGGGGAATCGATGAAAGATGAAGGGATTTTGCCCGGTGATCTCGTGGTTGTGCGCAAACAAGGTATGGCTAAAAACGGGCAGACCGTCGTTGCTCTGGTCAATGGCGAGGCCACGATCAAGACCTATTTCAAAAGGAATACACACATCGAACTTCGCCCGGCCAATGAAACGATGCAGCCGATTATCGTTCAGTCGTCGGACGAGTTCCATATCGAAGGGATCGTCATCGGCGTCATTCGCCATTGCGCTGTCTAACACCCGAAAGGAGGAACAATGATCGCGACAGAGCGAACAGCCCTAACAAAAGATCACTTGATGGATTTGGAAAGAATGGTGGCAGGGCTGGACAACCGATTGCAGCGCATCCAGTGGGGCTTACAACGAAGCACTGCAGAATCACTGGTGGAACGCTTTCGAAGCTTAATGCGGTCGAAGCAGGGAAGCCGGTTCATGTCGACAGTCTGCAATCAACATATTCGTTCGAATACAAAGCTGACGAGTCATGACGACCCAAGAGCATAGTGCACCGTCGGTGACAGCAGGTGTCTGTTCTGACAGTGGAATAGTCGTCGAGCGGAGGATGGAATCGATCGACGGCTTTACGGACTCCACGGTTCAACTCTGCTCGGTTTGTTGGAATGCTTATCGTCAGCGACAAGTCTTCGCCGGCGGATGTTGCGGATAGGAGAAGGCCAAGGCCGACACGGCGATGATTTCCGGATTGTTCGAAAGCCTATCTGTCGACTGTCTAACCGAGAAAGAGATCAACCGGCTGACGGATCGGATGGTCGAATCGCTGCACCACTTGATTCAGTATGGATTTTCGTTGCTCCGCCCCTACCCCTACGTTCCGATATCTATAGCACCAGCCTATCGGCTGTTTGGCCTGCTGCATTCGATGAGCAACCGTTGCATCCGTGTTTATGACGTACAAGGAAAAGTAGTGACGGAGGAAATTTCGTTTGATGCCATGTCCGTCTATACGGAACCTTCTGAGAACATCAGCGTAGGATCACCCCTTCCCTTTCAATCCGCAGGACAATGCACATTCCCAGCGAGCTAGCAACCGGCGCTTCTATTGCAACCAGGCGATCCTTCACCGTGGGTTGGCCAACACAAAGTCGTTAGCAAAATCTTTGACAAGAGGCTCGACACCATCGGCTATAATTTGGTGCAGATTCGCCTCTCCCACCGATCCAACAACACTCGCTGACCAGGTGGCCCCCCATGCCTGCGCTTTTTTGATCGACAACAAGCCAACTACTTGCTTGAGATCCACGCTTACAGCATAGGCGTACAACCCTAGCTCCTCCTTCAGCGTGTTGACATTGATATAGAGATACGGCGCTGACCCCAAACGCGTTCTCTCTACGTTCGTGAGGACTCGAATGCCCTTTGAGCGGAGGACCAGCTCAGCCGCCACTCGAATCGCATCTTGCGAGAGGCCATCAGCTGAGGCATCGGAACCGATGTCCTCTACAACCACCGCCACTCCTGAGATCCTTCTCAAGGATTCCCGACTCCCCGCATCAAGCGCCTGGACAACCTCCATGTTTCCCAAGACCAAGACCACGACTATCAGCTGCAGCACATACCACATAGAACCTCCACATGCAGATAAGTTCTCGGCTTCGCTTGTATCTTTACTCCGGTGCTTCAAACTCCGTATCTCGGGGCATACTTACGGTATCACCAGCGGTAGCCCTCATTCACCAACCCGATTAAAGTTGGTCTCATCCGTGACTGAAACCGGACCTGAAGTGCGCAACAGGGTTGACAGGGAGTCACAAACCATTGAAACTACGGCTATGCCCCCGTAGCTCAGTTGGATAGAGCAGCGGTTTCCTAAACCGCGGGTCGTACGTTCAATTCGTATCGGGGGCACCAAACCAAGCTTGCTCGTACCGACGCCGTTTCAGGCTGAGCCTTCTTCCTTGCGGCGCCGGATAGAGACTTCAGTTCTCTTACTATCTCCTTCGATTGACCCGTGCGCTACTCATCCTCTTTATCGTGATCATGGCGCGCGGATAAACACCGCGATTGTCGGTCACGCAAATCCAGCTTTGACCTTCCCTCTGAAAACTGCGGCAGTATAACGCTCCCCCATCATTTCCAACTTGTGTCCGCATGTCGCCCCGTATTCCATGACTCAAGAAAGAGTGGTATCATGAAAAACAATCCGTCCGAAAGGAGTATCACCCATGCAAGGTTCTCACTCTCATAAACACCTCCACAGTCATGATCACGTGCATGGATCGGCTCAGACTCACAACCATGAGCATGAGCACGAGCATGCACATACTCACGACCATGGTTCAGACACAGGGCGCCATGACCATCAGCACACCGACGAGCACGGTGAACACCAGCACCAGCACCAGCACTCGATGTAGGTTCCCTTGTGCACGTCTGATTTAGTCTCTTCTCGTGATGTGCTAAAGAGTCGCGCAGCTCTGATGAGGAGGTACGCCCATACAGCCACAGACATGTGCTGAGGCTACGGGTGAACCGTATCGCAAGCCCATCCGCCGCGAGCAGTTCCTCGACGAAACAAATCGCATCGTGCCGTGGACGGAACTGGCTGCCGCGATTGCATGGGGCTATCTCAAGCCCGAGGGAGCTGGCCGTCCGCCGGTGGGCATCGACCGCATGCTGCACCTCTATCGGCTGCAACTGTAGTTCAACCTGTCGGACCAGGCGGTCGAGGAGACCTTGTATGACTCGCGCGCCATACGGCAGTTTGTCGAGATTGATCTGGACTGTGAGCCTGTGCCGGATGAGACGGCGATCGGCAAGTTTCCGCATCTGCTGGAGGCTCACCAGCTGGAAGAACAACTCTTTGCGCGAATCCAAGAACATTTGATCACGCAAGGCTTGCAGGTGAGCCGAGAGACCACCGTGGATACGACCATTATTGCGGCGCCCAGTTCGACGAAGAACCGCACCAAGGCGAATGTCCATGCCAAAGTCGAGCATGTGTTCTTGGTGATCAAGCAAATCTTTGGATGACCCAACGTCCACTACCGCGGGCTGATGAAGAATACCCACTGGCTGTTCATCAGCAGCGGCTTGACAAATCTGTGTGTGGCTCGTCGGTACCTCCTGACGACAACGTAGAGGAAAGAACGAAGGCTGAGCAAACCCGATCCCGACATTCCCTGCTCATCTGATTCCCACCCAGATGCTCTTGTTCGCCACCTATGAGCAGACTTCTCGGTGTAAACGTAACTTAATCAGACCTTCACGGCTTCGTATGCTACCAAGAATAGGATTCTCCGTAGTACCCACGGTATGCCCATGGAAAGGGATCGCCGTAGCCGTAGTACCGACCATACCCACCCTTCATGTGATCCCAATCCCAGACCGTGATATGCTTGACGGCTGGCTCAGGAACTTGCTGAATGATAACGAACCGACCTTTCGAATCAGAATCGCGTCCGGTGGGAATCAAATCCTCGGATAGCGGAATCTGTAGTACCTCGATCCTTATCCTGTCTTGTGTCCGCTTTGCAGACAACACCTTGCCGCCAGCCAGCATAAGCTTTCCTCGATAGGTCTCAGGATGATCTTTGATGTCGGCGTAACGGAGATGCTGATCGACACGTCCCTCCAATGGACAACTTGTCCTCGATAGAGGAAACTATCTCGATTGCATAAATGTGATTTGTTTATACCCTGCTCCCCCGTCTTCCCTGAGGTCGCGCCGGATCAAAACAACAAGGCGTCCCGATCAATCGGAATGCGCGGCATCGACCCTCGACAGGCACAGTCATGACATGCCGCCGTTCGGTCCGACCAATATGACGGCTGTTCCATCCCCGATCAGTCCGTAATCTTCCAACGGCAGATTTCCGTGGCAGTAGACGAGGGGTTTCCATCCGTTGCTATCTCGATCTCCCGTCGTCATCTAAACCCAGTTTCCGGTAAGTCTTGTCAGTCGGCTACAGCTCCGGACATCACGACACACCCCGTCAGAATTTGCTGTTTTCTTGTCATGCGGTACCCCCTCAGTTAGACTTTTTTCACATAACCATGGCACGTGCACGCGCATCGGAACATCAGCGGCCCCGATCGAAAACCGCTCTCATCGAAGAGGTCTCGCACGGAATCAACAAGTTTCAGGAAGTTCTTGCGGCAATCAATGACATCAGCCAAGAGGGATTCCCTTATCGTGATGCAGCGCAAAGCAAAGCCGAGCTGCAATTTCGCGAATGCCTGCGGCAGACGTTCGGTGAGCGCTCTCATGAATTCCAAACGTATCGGAATTTCAAGATTCGCACAGCGGATAAGGCCGAGCTGGCACAGACCCTTACCGTTATTAAAGGTCTTATACAAATCCTTGAGGATCGGAAACTAGACTATCAAGGACTCAAGCCACCACCCAAACCCGAGCCACCACATGCGGCAACCGTAAACAGCACCGCACGTCTGATGATTGTCTCACCTACGGCACCACCCATCGTGACAGCGCAAACAGCTGCGCCGCTGACGATTCCCGTGGCCATAACGACAAATGTGGGACCGTCGATTCCCTTTGTCACACCCGCGCCTCAAACACAATCCATTGCACCAGCACCTCAGATCCCGACTCCACTGCTGACTCCTACTCCGACTTCGATCCCGGCACCGACGCTGCCTCCAACCCCTACGGCGGCTTTAACTCCCATAGCTGTAACGCCCGAGCCACATGATCCCCCTATCCCTACCCCTAGTACCAATCCTTCTCCCCCACCGGAGTCCGCTCCATTCACTCAGCCGATGCCATCACCGCTCGACAGCCCGAAACAGGCTCCACTATCATCGGCAGTAGCTCCGGCATCTCCTTCCAGCCTGGATCAGTACCACACCGATGCCTCAGCATCTACGTCGAGTACTCAGTCAATACAGTCTGAAGGGGAGCATTCTGTTGTGCCGGCTCCGCAAGACCCGCCGTTAGACAAGCCGTCGATCAGTGTGCACGGCACTCCGTTGGTCGAATCCGCACTCGATTCCGCGCTTGACCAGGACCCGCTTCAGCTCATTCGGAAAGTCTGTCATCGCTTTCATGCCGTAGCCCGACATCTCCGACTTCGGAAAGACTATCGTCCGACACTTGAGGTCGACGACGATTACGACCTACAGGACCTCTTGTGCGCGTTGTTGAAGGTGGAGTTCGACGAGGTCGCGACCGATGAATGGACACCCCCCTATACAGGAGGCGCATCGAGAACGACGCTCCTTGTCAATCGGGATCAGATCGCCGTGGCGGCGAAGAAGACCAGATCCGGCTTGACCACGAAGGAACTTGCCGATCAGATCGCGGCGGACTCCGCTTATTATAGCGCTCAAGGGAAATGCTCAACCTTGTTTTGCTTCCTGTACGATCCGGAAGGCCGCATCGGAAGCCCGAAGCGGCTGGAAACAACCTTAACAAGCGTCAGCGAGCACTGCCGGATCGAAGTGCTTGTTGCGCCAAAGTGAGACCATGGCAAAACACAATTTAAATAGGATTCCTTCTGTCACGCCGCCATCAAAGTCCACGAAGACCAAGCCGGAGTTGACAGCGCAAAATGCCTTTGCTATAAAGCAGCCCACTTCCGGGGCAGTTCCCTATACGATTCATGGTCCCGCTTCGGGAGATCAAGGTGTGTCGGATCGGGCATACGTGCTGATTAATGTTCTACCTGGACAAACAGCTGCTGTAGTCAAATCGCTGGGGGAAATTAAAGAAATAAAAACGATCGATCCCTGTTGGGGCAAGCCGGACATCATCGCCATAGCCGACATACCGGACCAAGATGCCTTGACCCAACTGGTTTTAAGTCGTATACATCGTATAGAAGGAGTGACGCAGACCGATACTCACCTCGTATACCGTCTGAAGGAGGCCAGAACAAAATGAGCCGAAAAGACTGTCTTGCCATCGTCGCCCTCGCCGTCTTTGCCTTTGGATGTGCCGGCGTGCCGCCACAACACAACTCCCAAGCAGACCTCGTCGATGTCACCTTACCTGCGTCTGCAGACCGGGTGAAAGCGGCAGTGACGAAAGTTTTGCTAGATGATAACTACGACTTGAACTGGAAAGACGGATCTCAGTTACAGACAGGTTACAGGGATGAACAGCCCAGTATCTGGGATTGGCTCGTGAAAGGACGGCTTGGTGTCGTCAGGAGCTGGGCTGAAGCTTCTGTGACGCCAGAAACTGACCAGAGCTCCCGTCTCCATCTGCAAATCTCGTCGGAAGGTAAGCAAACGATGTTCCAAGGGTGGGGTCCTACCGCGCCTCAAGTTCCTCAAAGCGCGGAAAACAAACTGCGCTTAATCAAGAATGAATTGAAAATCGTGCAGGAAACCTACACAACACAGACCTTTTACGGATCCAATTACGGATTGAAGCCTTAGACCGGCTCTTTTTCAGCTCCCTCAGTCTCTTCTCCAAGATCCAGGCCGAAACGCTCTGCCATACGGTAGAGCGTTCGTCTGTCGATGCCGAGTATTTTTGCGGCCTTTACCTTATTTCCTTTTGTTTCCTTCAGTACACGAGTCAAATGACGTTTTTCCACTTCTTCCAAGGTCAGACACACCTCATCGAGCTGATCGACTTGCGAAAGTCGTGCATCGGCTTCGGTCGTGGCGCACTGGCGAATCACTTCGGGTAAATCCTCCGGCGTCAGGAGAGGCCCGTGGCTTAACGACACGGCACGTTCAATTGCATTCTCAAGCTCTCGAACGTTGCCTGGCCATCGATATTGGATCAACAATGCCATTGTTTCCGGCAAGACTCCCCGTACCGCATGGTCTGTGCCTGCCGCGCACTTTTGTAAGAAGTGATGCACCAGCATCGGAATGTCCTCCCGCCGATCAACCAATGACGGCAACGTGATCGGAACGACTTTCAACCGGTAGAAGAGATCGTCCCGAAACTTTCCTTCTTTCACCAGCAGCTCAAGATCTCGGTTGGTCGCGGCAATGATCCGGACATCGACTCTGGTGGATGTCGTGCTCCCGACCCGACGGACTTCCTGATCCTGCATGACCCGCAACAACTTTACCTGTAACGCCTGTCCAAGCTCACCGATCTCATCGAGAAACAACGTCCCCCCATTAGCTGATTCAAAGAGTCCGACCTTGGTCCCCGCTGCGCCGGTGAACGCGCCTTTCTCGTATCCGAACATTTCCGATTCCAGCAAGGTATCGGGCAACGCACCGCAATTGACCGGGATGAATGGTTTATCCCGGCGCGGGCCATTCGTATGAATGGCCCGCGCAATGAGTTCCTTGCCGGTACCGCTTTCTCCCTGGAGCAGGATCGTGCTTTTGCTTTCCGCCACACGCGCGACCAACTTGTACACCTCCAACATCGCCGTGCTGCTTCCGACCAACGGAGACCACTCGCCCTTGCTCTTCAATTCTTCTCGGAACCGCGCATTCTCTTGGAGTAATCTGCAGTGATCCAGACCCCGTTTGACTACCAGCTTGATGTCCTCTTTCTTGAACGGCTTCGCCAGGTAATCGTAGGCGCCCTGCTTAATCGCTTCGATCGCGCCTTCCAGAGAGCCGAACGCGGTGAGCACTACGACGGCCGTATTCGGACTCACTCGTTTGAACTCCCGCAAGACCGTCAACCCATCCACCGCGCCCATGCGGATGTCCGTCAACACCAAATCCACCCGCCCCTGGCGTCCACGCGCGACCACCTCTTCTCCGCCGGCAAAGGCTTCGACATGATATCCTTCCTTCCTGAGAGCCTCCGCCAGCAACTCACGTGCAACCGCATCGTCGTCGGCCACCAGAATCGTCGCTGGTTGCATTACGCCTCCTCCTTCGCATGAATAAGTCCGTTTTGCATCGCCGGTAACGTCATCGTCACGATCGTGCCACGCCCGATCTCACTTGTCATCGTCAGGCTGCCGCCATGAGCCACCACCGATTCGCGGCTCAAGAATAGTCCCAAGCCGGTTCCTTTGCCAACCGCCTTCGTCGTAAAAAACGGTTCAAAGGCTTTCTGCGTGTCTTCCTCCGGCATACCGCATCCTGTATCCTGCACCTCAATCGTAATCACCACCGGCGACATGCCGTCTGCGACCAGCCGACCGCGATCCAGTTCGTCCGACGACGCCTCGCGACTTCCTGCCATGATGTTGATTTTCCCCCGTGTGGGCGTTGCCGCAAGCGCATTGGTCAGGACGTTCACCAAGACTTGATGTATTTTTTCCTTGTCCGCCCAAATCAGTGGAAGGTCCTTTGGAATGTCAACCGCCAGAACGATCCCTTTCTCCTGGAAGGCCGGTTCCATCAGGATCGCAGAGGGGCCGACCACTTCCTCCACTGGAAGCCAGTGTGGTTCGGGCTGGCGAGGTCGAGTAGAAGACAATAAATCCTGAATGATTCGAACGACGCGCGCGATCTGATCATCGATGATGGCCACCCGTTTCCTCATCTCCGGCGTTGCACCAGGCTCCTCGGCCAGAGCCTGGACATGCCACGCGATTGAATGAAGCGGGGTGCCCACCTCGTGCGCCACGGACGCCACGAGCTGTCCCACTGCAGCCAACCGTTCCGACCGGTTCAGCTGATCTTTCGCCTGAACCAGTTGTGTGTTGGCTTTGAGCAGATTCTCGGTTTGTCGAGCCAGCGCCACCCTCGCCGCCTCCTCTCGCGCCTTCCGCTCTTCCCAACTCACACCAAGGTAAGCCACCAACAGCAAGACGCCCACGACGACGCTCCGGTTGATGATGGCGGATTGAAATCGGCCAGGCTTCGTCGGTTGGAGTAAACCCGAATAGGTGGCAACGACACAAGCCAACACCGTCACCAACATGATGGTTCGATTCCGAAGGGTGGTTACCAACAAGATGGGCAATACATACCCATACGCACCGACGACGTTGGCCGGGGTGAATTCTTCAGTGACCAGGATGATAAGAAAACAGGCAGCCGCGATCGCAAGCACGAGGCGGTCACGATGCGTCATGGCAGTCATCGACTCGCTCCGCCTGGCCTGGGATCACAACTTCTGAGTCGAGCACATCGATCACGAACGAGTTCTTCACCGAAGTACTTACACAAGAGGGCGGGTCAAACGCAACAACGCTGCGAGTCGTTCAAATCGGGAGTCTTGGATCAAATCCTCCACCGTCAGACTCAATTTCCGGCGCCAATTCGGGTGCTGGTCCACCGTCCCTGGTAGATTGGTCTGGCATCGGGTACCAAGGACATCTTCAATATTGACCAAGACAATCCAGGCGGGGGTACGGGCCAGATACTGATGAATCCCCTCCATCAACTCAGTCGTCATAGTCGGCATCTGAGCCGGATCCTCCGAGACACCAGACGGCAAGAGTCCTTGGGACTTCAAGGCAGCGAGAATCCCTGCCTTTTCTCGATGCCGCTCCGCCCACATCGCATTTCGAGCCTCATCCGAAGGGAACAGGCCCAGCGCGGACCGGGTTTCAATATCCACGCCTTCCCAATACCCGTCCAATGTCGGAAGATCGTGGGTTGTGACGACGGCGAGGGATTGAGCGGGATACTGTGCCGGAGACTTCCAACCTCCTGACTGTTCTCGCTCAAAATAGAAGACTCGATACGAGCAGACTCCGGCTGTTTGGAGTCGATCACGCACCCAATCGGGAACGGTCCCCAGATCTTCGCCGATTACCACTGCCTTCGCCCGAACACTTTCCAGCGCCAAGATCGCCAGCAGTTCGTCATCTCGGTAATACACGTACGTCCCCATCGCGGGTGGGAGACCGCGCGGAATCCAAAACAGCCGAAAGAGCGCCATGACGTGATCGATCCGTATCGCGCCTCCATTGCGGAGATTATTGCGGAGCAATTCGATAAAGTACCGGTAACCGCTCGCGCGCAGGCGCAAAGGATCGAGTGGAGAAATTCCCCAATTCTGTCCCTCAGGGGCAAACGCATCGGGAGGCGCACCGCAATCAGCCCTGAACGCCAATACATCTTGATTCAGCCATCCATCGGCGCCATAGCGCTCGCTTCCCAGCGCAAAATCATGATACAAGCCGATCGGCATATCGGCCTCGTGCGTCTTCTTCACCGCCTCCTGCAGCTGTTCCACGGCCAGCCATTGCAGATATTGAAAGAACCGTACTCGCGGCATCTGCCGACGCCGAAACTCTTCCAGGGCATCCGACCTCCGAGTGCGATAGGGCTCCGGCCAGTCCTCCCAGACCGTCGAGGCAGAGGATGCGGACTGCCGTTCCTCTTCCAGCGCTTGAAACAACGCATAGTGCGTCAGAGATTCCCCTTCCCGCTCTGTGAAGTGATGAAAGCTTTTCCCCCGATCGGTCTTTGGTGTCAACTCCGGTTCGACGCCTTCGAAATTGTCGCGCACAAACGTCCGATAGCAGATCTCAAGGATCTCGCGTTTTGTTGCCTTCACCGCGTCATAATCCACGAACTCGCACCGCCGGGCTGTTTCGATCCTTGCACGAAATGAGGGGTCGGCAAGCCGATTTTGCACATCCGGACCTATCCAGCACTCTGGAACCTGAGTGACATCAATATACAAGTCGTTCAAAAACAGCCGACTGGAGGGTGAATAGGGGCTAATATGATAGGGCATGGCATTCTTGAGAGCATGGAGAGGATTCAGCCCGACCACCGCAGCACCCAGACGTTTTCCCGCCCATTCGATGACGGCGCCCAGATCTCGAAAATCGCCGACTCCCCAATTGTGATGGCTCCGCAATGAATAGAGCTGCAAGGCTACGCCCCACCATCGAACACCTTGCTGAAGTTCATCGGAAATGTAACAGCGCTCCGGGGCGACGATGAGATGAAATGTGGATTCCGTATTCGTGACGCCCCCCTTTGCGTGGGCTTTGACTATGTAATAGCCGAGCGGCAGGTCTTGTGGAAACGCCAAGGCGACTCGAACAAACCTCCGTCCCTGAATCGTGCGGGTCTCTTCGACTCTGAGACCAGGCCCCTCCGCTCGCTCACAGTGCGTTTCTCCGTTCTCCGCATAGAGTGACCACAGGATCTGAAAAGCCGAATCACCCGAGCTCTCACAGGGGCCGTAGAACGACCAGGTATCGGCATCTCGTCCCAATCGAAGTACATGGACAGGTTCGCAGCCTCGCAGCCACCAGCGATTATCCCACGCCTCTAGCTCTGCAATGAGTTCCTCACGATTCGAAACCCGCAGACTCATTGCGGCCAATATCGCCCGTCGCGTCTCATCCGCCGTCACATGGTGCGTTCCGGCGATGTCGTAGTAGTCGGCAGCAATCCCTGCCCGATCGGCCAACATGCGCAGAAGCTCGTTTTCCGAATGTTCATACATGGTGCGAGTGTGAGTGAAGCAATAGAACAAGTCAAGGTAATGCAGCCTCTATACCCTTTGATTCGATCGACTGGGGAGTCAGCCATACAGGTGTCGCTGACTGGGTGAACCATACGGAGGAGCGCCGGCAGACCAAGAACAGATCAAGGTGAATCTCGGCTCATGGAATCAGCGGCAGAACAGCCGCCGGTAGCTTGCCTGCTGTGCTCGCTCCCCAAACAATTTTTAGTTCAGTGCATGCAAACTTCCCGTCGAACGGGCCAGATTGACTCTGGCGGCGTTGAGCTGGAAGAGTGCGGTGACGAGGTTTTCTCTGGCACGGGCTACTGACGAGAGCCCATTGGTGAGTTCAAAGTGACTGGTGGAGGAAAGAACGGTGTAGCGTTCTCGCGCAAGGTCGAGTTCCTTGGTCGCCATCTGTAAACCGACCTGTGCGATATTCACCTGCTCTTGCGCCGCAGCGAGCGACGCGAGGGCATCCTGTACTTCCATTTTGACTTGGTTGAGCACCGATCTCATCCGTAACGATTCTTGCCGCCACTGGCTTCGGGCTTGGGCGATACGGCCCTCCCGCTGGGCGCCGTCGAAGATCGGGATCTGAAGGATCAGCGCCATATTGTAGGTATCGAGAGTGTTGTTCCAACGGTTGCCGACAAGTCCATAATCTCCCTGGGCCACCAGCGACGGCACTCGTTCACCCGTAATCGATGCGTAGGCCAATTCGGAAGCTTTCACGCGGGTGTCCTGTGCTTGAATCTCCGGCCATCGGCTCAATGCCTCTTCCACCGCCCCCTGCGGCGTCGGCACGCCTCGCACGTCCGTCAGCCATTCATCGGTCAAGACAAGCGATATTTCCGTCGGCAACGCAAGGAGATTGATGAGACTCAGTTTGGCATGTTCAAGGTCATATCGTGCCGAGGATCCTTGTTGCCGCTCAGCCGCTAATTGCGCTTCCAGTCTGACGATATCGAGCCCCGTGGCGACTCCCCCACGTTGCCGCTGCCTGACCGTGTCGAGTAATTCGTACATGACCCGCTGATTGGCCTCATGCATGTTGACCATGGCCATGGCCTTCAAGCCTTCCATGTAGACCAGGGCCACACCGGCCATCGTATCGAACCGTTTTGCTTCCGATTCCTGTTCCGCCACGCGCAGAGATTCACGCGAAGCCCGCCAGCGCTGAATCAAGCTGAGACTGAACAGGTTTTGCGTCGCGCTGATCCTGGTATCGAAAATGCTAAATGGATCGGTACGTACCGGGGAGAGGCCGATCGTTCCGAGAAATTGTGTCCGCCTGGTTTGCCTGATATCGGCCGAAATGTTGGGGAGCATCGCACCCAATTGCGTCTGCACTTGGCCTTGTGCCTCCCGAATCCGCTCCTTGTAGACAAGCACGTCCGGGTTATTGTTGAGCGCCGCCGCCAACGCCCCTTTCAAGGTAAGATTGAACGGCTGAAGTGTCCGTAACTGAACCGAGCTACCGGACTCTCCGGTTGAAATATCGGCCTGCGCCACACCCGGTTTGAGCACAGGGACGACAAGCAGACAGAGCCCAAGCAACACCAGCGATGGGGCCATCCGTTACCGCTCCCTCAGACTTTCTTTTATCGATTTGAGCAACGGACTCAGGAGATATTCGATGATGCGGCGCTGGCCGGTCTTGATCTCAACCGTGACCGCCATCCCAGGCGAAAGTTTTACTTGCTTGCCATCGACCTGGATCGTCGACCGATCCATACTGACTCTGATTGGGTAGACGAGTCCGATCTTTTCAAGAGGGCCTGCATCGCCGGAGATCGTCAGTACACGACCCGGAATCGTGCCATACAACGTGAACTGGAATGTTTCAACCTTGATCTCAACCGGCTGTCCTTCCTGCACAAACCCCATATCTTTATTCTCGACTCGCGCCTCCACTTCGACTGGATGGTCTTGAGGCACGACAATGAGCAACTGCTGCGCCGGAGTAACGACGCCGCCGACCGTATGCACCGCTAACTGTTGCACGACGCCGTCGATCGGCGAGGTCAGCCGCTGCAAACCAGCCTTTTGACCTGCCTTCGTGACCTCTTGCGCAAGAGAAGCGGCTTTAGTTTCAAGAGCAGACAGTTCCGTCTGTTTCGCCTGCTGAAACTCCGACGCCATGGCTTGGTAGTGTTTTTCGGCTTCTGCGAGCGCCGCCTGGTCCTGTTCGAGTTTCTTCTTTTGCCCGGCCAATTCTTGCGCCTTGTCGATCCGTTGCCCTTCGGCCTGCAGAAAGTCCATCTTGGTGACCGCCTCGTGTTCAAGCAGTTTCTTGTAGGCTTCAGCACGTTCTGTCTCCATCAGCACCGTGGCTTCCAAACGGAGGATATTCTCTTTCGTTTGTTCAAGCGCAGCTTGACGTTGCTCCACAAGATGCTGGGCAGCCGCGACCTTGGCCTGGTACTCGGCCAATTGGTCGCGCAGTAATTGCTGTTGCAGCACGACATAGGCCTCATCTACACCGGCAGGTATCTCAAAAGTGGCCAGTCCCTTGATGAGAGCCCTCAACCTGGCCGCATCCACTTTTGCCGATCTGTATTCATTGAATACTCGCTCATAGTCGGCACGATTGAGGGTCGAATCAAGCTCGATCAGCACATCACCCCGCTTTACGGCTTGCCCATCCTGCACCTGGATCGATGCAATGACCGCTGCTTCATACGGCTGGATGATCTTCGAGTAGCCGCTGGGAATGATCTTGCCCTGCGCCGTGGCCACGATATCGATCCACCCGAATGTGGTCCACAGCGTTCCAGCAGTGAAGGCTGCCAAGATCGTCCAGAGGAGCGCTCGACCGATTGGAGATGGAGGAATCTGCTGAATTTCCAATACCGCAGGCAGAAATTCCATGGCTTGTCCGCTGGACACAACGGAATCGGCTGGTCGGCTTGACTCGGCCTGCCACGCTGCCTTCCACACCGTCCAATGTCTGCCGAACGCCCCAAAGACCATCTGAGAGACCTCTATCCCTTGCCTATCTGATGCATCTGCAATCGCGCATACAATCCGTCGCCACGAAGGAGTTCATCATGCGACCCTTCCTCGACGATCTCTCCCTTGTCGACGACATAGATGCGATGCGCAGGCCGCACCGTACTCAGCCGATGCGCGATGATAAAGACTGTACGCCCCTTACAGATCTGCGCCATGTTCCGTTGGATCGCCGCTTCGGATTCGTAGTCCAATGCGCTGGTCGCCTCATCGAAAATCAGAATGCGAGGATTCGCGACTAACGCCCGCGCAATGGCGATCCGCTGACGCTGCCCGCCTGAGAGCGTACATCCGTGCTCTCCGATCAGCGTATCGTAGCCCTCCGTCAATTCCAGGATGAATTCGTGAGCCCCGGCCATTGTCGCAGCCTGGATCACCTGGTCCATCGCCAACCCAGGATCGGTCAACGCGATGTTGCTTCGGACCGAGCCATTGAACAGGACATTTTCCTGCAGCACGACTCCCACTTGCCTGCGCAGCCATGCAGGATCGACCTGCGCCACATCCACTCCATCCACCAAAATGCGCCCGCGCTCCGGCACATAGAGACGCTGCAGCAATTTGGCAATGGTGCTTTTCCCGGATCCCGAACGTCCGACGATGCCGATGACCTGTCCAGGCTCTACTGAAAATGACATCTTCCTGGTGACTTCCGGCCCATCCGGTCGGTACCGAAGCGTGACTTCTTCAAATCGAACCTGCCCCATGACTCGAGGCAACGTCGTTCGATTCGGGTTATACGATGGTTCGGGCTGAGTGTTGAGCACATCGCCCAATCGTTGCATCGAGATGCCCACTTGTTGAAATTCCTGCCAGAGATTCACCAGCCGTAGAAGTGGCCCTGTCACTTGGGCCGACAGCATGTTGAATGCAATCAACTGACCGATACTCAGATTTCCATCGATCACACGATAGGCACCCAGCCACAGCACCGCGACGGTGGTGACCTTTTGGACACAGGTCGCAGATTGACCGGCGATCATCATCACGCTCGTTGCGCGAAAACTCGCCCGCACATAGCCGGCCAGCTGTTCTTCCCATCTCCGCACAAGCGGAGGTTCGACCGCCATGGCTTTGACGGTTTGGATCCCGCTGACCGTTTCGACTAAGAACGCCTGGTTTTCTGCGCCTCTGTTGAACTTTTCATGCAAGCGCGCCCGGATAGCAGGAGTAATGGCGATCGACAGCAGCGCATAGACCGGAAGTGAAGCCATGACGACGAGCGTGAGCGTGGGACTGTAGAACCACATCACGGTCAGGAAGACGACGGTAAAGACGACGTCCAGCACGACCGTGACCGAATGGCTGGTCAAGAATTGGCGGATCTGTTCCAACTCACGTACGCGGGCGACTGTATCGCCGACGCGTCGGGCTTCAAAATAGGACATGGGAAGCGCCAGGATATGCCGGAAGAGTTGGGCGCCTAGACAGACATCGATCCGATTCGTCGTATGCGAAAACAGGTAAATCCGGAGCCCGCCTACAATTGCTTCAAAGATCGCCAGCGCAATCATGCCGATCGCCAACACATGGAGCGTCGTGAATCCCTTGTGGACGAGTACTTTATCGATGACGACCTGTGTAAAAATCGGCGTCAACAAGGCAAAGAGCTGGAGAAAGAACGACGCGATCAGCACTTCTCCCAAAAACTTACGATATTTCACGATCGCCGGAATGAACCAGGTGAAGTCAAACCTGAGATCCGGCAGACGGACAGGAGATCGCTTGGCAAAGAGCAGCAGTTCCCCGACCCACATCGCTTCGAATTGCTCACGAGAAAGGACGAGCGGCCGGGCTTCGATCGGATCCTGGACCAGTACCTTCTCTTCTTCGACCTTCGCCAGCACAACATAGCGGCCATCAGCCCGCTTTACCATGGCAGGCAGCGGTGTCCCTTGGAGTTTGCTCCATGCAGTATTGATCAGACCTGCTTTCAAGCCAAGATGTGTAGCGGCACGGAGGAGTTCGGCATCGGAGAGGGCTTGTCCGGACTGCGCAAACCGATGCCGTAGCTGTGAACCATCGGCGGGAAGGTCGTGGAATCGAGCGATGATGAGGAGACAAGTCAGGCCGCTGTCGGCCAACGACCCGTTTACTGAACCGGCGGAAGTGTTATGTACCTGTTGCGGTCCCGAATTGTTCATGGGATTCACTGTTGTGCCGACTCAGCGAGTTGGAGAAATGGTTACCGCGTACCGTGACTGCCACTTTTGGAAGCGACTAACATGGTTCGAAATCTTTCCAAGCGCTCGATCCACGGCCTTTGGATAACATCGCTACGTAATGGTCTGCGCGCCGAGTGTAACAATGGATCGGAACTGCTCTGACTTCTCTTTGAGGGGGGACAGTCCAACGGAAGTGGGTATGAACATCGACAGACAAATATGGAACGGTCGTGGCTTTAACCGGCAGCCCAATTCTTCCCGCTGGCAGATGCCGTTGCAGTCTGCGATATCGTTTACGCATTCCGTATGGGAACATCTACAGTCTTTTGGGCAAAAACCTGCACCTACTTCTTGCCGTAGGGTCAGCCGTGCGCCCGTGATAAACTATCGTCGTTGGAGACCCACGAAAGGATCTGATGGATTTCGTATCGCACGGCCTCTGGGGTTCAATTGCATTCGGTCGAAAAAGCCGATCGAGTTTCTGGCTGGCATTCGCCATCGGGATGGCGCCTGATCTGTTTTCATTCGGGGTCCTGTACGTAGCGGCGACATTCGGCTTATCGCCAAAGCCCGACTTTAGTCACGGCACTCCCCCGGAATCGACGATCCCGCAATATGTCCACCACCTCTATAATTACACCCATAGCTTCGCCATATTTCTCACCGTCTTTTTCCTGGCATGGCTTGTCCTGAAACGACCGGTCTGGGAACTGGGAGCCTGGGGACTCCATGTCCTGGCCGACGTGCCGTTGCATTCGTACGCCTTTTTTCCGACTCCGGTGCTGTGGCCCCTCTCTGACTTGAAATTCGATGGCTGGCAATGGATGACGCCCGGTATTCTCATCACCAACTTCGCGCTGCTGTCGCTGCTCTACACCTGGTACATCTTGCAGTTGTTCCTGGCTAGGAAGAAAGAGGAGACTCGGCCAGAAGCCATTCCCCGAGCACTCCCGTTTCAGAGAGACAGCAGGAAAGGGTGATTACCTGTTGATTGGAAATTGATTATCGTTCCAGATTTCGAACCGCACCGGCCCGAATGAGCCGGTGAGACGCCTGCTGATGCGCCCCTTGCATCATCGTCAACGGAGGAGTAGGCTGAGAACGTTCGACCCTTTCGCAAGGGGGATGCGATGTCACCTTCCCTCCTCTTGCGCTCTCTCGTTTCCCTCTACACCTCGACCCGACACCTCAGTAATCTGATCGCCAATTTATTTGATTCGACTTCGGCATTTCATTCCCATCAATCGACAGTATTTCACGCCTTGATGGGTCAGACCTGCGACAGCAGACAGAGAACCTGGTGTCAGCAGATTCAGCAAAATAACTCATAGCAAGGAGGATTGCTCCATGCGTTACATCAGCATCATAGGAGGAGTCGTTGTCGCGCTCGCCTTCGCTGCGACAGCGACTGCTGGGTCGTTTGAGGATAAGGCGCAAGTGACGGTGAGTGGCGCCGAATACATGTTGAACGGCTATATCGTCAAAGTCGAAGGGAATGCTTACTGGATCAGGAAGGCGTCGGGCGAGGTCGTTCGCGTCGCAGTCACGGAAGACACTCATCTGATCTGCCCGACCCGCACCGGCAACAAGGAAGCGAAAGTAAAATCGAAGCCTGGCGCCGGTTTTCGAATGGGAGACTGCCCATTTATCCGAGGGGATACTGTGAAGGTCGAGGTCACGGACCTCGGCAGCGCGAGCCTCATCCGGTTTGATGTATCTCCAGCTTCTGAAACTGCCAACCTTGGACTGCCTCAGGGATGGGAAGGCTACATGCCCAATGATGGGGTGCTTTCCTTCAAAGCGGGGCCGCACTATCCCGTATACACCAAGGATGGTCACCCGGTCGGCCATCTCGCTGGGACACTGACCGACACACTATTAGGGACCGAGTATGCACTGATCGAGCTAGAAGGGGACGGGCAGATGATGACCGTGCCCAGAACCGCGATGAGACAAGAATGGTCGGAGCCCAACAAACCTCGTGTCGCATTACTGATCAACCGGAATCAACTTGGGGAGATGGCCCCTCCTACGTACCAGGCCGCAAACCTTATTTCAGTCTCGGAGGTCCGTGACTACTGGGCAAAGGCCGCACCTCCCGAACCTTTCGTCCCAAGCGAAGTTGACGTGGTCATTGATATCAGCGAAAAAACTTTTCAAATCACAAAAGGAGGGACTGCGCGTGGTTTTGCTCTCATGGCAGGGATGCCGGCGGTCATTAAACTTCTCAACCGGGATCTCGTCGCGCATGAGTTCATGTCTACACTGTTCCGGGATGTCCCGTTCCGCATTTCTGGTAATGCCACCGCGGTCAAGACGGCACAAGCCTCCGGCTTTCGCATCGATCCAGGGCAAACCGTCACCATTGAGTTTAACGCCCCCATGTCCAAGCCGGATCGATATGGCGACAGAGCAAGCACCTATGATGTCTTCTGGTGCAATATCCATGGGAAAGAGCATGGACAACAAATGCGTGGGGAATTGGCGATTATAGAAACCACAGGAATCGGCGGCGGCTGAAGCGATGATGGTTCAGGTCGCCCGACGCCGGGTCATCCGATCGACGCGGGCGGCCTGATTTCTTTTCCGCGATCAGTTGCTTATACAGACCGACGGCATGATCTTCTCCAGGGAATACATCCGTCGACAAAAAGGAAGAGGCAACAAGTGCCGTCACGATCGCGATTGATCGCATTCGCCATCCTGTTCGCACTTGGGATAGGAATGAGCGGAATAGGCTCGGCCGAAGAGTTGCTGTATGAACCTGATGTCGTCGTGGTGATGAAAGACAAGGCCTTTCAGGTGATCAAAGGCGGACAACTTGAGAATTCCGTACCGAATCCGGCTTTTTCTTTACCGGTCGGGATGGACCTCGCCATCCTGCTCCGGAATGAAGATGAGGTCGCGCATGAGTTCGTCTCGCCATTACTCATGAAGGCGGAGGACATGGAGATCTCAGGCCGGGCAACCATCGTCTACACGCTCACCGCCTTCGGAGTTCGGGTTGAACCACGTGATCGCGTCATGCTCCGCTTCAGTGTCCCTGAAGCGAGTGTTGATCGATTTCATTTCTGGTGTAATCTTCACGGGAAGTTACTGAGTGACACCATGCGCGGCGAGATCTTTGTCTTGGATGCGAAACAATCATCCAAGCAACTGGATTTCAAGAATTCTAAGGATATCGGCAGTATCGAGGAATTGAACAGGTGACCACATTGCGGAGACGGATGCGACGACCTCGCAGAGAAGTGTTCTGCGAGGCAGGTTCTACTCCGGTACGCTGCGAAGGAGGGTTGCCATGATCGTGAAAGCAGCTGGACGGATTCTCGGCAAACTCTTGGTCATTCTGTTCGCAGGTGTCTCCGTGAATATTGCGCAGGCTGCAGAGCCGGAGGGAATCCTTCCGGAGTTGATGGCGGAATACATTCATGCAGTCATTCAGGCCGATCGGAACATCTATTCGACCCATGTCGTGGAGCAGCTGCAGGATCGCAAGATCGCTGTGGCGGCGGAGGACTGGAAAGAAAAGGGGGCGTTGCCTCTTCCGGCTCAATTGCTTCAGATGACGGGTCAAGAGGTTCAGGGGTTAGGCCTGGGTCTCCACGTCCGCCTCAGCAGCTTAGGCCCAATTTACATCAAGAACGGGCCGATGGATGAGTTCGAACGAGCGGGCTTGGAAGCGGTAGCAAAGAATCCTAGGAAACCCTATACGGGAATCATTACAGAAGGTGATAGACGTTATTTCAAGGCAATTTTTGCGGACCGAGCTGTCTCGATGGCTTGTGTCATATGCCATAACAACCATCCTCTGAGCGTCAAGCGGGACTACAAGCTCCATGATGTGATGGGAGGGATCATCATTTCTTTTCCAGTCCGTTAGGCCAAGTGAAGAATCTTACGCTGATGCCGGCGAATTTGTGGCAGGTTTCGGTCGGCGGCATTGGGCATTGAATGATATTCCACACGCGTAGGACGTCGAGGGTCGGTGTCGCGCCGTACGTCGGACCAAAGTCGCGTTCCGTGAATTGTCGTACCATCGTGAGAAACCTAGGGCATTCTGCAGAACTCCTATGCGTGGGACGACCCAGTTGTTTGACAAAAGACAAGAGTAACCCTTCGTTTTGACGAGCGATTCCCACTTCCAACCGACGCTTCTCCCTCGACAGGCCTCTGGATCCTATGCTAGCTTACGCCTTCCTTTTTCAGATTCATTTCTTTCCGCGCGAGCTGACGGACTCAGACATGTTCAAGAAGATTTTAGTCGCCAATCGCGGTGAGATCGCCATGCGGATCATCCGCGCCTGCCGCGAATTGAACATCGCCACCGCTGCCATCTATTCTGAAGCGGATTCGACCGGGATCTATGTGAAGAAAGCGGACGAATCCTACATGGTCGGGCCTGGTCCGGTGAAGGGTTTTTTGGATAGCAAACAGATCGTCGACTTGGCGAAACGGATCGGCGCCGATGCCGTCCATCCCGGGTACGGGTTTCTTTCTGAAAATGCGGAGTTCGCCGAGCTCTGCCAGGCTTCCGGTATTACATTCATTGGTCCTTCCACCAAGGCCATTACCGTAATGGGCAGCAAGGTCAAGGCGCGCGAGATCGCCGAATCAGCCGGTGTTCCGATCGTGCCCGGCACGGATGGAGCCATTACCAATATAAAAGATGCCCTAGCCTTCGCAAAACAATCGGGTTACCCGGTCATGATCAAGGCGAGCGCAGGCGGCGGTGGCCGCGGGCTTCGCGTGGTCCGATCGGACGATGAGCTGCGAGAGAACATGGAAGTCGCCGCGCGCGAAGCCCACGCCTCGTTCGGAGACGGCAGCGTCTTCATCGAAAAATATATCGAGCGGCCGCACCATATTGAATTCCAAATACTGGGAGACCGCCACGGGAATATCATCCACTTGAATGAACGCGATTGTTCAATCCAGAGACGTCACCAGAAGTTGATCGAGATCGCTCCGTCGTTGATTCTGACGCAGGCGCTCCGGGAAGAGATGGGCAACGCCGCCATCGCCATCGCGCGCGCGGTGAACTACGACAACGCGGGAACCGTGGAGTTCTTGCTCGATCAAGAAGGCAAATTCTATTTCATCGAGATGAATCCGCGCCTCCAAGTCGAACATACGGTGACGGAGCAGATCACGGCCATCGATATCGTGCGAAATCAAATTAAGATCGCAGCCGGCTTGCCGCTCAACATCCAACAAAAGGACGTCATCCTCCAAGGTCACGCCATCCAATGCCGGATCAATGCAGAGGACCCGAAAAACAATTTCCTGCCCTGCACAGGCACGGTCACGGCCTATCTCTCTCCCGGTGGAATCGGTGTGCGCATCGACGGCGCCGTCTACAAGGATTACACGATCCCGCCGTACTATGATGCGCTGCTGGCCAAATTGACGGTCCGGGGCCGCACCTGGGAAGAAGCCGTCAGCCGGATGCGCCGCTCTCTCGAAGAGTACGTGCTCCGTGGAGTGAAAACTACTATTCCCTTCATGGAGGCGATCATGCAGGAACGGGACTTTATTGCAGGACGCTTCGACACGTCGTACCTGGACACCCACCCTGAGCTGTATTCGTACCACGAGTTTGAGCAGCCGGAGGATCTGGTGTTGGCGCTGTCCGCCGCAATTGCCGCCTACGAAGGTCTCTAATTCGAACAAACCACTCTGCTTTCCAAAGAGATGCGCTGAACACCATGACGAAAAGGCGACCACCAGCAAGAAAACCGAAGCAAAAGGCCAGATCGTCCGCTCCGACGATCAAGACCTCAAAAAGCGCTTCGTCCCGCCCCAGCGAGTTCACGATCACACCGGCCGCCGGCAAACCGGTCCTGATCACGGATGTCGCGCTCCGAGACGGCCATCAGTCGTTATTGGCAACGCGCATGCGCACAGAAGACATGCTGCCCATCGCACAAAAACTCGATGCGGTCGGCTATTGGTCGCTGGAAGTATGGGGCGGAGCCACCTTCGACACCTGTTTGCGCTTCTTAAAAGAAGATCCCTGGGAACGGCTCCGGGCCTTGCGGGCCGCCATGCCCAACACCAAGCTCCAAATGCTGTTGCGCGGGCAGAACCTCGTCGGTTATCGCCATTACGCCGACGACGTGGTGGAGCGGTTCATCGAACGTTCGGCCACGAACGGCATCGATGTCTTCCGCATCTTCGACGCTCTCAACGATGTGCGGAATCTCGATCGGGCCGTGAGCGAAGTGAAAGCCTGCGGGAAACATGCTGAAGCCACCCTCTGTTACACCGTCAGCCCGGTCCATAGCATCGAGCGGTTTGTTGATTTAGCCAGGAAGTTGGAAGATCTTGGAACAGATACGATTTGTATCAAGGACATGGCCGGACTGTTGGCGCCGCTCGACGCCTACCATCTGGTGCGTCGGCTGAAGGCCGCCGTCAAGGTCCCGCTCCATCTCCACTCGCATTACACATCCGGCATGGCTTCCATGGCCTCGTTGATGGCGATCCTCGGAGGCCTCGACATGCTCGATACCTCTATTTCTCCGCTTGCAGGAGGCACTTCCCATCCGGCGACGGAAACGCTGGTTGCTTCGCTCCAGAATACGCCCTACGACACAGGTTTGGAGCTCGCATCCTTCCAGCCGATCACCGAGCACTTCCGCACGGTTCGCCGCAAATATCGCCAGTTCGAGAGCGACTTTACCGGCGTGGATGCAGAAATCCTCATGTCGCAGATTCCCGGCGGCATGTTGTCGAACCTGGCCGCCCAGCTGACGGAGCAGAATGCGTTGGACCGGATGAAGGAGGTCCTCGACGAAGTTCCGCTGGTACGGAAAGATATGGGTTATCCCCCGCTCGTCACCCCGACCAGTCAAATCGTCGGAACGCAGGCGACGCTCAATGTGCTGACCGGCGAGCGATACAAAGTCATCACCACCGAAACCAAGAACTATTTCTTGGGATTGTATGGCCGTGCCCCCGGACAGGTCGATCTCGACGTGATGGCACGGGCGACCGGCGATGACACGCCGATCAAAACCAGGCCGGCTGATCGGCTTGAGCCGGAATTGGATGAGGCGAAAAAAGAGCTTCCCGATTCGGCTCAGACCATCGAGGACCAGCTGTCCTTCGTGCTGTTTCCCAGCATCGCGCGCGACTTTTTCGAAGCCCGCGAGAAAGGCGAGTTGACCCCTGATCCGCTCGAATTGGGCTCTGCGAAGGGGCCCGCCACCGCTCACGAACTGCACCTGGCTCCCGTGGAATTCAATGTGACGGTGCACGGAGAGACCTATCATGTCAAGGTCTCGGGCTCTGGTCGAAAAATCGACGGACGTAAGCCCTACTACATTCGTGTGAATGATAAGCTTGAAGAAGTGTCGCTCGAACCCATCCAGGAAGTGCTCGCCGGTGTGCCGGAGACCCAGGAGACCGAATCGGGAGGAAAACCCAAACGTCCCAGACCTTCGAAACCAGGTGATGTGGCTCCGCCCATGCCGGGTCGAGTGGTGAAGATCCTGGTGGCGGTCGACGATCGGGTCAAGGCCGGCGATCCTTTGTTGATTATCGAAGCGATGAAGATGGAAAGCCAAGTGCCGGCGCCGATCGATGGGAGAGTCACCGTGATCCTGACTGCGGAGGGTGACAATGTGAAGACGGATGAAACGGTCATTCAACTGGAGTAGGTCCAGCGCCGATTCGCGCTCTCGCCCATGCAGTCCCCGGCATCTGGCGCCGCTCATCCTGTGTCTTGTCTCGTACCTCATGACCGCCTGTGCTACGCCTTCACAGATCCCGCCCTATTTTGAAACGTTAGGGCGTAGCCCGATAGAACGTATCCCGATCAACACCGTTCTCGTTCATGATCAGCGGATCGCGTACCTCGATATCGGTACCGGCCCGCCGGTCATCCTGATTCACGGCTTCGGCGGATCCATGTGGCAATGGGAACATCAGCAACATGCCTTGTCTCAACATTTCCGCACCCTGACGCTCGACCTACTCGGTTCCGGATTATCCGACAAACCGGACATTGAGTACCTGCCGGATCAGATGTTGGACTTCTGTATCGGATTCATGGATGCGCTTCAGATTGAGAAAGCCACACTGGTCGGCAATTCCATGGGCGCCGGGTTGGCCATAGGAATGACATTGACCCATCCGACCCGCGTCGGCAAACTCGTGCTCATCGACGGGTTACCGTCTCATGTCCTGGCCAAACTCACCAGCCGATCATTCAGGCAAGCCTTGGAATCTCGAGCCCCTTCCTGGCTGGTTTCCTTCGGCAACTGGCTATTCGGCGGGCTGGTCACTGATTCCGTCCTGAAGGAAATTGTTCACGACCACAACCTTCTCACGCCGGCTGTTATTGAGCGGTCCAACCGTAATCGCCGACGTCCCGGTATCATCAAACCCATCATGGCCGTGAGGAACGCCCTCCCCTCTTGGGAAGCCGATTTTGCTCCACACCTCAGCGCCATCACGCACCCCACCATGATCATCTGGGGCACCTACGATCAGGTGTTCCCCTTGGCAGTGGGTGAAGAACTGCACCATCGGATTCGCGGATCTGAGTTCGTCAAAATTCCCGATGCCGGCCATATGCCGCAATGGGAACGTCCGGACCTGGTCAACCGATCATTGATCGCGTATATTCAACCGTCACCCTGAATGGATAGATCGAGAGGAATTCCCCACTCATGAACTTCGGAAAGGAGCGTATGATGCGGACACACTATGCTGGTTTCATCGGTACCCTGTGCCTTTCGCTTGGCCTCGTCGGATGTCAGATGATGGGAGGCTCAACCGGCGCGGGCTTTTCTTATAAGAATATGCCTGTGGCGGACGGGAGCGCCGTCGCCGGGGAAGGCAACAAGGTCCTATTCAAAGGCACCCCTCTGGCGCTCGCCGGCAACGGAGTGAAAGTCGGCGACATGCTGCGCGACGTGAAAGTGGCGCAGAATGACTTATCTCTTGTAAACATCGCGGAGACTAAAGGCGCGGGAAAAGTCCGCGTCATCAGTGTGGTCCCCTCGCTCGATACCCCGGTCTGCGAACAACAAACGCATCTTCTGAGCGAGCGGAATAAAGGCCTCGATAAGGTGGTGGAACTCATCACCGTCAGTGTGGATACGCCCTTTGCCCAGAAACGGTTTGCCCATGAGGCCAAAATCGTCAACGTCACCTTCTTGTCCGACTACCGAGAGGCTGAATTCGGGAAAACCCATGGCCTCCTCTTGGAAGGCCCGCACATTTTGACGAGAGCGGTCATGGTCGTCGATAAGACAAACACCATTCGCTATCTTCAAATTACCCCGGAACTCACTCAACTTCCGGACATGGAAAAAGCGTTACAAATTGCTCGTCAATTGGTCACAGAAAGCTGAGCTTGCGCGATGCCCAGGTTATGGTTAAGTGAGGATAAGGGTTGGGCGGCGCGGATGATCCCGCCTCAACCTTAGCCTCAGCCTGAACCTCTCCCATACCAATGGCCCATTACGATCTACTAGTCATCGGCACGGGACCAGCCGGCCAAAAGGCTGCGATCCAAGCAGCCAAGCTCAACAAGAAGGTCGGGATCATCGAGCGAAAGACGGTCGTCGGCGGGGTCTGCATCAATACCGGGACCATCCCGAGCAAATCCCTCCGCGAAGCGGTGCTCTATCTCTCCGGATTTCGCCAACGCAACATCTACGGGGGAGCGTACCGGCTAAAAAAGAAGGTCGCGATCGAAGACCTTGCCTTCCGCGCGAACCACGTCATCAAGCACGAGGTCCAGACCGTGCAGAATCAGATGGCTCGGAATCAGGTCGATATGTTTTTCGGTTCAGCCGACTTTCTGGATCCACATCGCCTGCGCATTCAAGGGGATCATGGAGCACTTGAACTGACGGCGGACTTCATCGTGATCGCCGTGGGGACAGAACCTGCCAGGCCTGCGGACATTCCGTTCGACGACAAAACCATCATCGATACGGACGGGCTGCTGACCCTGAAACGCATTCCCGACTCCATCGTGATCGTCGGAGGCGGTGTGATCGGAACGGAATATGCTTCGATCCTCGCCGCATTGGGAATCCCCGTCACGCTCATCGATAAACGGCCACGGCTGTTGGAGTTCGTCGACGCTGAGGTCATTGAAGTGCTCCAACAACGCATGAAAGACCTGGGAGTGACGCTGTATCACGATGAAGAAGTCCTCGCGATCAAGAGAGAATGGAACAAGTCCATCCATGTGTCCCTTCACCACAATCCTCCCGTTCAAGCTTCGACGCTCATGTATGCGATCGGGCGAGTCGGCGCGACACAATCGCTGAATCTTCAAACAATCGACTTACAACCCGATAGCCGCGGTCGTCTGACCGTCAACGAACACTTTCAAACGGCGACTCCCCACGTCTATGCGGTCGGCGACGTCGTCGGCTTTCCAGCCCTCGCTTCCACGTCGATGCAACAGGGCCGTCACGCCGCCTGCCACGCCTTTGGCTATCCTGACCGGACCGACACGTCGCTCCTTCCCTACGGCATCTTTGCCATTCCAGAAATCTCCTTGGTGGGTCGGAACGAGGAAGAGCTCAGACAGGCAGAGGTGCCTTATGGAGTCGGCATCGCCCGCTACCGAGAAATCGCCCGCGGACAACTCATCGGCGATGAAACCGGCATGTTAAAGATACTGTTTCATCGACACACCAGGCATCTACTCGGTGTTCATGTCATCGGCGAGGGAGCCACGGAACTGATTCACATCGGCCAAGCCGTCATGGCCTTTCATGGCAAGATCGATTATTTTATCGATACAGTCTTCAACTACCCGACGTTGGCGGAATGTTATAAAGTCGCAGCGCTGGACGGCATGAATCGGATGCCGAGGCCCTGGATTCCATACGTTTGAATCCATGAGGCATCTCAAGACACCACGTGCTTCAAACCGTCACTCTCCTGAACGAGTCACCAAGATCCTCGAGAAAGGGCGTTATGTCATTCGCAAACCACCTACGGAAGCTTGGCCAATCAATCTGGGATGCTCAATTAAGCCATCCCTTCGTCGTCGCGCTCGGCAACGGCACACTGCCTGAACATAAATTCAAATATTACATCCTGCAGGACGCGCGGTTTCTCGGCGATCTGGCGCGTGTGCTGTCTGCCGCCGCATTGAAGGCTCCCGATTCAGAATCAGCCTTGCGGTTCAACAAGCTAGCAGAAGAGACCATCGTCGTCGAACGGAGTCTGCATGAGGGCTATGGAAAGAAATGGGCGCTCACGGCCAAACAGATGACATCCGTGCCGATGGCTCCGACGAACTACGCCTATACCAGACACATGCTGGCCGTGGCAGCCTCAGGGACTGCGGCGGAGATCACGGTCGTCACCCTCCCTTGCGCCTGGGTCTACTGTGTCGTCGGACAGCACCTGTTGCGGAAAGGACCGCCTGCCAAGAATCATCCCTACCGCGATTGGCTGATGCTCTACGCGTCGCCGAAATTTGCCGAAGTCCAACTCTGGATGCGAAAGAAAGTCGATCAGTGGGCCAAGACCGCCGGCAAAGAGGCACTCCAGCGGATGGAAGACTCCTTCATCATCAGCTCACGGTACGAATGGATGTTCTGGGAGATGGCGTGGAACGAGGAGAAGTGGCCGGTGTGAGTCGACGGGTCCTGTCGTTGAGCAACCCTCTCGTGCTTACTCCACCACATTCCGAGTGTGGCTCTTTCGTTATATGGGACTGGGCACCGCGTCAATACCAATCAGCACTCGCGGCATCCTTCAGCCGCGTAGCTAAACGCCGAACAGTGTGAAGTGCAGAAAGCTGTATCGAAGCTACAGCCGACGAAAAGTGGCGAGCTTCGCAGTCCCCTGATCCAACGTGACGGTGGTCTCACAGCCCGCATTGCGATTCTTGATGCCGATCAGGCAATCCGCAAAATCGGCCTGTGAGGTGCGGTAGTCGGCGACCGCAGCCCACACCGACGGCTTGTCTTCGATGACGAACTGCTTGGTGGCGAGGAGTCGATCCAACACGTCGACAAGAGCGGTTTTGGGAAAGCCATAACTGTAGCTGAGCACCCAGACACACTCGCAGAGAACGATCTGATTGAGAAATAGGGATTCGTCCTGATCCTTTGCGGTCGCAAAACACCGTTGCACCCGGCGAGTTTGCTCGAGATCGTCCTGCGTGAGGAAGCGTACGAGTACATTCGTATCAATCGCGATCATCGAGTGTGTCGGGTCGCCCCTTTCAGAACCCCTCGCTGCATCTCTTCAAGCGAGAGAGCCCTTTTACCCTTTTGGCGCAAGAGCCCGGCGAGTTCCATCACATCGCTGGTGGCGGGGCGCAGGGTCACACGCCCATCCGGCTCAATGACAAAATCGAGTTGGTCTCCGGCGTGAAGGCCGAGATGGTCTCGGATCGGCTTGGGAATGGTCGTTTGGCCCTTGCTGGTCAGCGTGACAATCATACCACTTCCTTTCTTCTACTGTCAGGTATTACTGTAGCGTAAGGAATTTCTGCCGTCAACGCTGAAGGGAATCTATTTGTTCTCGCAAGTCGAGTGCCGTACGAGGAAGGCTGATCGCTATAACTTCTGTCTCGCCTTTGCCAACGCCAGGGCCATGGCGCCGATCGGTTGCGGGGCTCGTGCTGCAGCCTGACCGGATGCCGACGGTCCACGACCACGCGAGTCACGTGCTGGCTGGCCCCCAGGCTGTGTCTGACCAGATGGGCGGCTCGCCGCATCCTCCAACCGCATGGTCAGGGCAATGCGCTGACGCTTCAGATCGACATCGATCACCTTCACCCTGACGACCTGCCCCGGTTTGACCACCTCGTGTGGATTTTTAATAAATTTATTGGCCAGCGCGGACACGTGCACGAGCCCGTCCTGATGCACACCGATATCAACGAAGGCGCCGAACGCCGCCACATTCGTGACGACCCCCTCCAACACTATGCCGGGTTGTAAGTCACTCAGGGACTCGACTCCCTCACGGAACGTCGCCGTCTTGAATTCTGGACGAGGATCTCGGCCCGGTTTTTCCAGCTCGGTAAAAATGTCCCGCACCGTCGGTAAACCAAACTGTTCATCAGTAAAGTCACCCGGTGACAATTCTTTCAAGACCGCCGGACGTCGCATCACTTCGGCAATCCCCGTTCCCAACCGCGTCAGAATACGCTCAACCACAGGATAGGCCTCTGGGTGCACGGCGGACCGATCCAAGGGATTGTCGCCGTCAGGGATGCGCAGGAAACCAGCCGCCTGCTCGAAAGTTTTTTCACCAAGACGCGGCACACTGCGGATCGCAGCACGATTTGGGAACGGCCCGTTCGCATCCCGATAGTCTACAATATTCCTGGCCAGTGCCTTGTTGAGACCCGAGACCCGTTCCAACAACGGCATCGACGCCGTATTGACGTTCACGCCGACGGCATTCACGCAATCTTCGACCGTGGCATCGAGCGACCGCGCCAAGGCCCGCTGATCGACATCATGCTGATATTGTCCGACTCCGATCGCCTTCGGCTCAATCTTCACCAGCTCGGCCAGCGGATCCTGAACGCGCCGAGCTATAGACACCGCGCCTCGCAGGCTGACATCCAATTTGGGGAACTCTGCAGCGGCAAAGGCGGACGCCGAATAGACTGACGCGCCTGCTTCACTGATCACTATTTTCACAACCTTCTGTTCAGGTCTTTGGATTGCAACCAGTTTAATCACCTCGCCCGCCAGTTTATCCGTCTCCCGGCTTGCCGTACCGTTTCCGATTGCTACCAATTCCACTCCATGGCGAATGGCCAGACGCACCAGCGTCTCAACGGCTCCCTGCCAGTCGTTGCGAGGCTGATGCGGGTAGATCGTCTCCGTTTCCAGTAATTTTCCCGTCGCATCAACCACCGCCACTTTGCACCCGGTGCGAATACCGGGGTCCAAGCCGAGGATGACCTTTGGCCCAGCCGGCGCCGCCAACAACAATTCATGGAGATTCCGCACAAAAATCTTGATCGCCTCGGCCTCGGCCGCGTCACGCAACTGCACGAATAGTTCGGTACTGAGCGTCATGTGAAGTTTGACACGCCATGTCCATTCGCATACGCCGGCCAGCCATTTGTCCGCTGGTCGGCCACGATCTTCAATGCCGGCATGAGACGCGATCATCGAGACGCAGGGATGTGGGACAAGCGCCTCAAGCGCTTCTCCCAACCCTAACTCCAGCTTCAACACACCGAGCGTACGACCTCGGAACAACGCGAGGGCTCGATGCGATGGGATGGTCTTGATCGACTCCGCGTAAGCATAATAGTCACGGAACTTCTCCTCTTCGGCCGTTTCCTTGTCTTTCATCACCGTCGAGGTCAAGACCCCTTGATCCCACAACCGAGCCCGCAATGCGGCCAGCAACTCGGCCGTTTCCGCGAACCGCTCCATGAGAATATCTCGTGCTCCTTCCAGTGCAGTTTTGGCATCGGGCACGTTGATCGCCTCCACCCCTTCGGCAGCCGGCACGATACGAATGTACTTAAGCGCTTCTTGCTCAGGATGCAGCATCGGATCAGTCAACAGGCTATCGGCCAACGGTTCTAGTCCCGCCGTTCGTGCGATCTGCGCACGCGTGCGTCGCTTCGGTTTGAAAGGCAGGTATAGATCTTCGACGGCTTGCTTGGTGGTCGCGGCCTCAATGCCGGCACGCAACGCATCTGTGAGCTTGCCTTGCTCCTCAATCGAAGTCAGAACGGCGGCACGCCGCTCCTCCAGTTCACGCAAATAGCGCAGCCGATCTTCCAGTGAGCGTAGCTGCGTATCGTCCAAGTTGCCGGTGGCCTCTTTACGATAACGCGCGATGAATGGGACCGTAGCCCCTCCATCGAGCAGCGTCACGGCGGCGCTCACCTGAGCCCCTCCGACACCGAGCTCCTTGGCAATGATCGGAACAATTTTGAGCTGCACCGCGTCTGTTGAAATCTGAGTCGTTTCAGTTGTCATCGGTCTCGATCGCCTTTGTTTCCGAACGCGTCAGCAGTCCGCGCTCTCTGAGAGTAAGAAGAGTGGAACACCATAACGATCAAAGGGGCTGTTCGAACTCAGGAAGACATGACAGGAAATCGTACACGAGTTAATGAGCAAGCGTTCCAAAAGCGGCGAACAATCGCCCTGCAAGGTAATAGGTCCCTCGGGCGTCTCCCATGTGTTTGCGCCGCAAAAAGTCGTTCAAGATTCGTCCATCCGAGGCCTTGTGTGTATCCGGATGCTTGAGATTCATTCGATACCGTTCAATCCCAGCGGAGACCGAACTCACGAATACCACCGTCCCATCGCGGTCCACCTTCTCGACGACGCCGACGTGTGTGAGCGGGTCGTTGGGCAATCCGTCCCGATTGAAATCCCAGGTATTGTGAAAGAAAACCAGGTCTCCCGGATGGACGGTGGGGCCGTAATGGATCCGGCCGTGTTCCACCACATGGGTAAAGATGCGCCCGACTCCGTTGCCGCCATCAAGCTCCCCCAACCCACCGTACAAGTCCACGCGCTGCGAAGCGTATACGCCGCGGACAAAACCGGAGCAATCCGGAGTATAGCTCCGGCCACCAACCTGAATGCGGGGTTGTCCGACAAATCGCACCGCCGTTGTCGCCAACGCCGTCTGTCGCGGAGCTGCCTTGGCCATGGCGCAACAATGTGCTCCGCGCGTGCCCATAGTGGGAATCACGTTCTTCTCATCCTGCAGCGACTGAGGCCTAGTCGTGGCACACCCGAAAAGCATGCCGGAAACCAGCAAGACCGGAAGGCTGATGAAGAGCGAGTGACTGTGGCCAGCCGAACTCAGCATGCCTTAGTATACAGACCCACTGCTGTAAGACAATACCTGCGTACCGTTCAGCGCTCCCCTCAGCTAGCCTCCCGCACTCCCCACCGGTCCGCCTGGTTCAGTCATACGCCATGGATCGAGCAGTTCTGAGAGACGTCTGTCGGATAATACCTTTTGTTCTTTGGCGACCTGCCTCACTGTCTTTCCGGATTTATATGCTTCCTTGGCCAGTTTTGCCGCCGCCTCGTAGCCGATCTCCGGAGCGAGAGCAGTACACATCGCCAGGCTTTCTTCGATGAGGCTCTTACAACGTTCTTCGTTCGCCTTGATCCCCTCGATACACTTGGCAGCAAAGTTGTTGGAAACAGTGGCCAGCAATTCGATCGATTGGAGCAGATTGTACGCCATGACCGGCATCATCACGATGAGCTCGAAATTTGCCGCCTGCCCGCCGACCGTTACCGCCACGTCGTTCCCGATCACCTGCGCGCAGACCATCGTGACGGACTCGGCAATCACCGGATTGACCTTCCCCGGCATGATCGACGAACCAGGTTGCGTCTCGGGCAAATTGATCTCGCCGAGTCCACAGCGTGGCCCGGACCCAAGCCAGCGAATATCGTTGGCGATCTTCATAAGACTGACTGCAAGGGTCCGTAGGTGACCACTGGCTTCAACCAGTGAGTCCTGCGCCGACTGCGCTTCAAAATGATTCTTGGCTTCCTTGAATGAGCAGCCGGTTTCCCTGGATATGATCGCCATGACTTTGGTCGAAAATTTCGGATGGCAGTTCAGGCCTGTCCCGACGGCCGTTCCACCTAGTGCGATTTCGCTCAAGGCCTCCTGCGCCGACTTGACCCGCTGGATGCCGAGTTCGATTTGCCTGGCATAGCCCCCGAATTCTTGGCCCAGCCGAACCGGCGTTGCATCTTGAAGGTGCGTGCGCCCGATCTTCACAACCTGATCGAACTCCTTCGCCTTCCCCTTCAACGCCTTGTGCAATCGAGTCAGAGCCGGCAACAACTGTTGCTGCATCATTTCTGAAGCGGCGATGTGAATGGCGGTCGGAATCACGTCGTTGCTCGACTGGCCAAGATTCACATGGTCGTTCGGATGCACCAGCTTGCTGCCACGCGCCCCACCGAGCAGCTCCGTGGCGCGGTTCGAGATGACCTCGTTCGTGTTCATATTGGTCGACGTGCCGGATCCCGTCTGAAAAACATCGACAGGAAACTCGACATCCAGCCTGCCATCAACCACTTCAGCCGCTGCCTGCTTGACGGCTTCCGAGAGTTTCTTATCCAGCAAACCAAGAGAGTGGTTCACGGTGGCCGCAGCCCGCTTGATCATGCCCATGGCTTTGATGATGGCTCGCGGCATCCGCAGCGAGCTGATCGGAAAATTCTCGATCGCTCGTGCGGTCTGTACTCCATAGTACGCTTCGGCGGGAACAGCCAGTTCACCCATGGTATCTCGCTCAATTCGAGTCGATGCCGTCGGCTTGTTCTGATCTCTTTTCATGCACAGTGCTCCATGTGTAAGAGGTTCCAATTCCTTGCGGGCGTCATGATAAACTCAGCCCATCGACTTTCACAAGAGCACGTCTCATGGCTCTTCCGCATGTCACTGTCGAGACCTATGCAAGTTATGGGGGTGTGGAAACGCCCTGCGTCTTGAAAGAGGTTACAGGTTGCGCAATTGTTCTACCTGACCCTTCGCTCTGGCCAAATTGACGCGCGAGGCATTGACACGGAAGAGAGCGTCGATCATGTTATCTTTCGCACGCACGAGTGAAAACAACGCATTCGACAATTCCAGTGTGTTCGAGCTCAACGTCCGGATGCGTTCCCGAGCAAGACTCACCTCGGTCATTGAGGCTTTAAGACCGTCTCTTGCAATGCGCTGCTGTTCAAGAGAAGCTTTCAAGGTCACCAGCGCATCACGCACTTCCATCCCGATCTGGTTCTTGACCAGGACCAGTTTGTAATTTTCCTGGTTGAATTCACTCAAACTCTGTCCAATGCGGCCTTCGCGTTGCCCTCCGTCGAAAATCGGAATCGACATCTGGACTCCCAGGTTGTAGGTACCAGTATTGTTCTCAAATCGATTCCCGATCAACCCATAGTTTCCATCTGCCGACAAGGAGGGGAGTCGCTCGCCCTTAATCGATCGCAAACTCAATTCCGCAGTCCTGATCCGTTGCAGCTGAGCCTTGAGCTCAGGCCGATCGGTATGAGCCGCCGCCAGAATACTGTCCAACGATGGGAGGTGTCCTTCATAGGCTTTCATGTCGTCTGTGAGGTGGAGCATGAGGTCATAGCCAATCCCGATTAGATTGAGCAGGGTCAGTTTGACCCGCTCAACCTCTCCTTTGGCGAGTTCCAACCGCTGCCGCTCATTCTCCAGTTGAGATTCCAACCGCGCTGCATCAAGACCCGTCGCCATGCCTCCCGCCTGCCGGTTCCTGACGAACGCGACCAAATCTTCATAAAGGGCGACGTTGGCCGACCGAGCCTCCTGCATCTGCTGATTGCGTAGCACTTCAAAGTAGGTCAGAGCGACCTTGGCTGCGGTATCGTTCTCGGTGGTGACGGAGTCCAGTTCAGCAACCTGTAGAGCCGAGCGGGACGCTCGCCACCGTTCGATCAAACTCAGACTGAAAAGTGATTGAGTGAAAGAGGCGCGACCGTCGACGATATCGAATGGATCGGTCCGAACCGGTCTCCCACCAATGGTGCCCAGAAAGAACGTTTGTGTGTTGTACTTGCCGATAGCAGCCAGGTTCGGAAGGAGCGCCCCCAATTGAGTGCGCGAAGCCGCACGCGCGGTCTCGATTCGTTCACGAAATAGATGAACATTCGGACTCTTGTCGCGCGCCAAGTCGATGGCCTCCGCCAGCGACAGGTTCAGAACCGGCAGATTCTCCGGCGGCGCGAGCGCCTCGCTCTCCCGAGCCCATGCTGTCGAACTTGCTGAAAGTATCCAGGCCAAGACGCAGAGAGCCGCCAGGACTCGACCGTACATTCGTTCAGGCGGCGCCTCCACCTTTTTACTGAGTCTCCCGGACACGGGCATGCCGCTCATCAGATCCCTCTTGCCCCTACCGCGCCGTATAAAACCTGACGGTGCATGTCAACCCTGCCGGCAGAGCGTTATTGGGGTTCGGCATTTCGAGGCGGACGCCGAATGTCCCGCTCGCACTGTCAATCACGCGATTCACGACGGTCACATGAGCCTGATAGGGGTTCGCGGCGCTGCCTTCCGGATGCACCGCCGCCTTCATACCCAACGTTACTTTACCCAGCAGGCTCAACGGCGCGAAGACTTCAATCCGCAGTGGATTGATTTGAGCCAGTTTGAGAATGGGCGTCTTCCCGGCCAATTCCCCGGGAGACAACAGCCGGTCGACCACGACGCCGCTCAACGGGCTAGAGATCGTGCGGAGGTTCAGAGCCGCCGTGGCCCGTTGCCACTCCAGCCCGTCGACGTGTCTCTTTTCTGTCGCCTCCAGATGCGCGATTTCCGCCAGATTCCGTTCCGTCTCGGCCTCGTCCAGCTCATGCTTCGCGATTGAATTGGATTTAAACAAATCCATCGCCCGCTCAAGCTTCCTGGCGCTGAAAGCCATTTTCACCTGTGTGCTCCTGATCGTCGCCTCCGCTTCCGCCTTCGTCTTGGCCAGCGCGACCGTGGTTTTTTCCACGCTTGCCTCTAGTGCGACAACAACCTGCCCCTTAGTCACCCAGTCTCCCCGGTCCACATGCACAGCCTGGATGATGCCTTCCACCGGCGATCCGATAGACACTTCCATATATGGCTTCATGATGCAGGCCAGATTGTCGGAGGCCTCACTAGAGGCAATCCAACCAAACCAGCCGACGGCAAGGCATATCGAAGCCCATCCCAGATAGCGGCACCGACGCAGCCCATTCCTGACGTGCCTGACGAACGACTCTTGATCCGTCGTCAACATGCTACGTTCGCTCCAACCCTCATTCCACCCGCCCCGAGAACGCGAGCGTGGATTCGAGCTCATCTTCATGCTGGAGTAATTCCCGGCGCATACGGGTATGCAACCGTTCCGCCGATCGCTGAGCCCAACGCACCAGAAACCGTGCCAACCATCCCTCCGCTGGTATGCCCGGCTTCAGGAGCAGCGCTGCGATCCATCGGGGCAGTTTTCCCTGTGAAGTGACCAGCAGCTCGTCGTCCAGCGAGGTTACGATTTCGTAGCTGCCGAGGTCTCCCTGCCGACTGCTCCGTCCGTAGAGCTGCCGATCGATACGCTTGGCTTCGTGCCGTTCGGTCGCAATCACATGTAGCCCGCCGGCTTGTGCGACCGAGCGGGGTAATTTAATGTCGGTGCCACGCCCCGCCATATTGGTGGACACCGTGACTCGCCCATGCGTACCGGCGGCGGCCACGACCGCGGCCTCCTCCTCATCCTGTCTGGCGTTGAGTACCACATGTTCGATCTTCGCCCTTGTGAGTTGCTGACTCAGGATTTCGGAAGCTTCAACGGATCTCGTCCCGACGAGAACGGGACGCCCCTGTCCCCGCAGCGCTGCAATCCGATTCACGACTGCCTCCCACTTTTCCTCCGCTGTGGCGAATAACCTCTCCCCCATCCACCGGCGCTGAAGCGGGCGATTCATCGGAATCGTAACCGCCGCAAGTCGGTAGACAATCCAGAGCTCACCGGCTACCTCCTGCGCGGTTCCGGTCATCCCGGAGAGCCAGAGATACCGTCGAAAAAAACGTTGGTAGGTGATGCGTGCCAGCGGCCTGTTCATCGGTGTCAGCGGGCAGTCTTCCTTCAATTCGATGAGTTGATGCAGGCCATGTTCCCAGGATCGATCAGGCATGAGCCGGCCGGTATATTCGTCGATAATCTGCACCTTCTCCTCGCGCACCAAATAGTGCACATCGCGCTGAAAGAGGTAGAGCGCCGTGAGCGCCTGGCGGACCAACTCTTCCCGCCGTCTCGGCCCCGACCAGATTCCTTTGAGACCAATCGCGCGATTCGTGAGCATGGTCCTGCCGCTCGGAGTCAGGCGGATGGTTCGCTCCCGGCCATCCAGCCAAAAGTCTTGCTCACGCACTAAGCCGCGAGCAAGATCCAGAGCCGTCTCGTAGATGGCTTTTTCCGGCACTTCACCCCCCGCACCGGAAAGGATCAAGGGCACTCGCGCTTCATCCACCAACACACTGTCGGCTTCATCGACAATCCCGAAACACAAACCCCGTAGGACCAACTGCCGCAGCCTGGCGGCATCGCCGTACAGCTGTTCCAGTTGGAGTTGAATACGATTCGGTTGTCGCCCAACCAGCAACCGGTCGCGAAGATAGTCGAACGCCAGCTCCTTATTACAACAGTAGGTCACGTCGCAACTGTAGACGCTGCGTCTCGCGACCGTATCCAGCTCATGGGTGACGGCCCCGACGCTGAGGCCAAGCATCTCGTAGAGGGGGTGCATCTCCCGAGCATCCCGCGCGGTCAGGTAGTCATTGACCGTGATGACATGGACCGGCACCCCAGCCATAGCCACCGTCGCCGCCGCCAGTGTCGCGGTGAGCGTTTTGCCTTCCCCGGTCGCCATTTCTGCGATACAACCGTTGAGCAGCACCCAGCCACCGAGAAGCTGTACGTCGTAGTGTCGTTGGCCGAGCGCCCGATGCGCTACTTCCCGGATCAGAGCGAATGAACGGCACACTCGCTCCTCCGAAAGCCCGTCGCGGCGCAAAGTCCCGCGCAACTGTTTGGCTCGTTGTGTGAGCTGCTCGTCCGAAAGCTGTGCGAGGTCCAGGCCGTGCTTCGCCACTTGTGTCACGATCGTCGTGTTCCTGCATTGACGCATGCGGTACCGACGCAGCAGAGGATTGGCCAGGCGAGCCCCTTGCCGGTCGAACCACCCCTCTTTCAGGACATGCCGTTCTGGATACGCACTGTGTAACGCAGTTCGTTCGCGCGCCAGATCAAACATTGAATCGCGCCAGGAATAACTGGCGTCCCTGCCGATGCCATTGAACCGCTAAGGCTTCTCGTCCGTGATCGAATCGGACGTAGACTCGCCCGCCGACGTTGAGGATGCCGTGTTGCACGGGCAGCTCCAAATCGATCTGGAACAGTTTTTTGATCGCTATGTGCCCCTTCGAATCATGGGGATCGAGCGGTACCTGTCCCCCACCTTCACTGCCCAAGGCCGGGCTCGGTAACTCCTCGCTGGCGGCTGGAATGAGGCGAGTGATCGCCGCCGGCATCGGTTCAGCCAACCGCTCAGCCAAGCGAACCTGGACGGCTTGTGTCTGATGCCGAATCAGGTCGATATCACCTTGATCGACAATCGTGCGGATGATGATCGTCTGAAGGTCCACCACATGAGCAAGGAGCTCGCCCCGTTTGACAAATCGTCCGGGCATGTCCGCCGCCTTTGGAATGACGAACGTCCCCGTCGTCCGACTTCTGATCACAAGTTCCGATCGCTGTTCCTGCGCGCGCGCCAGACGCTCTTCGATGTACCGCTGCTCCTCCTCCAACATTTTCGCCCTAACCAGGTTGTCGACGAGTTGCTCTCGGACTCGCGCCCGAATCTCCAGCAATTGCCCCTCGAGCACCTTCACGTCCATCTCGATGACGGGATCATGACAGACCACCAATAAATCACCGGGCTTGACCATCGAGCCAGGGACCGCCACCACTCGTTCAACGAACCCATCGATGTTGGCCCGCACGAATGCCTCGTCCGGAATCCAGACGATGCCCTCCGCTCTGGTTCGGAACGGTACAGGCACCAGTGTCAGCACCGAGACAAGTCCGGCGACCATAGCCATACTCACGGTAACGGCTCGCCCACGCACACGACGAATCCTCGGACTTATGAAGAGATATTGGACTCCCTTCCCCAAGGGCAATACAAACCAAGTCCCCGCGGTCAGCACGGCAAACACCACCCCCAGCATGAACAGCTGGTCCGTGAGATACAGCAGAATGGCCACGACAACGAACACCCGATAGATGAACGACGCAACAGCATATCCGACGAACCAGGCGCGTTCACCCGCCGTGGCGTGGGGCGCCGGTGCGTCATCGCAACCGAAGAGATAACGTTCGCAGAGATACCCGAGATAGGTATGGGCCCGTTGGCGAAGGTTCGGGATTTCCAGGACATCGGTCAGAATGTAATAGCCGTCGAATCGCAACAGCGGATTCGCGTTGAACATCACGGTGGAGATACCGGCGATAAAGATGGTGTTATACGCGAGGATTCGTACGGTACCAGGCTCGACACTGACCCAGACGTAGACGGCCATCGCCGCGAGGACCAATTCTACAATCATGCCCGCTGTGCCCACGACGGCGCGCTGCCATTTGCCCGCAAACGCGGACGAGGCTGAAGCATCCACATAGGGTACAGGCGAAAGGACCAGGAGCATAATCCCCATTTCATGCACCTCGCCGCCGAACGCTTTCACGGCGAAGGCATGGCCGAATTCGTGCAGAGTCTTGATCACGGGAAAGAGCAGCCACAACAGCACCAGATTCTGAGGCGCCGTCATGCGATCTATAAGATTGGCGGTGAGATCGGACCAGTGCGCCGCACCGACCAAAACGGCCGGCCCGACGATAAGGCACCAGAGAACCGCTCCCCACCAGGAAAAGAAGGGGCGAACGAGTGGGACGAACTGTTGTAGAAACCGCTCAGGATCGAAGAGAGGAAACTGCCAGGCGAACACGTTCATCAGCCGCCGCTGCCATTTCTGCTGTCGCTGTTTCTCGTGACGACCCAGGAGTTCGGCGATGTCCGGAGGGATGTCGCACTGCAAGACATCCGCGGCATGGAGCTGACTCAACAACTGCACGACTTCCGGCTGGGTAGGTGCATTGTCTCCAAGCTTGGTCGAGCAGAGCTCCCACAGATCTTGGACCGAGCGGACACCGTTCATCAGGCCAATGAACGAGAAGGCGGCCGGAGAAAATCGATGGAATCGTTCGTTCGATCGGTCTTGCAGGACGTACCAGGTCTGTCCGCGATAGTGATGGCGGTGCAGCGTGGTATGGCTGCGAAGCCGGGGGGTCAGGGACGCCACACGGTACCAGAACGGGCTGAAGAGGACTTCGCTCATGGTGATTTCACGTTGCGAGTTTCAGGTTTCAAGTTCCCACAATCGTCTCTGTCTGAAATTGGAAACGGGACACTTGAACTTCCCTATGAGATAGGCTTCACAGTCTTTCATTTGTCACGGCAGCCACGCCCATACCGCAAGTCGGATCCAGTCCACCACTTGATGCGTCCAGATCCAGACCAGCAGGCGCCGATCGACCTCGACCTTGCCTGCTCCCTCCATCGCTGGGCGCAGCCGGCCGTGCGCCTGATCGAGTGTCGCTTCCACGCGGAAAAAATTGCGTCCTTCCTTCGCGGTCGACACCGGCATGACGTTCGCGACGGTGACCCTCACCGACTCAGAGGGAAAAGCCGAAAGCAACAGCTGTCCGTGCTGCCCGACCTGTACGTCGGCAATGTCACGCTCGTCGACTTCCAGCACCACACGGTAGCTGTCGAGCGGAGCGATCTCGAACAACACCTTGCCTTTTTCAACCGGCGACCCCAACGACTGGCTTAGATCTCCGCTGACGACGATTCCGTCGAACGGCGCCAGCACACGCGTATGCGCCAGCTGCTCATCCAAGAGGGCGATTTCCGATTGCACCTGATTCATCTGCGCGGTGACAATTTCGACTTTGGCGGCCTCCCGCTCGGCCATCGCCTTGTGATACTCCTTCCGATACTCTTCGAGCTTGCTCACAGACTTCAGACGCTCAAGCCGTAACTCACGATCGTCGAGCGTACACAAGACATCGCCGGAACGCGCCACGTCGCCGGCTCGAATAGGCGCCTCCCGAATATATCCATTGAAGGGCGCTGCGGCTGCTCGCTGGACGGTCGGCTCCAAGACCGTCTTGGCCGACACCCGATACTCGCCCTCGGCCAGGACACAGAAGGCCAGCAGGCCTAGAAGAGACGCCGTCGTCACCTTCAATGCCACATGCCTGGGACCGAACAGGTCATGAACATACCGTGTGAGTGAATCCCAGATCTTTCCGCCAATCCAACGGTCTTCGCGCCGATGGATTTCCAGCACAGGCCCGATGAGCGCCGCCACCGACCGGCACAACACAACGCTCGTTTCGTCGAAGGATCGTTCTCTTGGCCGTTCCAACAGCAGGGCGCCGACAGCCTGCCCGCTTGCTTCCAACGGCAGGCACAGCAGCGCTCCGCTCCCATGTTCCTTCGCAAACGCCGCATGGGCATACATGACCAACGCCGCTCCCTCAGCCGGTGGCGGATAGACGATGGTCTCACGCTGGTCGACAGCCTCGTTCATCGTTTCAGCCAGCCCACGAATCACATTGGTCTGTTCTTTGAATTCGGCGCTGTGCGACACGGCGACCACACGCGTGCGGCCCCGCGTCACGAATCCAATACTCACGCGGTCACATGAGAGACTCGTCGCCAACGCATTCACCAACGCCAGAGCCGAGGCATAGAACCGGTCATGACCGACGGACATGGCAACCAGATCGAGGGCGGTCTGAATCCGTTCGCGCGTGACTTTCTCCGCCGCGACAGCTTCCCGTACGAATAACAGTTCGAGCCAGGCTGCTCCCCAATGCAGCTGCCGCATCATCCCCTGCCGTTCCACATCGGAATTTGAGGTGATCTCCAGCACGGCAGCCCCATGCAAGGCGCCGCGCACCTCAACGGGACACCCGATTTCATAGTGGCGGTTCAGCGGCTTGCCATCCACCGACTCACTGGGCAAGACACAACATCGTCGATCCCCTAGTGTTCGCTCAATGGTGTTCGTGAGATGTTGGAGGTTGTGGAGGCCTTCCGGCCAGGTCGCCACGGGGCAAAACGGACCTCGATCAACCGGACCGAGCAGCACCACTCCTGCCTGCACACCCTCGATCAGGCGACATTGCAGCGCGAGCCAGCTTCGACAGAAGGTTTCAACAGTCGCAGCTTCAGCAAAGGCAGTCCAGAGCACATGATCGTGGGTAGCCTCAGCTTGCGCCAGCGTCGCAATCAGCGCCTCCGCCTTTCCCTTCAGACCTGCGTGCTGAGCACTGACCTGTTCATCCATCTTGGTGATTGTGTTGGGGAGGAAAGAAACTTACTTAGTGGGAAGCCGATCAGTAGCCACTTACAGAACATCAACAGCCATTATGCCGAGACGAACCTCTCCCTGCATAATTACAGTATCCGGCAGCTGCGATAGCCGCTTTGCGGCGAACGAACTCCGGATGATCTGGCGAGTCATCTACACCCGCATGGTAGGATGCTCAAAATTCTCCAAGTAAAGAACCCCGCCCTTCCAGGCGGGGCTTTTTGAACCAGGAGGGTTTTTGTTCCTCCGCTACGCTATGGGCTGCCATTCCTCCCCGCTCTTCCGAGCGGGGCATCCTGGCAGATCCTCGTAAACTCACAGTTTTCTGCACCGGCGAAGGTTCCCCTCGCCGGTGCGGTGTGCTTCAACCTTCAATTCCCATCTCTGGCTCTCTCCGACACCTCATGTGTGATGCATTACGCTTCCCCTTCATGCCGTCACCGTGATGCTCACTGTGGCCACGTTGGAGCTGGCGAGGCCGTCGTTGGCTCGGTAGGTAAAGCGGTCGGTGCCGGTGAACCCGGCGTTGGGCCGATAGGTAAACGTACCGTTGGCGTTGAACGTCAGCGTGCCGTTGGTCGTGCCGCTGACGAGCGCCGCCGTTAACGGAGCGCTCTCCGGATCACGATCGTTGGCGAGAACAGTGACCTTGCCGATCTTCATGAGTTCACGCCCGGTGCTGACCTGCTCGCCGCTGAAGAACAGCGTGCCGTTGACATTGGCGAGTTCTCTCGTGTTTGCCCCAGGCATGACCCGCATGGTCCCAGCCACTGTCCCATCACTCTTCCACAGATCGTAGTTGCTTGCTCTGAAGTAGGCCACTCCGTTGACATCCGTAATGAGCGGGCTGCCGTTGGCCCGGTCGGGCAACGCCATCCCACCGGGAGCTAGCGCGATCGTCCCAGCCGCGGTCCCATCACTCTTCCACAGCTCGTAGGTACTGTTGTTACGGAAGAACAGTTGGTTGCCTACGCTCGTCAGATCACTGAAATAGGTAAAGTCATTCCCCGGCGTGATGTCTTTGACCAGGACCGTTCCCGCCGCCGTGCCATTGCTCTTCCACAGCTCGACCCCATTGACACCATTATCAGCCGTGAAGAACAACGTGCCGTTGACGTTCGTAAGATTGCTAGGGTACGAATGGCGGCCGTACCCTACCGCGATGTCTTTGACCAGCACGGTCCCAGCCGCCGTCCCGTCGGTCTTCCATAGTTCGGTACGGCTTACCCCATCATCGGCCGTAAAGAAAAGAGTCTCGTTGACCACTTTGAGGTAAGTGGCCTGCGGCCATATTGAGTAGAAGGTGCGGACCACTTGAGTCCCTGCTGCAGTCCCGTCGCTTTTCCACAACTGGTAGCCGGTCTGAACATCGTAGGCGACAAAGAACAGCATGCCTTTGAAGCTCGTGAGTAGACTTGGAGACGAGGTGGACGAGCCAGGGTAAATATCTTTGACCAGAACCGTCCCTGCCGCCGTCCCGTTGCTCTTCCATAGTTCTATACCATTGACCCCGTTATCGGCCGTAAAGAAGAGCGTGCCATTTACGTTGGTGAGGGAACCCGTATGCCAGCTTGAGTTTGGGAATCCATAGCCGCTGCCGGGATTGATATCTTTGACCATGACGGTTCCCGCCGCCGTCCCGTCGCTTTTCCACAGTTCCCGACCGTTGGCGGCCGTCTCAGCGAGGAAGAACAACGTGCCGTTGACGTTCGTCAAATATTGGGGATTCGAACCGGTGAACCCAGCCACGATGTCTTTCACTAGGACGGTCCCCGCCGCCGTGCCATCGCTCTTCCATAGTTCCTGACCGTTGACCCCATTATCGGCCGTGAAGAAGAGCATGCCGTTGACATTGACGAAATTAGACGGGCCTGAGGCAGTAGACCCCGTCCAAATGTCTTTGACAAGGGACGCGCTCTCGGAGAGGATGCCGCCCTTCTTCACCGTGAATGTATCATTCCCGGCAATGGGCGGCTGATTGTTCAGATTCGTCACAAAGTGGGCATCCCCCGTGGTCGGCACCGATCGCCCTGCCAGCAGATAGGTCGACGGAATGGTCGCCGCGACGAACCGGCTATCGGCGCTCAGACTCCCTTGAATCTTGATGGTGCCGATCCCGGTTGGGCTGCCGCTGATAAACCGATCATTGCCGTTACCGAAGATGCCGTCCACGGGATTGACGCCGACCCGCACGGTGCTACCGGCCATCATCGCCCCGGTCACCACAAAGTCTTGTAGCCGCCCGAGACCATAGGTGTCGGCATTGGTCCCTGTCCCGCCCAACTTGCCATCCTGTCCGAGTGTGGTTCCGATGTACAGGCTCGCCTCTGTTAGGTTGCGGGCGGTGAAGGTGGTGATGGATTTCGCAGCAAGGCTCCCGGTCAGATCGCCGATGGTGAGCGTGGTGACGGCGCCATTGATCGCCAGCGCACCATTGACATCGGTAGTGGAGGCCGTAAATGAGGCCAATGGCCCGACGGCATGGATGTCGTTCAGCGTCGCCCGCCCGTTTCCGCCACTGGTGGTGATGATGACGGCAGACGTAGCCATCGTGCCGGTGAGTTTTAGATCCCAATTGGTCCCGTCCTTGATGACGGTGCCCACTCCCGGGCCGGTGAGCTTGAAGGTCATGGCAGTGCCGTCGGCGTCACGGAGTGTGAGAGTGGTGTTGCCGCTCCGACCCGGCACCGTGCCGAATTGCCAAGCCACGTTGAACGACGGACCAGTCGCCACATTGTTGGCCTCGCCGGCCGTGCCTTCAGCCACGACATTGGTGGCATCCACGCGCGTCAGCAACTTGTAGGCCCCAGCGGCCAACGTGTTGGGCATCGTCAGGTTGACCGTCACGGCGCGAGACTGCCCGGCCGTCAGTGCCGTTGTGGTCGTCGTGCCCAGCAACACATCCGACGTGCTGAAGGTCGAATCGGTCGATGCATAGACGCGGACTTGTGTAGACGCGCTCGCCGCCGTCGTCCCTTGGTTTTTGACTTGGACCGTTGCGGTTTCGACGTTGGTGGGGACGCTGGGATCAGCAAGCGTATGTGCCGTGACGAGCCCCGTCAGATCTGCCGCGAGCAGAACACGACCTTCGAGCGGTTCGAGCATAAAGCGGGAGGGCGGACGAGCTGAATCTGTTGTGCGATGTGCGCACTGCCATCAGCTAGAACGGACCCGCCGCAGCCTCCACTGCCAGCCCTCCAACAACACTCGGAGCTTCGAAAAGAACAACGTGTCGCGCATCCGCCTCTCCTTTCAATAATTTTCCGAATAGGTATCTTTTTATCCATCCATGGGCGCACGAACGCCGAGCCTATCCGATGCAGCGCCTTATGATCGTCCCGATGATCAGGCGGTGTATACAGGTGATCTTCTTAGGAAGTCAACGTTTAAAATTCCCTGAACAAGCTCACAACTTTCTGCACCGGTGAGGCACACCTACACAACGCACCCGCTCATTCGCTACGCAAATTATTATAGAGATAGCAAGAGAACGAGCAGGAAAACTTCTATTAAGACATAATCTGTTCATAGCCGTTGATCACAGGCCCAACATCGATGACGATCGAGCGTGAGTGTAGTACGGGAGAGTTGAAACGGAATGGGACCGTGTGAGGCAAGCCTTAACAGCAACAGAGGAATTGAGCAAACCGTCTCACTACTTGCGTGAGTAGAGAGACGGGGTAAGGTTCCATTTTCAGACCATCATCTTCGAGTGACTTCTCCTTCGACGCCTTTTGCCGTATTCGTCTCTGGTTGGAGGAAGTATACTGGTTGGCGCTTGGCGAGTCTGAATAAATACATAATGTCTATTCCCATACCTGTGAATGCAAGACACCATCCACCGACGATCATCCACCAGGCCAACGAAAACGCGTCTGAAGGCTGGTCGAAGTTGAAGACGGCCACGACACCCCCGAGCGCCAGCACCATTCCAACCATCATCATCAACGAATAGCTGCAAGTTTTCATCTTCGCCTCCTCAAACATGTCAGGTGTTTGAACAGGTTCAACAGCTAAGCGGAAAGTCTCCACGTCTTCTTATTTGTCCATGACGGCTATCAACACCTCCTCTGCATGCGGCCTTGGCCGACGCCGGCGAAAGTTAGGATGATCGTAGGGGAACTCTACTCGCTTTCCTCAAATACGCAATCCCGCAAGATGCCCCTGTCGAGTAGATCCGATTGGACCTTCATGCCCGAAGTATCCAAAGTCCTCAATTGATTGCGAGCGACCTCGTCCAGTTCCGCAAGACCTTGCTTTCACCCACACATTCGCAGACGGTGCAACTTCAGCAGATTGAATGGTTGAGGGGGGGCTCGGAAACCTCGTAATGTATCGAGCGGGCCCTCTGTTAATTTTCCCAGCGGTTTTCTTTTCGTGAGTGCACAAGTTTGAAAGGCTGAAGACTACTGTTTCAACAGCAGGCTGATGCAGGCGAGTTGCACAAAGCCGAGGAAGCGCTTGTTATAATACGCCCAAGGAATCTGCAGGCACCGCTCCCATTTGGAGCCAGGCGCAGAACCGTTCCACGAGCCACCAGGGATGTTCATAGTGTTAAGAAGCGATAAGATAGTGTTACATGGATTCTAGAGCCTCGTTTCATAATGTGAAGCTCACATCATGGTCTATGCCACCAAGAGAACTTTTCTGCCTATCATCATAGGCCTCGGTGTTGGTCTGTTCTGCCTCGATCTCTACCTTCCATTCGGCATCAATACCGGCGTGCTCTATGGCGGACTCGTCATCCTCTCCTTCCTACTACCATACCGAAAGGGCCCGCTCATTGCAGCGGCGGTCTGCTCCGTACTCGACTTGGCCGGCACCGATCTCGGCTTGACCATTGAGGGAGTACCTCATTGGATGGGCGTCGTCAATCGTCTGTTCAGTCTCACGGCTATCTGGCTCCCATTGCTGTTTTTTTTGCATCGCCGCAGGGCCGAGGACGAACTGCGGCAAGCGCATGACGAACTCGAGGCACGAGTGCATGCACGAACACAACAATTGGCCACCCTCAATCAATCGTTGATCACCGAAATCGCCGACCGCAAAGAGACGGAACAGTCGCTGCGCACCAGCCAAGCCGCGCTGCAAGCCAGGGAACGTCAACTTCAGCAGAATCGGGAAGATTTGCGGGCGCTGGCCGGGCAGCTTCTGACGGCGCAGGAAGAAGATCGTCGAAGGATCTCTCGTGACCTGCACGACCACATCAATCAACGGCTGGCGATGCTGACGCTGGATCTTCGACAGATGGAGAAAGATCCGTCGACCGATTTCAATCATCTACGGGATGAGATTCGCCGGGTGTCCGAATGCATCACCCTCATTTCCGACGATGTACGCCAAATGGCCTATCGTTTTCATCCGTCGATTTTGGATGATTTGGGACTGGTGAAAGCCGTGCGCGGCCTTGTCGATGACTTTTCAACCCGCACGGGTATCCGGAGCAGCTACGTGCACAATGATCCCGTCACGACACTGCCTGACGAAGTCACCATCGGCATCTATCGGATTGTGCAGGAAAGTCTCAGCAACGTCGCTCGGCATGCCCAGGCCTCACAGGTCGAAGTGGAGGTGATGTGCGACGAAGAGATGATCGACCTGTCCATTCGCGACAATGGGGTGGGATTCGATCTCGGGCAGTCAACCAAACCCGGCGGGCACCTGGGATTGCTGAGCATGAAGGAGCGTGTCCGTTTGGCGCAGGGCACGTTGGAGGTGAAGTCGACACCCGGACACGGCACCCATATCCGCGTTCATATCCCGCTGATTCAAGGAGGACGGCATGCCTAAGCCGCGCGTTCTGTTGGCCGACGATCATCTCCTGGTCTTGGAGGGATTTCGCCGAATTCTCGAAGGACAGTATGAGTTGGTCGGCGCCGTCGAGGACGGGCGGGCGCTCTTGGACGCCGCGAAGGAGCTTCAACCCGATATTGTGATCCTCGATGTGTCCATGCCGTTGCTGAACGGGATCGATGCGGCGGCTCAGCTGAAGAAGATCTGCCCCGGCACCAAAATCATCATCGTCACCATGCATGCGGACAAGGAATATATCCGGTCCGCTTTTGAAGCCGGGGCATCGGCCTATGTGCTCAAGCGTTCGGCAGTGGATGAATTGGACCAAGCGATTCGGGCGGCGCTTGCGGGACATTCCTATATTACCTCGTTGATTACCAAGGACATGCTCAATGTCTTTCTCTCAACGGCTTCGGAAACAGCCCTTGGAGTGCACCGCCTCACCACGCGCCAGCGAGAAGTTCTGCAACTGCTGGCCGAAGGGCGGACTGCAAAGGAAATTGCGAATCTGTTGACCATCTCTTCGCGGACGGTCGAGTTTCATAAGAGCCAAATTTTGACGCAGCTCAATCTCCAGACCACAGCGGATTTGATCAAATACGCGCTCACCCACGGAATCACACCGGCATCCTAGGGGGACTATCCTCGTGTATTTTGCACTCAATTGCCCTCGTAATATTTCCCGTATCTTCTTCGGAATCTCCGAGTTCCCCATCATCGGGTCTGTGCACTATAACGCTATATAAGACACGTGAACCACCACGGATTCCTTGTATCGGCGGGAAGAATGGGCCGTAATTCCTCCCAGAGATAGACAGGATATAGAGAAGTACAGGAGGCAGACGTATGAACCAGCTTGTCCTCATCGCCCTTCGGAGGCCCTACACCTTCGTCGTCATGTCCATTCTCATCGTGTTCCTCGGGACCAAGACGATACGCCACATGCCGACCGACGTCTTTCCGAATATCACGATTCCCGTCACCTCCGTGGTCTGGATCTATTCCGGCATGATCCCGCCGCAGGTGGAAGGGCGCATCACATATATGTTCGAACGCTTTTTGACCTCGACAGTCGAGGGCATCAAGTATATCCATAGCCATTCCTATTACGGCAGCAGCATCACCAACATCTTTCTCCAGGACGGAATCGATGTAGGCCGGGCCGAAGCGGATATCGTGGGCATCGCGCAAAATGTCGTCAAGGCTCTGCCACCCGATATTTCCCCGCCCATGGTCATGCGTCTCGCCCCGTCCTCCATCCCGGTGGCCATGCTCGAAATCAGTTCCGACGAGATGACGCCCGCGGAACTCTATAATCTCACCTACATGCGAATCCGCCCCCTGATGGTCACGGTACCGGGGATCGTCCTCCCGCACCCATACGGGGGGCAGGACATGCAGGTCATGGTTAATCTCGATCCGCAGAAAATGCTCGCTCGTCACCTCACGCCGTCCGATATTCACGATGTCCTCATGAAGCAATATCTCGTATTGCCGTCCGGCGACATCAAGATTAAACAGACCGACTGGGTCGTCTTGACGAACGCGTCACCGTTGAAGATCGACGATTTTTCGAATATTCCGATCAAGCGTGACGGCAACGCATACGTCTACCTGCGCGACGTGGCGTCGGTGCGTCTCATGGGTCGGGTCCAACAGAACATGGTCCTCGTGAAAGGCAAACAAACCGTCATCCTTGTCGCGATGAAGAGTACGGAGGCCTCGACTCTCGACGTGGTCGAGGGGATCAAAAAGATGATCCCACGCGCCGAACGCGTCTCTCCGGAGGGCGTGAGGATCCGGCTCCTCGACGACGCTTCGACCTTCGTAAAAGATTCGATCTCCGACGTGCTCCATGAAATGCTGACCGCCGGCGCGCTGGTGGGTCTCATCGTGCTGTTATTGCTCGGCTCCTGGAGGGCCACAGTCATCGTCTGGGTCTCGATCCCGTTATCCATCCTGACCGCCATCATCGGCCTCCATTGGCTCGAGGAGACGATCAACGTCATGACCCTGGGCGGGCTGGCCCTGGCCGTCGGCATCCTGGTCGATGATGCGACCGTAATGATCGAAAATATCGATCGCCATCTCGAGATGGGCAAGCCGTTGGAGGAGGCCATCATCGACGCCGCCAATCAGATCGTCGTCCCGACACTCGTCGCCACCCTCTGCATCGCGATCGCCTGGTTCCCGCTCTTCGATCTCAGCGGCGTCGCCGGCTATCTGTTTAAGCCCATGGCGGAGGCCGTCATGATCGCGATGATCGCCTCCTTTATCTTCTCGCGCACATTGGTGCCGACCATGGCGAAATACATGCTGAAGAGTCACCATGACCAACCACATGAACACCAACCCCACGGACAGCCGGCCGCGGAGCCGTCGCGGAATGTCTTCGTCCGTTTTCAGCAAGGGTTCGAACGCCGCTTCAACCGGTTCCGCGACAGCTACGAGGCGCTACTCAAACGGCTGATCGATCGTCGCCGTGCCTTCGTCACCGTTTCACTCGTCGTCGCGGTCGGTTCGATGGGCCTGTTTTTCCTCCTCGGTCGCGACTATTTTCCGGAGATCCGGTCGGGGGTCATTCAGATGCACATGCGGGCGCCCCTCGGGACGCGCATCGAGGTGTCAGGACGCCTCACCACGCTCGTCGCCAACAGCATCGAAGAGTTGTTGCCCAATCAGGTCGAAAACATCGTCAGCAACTGTGGCCTGCCGGTCGGGCCGCACAATCTTGCGTTCATTCCGACGCCGACGATCGGTTCTCAGGATTGTGACATGACGATTTTGCTCCATGATGAAAAATCGCCGGTGTGGGACATCCGGAAAACGCTCCGCAAGGGCTTGAAAGAGCGATATCCAGGGACCGAATTTACGTTCCAACCGTCCGATCTGACCGCCAAGATTCTCAACTTCGGGGCGCCCGCGCCGATCGATGTGCAGGTCAACGGCCCGGACACGTACCCCAGCTACGAGTTCACGCTCAAATTGGCCGACGAGTTTCGCCGAATCCCCGGCGCGAAGGACGTGGTGGTTCACCAGACGATGCGCACGCCGACCATGATGGTCGAAGGCGACCGCACGTTCGGGCTCAATGTCGACAGAACCCTGAGGGACATGGCCGAAAATCTCCTCATGACGACCGCCGGCAGCCAACAAATCGATCAGATCTATTGGCTCGACCCCAGCACCGGCATGTCGTACCTGATCAATGTCTATACGCCGCAGCCGTTCATCAACAGCGTCAATAGTCTCAAGACCGTTCCGGTCGATTCGTCAAACGACCTGAAGGGTGACGTCCAGTTGCTCGGTAATTTGTCCGACCTGATACCGCAAGGAACGCCGGGCGTGATCACGCACGGCAACATCATGCCGCTGTTCGACATCTATGTCTCCGTTGAAGATCGCGACCTCGGCGGGGTGCTGGCTGATGTCCAGAAGATTACCAAGAGCATGGAGGACCAGAAGCCCCGCAGCGCGGAGGTTGAAATCCACGGCCAGGCATCGTTGATGTACGAGGCGTATGCCGAGCTGATTTTCGGGCTGCTCGTCGCGATCATGCTGATCTATCTGTTGATCGTCGTCAATTTTCAATCCTGGCTCGATCCCTTTATCATCATCACCGCCTTGCCCGGCGCGCTGGCGGGCATCGCCTGGGCCTTGTTTCTGACCCATACACGTCTGTCGGAACCGGCGCTGACCGGTGCCATCATGTGCATGGGCACAGCGACCGCCAATTCGATCCTCGTGGTGTCCTACGCACGCGAGATGCTTCAAGAGCACGGCGACGCATTGCGGGCCGCGCTCGAAGCCGGGGCGACCCGCTTCCGTCCGGTGCTCATGACTGCCGCTGCCATGATTTTCGGGATGGTCCCCATGGCGACGGGCTATTCGCAGAACGCGCCGCTGGGTCGCGCCGTCATCGGCGGCTTACTCATGGCCACGCTCTTCACCCTGCTTTTCGTACCCTGCGTGTATGCCATCATGTACACCCGGCGTACGGCTCAGCAACCGAAGGAGATCTCATGATCCAGACACTTGTTCGATCACGTATCGCCATTGCAGCCATCATCCTGTGCGGACTGTACCTCGGCTATCGGGTGCATGAGGCTCAAAGCGAGGCCGCCTCGCTGCGCGACAGGACAATCACAGAAGCCGTGCCCACTGTCGCGGTCGTTGCTCCCAAGCCGACTCCGAAGTCCGAGACCATTACGCTTCCCGGCAATATCGTCGGCTGGTACGAAGCGCCGATCTACGCGCGCGTCACGGGCTATGTGAAGATGTGGTACAAGCGCTACGGAGACGAAGTGAAAAAGGGCGACCTCCTCGCCGAAATCAGCACGCCGGATCTCGATGCCGAATACCGACAGGCTCAGGCGGATTTGGAATCCCAGCGCGCCAAGTACAAACTCGCTGACGTGACCAAGAATCGCTGGGTTGCGCTGCGCCCCAATCATGCGGTGTCCGAGCAGTCGATTACGGTACAGGAACAAGACTGGAGGGCCCAGGCAGCGCTGGTCAAGGCAGCGGAGCAAAAGGTCAAGAACATCGAAGCGTTTATCGGGTTTAAACGGATCATCGCGCCGTTTGACGGGATCGTCATCCAGCGTAACATCAACGTCGGCGACTTGGTCAGTAAAGAGGGTAATCTCAGTACCCCCAACGTGAAAAGTAACCTGTTTACAGTGGCCGTCGTCGATAAGTTGCGTCTCTTTGTCAATGTCCCTCAGATGTTCGGGCCGTTTCTCCGTCCAGGCTTGACGGCCGACGTGACTGTGGCGCCGTTGCCTCACCGGCATTTCAACTTCGAGTTTCTGACCGTCGCCAAGGGATTCGACATCGGCACGCGCACCGCGACCACTATTTTCACGATCGACAACGAGGACCACGCACTTTGGCCCGGCACGTATGCTCAAGTCCACATGACGGCGCCGATCGATCGACCAGCCTTCATACTGCCCTCCTCTGTGTTGATCTATAAAGAGCATGGCACACAAGTGGCTGTGGTGAAGGAGGATGACCACGTGCGCTTGCAAACCATCACGGTGGACAAACTCTTCGACAACATCATCCAAGTTTCAGAGGGGATTTCCGCGAACGACCGCATCGTGAACAATCCGAGCGCCGCGTTGCTCGAAGACTCTAAAGTGCGCATCGTGACGCCGGAGCCAGGGTACGACCTCAACCCAGCATTGGGAACCTCCACATGAGAAGAAGACCCATAACGAGGGATAGGCTCCACAAGATTACAAAATGAAGATCTTGTAGAAACAAGATTCGGGTTGCTGCACATCGACCTGACGTCCGGCGATGAATTGTTTCAACTTGTGGAGGCCTAGTAGAGCGCGTCAGAACATTCGATGCGCAGGGGACGGGCCAGGGAGCGGAGTGTAGATTATCGAGAGGCACAAGACAAGATCTGCCCCTTATTACTTGCCCAGAAGCACGCACAGAGGCATCCAGCCCTGACTCAGCTGAGCTGCGTTGAGCCAACGGGTCCTCAGCCGACGTTACACACCGTCGCCTAGACCAGCACAGCAGCCCCAAGGACTCTGGCAACGCAAAGCTCCGTCGCAAGGCTCTCCCTGCCCTGCTCCTTGAGCCGCTACTCGGTCAAGTTCACGGGGTTTGCAGCAGCCCCTCTGGATTCCACTGAAAAAAAGTGATCGCCTGGGGTGGTATGCGTATGAACGTCGTCAGCCTCATAGTAGACATGATAGTCCCCGCCTGGGAGAGGCTGGGGGATCACAATCTCCAGTAAATATTTGTCATGGGGTGAGAGGCAGTTGGTGCTGCTGACAATTTCTTGCCCCGCAGCGTTTTCAATTCGGATTCGGCCTCCGACCAACCCCTGATCAAACCAGACCCGTATAAATGCCGGCGAGGTGGCGACTCGTTGGCCGACTCGGGGCTCCGCATGGTCCACAAATGTATGGGCCCCTACAGGGTGAGGAGTCAACCAGATAAACAGAATGGCAAGCATGATGAGCGGTCGCAACATTATGTATCCTCCTTTTCTATTGACCAAATATGGGGTTACCGTAGGTAGACTTCGTCTTCGTGGTAAACAGTTCAGCAAATAATGGGGCGCCAAGGCTCGTGGGAAAGAGATCGTCCAGATAGGTGCCCCACATGACGGAGAACCCCACACTCTGGCCACTCAGGGCGGTGATTGGGATTGACGCCTCCACTCCGATTTGCCCCATTGCGTACCCTTTGCCCTCAAAGGGATGGGGAAGAAACCAGAAGAATCCCGGATTGATGAAGCCGACCACTTCACAGCCGGCACCCCCAACTATGCCGCCCTGGTTCAGACAACTGGTGAACACGCCTTCAACAATCGGCACCAGGCCCCTGACCAGGGTCCTCGAGAACCCCTGGAACCCCAAATCCCGCACAAAGTTGTTCAGGTACTGAAGGCTGTATTGCAGGCTGAAGCCGGCTTGCAGGGTTTGGACGGGGCTTGGCTGGAGCGGAAAGCTTGGAGCCACATACCCAGTGATGGCGAAGGGCTGAAGCCACTGAAGCGATCGAGGCAAATCACCAAAGCCTTTACCAAAAAACAATTGCGGCGTCAGCGTCGAGTGCGTGGAGGCCCCGACCGCGTGACTGCCGATCCCGCCGATGTCCCAATCCAACCCCCACGAGATCAGGGTTTCATGGCGTTCACTGACTAAAAACGTACCTTTGGTGTGAGGAGCCCAGTTCTGAAAGCCACTCGTGGAGCCGGAACCAAAAGAGAGCTGGTCGAATTCCTGGCTGAATCCCACACTCCACCATGGTGTAATCCGCTTGGCCGTGTCGAAGACGTAACCGGTCGTAAGCCCGTCAGGCGTTTTGGCTTGCCCGAAAAAAAGATTGAACTCATCAAGCGGCGCCGGGTCATCGAACAACATAGTCTGAGGAAACAAGCGTTTGCCTGCGAAGCCGTGTCCTCGTACCTCCACGGGCCAAGCCCAGGCACAGACGAGCATCAGCACGATCGCCGCATTGCGGTACATCTTTATCCCCCGCGCTTGTTCGTTTGGCTGGTCTCTGTCCGGCAGCTACAAAAGCAGTCCAGCGCGATTGCACCGCACAGTGCGCCCGCGCCGATGGGCAGAGAGTCAACCCAGTGTAGTCACACGAAGCTTTCGCAATTAGGTGCGGAGTGAAGGAGGACCGCGACTGGGGGAAATCGGAACGGTATGCTCAATGGGGCTCTGAACAGTGTGAAGATCTGCCGGAATGGAGAGCTTCTGATGGGTCTGTAAACCAGCAGCAGAAGCCTCGATCGCCTGCCCTGCGGCGCAGAGCCACGAGCAGAGCAGGCCGGCATGCATGGCGGCCTGATGATGTGCATGGTGGACCGCATGCTCGGCACTCTGTGCAGCGACCACCCCACTTAAGTACAGCAGGACGATCGAGAGACCGATGGACAGTCTACGCCGAAATACGGTGTTCATATCGACTCGCGGAATCCTAGAGTCGGATCTTGAATCGTGCATTCACTTCTTTCTGAGGATTCACGATGGAACCGATATGCATGAAACAAGATCTGATTTTTCTGACTGTACGGATCTCCTACGTGTAAGACAATACCCTAAAGTAACGAATTATCGATTACAACAGGCAAAATATTTGCCTGACCTGAGGGAAACAAATAGGGACATCCGAAATATGAGAAATATGACGGTTAGGCTGATTTTTCGAGGCCTAAAGAGGAACTGCTTGCACCATTAATACTGTGTCACGAAGACATAAGTGTGCCGACATAACCCATCGATAGGACAGGAGGTCCATAAATTCGAACCGATCTCAACCCTTACTACCGAAAGATATAAATACAGTTTCCTCTTGAAATAAAGGCCCGCCTGGTGAGGCGGGCCTTTGTTCTAAGAAACCTTTGAAACCAGCTTACGCCACCTTGACTTCGATGGCCTTTGGTTTCGCCTTCTCCGACTTCGGCAGATGGAGGTTGAGCACCCCATCCTTGAACTCCGCCTTGACCTTCTCCTCGTCGATCACATCAGGCAGCGAGAAGGTCCGCACGAAGCTGCCGTAGGATCGCTCGATCCGATGGAACTTCTTTCCCTTCTCTTCCTTCTCGTGCTTCCGCTCTCCCTGAATGGTGAGCACCCCATCCTCGACCGTGACCTTTACATCCTCCTTCTTCACATCCGGAATCTCGGCCTTGATTTGATACTCCCCTTCGGTCTCACTGATATCGACCGACGGGGCCCAGTCCGCCACGATCATGGTCTCCTTCCCATTGGTGCGTGCCGCAGCCGGGCGAGCGAACATGCGGTTCAATCGATCTGAGACTTCTTCCAATTCCCGAAACGGATCCCATCGTACGAGTGTCATAGTGACCTCCTTCATGTCTTCCTTTGTGATTGTCTGATCGAGCCTCCTGGCGCTGCGCCGATTCAACTGTCTAGTCCTTAGATAAATCGAGCGATAGGGAAGTCAAGGGCTCGGTAAGGTCTTGACAAATACAAGGATTACCGCTGATCGATGGGCACATAGGGCCGGTTATGCTCGCCGGAGTAGATCTGGCTGGGCCTGAACAACTTATTTTCGCGCAACTGTTCCAGCCAATGGGCCAGCCAGCCCGACACGCGCGACATGGCAAACAGTGGGGTAAAGAGATCGATATCGATGCCCATTTTGTCGTAAATCATTCCGGAGTAGAAGTCGACATTGGGATGGATGCCCTTCCCTTTCAGTATTTCTCCGGCGACTGATTCCACTTCCAATGCGATTTCATAGAGCGGTGAGCTTCCACACTCTTTAAATAAACGCCGACAGAGTTCCTGAAGCACCGTGGCACGAGGATCTTTGACTTTGTAGACCCTGTGACCGAATCCCATCAGTTTTTTCTTATTCTGCAAGGCACGCTCGACGAACGGTCTCGCCTTATCCGGAGCGCCTATCGCTCGGAGCATCACCACCACTTCCTCGTTTGCGCCCCCGTGCAGGGGACCTTTCAGCGCGCCGATCGACGACGCCACAACCGTATAGGGATCGGCCAGGGTCGACGCCGTGACCAGTCCCGTAAACGTGGACGCGTTCATGGTGTGTTCGGCATGGAGGATCAGGCAATCGTCGAAGATTTCAGCCCACACCGGCGGCGCCACGGACTCCGTCAGCATGTAGAAGAAGTTTTCGCTGAACTCGAGGTCGTCGCGCGGTACGATCGGATCATCGCCATGGCGCAGCCTCGCCCAGGCCGCGACAATCGTCGGCAATTTGGCGACGAGTCGCACCGCGCTCCAATAATTATTCTCGACGTCCTTGACATTGCGGCCCGGATAAAACATGCCCAGTGCCGCCACTGCCGCCTGAAGCGCATCCATGGGATGACCCGACTCGGGTAGGCACTTCAGCAAATCGATGATGCGAAACTTGATGCGGCGATGATGGGTGATGTCGCTGACCCACCGTTGGAATTCAGTCGTCGAAGGAAGATGTCCGAAAAGAAGAAGATACGCCGTTTCCAGATACGATGAATCCGAACAGAGTGTTTCGACTCGAATGCCGCGGTATTCCAGCACGCCACGTTGTCCATCGACATCGCTGATCGACGAGGTAGCAGCAGGCACGCCAGCTAATCCCGGCATAAAATCATGGGGCATGATTCACCTCAAAATGGTACGAGATTTTCTTGCGCTTCTCATTACCCTACCATGGCGGCGCGTCATTCTTGCAATGGAAAATCGTGCTTGGCATACTGAATGTTACTGAGTTAGAGGATATCGACACATCGATCAGGAACGTGAATGAGACGAACAGCCATCCTCATGTGCGGCTTTTGCCTCGTGATGGTGAGCGTGGTGAACAGTTCCTCAGCCGTAGCAGACGAGGATGTGATCGCATTTGCCGTCGTCACCGAACTTCCAAAGGACAGAACACAGGTTCCAGCGAAAGTGGCGATCGATGGATCGGTCAGCGACATGAATCTTCTGGCCTCAGATCAAATCCTGTCGAATTTGATCTGGAAGCAATTGGAAATCTGCCACGCACTCAAGCTCGAAGGGCAAAAGTCCTCAGAAGGATTCCGGATACACTCGATACGCGCCATCGACGCAGCCATGTTACCGATGGTGTTGCAGGGGGTTGCGGGAGATTGCCTGCTGAAAAAAGCCTTGGAGGTGGCTCCATTCATCGACTAACATCGAGCTGATCAGGCAATACAATCCGGACACTGTTCAGGCTCATGGTCGGACTCACGTTCCTCCAGGGTAAGAGGAAAGAGCGCCTCACAGGATCGACATGGTCGAATCTCAAAATACGGAACGCCATGCCCGTCGATTTCAGTGGGAAGAAGGAGTTCACGAGGATCATAGCCCACGAGTCCCTCATCGCTGAACTTCACGACCGCCAGTCGGTCGTTGAAGGCTTCAAAGGTCGCTTCTTCTCCTTTGCGAGCGAGCACATGCCCGAGGACAAAGACCGGTTGGCCCTTACGTTTGATACGGAGATCCTTCAACGTTCGTTGAGAGGCATCGGCGCAGGCAAACTGGCCGGCGGAGCTTGTTCCAATCCACGGCATCACGATCCTGTTTCCAACATATCACTGGTTGGGATCTAACACAGGCTGAAAAAAATCGTCAAGACGAGTCTTTCACCAAGGAGTCACCATGGCCGATATCACCATCTATCACAAACCGACCTGCACGACATGCCGACAAGCCGTACAACTGCTCAAGGAGAGCGGGACGCCTTTTACAGCCATCAACTATTACGAGCGCTCGTTTACCAAAACACAGCTTAAAACGCTCTTGAAGAAGGCCGGCCTCTCTCCCAAAGACGTGCTCCGAACCAAAGAAGATCTGTACCACGAGCTCGGCCTGGCGAAGAAACAGCTCACCGACGACGAGCTCCTCGACCTGATGGTGAAACATCCCGACCTTATTCAACGGCCCATCGTGGAGAAAGGCGATCAGGCGATGCTGGCGCGACCGGCGGACTCGATCAAGAAGCTTTTGTAGATAGCAGACTTCTCAACTGATTCACGCACGATAGAATCAAAAATCTCAGATCAGATATGCCGAGTCGCTCGATCGGTGGTCCGTTCGGACAGCGACCACCGAATCGTCCTGGTCTGTTGATCAACGGTAAAGGCGACCTTCCCGTCCAGCGCGTCAAGCAGCAGCTCACCCACCAAGATTCGTCTCCAACCCTTCAGGAGCGGGAGATCCAGCGTCGATCGATTCGTTTTGACATCGACTAATTCCTGAAGGTCGGCCGTGGTCGCCAAGAGGGTCGGCGCAATCTCTTTTTCCAGGGCACAAGCCTTGACAATCGCCTGAAGCAGCTCCACAAGTCCGTTCGATTCCGGCTCAGGCTTTCGCTCTTTGGCGAGCGTAGGCCAAGCCGAGGGGGGAAGCGCAAGCGCCGTTTGAATCACGGCAAGCATCGACTCTCCATTGCGGTCGATTTCTGAAGCATGGAGACCTCTGACTTTGCGCAACTCATCCTGCTGTCGTGGAGGATGTCGCGCGAGTTGAAGCAACACTTCGTCTCGGACGACCCGTCCGCGAGGCACATTCCTTCGTTTCGCTTCCCCTTCGCGCCAGGCTGTCAGTTCCCGAAGGACCGCAGCCGATTTCGGCTTCAATTGATCCCATCCTCGTATACGTTGGTAACGTTCTTGAGGTTCTCGACGAGTCTCGCCCACGACACTTTCAAGGCGAGAAAACTCTTCGTCCGCCCATTGGAGCCTCCCCAAGTCCGATAACCGGATGTGGAGGTGATCGTGAATCGCCAAGAGAAAGGTTACGTCCTCCAGCGCATAGGCCAACTGATCTTGGGACAGCGGGCGGGCGCTCCAATTCGTAAAGGTATGCGCCTTATCCAGCCTCCTCCCATGCACCCGTTGAACAAGGTTGGCATAGGCAATCTGAGGACCCAGGCCGACCATCGCTGCGGCGATCTGGGTGTCGAAGAATGGCTTTGGGATTCGCCCGGCATGGACTGCGAAGAGGTCCAGATCTTGACGTCCTGCATGCACGACCTTCTGAATCCTCGAATCACAGACAATCTCCCAGAACCCATCGATGGCTCCCCCTGACAGAACGGCCGGAAAATCGATAATGGCCGCAGTGCGTTCTGTGGCGACTTGAATGAGTTCGAGCTTCGGCACGAAACTCTCCTCACCCACGAATTCCGTGTCGAGTGCCAGGCGCGGGCTGTCCCGCAGGCGCTCACACAATTCGCTGAGTGCGGTTGCACTCGTGATGTATTGTTGTGGGATGGGCATCGTCACCGGTGCATCATTCGGATGGGTTGAAGGGACGATCCGGAGGAGACATGGGTTCCGTATTGCTGAGGCTGAGGTATTCCTTCAGAAACTGATAGGCTTCCAACATGCTACGGAGTTCCGGTTCGGAGGTGCGATCGCCGTTGTTCGCATCAGGATGGAGTTGTTTCGCCTTGGTTCGGAACGAGGCAGTGACATCGGCGAGAGAGCTGCCGAACTCCACACCCATGATCGCATAGGCATCCACCGCGTTATTCACGGCACGGGGATTCTCCGACGGCTGTCCGGTTCCGCCGGCGGCTTTGAGCATATCGGCAAGACTGACTCGTTTGCGGCGCCGTCGGGGACGTTCGCGAATTTCGCTGTCGAATTCGTCCCAGCGCTCTTCGACGAACTCCAGCCGGGACTCCAAACGCATAGCCCCGGTTAGATCTCGAATCGCCTCCAATTCTTCCTCGATTTCGACGAGGGACTTGATGACTTCCTCGAGTCCCTGTTCCACCAGGAAGAACCCGTCGACTCGTTCTTCCATCATCGTCTCGACGGCACATTCCAGGCTGTCTTCCGTCTTTGCACGCAGTGAACCGATACGCGTCTGCATCCCGCTTCGGAATTTCAGAAATTTCGCAGTCGAGAACGGCATGGCTCCCTCGGACTTCCAAGAAGAGCGCATTGTACCACAGCCACGGCGGCAGCTTGAAGGCTGCACCAGACGGTTTATTCCCCATTGGAGCCTTGTGGCGATTACTCAAAAGTGGAGGGATCGTCCGGCTTGGCCCGTCTTCTGGCCACTCCGCTGGCGCGCGCAGCGGCAGCGACTGCCCGCGCGACACGCGGGACCACTTCCTTGTCGAACACGCTGGGGATGATGTAGTCCTCGCTGAGCGTATGCTCCGGAATCACATGAGCGATGGCCTGTGCTGCGGCCAGCTTCATGGCCTCGTTGATCTCGCCGGCCTGAACATCGAGCGCACCCCGAAAAATCCCGGGAAACGCGAGCGCATTGTTGATCTGATTCGGATAATCCGACCGCCCGGTCGCAAAGATCGTAGAATGAGCGGTCCCCAGTTCCGGGGAAACCTCGGGATCAGGGTTGGCCAACGCAAAGACAATTCGGTCCGGAGCCATCAGATCGAGAGCGTCGGCAGTCACCAGATTGCCGACAGAGAGACCGATAAATACATCGGCGCCTTTCAGCGCATCACGCAACGTTCCTTTCGGACTGTCGCGCGTGAAACAGGCGCGAAGATCGGTTCGGCAGGCTCGCAGTTGCTCGGCTTCCCCGTACAGGATGATGCCTTCCTTGTCGCATCCCAACACATGTGTCGCGCCGGCTGCCAACAAAATTCGACAGCACGCCGTGCCCGCGGCGCCGAGGCCATTGACGACAATCCGAACCTGTTCCAGCTGTTTGCCCGTCACCCTTAGCGCATTCGTCAAGGCTGCCAAGAGGACGACGGCCGTGCCATGCTGGTCGTCATGCATCACGGGAATATCAAGCGATTGTTTAAGTTTTTTCTCGATCTCAAAGCAACGTGGCGCGCTGATATCTTCCAAATTGACGCCTCCGAATCCTGGCGCAATCCCTTGGACGATCCGCACGATTTCATCCGGCTCTTGCGTATTCACACAGATCGGCCAGGCATCGATATTCGCCAGCTCTTTAAAGAGCATCACTTTGCCTTCCATGACAGGAAGAGCCGCCTCCGGACCGAGATTGCCCAGCCCCAACACTGCCGACCCGTCCGAGACGACCGCGACGCTGTTGCTCTTGCTCGTAAAGGTGAAGACTTTCGACTTATCCTTCGCGATTGCTTGAGAAACACGACCAACTCCAGGGGTATACACCATGGAGAGCACATTTCTGGTACTGATCGGGAACTTGCTCCCCACCCGAATTTTGCCTCCAAGGTGGAGGAGGAAAATTCGATCGGATGCCGAGAGCACAATGACGTCCGGCAACTCGTCCAGACGAGCGAGCACTTTTTCGCCGTGCTCCTCGTTCTGAACGTCGAAGGTGATGTCCCGAATCATGCGCGTCTTCGTCGCCGACACGAGATCGACGGCGCCGAGATTGGCCTGTTCTTCCGCCAATAGCGCCGCCACTTTGGCAAAAATGCCGGGCTTATTCGCGAGTTCCAGTCGAACAGTCAACCGGTAATTGGAGTAGGGACCGATGTCTCTCGTTCGTCTCATTCGTCTCCTTCCTCGTCTAGACTATCATAACGTATCACCATAGCCAGAAGAACCAACCGAATAGGAGTCCGGACACAGATCGCGCTTTCCCCCTCGACTCCGTTGACGCTGTTCTCGTCGCGATGCTAGGTTGACCCCATGTCATCCGCTCCTGAGAAACGAACTCCCAATCGACTCATTCATGAAACGAGCCCTTACCTGCAGCAACATGCTCACAACCCCGTCGACTGGTACCCCTGGGGGCCGGAAGCCTTGCAGCTTGCCAAAGACAAGAATCGCCCCATCTTGCTTTCGATCGGCTATTCCGCTTGTCACTGGTGCCATGTCATGGAACGGGAGTCGTTTGAAAACGAGGCCATTGCGGAGCTCATGAATCGATGGTTTATTTGTATTAAAGTCGATCGGGAAGAACGGCCTGATCTCGATGAGATCTACATGGCCGCTACGGTCACGATGAATCACGGTCAGGGTGGGTGGCCGATGACGGTGTTTCTGACGCCCGCTCAAGAGCCGTTTTTTGCAGGCACGTATTTTCCTCCCGAAGACCGATGGGGCCGGCCTGGCTTCGGCAATATCCTAAAAAAGATCGCCGACTATTGGGACGCACGACCATCGGAAGTACAGGAGCAAGCCAAAGAGCTGACGGCCCGGTTACAAGGCTCGAAACAACTCCCCTCCCCTATTTCCATCAGCGAATCGGTGCTGGAGGAAGCCGTCGCCCAATTCACAGACGATTTCGACGAAACCCATGGTGGGTTCGGAACGGCGCCCAAGTTTCCGCCGGCTATGGGACTGTCGTTCTTACTGCGTAGCCACCGACGCTCGGGAAATCCCCACACCCTCACAATGGTGACCAAGACCCTCGACATGATGGCTGCCGGAGGAATCTACGATCACATCGGCGGTGGTTTTGCCCGCTATTCGACCGATGCGCGATGGCTGGCGCCGCATTTTGAAAAAATGCTGTACGACAACGCGCTCCTGGCCCGCGTGTACGTCGAGGCCTATCAAGTCACCCAAAAGCCTCTCTATCGGCAGGTGGCCACCGAGGTGCTCGACTATGTGCGCCGAGAAATGACCGGACCGGAAGGAGGATTCTACTCATCGACCGATGCCGACTCTGAGGGCGTCGAAGGAAAGTTCTTTGTGTGGACCCCGACCGAGGTGCGAAACGTACTCAAGAACGATGAAGACGCCCGGCGGTTCTGCGCGCTCTACGACATCACGGAATCAGGCAATTGGGAACATACGAGCATCCCCAATCGGCTGCACCCTCTCGAAGACGTAGCCAGGCAGCTGAATGTGACGACGGACGAGTTGATGGAGATCGCGTCCCGTGCGAAGCCCTTGTTGTATGAAGCGCGCCGACATCGCATCCCGCCCGGACTGGATGACAAGGTCATCACCGCATGGAACGGGATGATGCTGTCAGCCATGGCGGAGGCAGCCCGAGTCTTCGGAAACGCCGCCTATCTAAAGAGTGCCCAACGTGCCGCCGACTTTCTGCTCCGCAATCATGCCAAGCCGGACGGCCGATTACTGCGCACATCGCGCGGCGATCGTGCCCACCTCGACGGCTATCTTGAAGACTATGCGTATCTGGCAGAAGGATTGCTGGATCTCTATGAAGCCGGTTCCGCTGAATCATACCTCCAGGCAGCCGGACGACTGGCGGAGTACCTGATCAGTGACTTTATGGACCACGAACAGGGCGGGTTTTTCACAACAGCACAACACCATGAGTCCCTCATTCTCCGACACCGGGAAGGCATGGATGGAGCCGTTCCCAGCGCCAACGCCGTCGCCGCTTCAGCACTGGCCCGACTGTCTTTCCACTTTGATCGCGAAGATTGGCGCCGCGCCGCGGTCGCAGCCACACGCGCCTATGGCCGACAAATGACCCGTTATCCTCGCGCGTTCGCCAAGAGTCTGGCCGTGATCGATTTCCTCACCGAAGGGCCGGTGGAATTGGCCTTTGTGGGTGATAAGTCGCAAGATGATGTTCGTGCCCTCCGTGAAGCCGTGGCGCGCTGCTACCTCCCCAACCGCATCGTCGCGACCGGTTCTCCGGGGCAACCATCTTCCCTTCCACTCTTACAAGACAGGCCCGCCGTTTCCGGCAAGCCGACGCTGTACATCTGCCGGCATTACACCTGCAGGCAACCGATCACCGATCCTCGTTCGGTCGAAGAAGCGTTACGGGCCGACCAGAGTGCATCAACAGACCGTGGGGGCGAAGCAAGGTTGCTGCAAGGCGCCAGCCTCTCGGGAAGCGCAACGGTCCTAGGGACGGCAGCCTACGCGTCCCAAGTGATGGCGCGGGACGGCGAGGCAGGCGCACAGGGTTTTACCGTGCTTGGTACAACGGGCTTGACCACGACCAGGTTAGGGTTCGGCACCTATCGCGTCGATACGCAGAATCCTGAGTACCGCGAAGCGTTGAAAATGGCGTTGCGAGGATCTTGCAATCTCATCGATACCTCGACAAATTACACGGATGGCGATAGCGAACGATTGGTGGGATCCGTGCTGGCCGAGCTGGTTACCTCGGGTGAGATTCGTCGCAACGAACTCGTCGTGATCTCCAAAATCGGGTATATCCAGGGGCAAAACCTTAAACTTGCTGAAGCCAAAGAAAAATCCGGTCGCCCATACCCTGAACTGGTGAAGTACGGTGATGGTATTTGGCATTGCATCCATCCGGAATTCTTGGCCGACCAGTTGACTCTGTCCCTAGATCGTCTGGGGCTTGCCACGCTCGACATCAGCCTTCTGCATAATCCCGAATATTTCTTTTTGGACGCGGCGCAGCGTGGCAATACAGATCTGGAGAAACTTCGCACAGACTTCTATGCTCGCCTCGAACGTGCGTTTATCTATTTCGAAACTCAGGTTTCGGCAGGGCGTCTACAATTCTACGGCGTATCGTCCAACACCGTCACCTCTGCTGCCGATAACCCGGACGCGACTTCGCTTGCGCGAATGATGCAAGCCGCTGAAACCGCGGCTCGATCCGCCGGTGCGTCTGCCCATCATTTTCGGGTACTGCAATGTCCGATGAATCTCTTCGAGGCCGGAGCCGGCAGCACCGCCAATACGGGACAGTCTCAGACCGTGCTCGAGTACGCGCGCCGGAACAACATTGCGGTATTGGTGAACCGGCCTTTGAATGCCATGGTGACTCCGAACAGAATGTTGCGGTTGGCAGACCTTCCTCTCGAAGCCCCACCCATCGATATCGATCACTATCTGAGCAAGGTGGGCGCTCTCGAACAGGAGTACCGAACTTCTCTCGCGCCGAATATCCCATCATCTGGAACAGAGAGGGCACCGGCCGAATACTTCAATTGGTCTGCGGAACTGGACCGTATTCGCCGGCAGATTCAAGGGCTCGAACATTGGGAACAGCTTGAGCACCAGATGATCGCTCCACACATCAACCACATCTTACAGCTGCTCTCACACCAGCTTTCCGGAGACGTGGCCGAGCAGTGGGAGCGCTGGCGTCAACGGTACATTCCCGAGCTGCTGACGCTGCTACGTGGGTTCCGGCGCGAAGCCACTCTGATGAGTCAAGCCCAGACCGAACAGATTGCGCGAACGATCACCCCTCTCTTGCCGACTTCACACCGCACCGCTTCACTCTCCCAAAAAATGCTATGGCTCCTCATGAGTACGCCGGGAGTCACCTGCGTGTTGAACGGCATGCGGGCGCCGAAATACGTTGAGGATTCGTCGGCCGTTTTAAAATGGAAACCGATCACCGATACGCGGCCGATCTATGAAGCAGCAATGACGCTTCCGAGATAATGATCGACTCGTCCTTCATCCGAAGGAGGATCTATGAGACAGGGGCGCGGTGTCATGGCATCGAGCATGTTCGTCATCGCCGTTCTCCTCGTACAAGGTTGCGCAGTAAAATGGTGGGCATCAGAATCTGGTCAAGAGGGTCCGACACAGGTAGAACTGATTAAGGAACCAGCGATCAAGGAGATCCCTCCTGATGACGGGCTACTGACCGGCTGGCGAACGAGCCCAGCCACGCAGTCAGAGCTCTTATCGCGAACTACCACCAGCCTAACTCATAGGACATTGAGCGACGTCCTGTTCGATTTTGATCAAGACACAATCCCGATGGACGCGATGCGTATATTGGATGCCGATGCCAAGCAACTGCAACAGGACCAGGTGGCACGCCTGCTTCTAGAAGGACGCGGTGATGAATCAGGCACATCAGCGTACAATCTCGTGCTGGGCGAGCGACGGGCAAGGAATGTGAAATCCTATCTTCAGGAACTGGGGCTCTCCATCGATGTCACAACAACCAGCTATGGAAAAGATCGTCCGTTGTGTATTGAGCATTCCGGCGATTGCAGACAGAGAAACCGAAGCGTCCATTTCGTCGTTCAATAATACTCGAATCCTACTCCGCTCTACTCTCCGGCTGTCAGATGTATGTCACGCACAGTTGACACGCTGATTGTTGACAGGCCGCCCGTACTTTCATTAAGGTCCATCGAGTCTCCACTCGCAGGGAACTTTTGTGTCTAAGCTCGCCGTTATCGATATCGGGACGAACTCCATTCATATGGTGTTGGCTGAGATTCTCCCCGATGCCGGTTTCAAGATACTCGACCGTTTTAAGGATATGACGCGCCTGGGCAACGGCGTATTCGCGACCAGACGCCTCTCGGACGAGGCCATGACCCGTGCGCTGGAAGTCCTCAAGACGCTGGTCACGCTCGCCCGCAACAAAGGGTTCGAACGTATCATCGCCGTCGCAACCAGTGCCGTACGCGAAACCCAAAACGGCGGTGATTTCGTCGCCTTGATCCTGGAGCAGACGGGGCTGAGGGTGCGGGTGATCAGCGGAACAGAGGAAGCTCGGCTGATCTTCCTGGGCGTCAAGCACAGTATCGCCCTCCCCGACGGACCGACCCTGGTCGTCGACATCGGTGGCGGCTCCGTGGAGTTGATCGTAGGGAATCGAGAAGGCCCGATCCACTGCAAGAGCCTCAAGCTTGGAGCAATCCGTTTGGCCGAGCAATTCCTCCCTAACACTCCACCGTCTGAGTCGATGATGCAGGCCCTGGACGATGCCGTGCTCACCCACCTGCGCGATGCGCTCGGATCATTCAAGATAAAGAAGTTCCATTCCCTGGTCGCTACCTCCGGTATGGCAGGGAACCTCGGTGAGGTCGTCCACCTCCGTCAAACCGGACGACCGTTGCCGCAGCACAATCTTGCGACGGTTTCATCAAAGGATATCCGCAGCCTCGAAGCGGAGTTGGCTCGGTCATCTGTGAAGGCTCGTTTGGCGATTCCCGGTCTGGACCCCAAACGTGTCGATACGCTGTTGCCGACAGCCGTCGTCCTCCGACGTCTTTTGGAGCTGTCCGGTCTCAGCGAAGTCATACTCTGCGACAAGGCTATTCGTGAGGGTGTCATCTACGATTTTATCGTGCGGCACCGAGAGGGCCTGAAAGCCGAACATGATATTCCCGACGTTCGACGTCGCAACGTGATCGGCCTTGCCCGACGCTGCCAGGCGCCGGAGGCGCATTCGCTCCATGTGGCAACCTTGGCGCTGAGTTTGTTCGATCAAACCAAGAGCGAACATCGCCTGGGACAACAGGAGCGAACTTGGCTCGAGTACGCCGCTATTCTGCACGATGTCGGATATCTCATCAATCTGAGACAACATCACAAACACGCGTACTACCTCATCAAACATAGCGACTTGGGTGGATTGGCGGCTGAGGAAATCGATGTGGTCGCCAACATCGCTCGCTATCACCGGAGGGCGTTGCCGTCGCTGAAGCACGAAACATTCGACAGTCTGACACCCCGTTTACAACGTGTGGTCAAGGTCCTTGCCTCATTGCTACGGATCGCCGACGGGCTCGATCGGACCCACTTCTCGCTCGTTCGGGCCGTGAACGTTAAATTGGGAAAACAGATGACAATTGAAGTTCATTTGACAGGGGATGCTGAAATGGAATTATGGGCCGCGAAGGGCAGAGCCGACCTGTTCGAACAGGTCTTCCGCCGACGTGTCTTGTTCTCCGGAGTGCCGGTAACCGAACCATCATGACCGAACCTCACATGCTCAAAATAGCCCCTCATCCTCATCCCGGGAAGCTGATCATCGTCGAAGGCATTGATGGGTCAGGCAAGAGCACGCAATTGCAACTGCTGCATAAATGGCTTGAGTCCAAGGGGCACAGGGTGTTCTTTACCGAATGGAATTCCTCGGCACTCGTGAAGGAAACCACCAAACGAGGGAAAAAATCGAAGAGCCTCACTCCGACGACCTTCAGTTTGCTGCATGCCACGGATTTTGCCAGCCGGCTCTATCATCAGATTCTCCCGCCCCTGAAGGCGGGCATGCTCGTCCTGGCCGATCGATACATGTATACGGCATTTGCCCGCGATGTGGTACGAGGCGTGGCGAACGAATGGGTTCGGAAACTCTACGCCTTTGCGATCAAGCCCGATATGGCGTTTTATTTCAAAGTCCCCATCGAAGTCGCCATCTCCCGGCTCTCGCGAGGGACTCGCGGCCACTTCAAATACTATGAAGCCGGGATGGACATGGATCTGAGCCCGGATATCACCGAAAGTTTCCGGCTCTTTCAATCGCGGATTCTCGCGGAATACGACAAGATCGTCGATGAATACGGTCTCTTGACGATGGATGCGACCCAAGACATCGAGACACAGCAGGAACAGATGCGGGCGCTGGTGGAAGAAGCGCTCCATGGCTATAAACCAAGACGAGGCACCTATGGCCGACGCACGCTTTTTTGGCGACGGTTTGAAGTATCTAGATCCGAGTGACCTGAAAGGCAAGTTGATCGCCATTGAGGGAACCGATGGAGTCGGCCGATCGACCCACATCGAGATGCTGCAAGAGTGGCTGGAGGTTCAGGGGTACGGCGTGATGACGACCGGATGGACCCGTTCCAATCTCATGTCCAAAACCATCGAAATGGCGAAGGCCGGCAATATCGTCGATCGTTGGTCGCTCAGTCTGCTCTATGCGACGGATTTCGCCGATCGCCTCGAGCATCAGATCATTCCGGCGCTCCGATCCGGATTCGTCGTGTTGACGGATCGTTACATCTACACGGCGTTCGCGCGCGACTTTGTGCGGAGCACCGACCGAACATGGATCCGCGACGTGTTTGGGTTTGCGTTGATCCCCGACCTGGTCTGCTACCTACGGATCGATGTGGAAACCCTGGCGCTTCGAGTCATCGAGACGACCGGAATGAATTACTGGGAATCCGGCATGGATCTCCGTCTCGGGGGCGACCTCTATGACAGTTTCAAAAAATACCAATCGTTGTTGATCGAAGAATTCGATAAGATGGCGGTGGAATTTCGCTTCAACGTCGTCGACGCGAGAAAATCTCCCGAAGAGATCCAGGACGAACTCCGGGGATATATCCTCCCGGTACTGCAGAACAACAAGCCTACGATCGGCACAGAGGCAGCTTCTTCCTAAACCCGTTTGCCCCCTTTCTTGCTCTGCGCGCGCTTCCCTAAAGTCCGCAGCTGCACCGGCTGCAGCCACCAGCACAACCGCCCCTCGCCCTGGTTCATAACACCCTCCGATTCGACTCGCGCAGCTCCGGCCTTCTTCAGTGGAAAGTTAGGAAGGGCTTTCCCGCAGAGCAACAGGCTTACTACTTCGCCAAGCTGAGGTTCATGTCCCACGCAGACGACCGCTGAGTCCGGCGGGAGTGTACGAAGAAGCGCTACCAATTGTTCGGGCTTCGCGCCGACCACCAGCTCCTCGCGTGTTTCGACCTTCAGAGTCGGACAGACGACCGCACGCAGTAGTCTTGCCGTATCATAGGCCCGCACAAATGGACTCGTGAAGAGATGGGTCGGCTTACAGTCAAGTGCTGCCAACCCTTCCGCAGCCTGCCGAGCGCGCCTTTTCCCCTTCTCCGTGAGAGGGCGATTCTCTTCCGTCCCTTCCCACTCATCAGGCTCTACAGCAATCCCGTGGCGAACCACAATACAATCCATAACCACCTCTCTACATAGCGAGACACGAGCCTATCACAGAGAGCCTGTGAAATTGGTGCAAGTTTTACGCGGGTGGGTAGACGACTCGGGTGCGGAGAAGTAATCTGCTCGCGGCGGCGAGGGTTCGACTGCGAATTGCGAGCTGCTTCTTTGCCCGCTTAGCAACTGTCTCGATCTAGCTTTTTCTGGCGGCCGCTATGGAGCGGCGAGAGATCAGTCGCTCAATACGTTCGGCAACATCCCGATAGGCCGCATCCTCCCGCCGGATCCAGCGATAGGCTTCCAGCGTCTCCGCTACTCGCCCCAATGACTCCAACGTGCGCCCGAGGACATAGAGAATCTGCACTGTTTCCTTTGACGATGCCGGAACAGCCTTGAGTGCCTTTTGAAACACAGAGACGGCTTCCTCGTATTGACCGGACAATTTATAACACAGTCCAATCTGAGCATAGGCCTTGACGGCCAGGGACAACTCCGTGACAGCCATTTCCAACTGCTCAATCGCGGCCCTGTACAACCCCGCTTTTTTCAGTGCGAGTCCCCGCGCATAACGTTCCGTAAGGCTCACGTCGGGATCGGACAAGTCCTTGATTGGATCCGACATGATTTGCTATATTCCTCACAACTACCGCGGCTTAGACCGCCAGTGAGAGGTGGGAAGGCAGGGCCATACAGGTTGCCTACTTCTCACTGCCGATGAGAGAACGCCACCATTTCGAGATCGTCCCTCTAAGCCATGAACTGTTCGACATCGCCAACCCCTTCTCGATGCTTGTCTGTTCCAGGCTCTGCCGCAATCCCCCTACTCTATCGGTGACGTTCTTAAACCCTGGATTCAACTGATCGACGCGCCGATAGACTTCCAAAGCTTCTTCGGCCTGTCCTGTAAATTCCAGACTTTGCCCAAGGAAATATAAAATATCACTCATGTCGTCCGGTGCGGCAGACTGATCATTCAACGCCGTACGAAATGCCTGGATTGCAGCTTGATGTTCCCTCATTCTTCTATAGCAGTGGCCGATCTGGGCATGAGACTTCAGCCACATCGACTCGCCCCGCGCCGCAAGCTGGAACATGTCCACAGCCTCTTTAAACCGTCCCTGATTCTTGAGCGCCATGCCATGGGCATATGCTTCTGCTGAAGAGCCCGGGGGATGAGGGCCGAACGATTCATCGACGTTGCTTCCCCCTTCAAGACTTGGAAGAGGATCGTCCATCTCGGCCGTATCCACGGCAGCCGCCGCCAGCGCAACTAACTCGTCTTTGGCGGCGAGAGGAAGTATCCCTCCCTTGGTTCGATCCAAGGCTGCTTGGGCAATCAATTTTGACGTAATGGTTCTCGACTGTTCGGCATACCCGTAAGTCAATGCTCTATCGGACACTTGATTGATAAGGCGCGGATTACCGTGACTCAGGCGATGCGCCAACGCACAAGCTTTGTTCGTAAAGAGGGTTGGGTGACCTCCTGCGACTTGTAGTCGATGACGAATATATCGCGCGGTGTCGACTTCCGTCAGCGGTTTGAGATGATAATCGACGACAATCCGCTGAGCGAACTGAGTCATGTCGATGCGTTGCAACAGCGTATACAAATCGGGTTGCCCGGAGAGGATGATCTGTAGTTTGAGAATCTTGCTGTCGTTCAGGTTGGACAAGAGGCGCAGTTCCTCAAGCCGTTCAGCACCCAGATTTTGAGATTCATCAACGACCAGGACGACCCGGCGTAGGCTCTTCGACTCTTGAGTCAGGAATCCTGCAAACATGTGATAGGCCTCGATCGGATCAAGCCGTTTGGTGCTCAACCCGAGAGACAACAAAATCCAAGGTAGCAGATGTTCGATATCGTGGCGCGTGTGCGTGATCAGACCGATCGTGTATCGATTCCCACGTTCTGCCATCAACTTCTGAAGAAGAGATGTCTTCCCGACACCAGGCTCACCTGTCAGAACCATAAACGGGGCCTGGCTCAGGACGCCGTACTCCAGTAAGCTGTAGGCAGCCTGATGCTCTGACCCGGAGTACAGGAAACTCCTATCAGGCAAAAGCCCGAACGGTTTAGTTTTCAAGCGATAGAATGCTTCGTACATAAGTGCCTTGGTTGGTTTCTCTACCGTCCTAGTATAGCTAACCTGGCCTCCATCTCCGCAACCGTCATAGCCGATTTCCCGGCTTTGTTCAGCACCGTTCCGAGAACAGGTCGGGAACCCTTGATTAATGCCAACGCCCGCTGCAGGTCCTCAGCCGTTGTCCTTCCCTCCTCTACCACCAGGAGGAGCGCATCCGTGTACGGAGAGAAAGCCAACACATCCGCCGTGTGAAGCAATGGGGGCAGATCGAACACGACCACCCGAGAAGGGTACCGATACTTCAACTCCTCGACCAAGTCTAACATTTTCGGCGACGTCAAGATCTCAGTGGAGCTCGAGAGAGCCCGTCCTGCCGGTAATAGAACAAATCGTTCGATTCCCGGATGAATCAGGAGGTCCTCGACGGGCTGGTCATCCAGCAAGTAGTCCGTAAGCCCAAGACAATTCTTTAGCCCAAAAACGTGATGCACGGAGGGATCTGAAAGATCCGAATCGACAAGCAGTACCGTTTGCGTTGTCTCCATCGCAAGACTCACCGCTAAATTGACGGACGTCAACGTCTTTCCTTCTCCGTGACCAGCGCTTGTCACACCCACCACATTCCATCCATTCTCCCGCAGCCGCTGCTTGACCTGCGTCCGTAGAATTTTATAAGCATCGATGAATGGTGCGTACTTATTCGCAACCATAACGCGATGTTCACACAAAGTGGGAAGCGGAATAGCGAGCGACTTCGTTCGTGTGTAGATAATGGAAGGCGGGAGCGAGTGCTCCTCAGCCCATTTCGAGCTGATTCTATCGGAAGCCGTGCCATCCGACTCTTTGTACAGCTCAAGTGCGGTCCGTATTGGATCCATAGCGCTCCTTAGATTACCCCATGCCGAAACGCCTCAATGCAGAAAACCACAACACATCCAAAGGAACGACAAAGACGTGCAATATGACGAGCGTCACCGCCAAGACGCCGACGCCAGCGGTCGTGACGAGGCGCCATCGCATTTTCGCCCGAGAGAGATCTCTTTCATTGGGCATAAATGGAATTATCGCCAAGGGAGCTTGCTGCGTCAGAGCGATCAGCTGCTCGGGCGCTCTGATTGAATGATCGAGTGATTCCGCCACGACGCCTGAGCCGACTCCACCACCGACGGCAAGGATGACTCCCAGGAGGATGATAGCCATCCGATTGGGCTTGAAAGGCTTTTCAGGAAAGCTGGGCGGATCGATCAGAGAAAAGCGCTCGCCTTTTCGCTGCACTTCCAATCCTTCCGACACCTTTGCTTCCAACAATCTCGACCGAATGTCTTGGTATTTTTGCCCGGACGTATCCCGATCCCGCATCAACACTAGATACTCGGGCTCGATTCCAGGAGCCCGTTCGAGCCTGGTCGCATACGTTTGGAGTCGACGCTTGATGTCCGTACGAGTTTTTCGAAATGCCTCCAACGAAGAGGTCGCGGAATTCAATTGGGTTTGAAGATTAATATAGGCGGGGTTTTCCGGTCGCAGCGTTATTTTCGCCTTAGGTACGGCGTTGAGCCGAACGACTTCCTGTTCGAGCGCGGCAATTTTTCTGCGACTCTGGAGGACGTCCGGATGATCATTTCCCAGGCGGTCCAAATCGGCCGCTAAAGCAGATCGAGCATCGATCAGACGCCTCGACGGCTCGTCCGCATCGGCGGGTTGACCGGTCTCTTTCTCCAACGCTTCGATTTCCTGCTTCATCTTGATGATGTCAGGATGATCGGAAGAACGAGTGGCTGTCGCCCCCACGTACTCCGCCCGAAGCGCCCGCAAGCGCTCAACAGAATCCAAAATACGCTCGCCGGTGACCGACAAAATCGGCGTATTCGGCTTGATCGTCGCCAATTCCCCTTCGAGATAGGTCTTGCGCTCTTCAAGGTTTCGAACCTGCTGATCGACATCCATCAATTCACGCTCTGCTTGGTTCATCATCTGCTGATTCAGCGACATCAACTCCGGAAGCGCCCCGTCGGCTCGATGTTTGAACGATGCGATCTTCTCATCGATCTCGTTGATGTGCTGGGCAAGATTCTCCGCTTCTTGCTGAAGGAACGAAGTGGTTTCCTGAGCTTGACGTTCACGGCTCTTCAGATTTTCTCCCAAGAACAAGCTGGTCAGCTCGTTCGCCACTTTCTGCGCCAATTCCGGAGAGCGGTTTTGGTACGCCACCGTAAAGGCAATGGTCGCCTTGGTCGCATGCTGCGTGCGTTTATCCACGACGTCGGCGCTGATCACTTCCATGTCGACGTCCTTGATGAAGCGTTTGACGATTTCCTCAACCGGGCTGTGCTGTCGCTGATCGTGATAGAGATTAAATTGCTCGACCACTTTCCAAAGAGTCGTGCGGCTCATGACTTGTTGTTTGATGGTCTCAATACGCTGATCGGCATAACTCGTAATAGTCGACCGCACGAGATCGGACGGGACTTCCTGTTCCTCGATCAAGATCGTGGCCGTCGACTTATAGGTCGGTGGCCAGAGAAAGGCCAGCGGCAAAGACACCGACAAGAATCCCAAGCCGATCAGGAGGATGAGTTTGCGACGTCGATGAAAGGCCGCAAGGTAGTCCTTCAGACTCACGGCTCGGTCAGAGGACTGTATCGAAGTGTGTGCCTGTGTCATAGTTTGAAGCGTCAATAGGACCATGAAAGTTTTGGTGGATAATAGGTCACCGTGAACGTTATCGCCTGGGCCTGGGCCTGGGCGTGGACTGAGCCCACACCAGTGTCAATCTCGCGCAATCGATACATGTACGATACCTCCGCCTGCCACCATTCAAGAAACTTCCAAGAGAGTTTCGGTATGACGCTGACATATCTTTGCTCCGGAAAGATTCTACCGATACCAGCACTACTCGTTCCCGACACAAGAACTCCGGCCACGTCAAGAGAGCAGGCAAGAGTTTCCGAAAGGGCATATGACCCGAAAACTCCTCCTCGATTGGTCTGAACCAGCAACCCGAATCCACTTGGGCGAAGGTCCCGATCGAAAGAGACACGCACTGCCGCCCGCTCAAACTTCTTCGACAGGCTGGCTCCTGCCAACCACACCGTTTCGCGAGCCGTGATGTCACCAACCTCAGTCTGTGAAGTGGATGACAAGAATCTGGGACCGCCATAGACGGTTCCGGTGAGCGATTCATCAAAGGCATGCGTCAGGCTCATATTGATGCCGGGATAATTGGCTCGAAACGGAGATAGAGAGCCGAGCGTCTGGAAACCAGTATACGATACGGACAACTGGATTTGATCGCGCTCCGTCAGTTGATACTGAAGTCCTCCGGAACCGCCTACGATTCGATAATCAAACAACATCGCACTCTCATACGTGGTGTTGGAAAATTGCATACCCGATTGCAATGATAGCTTTTCGGTCAAGCTCCTTGTCCACGTAGGGTTAAATGTCCACTGGTTACGCTGAACAAACTGCAGAACCACTCCGGTCGCCTGCAACTCCTCGCCAAGCACCGTATTGTCACGAGTGAAACCGCCGGTGAAGCCGAAGAGATCCTTCTCGGTCTTATACCGCACGGACAACGGGACAAAGACATTTGTGAACTGCTTGTCCTGTCCGCCGAAATATCTCACAACATCCGTGGCGAGCCGGCTGCTCACCTCAAGACGCTCGGTCCTCCCGGCAATCTCTGCCGATGGAGAAACCCAAAAGCCGTAGGTCTCGCTGTGAGGTTGAGGAGTCAAAATCAAGTTGCTGTTATAAACTCCTTTCACCCCGAAGGATGGCGAGAGCGACCATTCCGCCGCTTCGCTGTGGACTGCCATGCTGGATTCCGCGAGACAGACCCACAAGAGAAGCCGGCCAACCCTCTGTATGTACTTCGATCGCTCACAACCTCCAACCTTATACCACCAGCGCATTGGTTACGGTACCATGACCACGTCACCACGCTGGAGAATGATATTCTGTTCCAAATCCCTGCCTTTCCGAACATCGCTGTAGCGGAAAGGAATGGCACGTTGTTCCCCCTTCACTCGCCGCATGACTTTAATATCATTTTCCGCGGCAAACGGAGTGAGTCCACCCGCAAGGCTGAGCGCCTGCAGCACATCGGTGTAATGACCGATCAAGTATTCGCCCGGTTTGTTCACTCGCCCGATGACATACACTTTATAACTCACGACTTTTGTGACTGCGACCGACACATTCGGATTCGGGATGTATTTCGTCAATCGCTTCACGAGATCGGCACTGATGTCATCCACTGTTCGATCCTCGGCCTGGACATCTCCGACGAGAGGAAAGGAAAACATTCCGTCCGGCCGCACGACGACCTCTCTGGTCAGATGTTCATCCTTCCAAACAGAGACCAACATGACATCCTCAGGACCAAGGCGATACCCCGGATCGATCTTGGACTCCAGCGCGGCAGTCACATCACCCTCTGCATAAACAGACAGGTCGGCTACCGTAACGACTATCGCTACAAACAAGGCGCCCATCGCCAATCGAGCAGCACAAGACATGAATGCCCCTTACTTTCTGATCTGTGCTAAGACCTGCTCCGCCTCCTGTCGTCCTTCAAACTGTTCACTGTGCTTCAATGCTTTTGAAAGGTACGGACGGGCTTCCGCTGATTTGCCTGATTGAACGAATACCATCCCAAGATGATAATTCAGGATAGAAGTGTCCGGAGATTTGGCAACTGCATGCTTCAATAACCGAATGGCCTCTTCCTTCTGCCCCATTTTGAATCGGACCCAACCAAGGGTGTCGAGGAACAACGGATGCGGAATCTCTTTTTCGAAGTCTCGACTCAGCGCAAATGCCTTTTGAAGACTTTTCGGATCGCCCTTATGATCCACCAGTAGAACTGCGAGGTTGTTGGCGACAAGCACATTCTTCGGGTTCAGCCGCAATGCCGCGTCGTAAGCGCTTATCGCGTCGTCGACCTTCCCTTGAGCCGAATGGACTGACGCCAGGAGCATATACAACTCTTCACTTTCGGTGTTGACCTTTAGGCCGTTTTTCACCACCAGAACCGCTTGATCGAACCGTTTCTGCTCAAGCCACAGACTTCCCCAATTCAGCCATGGCGTCAACCACTTCGGATTGAGTTTCGTGGCTTGATCGAAGTGGGCATCGGCGCCGGAGTAATCACCGGCCATCAGAGACACTTCACCCAATAAACCATGAGCGAACAGGTGAGCCGGTTGCTTCGCGATCGTGGTTTCCATCCGGAGCTTCATGTGCTGAAGATGTCCTTGAGCAACTTCCAACTTCACCAAAGAAAGGAGAGGATCAGGATCGGTCGGCGCCGAGATTACCGCGCGTTCGTAGGCGGCAACGGCTCGCTCAAATCGGCCTCGTGCCTGATGGAGTCGACCCTCCGCCATATAGGTGAACGGACTCTCTTTTGCGACAGCCTGTAGGCGCTGGAGAGTGCGCTCCGCTTCAAGCCAGTGCTTCGTCACCAAACTCACCATCATCAGCATGTCGAGGGCTTGCAGATCATCGGGGCGCTGTTTCAGCAAATTATCGAGTCGTGCACGCGCCTGTTCATAACGGCCGCTCTTGCTGTCCAACACCGCAAGGGATCGTTTAGCCTCCACCTGATCGGGATACAAAACCACGGCTTGCTCAAAACTTTCCTTTGCAAGATTGAGTTCACCGGTGAGCTGATAGGCCTGACCAAGGAGATAGTGACCCATCGCCATATCCGGTTGATCGTGCAATACGATGCGAAAGGCTTGCACCGCGTCCTTTCCATTTCGTCTGGTCAAGGCCATTCGCCCTGAAAGAATCAAACCGTCCGCAGATCGGGGATTTTGTTTTAACACCTCTTCAACCTGTCGCTCGGCGTCGGCCTGTTTTCCGGCCAGCAGATCCATCTCCGCCAATTTGACTTTCGCTTCCAGTTCGATCGGCTTACCCTTATATTCCTCGACCAACGCGGCATAGCGCTCGCGGGCTTTCCCATCCTGTCCACTTTTCCTGTAGAGCGACGCGAGATTGAATTGAATTTGGCTCGAATGGGAAATCTGTGCCGCAGCCTCAAGCAATACCCGTTCAGCAGAAGGAAAATCCTTTCTGCTCATGAACAGCTCGGCCAGTATCAATCGGCGTTGCTCGTTGTTTGGTTCCAGAGCCACTGCGTCGCGTAACACCGCTTCCGCTTTAGCGTGTGCGGCCTGCCGAACATAGAAACGGGTCAGCCTCACTCGATGGTCCATGGACTGCGGCTCGACCTCGACCATCCGCCTAATAACGGTCTCGACGGCAGACAGCTCCTTCGCCTGGGTCAGGATCAGGCTCAAATTATTGAGAAGGTCCAGATCGGTCGGATGGGCCTCCAGCGCGCGTCTCAATGTGGCTTTCGCTTCTCGATACCGTTGCTGTTGACCGTAGAGGGTTGCCAGCAAGACGGCGACATCGGGTTCAGTCGGAAACTGTCCCGCCAGCTCTTCTGCCTGCGGAACAACGGACGGGATCGCCTCTGGAGTCATGGCTTTCGCGGCGAGTTTCAACGCACGAGCCTGAGGGTGGCGAGGGTCATTTCTCAGCACCTTGTCCGCCGCTTCGACCACATTCTCAGTCAGATGGGCTTCAAGATAATACTTAGCCAGAGTGATCAAGGCTCCCGCATGATCAGGGGCCAATCGGATAGTCTCTTGATACAGCTGAACGGCGTTGCGCCAGTTTTTTTCTTTTTCCTCGACCTGCGCGAAGAGATAGTAGGCCTCAGCGTCTTGAGGGTCGATTTTCAGCACATTTCTCAGGGCAACCCGCGCCTTGGGGTAGTTGGCTGATTTCAAGTACTCGTGCGCCAGAGAAAAATACTTCGCTTTTCGCTCCTCGGAACCGCCGCATGCCGTGCATGCGAACGCCACAAAAAAGATGATGATGAAGTTCCTGATTTTCATATCGTCACGCCACTTTGTGTGGATCATGGTTGAAATCAAGGATCATGGCAGGGGGCATTGCGTAACCAGCCTCGCTACAACAACATCCTGATTCCGAGTCCGAACAGGATCCAGAGTGAAACAAAACCAAGCTGTCGTGCGCGACCCGCAAAGGCATGGAGCAGCAACTCAAAGGAAAAGAACAGGACGATCAGTTTGGCCGCAAAGACACCCAAATGCGAGAAATCAGTCCTTACCTCCGGAAGCAATGGAAACGAAACGGCTAAGAACACCATCAGGTAGTCGAGCGGTGTGGTTTGAAAACGGTTCTGCTCGTCGAAACGAAGAATCATTACTACCGTGAAGGTCAGCACGACAAAGAAAATGTTGTTCGCCACCGCGACGGTTGGCATGGAACTCGTCCGAGAACCCTCGAAAACGTAAAGCAAGAATGTCGTTGCCACGTAGAGCCCTCCCCGCACAAAGTAGAGGGAGGCCTGAGAAGGAAGCAAGAGTCCGAGTAAGACGACTCCAAATAGGATGAGCGATAGGTACCCGACATCAGGTGGGACATCTGATGAGAAAAAGACCAGACCCACTAAAAATATCGGCACCGCAATAGCGAGCAACCAGATCAGTCTGCTCGCCATCCATGGACCATTCGAAGGACCATTCGAAAATTCCCGAAAGGCGACGCGTGAGAGCAACGTTTCCTCTTGTGAAGCGTCACTAGGCAACAGTCCGCGCCCGGCTGCAATGAATCCCCCGAGCACCGATCCCGCAATCCCAAGATAGAGCGACACAATCAGCACGTCCGATTGCCAGCGAAGTAGGTAGGCCAAGCCTACCATCCCTATTTGAACAGCATAAATCGCCATGACGGCTTCATAGTGAGACAAGCCGATTCGCATGAGCTTGTGATGAATATGTGTGCGATCGCCGATGAACGGCGAACGTCCTTCGGCAAGCCGCTGCCCGGCCACGCCGAGCGTATCGAGAAACGGCAATCCTAAAAGGAAGAGCGACACGGCCGGGCTGAACGGCCCTCTGGTCGAATTGGTCAATAAGATCGCCAACACCCCCATCGTGAAACCAAGGAGCTGACTGCCGCCGTCGCCCATGAAAATCCTGGCCGGATAGGTGTTATAACGAAGGAATCCCAACACGCCTCCCAGGAATGGGACCGTCAGCAACAGAACCGTCGAATCGCTGGCTAGATAGGCCAAATAGGCAATTCCACAGAGGGTCAAAAAAGAAAGCCCGCCCGCCAATCCGTCGAGGCCGTCCGTAAGGTTCACCGCGTTTGACACAGCGATGAGAAAGAATACCGTGAGGGGAGCTCCCATCCACAAGGGCAGTTCCCCATCGACGAAAACCAGGGCACTTTCAAATCGGATTTCGCCCACAAAGACGATGACGAGCGCCGCGAGCAATTGCCCCAGCAACTTCACTCGGTAGCCGAGATTCACACGATCATCCCAGACGCCGAATCCCAGGATAATCAATCCACCGAGCAGCAGTGAGAACTTAATGGAACTCTGGGGACACCACCACAGGATGCCGGCAAACGATCCGACCGCAAGGGCAATGCCGCCGATGCTCGGAATAGGGTGCTTGTGCACTTTGCGATCTCCCGGTAAGTCCACGAAACGGAACCGTTCAGCCAGGAGACGCAGAGGTGGAATCAAGGCCATGCTGATCAGGAGCGAGGTGATACAACTAAAGAAGAGCGCGCTGTTCATGACATTCTTCTGTTAAGGAATCCTTATCTATCAAGAATGCAACCCTGCATGATACATCTAGGAACCAGAATCAAGTCGTTGCGACGATGCTCTCCCATTAAACCTGAAACCTGAGCCACGACCGTTATTCCATGCGTTAATCCGGGACGTAACGATTCAACTCCGGCTCAACGGCTGAGACGAGCTGCAGCAGCCGTTGATCAACGATCGTTTCGGTCTCCCCCGGTCCAACAACCGAGGAGACACGCACAAGCGCGCCGTCGGTCCGTCCACGAGTGACGGCATCCCAGAACAAAAAGAACTTCACGAGATATTCATTGTTGAGTATCCGATCTCGCTGCTTAAACCAGTACCAGACCACTTGCTTATGACCGCCCTTCTGGATCACCGCTCGATTCGCGTGCACTGACGATCGGACCGTTCCGCTGTCGGCCGGGATATCCACGCCATTCATTGCGACGATTTCCCATCCGTCGCCCGGAAGACAACTCTGGGGAGAATGTGCCGACTGGCCCTTTCGCTGCGATTGGTAATAGGCCACATAGAACGTGACGGGTTGACCTGTGTGGGAACGAAAGTCAGCCAAGACATAGTCATCAAACCGAAGCGCATCGACATACTGTTTTTCCAACGCGAGGGCTGTTCCGACCCACCCATCGAACTGCATGGGAAAATCGACAAATATGGCTCGAGTCGGCGCAATCTCCTTACGCTCCGTCAGGAAAGTTGAGGCGAACGCGACTGGAACAAGAAGCGCCACGCTGCAGAAATAGGCTGGTCCTGGAAATAATGCGGTAGAAGTTGCAGGTTGGCGTTTGGCGGTTGGCGCCTTAGACCTCAGGCCTCTGCCCTCTAACGCCCTTGGACCATCATCAGTCCAGGTAAACTTTTCTAAAAGCGAGGTCCCAGCCCCCATTGGGTGTACTCTCGCAAGCAGCCACATCTCGAACATCAACAGGCCTAAACTCGCCATGAAGAGCACCGCGCCTTCGAAGAGGTGGGAAAATCCTTCCGCTGCTCCCTGCCCATTCCATTCCACCAACAAACCGATCATGCCGATGCGAAGTCCGTTGACAAGGATCGAGATCGGAATCGATGAGAGTACGAGAACGATGCGCTTCCACATACGGTCTTTGAACAGATAGGCACAGAGCAGCGCCAGAGAAGTCAGGGGAAACAGATACCGGATTCCACTACAGGCTTCGACGACTTGAAGTTGTACCGGACCCAGATCGATGACGTTTCCCTCCTGAAAGGCGGTGACTCCTATCAGCCGCAAACAGCCGACACCCAACGCCGAAGACCAGAGCTGGAGCTTGCTGGACAGGCCAGCATAGAGAAAATTGGGTAATGGAACAGCGGTCAAGAGATAGGCCAGCGGAAACGTGATCTCGCGAGCGGCCCGCATGCCGATCGCACCGGTGACCAGTCCCACAAGCACAATCCAGAGCGAAAGATGCTGCACGACATACAACGTCCCCATCTCACCGACTCCATAGAGAAGGAGGCCCGCCGAGACAATGGCCAGCCCCCACCAGGATTGTTCAGTACCCACTGCAGAAATGCGATGTCGCGCCTGCCAGACCAAAAATAGGCAAATCACCGGAACAAAGATCCCATGACTATAGTCATCACTGCCGATCCGATCGAACAGAAAGACGAGGCTGTCCGCATACAAATAGCTCAATAACCCAACGGCCAACAGTACACTCAAGCCGAGTAAAAACCGGCGACTCATCAGAGCATGCTCGATTCAATTAAATCGGAGGGTTTGATAAACGAATACAAAACCCCCGATGAGCGATCAACACAACTCAATTGATCGGAATAAGTAGTATCTTACGCCCACTATCCTGCTAGGCAATGAAAACACCACAAAATTGAAGATTATTCCACCTGCGAGGATGCACCCAAGGAGGCCATGGCTCACAATAATCGCGGCTCGATCATACTTATCGACATGAAATTGGAGTTGACACCCCTCAAGATATCAACCCCAATTTCATAACAATCTTGCCGATCCCCTACGTCTGAAGCGCCCTTACGTTTCGCAGCCCTCCAGCGCCAAGACCGATGAGTGCAACAATGCCGACACCGAAGAGAATAACTGCTGCAGGTAACGACACTGCGGTCAACGTGGCCACGCTGCCTGGCGATGATGGAAATCCGGAAATAAAGAGGTTAGAACCATTGAAAGCGAATGAGGACAGGCTTGGAACAGGATTCGGCAATGCATCGCTCGTAAAGAGATTGTTCGGCCCAATCAGTTGAAAACTATACGTCGCAGGCCCATTCAGAGTTACAGAAAATATATCAGACGAACTTCCGGTCCCGTTGAGGATATTGACCACACCAGAAGTTCCCGTCGTCTGGAGCAAATTGCCATTAACCGCGAACTGAAAGTTTTGAACATTGTACGTTCCATTGTTTGAATTAGAGTTGCTGTCAGATTGATTAACCGTGAAGAAACCTGACACAATCGACGGCGGGGTGGATCCTGAAATATCTCCGGAAAAATTATACGTGATCGTCGCGGCCATCGCAGATGACATCACCAATCCGCTCGACAGCAGCAGCCCACCCGCCATCACAACACTCCGGAAAGACCTTATAAAAACATTCATTGTCGTCTCCTTATCTCTCATTTGGACCGACTCTTGAGTGCATTTCCGAAATAGATCGAAATACAAATAGTGTCATACTCGAATTAAATTGGTTTCATACTTACATCTAAAAAATGAAACTATTTGTTTTCCACATTATTCAATAATCGATGAGCTTATTGTCGTTGTAGCAATCACAGCTCCGACAAGTCAACTCAATTTTTGTTTGCTGTGGTACGGACGCAATTTTTTCATCTGTTTTCATGTAGATACGTCGGAAAAAAATAGAGGGATTGCCCCTCGCCCAAACCAAGATATCAACCCCCGATTTTGTAAAAACTTGTTGGTCTTCTATGCCTGAGACATCCGTCTCTGTCGGATCCCGTCGGCACCGAGTCTGATGAGCGCCACAAGGCCGACACCGACATGGGCTCCTCCGTTCTGTGACAAGTGACGATTCCTGATTGCATCTCTCAATGCGCTTTTCATTGAGCAAGTGAAGAAGAAGTCGAAATGGTTGCAGACCATAGCACAGTCTGATCCGTTCGGACCCCTATCAATTTCCCTAGCAGACTGTTTCGTTTACCGTGGAAGGCTACAGTCTTTCTTGTTTTTTCAAGAACATCCATTCATACAATTCATGGGGATCGAGAGAAGGACGGATTTAAAAGGCCCTGCGCGAGCAGAAAAAGAACGGGCTTGACCCTTCAATTGAAGGATCAAGCCCCTGACACTCTCGACAGGATTGTTCTCGATTAAGTCTGGGGTCCCCGGAGATTTCTCAACCCTCCGGCGCCCAGACCGACCAATGAGATGAGACCCGCGCCGAACAGCAGCACCGCCGCCGGCAACGGCACAGCCGTCAGCGTCATCGATCCAAGATATGCAGATGGCTTCCCATCAGCATCCTCGAAAAAGAGCCGCCATTTTGCGTTTCCACCGTTCAGACTGCCCAAACTTGGGTAATCTTGAAGGTTCGTGCTTAATCCTCCCCCTAGAAGATCAAAGCGAAGATCAAAGCTGAACGGCGTGACGAGCGAGGAGGAGCCAAGGGGACCATTGATCGCTTCACCGGTGACAGCAGTCACCAGCGCCCAACGGTCAAAACCCAGCGGCGTGTTCTGCAAAATCGTCACAGCGTTGGCGCCCGGAACGAAAGACGACGTGTAGATCCCTCCGATATCCAGAGTGAAGCCGGTGACCGCGCCATTATAAACGCCACCGCTTCCGATCGTCATATTGTTGAATTGAAATGAACCGGAGACGGGCGTATCAAGGGAAGGACTGGTACCGGGGATGCTACCGGTGAACGAATAGGTCACCAGAGCTGCTTGCGCTGCGGTGATCGGAACCGAAAGGGCACACACCACAGCAGCCGGCAGGATAAATCCTCTACTAAACCACCGTGTCATCATCCGCATAACACCGCACCTCCTAGAAGTTGAGAGACTAGGGACCGGATGGAACGAGGTAGTGCTCAGCAAATCCCGGACCACCCAGCGCGGTTTACATATCACTGAAAATTAAGGAAGATGATGACAGCTCGAAGCAGTAACTGTTTCTGTATTAATGCAATGGCGTTCAATTTTGTATAGGCATGTACGGATCGGCAAAAATTTCCCAGCGCCCCACCACTACCAAGGCAGTTCTCGGCACCGGTTTCTTCGTGAGGCCGGAAGGAAAGCTCCCGAATGCTCTCGTGCCGACAATGTGTGGGACTGATGCGAGCGAAGAAGCCGAAAGCTACTCTGGGTCAAGCACACTCCAAAGAAGAACGTGGGTATCGAGCAGGAGCTTCACGCACGAAAGGCTTTCCATTCCTCCGGAGCGGAGGCGGGACTGAGAATATCGCCAAGGATCTCACCGGAACTCGACAATGAGCCCAACCACGAGGGAGTGATGGAGGGAAGAGGCGGCGGCACGACCTGCGCAATCGGCTCTCCCTTGCGAAGGACCAGAATAGGCTTTTTCGTTCGCTTGACTCGGGCAAGAATCGCCAAGCACGTCGCCTCGAACTGAGAAATCGAGACTTCTCCGATCTCAGACTGTTTTCGTCCTTCTCCCATGTGCGACCATACCATGGTCAACGACCTGAATCAGATATGTTATAGCTAAGCCCATAGTTATGAATAGGCCTTCACGATCTGATCGAGGGTAGCGGTTTCATGGTATTCCCTGCGTTTCTTGAGGGCAGCGAAGTCCTGTTCGATCGGGTTAAAGTCGGGAGAGTACGGCGGCAGGAACAGCAGCGTGGCGCCGGTGGCCTCGATGAGCGCCGCCGTCTCCGACGATGTGTGAAAGGCCGCGTTGTCCATGATCACGAGGTGCTGGGCATTGAGACGCGGGCACAGCCTCGTCTTGAGCCAGGTGTTGAAGACCACCGTATCGCACGTCCCCTCAAACAGCAGTGGTTCTTCGAATCGCCCATCCATACGGGCCGCAATCAGCGAGGTCCGTGGCCGGCGCTGCCCGGAGACCAGGCCGTCCACGCGGTGACCCTTCGGTGCGTACCCATACCGTCGCGCCGTCGACGACGCAAACCCGCATTCATCGCTATGGACGGGTCGTTTGCCACGGCGAAAGAACCGCTCGCGCAGGCGCAGGAATTGTTTCCGTTGCTGCGGATCGCGCTCCTGGTACCCGATCCTTTTTTTTATGGGTCAACGCCAGTTTGTGGAGTGCGTTCCAGATGCAATGCCGGGACACCTGGAAATGCCGTGCTCGCTCCGCTTGTGTCCGATCGGGATGGACTTCCACATGACGACGCAAGGCGTCCCAATCCAGTGTGTGGGGTCGTTGTGGGCCGGGACGCTTGTATGCGAGGCCGCCGGGCTTGAGCCAGCGGTAGACGCTGGCCTCGCCCACCTTGCATCGCCGAGCCGCCTCGGCCTTGCTGCCACCACTCCGGATAAAATCCACGACCCGTTGGCGCAAATCTGATGAGCATCTCATGCCCCATGATCGCCAAAGTCCACCGTCAATGTCCATCAGTAATTGAGGGCTTGGCTATAACCCTTCCGTTCCGCCTTCAACCTCCACCTTCACCTCCTGCCTCTCCCCCTCCCCTCACCGGCGTGTCAGGTCAGGAAATGAGCCTGGAGAGTCCACGTATCAGCCTCAAACTTCGACCTGTCAACATCCGCTTCGGCTCAGCCTCAACCTGTCATCCTTGCCGCCTTCACTCTCAACTATTCTCTCTTTCCAATACATGTCGCATCAGCACGAGCCAAACGAATTTCGGTGCAGACACAAAGTTGCGTTGCCACATTCGGCGAGGCTCCAGCAGCAAACGATACGCCCATTCCAAGCCGAGACCGCAGACCCATTTGGGAGCCCGTGAGTACGTTCCGGCATAAAAGTCAAATACCGCGCCAATTGAACCGATCACTGGAACATTGAGCTGCCGACGGTTTGCCGCTACCCACTTTTCCTGCTTTGGCGCTGTCATTCCAACCCAGAGAACATCAGGCTTGGTATCGTTGATTTCTCTCACCATTCGAAGATTTTCTATTTCGCTCCAGGTACCAAACGGAGGAGACAATGATCCGCAGAGCGTCAATGCCGGGAAATCGACGGCAAAGCGTTTAGCAATGCGATCCAAAACCTGTTGCGACGATCCAAAGAAGAAGACACGACCACTTCCGCACCGCTGCAGTGCATGCAGAACTCCTTGGAAATAGTCCGTCCCTGTAATACGAGGTCCGAGCCGACAACCGATGAGGCGGGCCATTAGCGATGCACCAACCCCATCGGCTACCACAAGGTCTGCGTGCGTTAGAGCTGATTTAAACTCCTCATCCTTTTGCGCAACCACTAACGAATGAGGATTGGCGCAGGCGAAGACTCGCTGCAAGGTCTTCACCTCAACTGCTGTGAGTGACTCTTCAATGACCAACGAAAAAGACTTTCGGTCAATCGGAATACCTAAGAGATAGCCTGCGTCACGAGTTGTCATCTCCTCGCTTGTCTGAGTTGAGATTCCCACCATTACCATTACTCTTATTCGAGAGTCGGGACAACCATACAATACCGGAACCCCTTTTCCGATACGATGAATCGACTCCGTTCAATAGCGGCCTCATGCCGATGAAGCTCATCCTCTCCCCTAAACCGCAAGCCCACCTTTATTGCTGGATTGCCGGCAACAATGGTGTAGGGTTCTACATTCTTTGTTACCACTGAACCAGCAGCAACAATCGCTCCTTTGCCCACAGTGACCCCCGTTAGAAGTATTGCACCGTATCCAATCCAGACATCATCGGAAACAGCTACTTCTTCCCGTCTGACGGCCGCTGAAGACGGAAGATCGCCAATCCAGATCGAGAAACGAACTGGAATCCCAATTTGCCGAAAGTCGTGGTCATGCCTTCCCACAAAAGCAACCCGGTTGGCAATCAAGCAGTGGTTTCCGATCGTTGCGTTGCACTCTATGAGAGAATCCTTTCCAATATAAACATTGTCACCTATCTGTAATTTGTCCGGCGCCCATAGCCGCACATTGGCACCAAGATGAAGGTCTTTCCCATAGCTAAAAAACCGTTTCTTTCCCAAAACCCTCAACATCGTTCTTGTTCTGCGTAGCGTGGCTAGTAGTAAAACCTTCACGGTATTACCAGAATTTCTCCACCGCGAGGCATCTGGATAGTCCATCCGCAAAATGCTCCGCCATGTTTTCCACCGTATAGTTTTGGCTGGACGCCAGGGCATTGGCAGAAAGAGATTGCCACCAAACAGCATCGCTCAACAAACGAATTGCCGCATCGGCATATTCGTTAACTGTGTCCCCGGTAAGAACTCCGTTGACTCCGTTGTGAAGGTAGGCGATTTCTGGGCCGTGTCGAGCACTTGCCAACGAAACCACAGGTAATCCAACACTGAATGCATCAAGGATATGTAAGCCGAGGGCCCCAGGATTCACCATGATTTTCGCCAGCCTGAAGTATGCCGCCTTCTCTCGACCGAATCTCGCAGCTACCGGATGCAGCCAGGGATACATCCTAGCAGCTTGGTCGATAAAGTTTTTGGCCGGACCTGAGCCGATAGCGACTACGTGAAAATCTTTCACTTTGTTCCTAACGATCGCTGCAGCCTCGACTAACAAATCCAGGCGCTTATCCGGATATAGCGACCCACAAAATATTCCCACCTGTGAATGGTCATGAAGCCCCAAACCCCTTCTGATTTCGGCTAATTCCTCATGAGTAATTGATTCGACAGTTTTTCTAAATGCCGTGGTATCGACAGCGTTGTTCAGAGAGGTGATCCGTTCTGCCGGGAAGCCGGCGTAACGCACAATCTCCGCCGTAAGATCCGTATACGCGAACCACCAGTCTACCTGCCTGACTAGCAAGCGCTTCCATCGCTCGCGCAGACCGCCTGGGACGCGACTTTGAAAATTAACACCATGTCCCCAATACGCCACCTTAGGACCACCAAACTTGCCCTTCAGGATAAGAGGATAGTTCGACAAGATCCGGTTCTCCTGCATGATGACAAACATGTCGGCATCGCGAACAGAGCCAGGCAAGGGTTGCCAGAGAATGTCCCGTCCGCCGACATGAACGAAGGTGTTGCGGGTCTTGTGAGCCCACTCCAATGTCCCATCGTCGCTCTTGCTTTTCTCGCTCGTAGTGGCCTGTCCGTGGACGAGATGGCAATCTATATTCCGGACCAGACACAATTCCCGCAGGCGATTAAAGAAATCGATCCTGTAATGAAGTAATCGATGCTGGAGGATGGCTACCTTATATTGCATGCAATTTGTTTACTGGACGCGAACTTTCAGCGTGGCACAAATACACCAATGAGACTACCACCAAGACGAGGAAAAGCTCTGAAGAAAGGCACACCGAGAGTTCTTTGAATTCGCCACCTTAGGCTTTGCGGTTGCCAACCATAGCCCGTGTGCCATTCAATTGGCCTCAATCCATAGCGCGAGCATAGTTCGGTCAAGGTCACTATAGAAAACCAACAGGTATGCTCGCGATTGACTGCTTCATCAGCTTTCAATGCGACACGAATAAACTGCATAAGGCCGAAGACATGCGGAGTAATAATGACGACCTTCCCATCATCCTGACAAAATGATCGCATGTGCTGGAGCATCACACCAGGATTTGAGAGATGCTCAATTATTGAACCAGCTATAATGATTCTGAACTTTTTTCTGACACCCAATTTGTCCAGCTCTGCAACATCCCCACAAAAGTAACGAATACAACCAGCTTTGTCCTCAGGAACCCACGCCTTAACCGTCTCCAAAGCTGTCTTATCAATCTCAATCCCGCACAAGGTCGTGCAAACCTTTGAAAGCCGATAGTGCAAACAGGCATCCTTGCCATGCTGAAGAAGATCACCGGCACATCCCAAGTGGAGGACCGTTTGGTCCTTCACATAAGACAAAAGCCATTCTTCAACTGAAACATAGTCTAATCTTGGAAATTTCATTGTTCGAGCCTTATAAATGTCTCTCGGTATAAGTGCTTAAATAATTATGGAATTAGCCATCACCAACAAACATGCCAAAAACTACTACTTTTCGAAGTTTGCATTATGGAAACTAATGGCTTCCTTGTAGAGAGGTAACATCTCCTCCGTCCTGCGCTCCCATGCCAGTTCACGGGCTCGTTGGATTGCACCTTCTGAAAGCCTTTCAAGCAGTTCCGATTCGGCACCTAGCCTAATCAACGCGTTGGCCATCCCTTCGACACTTCTCCTCGGATCTATCACGGGTATTTTTATACCGCAAGTATTGTTGACGACAGCGCCAAATCCACATGCGTTATGACAGATGACTGGAAGACCAAGCTGAATAGCTTCCAGAACCACGGCCGGAGTCCCTTCTTGAAGACTCGTAAATAACATCACATCGCACCTTGCCATAACATTCAACACCTTATTACGCGGCAGTTTGCCATGCCAATGACATATATCATGAAGACCGTAATCCCTCGCGATTCGTTTCCAATGTCGAGCACGATCGCCATCACCAATGACATGCAACTCAAGCTGAATCTTACGCCTCGCTCTATGCACCGCATCTAACCCAAGATGAAGCGCTTTGCGTGCAACAAAGAGTCCACACCATACGACACGCAGCACGTTGCTATCTTGTCTTCGTTCTTTCCGCTCTTTCACATAAGGAGACGCACCCTGCTCATTAAGCAGTGCTGCATTTCGTCGATGAATCTTTTCAACAGCACGCGCATCCACATCGGTTGCAGCAACCAGTACATCCGCGCGTCTAATTGCCTTCCGAACACGACAACTGATGCGCATTTGAATCCAATTCAATATGTTACGCACACCGCACTGCATCGCTCCTTGCAGACCTAGCGAAGAAACAAACCTCCATGGCATTTGAGCATGACCACCTATCGGTCCCCAGATAAACGGTGTCGGCAGTTTCCATAAGTAGCCTGGCTCTCGATAACCAATCATGTTGAGCTGATGAACCAGATCGAAGTTCACTTGCCGAAATAACTCTTGGGCCTTCCTATAGGCATCCTTTTGCCAGGAACGATACGTCCAGTAATAGAAGGGAGCCTCCCACAACCTTTCGCCCCAATTGATACGGTGACGAGGGATACCAAACACATGAATCGCATGTTTCATTTCAGGACGGTGATCTTCAAGATATTCCAATAAGGTTTTCGCAAAACGTTCTTCGGTCAATACCCACAGGTCATGATGCTGTGCCAATTGCAGTACCCAGTTCCCCCCCATCCCAGGCTCTGAACCCATCCTTGGGTCACAGGCATAAGAGGATACAAGTATCTTTAGTCTCTCTATTCTCTCTCCATCAGAGGCGAGCATGCTCCGATACCCTTCCTCCAGCCGCTGGCTGTACTTCCGTGACTACAGCGACAGTGATCACATCGATACTTACAGGCCTTTAACATCAGCACTTCGGAAAGTGCCATCAGTTTTAGCTTTTTTGAGGAATCCCGAGCGTGGATTATCGCCTGTGCTGGTTAACGTTTGATACTCAAAACTATTCTCTCCGCAATCTTCCTTCTCATAATTGAAGGATGCGCGTTTTTTTCGATGCCGATCGCCGCACGAAGATGCGCATTCCTAGATTCGGCTCCATTTCGACCAGGCAGCGGATCTACCTTGAGCAGCATAGTGAGATAGCGAACATCGTCGATCCCTTCGCGCCAGCCTTCCCACTGGAGTGTTCGTATAGGTCGTGTGCGAGTTGCATAGCTCATGGTGTGTGGCCTCCAACGATCATGTCCCCAATCGTTCCACCCAGTGCGCTCCTTGCGCGTAGCGCTCTGATATGTATACTCACATACACCATCAAATCCTTCTGCCCAAAGTCTTACACCGTAGATACTACGATAGGTGAATGGTCGTTCTTCTCCTCCCTGAGGATCAGCATAAGCCCACGATTCCATCCCAACCTGTCTGGCAAGGTCAGTGTTACGCCAATCTTTTCGGCGTAGAATAATGACATCCAGCAGTCCCGCCATCTTCAGAATGCTTTTGCCCGAAGTTGCAACAAAATTTTTGACACCCTCCTCATGAGCTGTCTCGAATGATAGCCTCCCCTTCAGCAACGCCTCAGCTTGCTGCTCATCACGATTATACACAAAGAGTTCGCTGAAACCCTTCTGCTTGGCGATAGTGAGCAAGTCGCGAAGTTTCTGAGTATAGAGAGAGCGATTGTCGCTGGCCCGCAGTTCCCAATCTATGTACAACATCCTTGTATTGTTGAATCCTGCCTCCCGCATTAAAGCAACGGTCTCTTTCACTTTCTTCATAGAATCCGCTGTTGGGCCGGTTGGAGAAATATCATCTTCGATTGCCACATTTGTCAGTCCATGCTCCCTCATGTCTCTGAAGTCAGCCAACATCTGCCCAGGCGACTTGTTGTATGTTGACACTTGAGTAGCTGCAAAGGAATTTAATTGTCCTTTGTAGAACATTGCATAATCAATGATCGGCTCAGGAAGCTCGAATGGTAGAACCTGCAGTTGGAGCGCGAACTGCTGGGTCTCACGGCGCGAGGACACATCAAAGGACAAACGGACCGTACTGGTGTAAAACCCAGGCAATGTTTGCTTCGGCACATGGAGAGTAATCCAGAATTGTTGGTTGAATTGTTTTGGTTGATCAAACGCGACCAGCCGTTCGCTGTCCTCAATCGACGGAAGGTTCTTCACCAGATTCACCTGATGCTCGTAGTCAACTTGCACTAGTTCAGGATTGTGTAAAAGCAACTCGGGCACGAGGCGCTTCGTCCCTTCCACTGTTCTGTCTATCGTACCGCCTGCCTGAAACCAACACTTCACGACACTGACATCGATACTCGTCGCTTCAATCAGCTCCTGACCCGATGTCGAGACAAGATCATTGACCTCAACTGTTACTCCCCGAAGTGGATTGCTGCCTGAACGCAAAACAAAGCTTCCCGATTCAACCTCGCCCCTGGCCGCGACAAGAGACAAGTCATTGCCCGACCGAACGTTAGGAACAGGGTCTGAAAAAGGAAGGATATAGGTGTCGCTGATCGGGTCATCCACAATGAGAAGTTCGTGTGTTTGATTCGGCGGAAGTGACCATGTTGCAGAACGTTCGTACGATACATTTTTCTTCTGGTTTGCTCCCAAAATGCTCCATTCCCCCTCACTGTCAATGAGCCGGGCTGTTCCCTCTTCAATCTTTACCTTCTTGTCTCCAGATATCTTCATTATTGTTTCTAAAAACTCTTCCTTGGAAACATTCATATCCGCAGCCTGTGCAGCGCCAATGGATACATGCACCATTGCGAATACCATAATGATCAGAATAGATTTCTTGTCCATCTCAGCCTCAGTTTTTATACGAACATGCACCACGATCAAGTCTGGAATTTCTGTTCTAGAACTCTCGCTGCTCCCAAGGTTCCCCTGAAAATGTAAAATATGTAGATCGCCACCCATGTCACCGAGGTTACAACAAGCCCAGCTGCTGCTCCTTCAACTCCCCATAGAATAATTAGTGGATAGGCAACAGACAGCGTGATGACTGAGGACCACAATTTCGTCACAGCACCTACCTGTGGTGCGTGAGCGGTTCGAAATGCAGCAGCCAGAACCGTATTCACCGCCAAGAAGCAGTAGCACACACCGACGATAGGCAAAAGGTCTCCGTATTTTTCGAACTCGGAGCCATAGACAATGCCTAGCAAGGAAGATCCTGCTGAGGAGATGGCACCACATACACATATACTAGTCACGATCACCATCGTTCCCGTGCTGATGAGCTGAAATCGCCAAGCTTCATATCCCTCGTTCAGGAGTTTTCGTTGCGCCATCGGAACAGCCAAGTTCATCACGCCTAGCACAAGAACATTCGGTAGATTCAGCAGGGAGATTACCGCGCTTAAGCCGCCCGTTGCCTCATACGATAGGAGAACCGACGACAAATATAAATACAAAGGAATAGACAGGTAATACGCGAGTGATTCTAATAAGAGCCACCGCCCATATCGAAAACTCCTTCTAGCAACATCGGCGCAGATTTGAAATGGTTGTAGTGTCACATTCCTGACGACACGAAGACAGGTTACACCACCGGCAAACGCCATCACGAGAAATGCGAAGGATACTGATAAGAATTCGAACCACCAAAGGAACAACAATAGCGTGAGTCTTAGACCATGATTGGTTATATCAAGAGCCAATACCTTCCCCGCCTTCAGATCAATGTAGAATCTCATCCTCAAGAACTCTTGCACCTGCAGAAAGAAGATAACTCCCACGATGCCGAGTACCTGGCTAACACTCCACTGATGCAAAAAGATCTCAATGGCAACTGCAGCGCTGATAGCAAGCGGCGCTGAAAATATTACCTGCAGACTGAAATATCGCGAGAATCGATCCTGGTTGTCTTCACCAACTTCTGAAAGGAACATCATCGGGCCGATGATCAAGGCCTGCTGAATTCCCTGCAAAGCTAGTACCGTCATTGCGATTAGTGAATAAATCCCAAAATCAGATATCCCGGTTGCCTTGGCAACAATGATTCCTCCGACAAAATTTGATCCCGATACGACCGCTTGTGAAATGATTGAGAAGAATGAGCCCTTCACGATCCCCTGTGAAACATACCCCAATAATCTCCGTTGAAACCCTTGGACTACTAATCGCCCAGTTTGCACAATCAACTTTCCAGATTATCTGCTGACCGAAGTGAGTAGCCGTTGGGAAGGCTAACAAATATGGAAGAGGATATCTAGTCTCATGATCTCACCGAGGTGCTCATTACTTCCGATACCGAGTACACTAACCTCAACCTCCGGATCTTTCATGAGTAAATCCCGCATATTAGGGGATGTAAGAAAGCAAACTCTGTACAGGACGCTTACAAGCGCACATTCTTTGTTCGGCACAACTGTTTGTTGTGAAGGTCAAGCATTAACGAGTTTAAATGACAACTGCAAGGGAAAGTCTCAACCTAGGCAATCATAGGATAATTGGGTGCTTTTGCACTTCAAAGGACTGATGGTTTTGTAAGGTTGATGAAGTTGACTGTGTTGCAACCACTGATGGGACACAATTACTATCACCGTCATTGGTTACATACGTATCCGGTATTGCAAAGAGTCCAACAGCCAGCACAACAATTCCAATCATCTGCCAGGAATAGTATGCTGCCGCGGCTGTTGACATTTGAGAGACGATTACGACAGTAGCTATTAGTAGGACATCGAGTAAATTTATCGAATGCGATATTGCTCCGTCATAATTATGGTTGCGCAATAGAAGCTTGCCTAGTCGCGTACCGATTATTCCAAGCAGGATGAGTATGGGCAAAAGTCCCAAGACACCCGTCGTTACCGCTAGCTCAAGAAACATGTTGTGAAAATGGCCTCTACCGACAAGCCGCACGGGATAGGTCCCATACCCTGCCCCCAGAATAGGGTATTGCTCAAAAGCTTTCAGACCTTCTGTCCACAGGGGAACTCGTCCGTCTAAAGACCTGATGTTTGCCTCGCTATGGCCACGGGTGAATGTGTGTACAACGGAATCTGTAAACTCTGGGCTGACAAGGAGAAGGCCGACTATAAGAACACCCGCAAGACCTCCTACAATACTAGCGATCCCACGTCTCCTTGGCATCCGCAAGAGAAAACCGGTCAGAACCAATAGACCGAGCACAAACACGATGAAGCCGGTGCGCGATCGAGCTCCATAGCATATGGCTAGAGCCGCGAGAGATAGCGCAAGATAACGAACTTTTGTTAGCAAGATAAAGCGGGCAAGGGTTGCTAAGGCTATGAGTGCAGCCATGACACCAATTGTATTCGCTGCCATCATGAACGTAGAACTCGTTTCTAGCCGATCTACTTTGTGCTGTTCATGTATCCATGCGTTCTGTGGATCGATGACCACTGCAACCAGAACCGCTACGAGCATGATTGCACTCATCGCATAATAAGCAACAAAGAGTTTTATAGGGCTTTGTTCCCTCTTCAAATGCGAGAACACAAGAGCCGCCCACAAAAGGACCACGCTAGTTTCTGCGCTTCTCCAAAGCGAATACATGGGTGCACGTGAAATCACGACGGCTGATGCAAAGGCAACTACTGTAAAAATGGTAAGCGGCCACAGCGGTGAGGCAAATGCATATCTAAGCGAACCTGGCTGCCTCATTAAACAGTAGAGGCAATACGCCATGAGCATGTAGATTCCCAGGATTTGTGGGTCTGCAAACGAAGATTGGAGTGTCATGGATTCCTTGTCCCTGACCATCGGGAAAAGTGACCGTCCGAAAACGGGAAGAAACACTACAGTGTATAGGAATCTTGTTTCCCAGGATGTCATCTCACGCATAAGATGGATAACTCACAACTTCACCCTCCGGACAACGCTTCCAGCGTGGCGCTCTAGCTTTCACAGAAGAAGGCGCCTGGATTGTAGAGGAACTACGGCCTAACAGCCGTGGTAACTGGCCTTTTATGCTTCGCATGCGGCACTTCGCAGCTTCTTGCTCTCGCTCACACCCCTCTAGCCTCGCTGACTTACACATGAATCGGTTTATGCCAGATCGTCGTCTGTTTTTCGTGAAAGTGGTAGGGAACTGCACCGTAGAAACTTGCAAAACTCCAACCCATTCGCTTGAATAGCTCGCAGGTTGGGCCATAGCGTGGTCGTTCCGAATCATCCAGAACCAGATACCCCCCTGGCTTTAGCTGGGCAATCGCTGCTGTCGCCGCTTCGTTTCGAAAGACGTCATCGATTACAATAACATCAACATCTAGTTCGGACTTTTCCTGTCCTGCAGAAACATATCTTTGAATCATTGACGCAAGCTCTACCGGGTCGACCCTCGCTTGGATCTCTTCCTCTGTTGTCCCTGCAAATTCCAAAAAAGGAACCACGTCAACATTCGTCATTGTATGCTTCGAGAGCGCGTGTCTCACTTCAGCAATCCAATGAGCTGAGCGTTCGATCGAGGTTACCTGGGAAACTCGCTGCGCCCACCAGATCGTGGAATATCCACATCCGAACTCGAGTACGCGCATGTCTGGCGAGCTAAGTCTAGCAAGATACTCAATTGAGGGGAATGAGAACCATGGATAGATCATGTCCAAAGGAGCCATACTGAGACGTGGAGCATTAACCGTCCGAATCCATGTATGGCGGGCGTCGCTAGATAAGAGCCCGAAGGCAGCCCTCAGTCCAGGCCAGCTCAGGAAAGAAGCGAGGTTGTTCGTCCTCTGCAGCAGTGGCATACGATTTTCTCCTTAGACACTCATGAACGGTTTTCAGACCTGTGCGATTGAGGTCATTGCTTGTCTTTGCACCGGGCATTGAGATTCCGTCCCACAGCTGGAACATCGCTTCCTTCGTCCAGTAGCCTGCCATTCATCACGCGAGCGCCAGCTGATTCGCGCCAGCCTACTACAACGACTGAAATCCATCAAGCTTCCTTGCGGCCTGATCGAACGTGACGGTCGAATCACAGCCGCCCGAACGATTAATTGATCTCAGCAGGCAATCCGAAAAGTCCGCCTTCCCTTTCACCAACTCGCGGCCTGTGATACTCGCGCCACTTTTTATTAGTTAGGAAGGCTTTAGATTATACTTACCGCACCGCGCGTGACAAATTCAAACGTTTTTTTGACGGCAAGACTCGGTGTAGAGAGAAGGTGCTGATGGTATAGCGAATCAAACAAAATGCGACCTGAGCGAGGCCCTAACAAGCACGAGCAGAAATAAGGCTGCCCACCGGCATCATGCCGAAGTCACCCGTTTCCGCGCATCGGACGTATTCACGACCCACGTTCCATCCGGCAGCCGGAAGGGCACCCTCGTGCGGCACACGATCATTTTTCGCTTCACTCGTCCCAGTTCGGCGGCCTCCAGAACCTCAGTCTGATCCTGCTCGATAATGTTCGCCACTCTCTTGGAGGAGGCGGAGCTCCTACGCAGAAATCGGAAGCGCCTGGCTTGACGCATCTCACGGAGTATGGGAATGTTGCGTGACGGCATTACGCAAAGACCAGAGGCGGCACCTTGTTTTGGATGATCGCGGAATGGGTATGCCGACAATTCTCCAGATTCTCGGTTGGCGATTCTTTTTCTACGCGAACGAAGCAAATGAGCCTCCGCATGTGCATGCGCGCAAAGCCGAGAAGGAGTGGCAAGTATTGGCTGGATCGAGAGGGCTACGATCTCGAAGAGGTATTTGTTTATCAGATGAATGCGCGAGATACTCGAGAGGTGAGAAAGATTGTGTTTGAACATTTCGACTACATTCTCCGACAGTGGGATGAGTTTGAACGGAGGAAGAAGCATGGGTAACTATCACAATGTGAAAGAGGTTGTCGTCGAAGAGGGGTGGTTGCGGCTTGAGGTGGACGGGAGAAAGCTTTCCTTTCCACTCGCGGAATTGTCTGATCGGCTCGCCGCATCGACACGGGAACAACAAGTATTTGAGGTGAGCCCATCGGGATATGGCATTCATTGGCCGCTCCTCGACGAAGATCTATCGATCGACGGATTGCTGGGTCTTCGACATGAACCGAGTAAGAAAGCCTGCGCATAGCCGAAAGCGGTGAGAAGCCTGTGAGGTCGCGGGGACATTGCGTTACCGTCCCACAGCGGGGACGTCGTTTCCTTCGTCCAACAGCCTGTCATCCATCGCATCGCGCGAGCGCTGGTTAGTTGTTCTCCTTTGCCTGATCTGGCTGGTTCGTTTGGTTGGTTGGTCTGGTTTCTCAGGTCGGCCAAGACTCACATAGAGGTCGACATCATGCCGAAGCCCACCGTTTCCGCGCATCGGAGGTATTCACGCCCCACGTTCCATCGGGCAGCCGGAAAGGTACCTTCGTGCGGCCTGTCTCTCCGCAGCAGTTTGCTTACGGATGATGGACGAAGCCGTGGAGTTCCAGATCAACAGCCGATCCAACACTCCACAATCCGCGCCGCTAACTTGCCGGCTCATAGGGGATCATCCTTCGTCCAGTGGCCTGCCATCATCACGTGAGAACCAGCTGGTCAGGTGTGCGAGCTTGCAAGCAACTTGACCGACCGGTTCCGGCTTGCTACTGTGACACTGTGCGCGGTCCATATGTGAGCCAGGGACGGGAGGTGGTCGATGAAGACGATTTCCATTGAGATGCCCGATGCCGTGCTGTCGGCGTTGAAGGAAACGCCGGAGGAATGTTCCCGGGAAATCCGGATGGCGGCGGCGGCGAAGCTGTTTGAACTGGGCAAGCTGTCTTCGGGGCGAGCCGCGGAACTCGCGGGCGTGCCTCGCGTCAGTTTCCTTCAGGCGCTGGCCCGTTATGGCGTGTCTCTTTTCGATGAAACAGAGGAGGAACTGAGGCAGGACCTCCGTCATGCCTGAGCGAGTCGTCTGCGATACCTCCCCGCTCTTTTATCTCCATCGACTCCAACATCTCTCCCTGCTCCAGAATCTGTATCGGCACATCCTCGTGCCGGAAGCCGTGGTCACCGAGTTGCGCGCTGGACATGACCAAGGGGAAGACGTTCCTGACCTTGCGCAATACAATTGGATCGAGATCCACCGCGTTCGCACCGAGGATGCACTCCCGTTGACGACCGATCTGGGCGCCGGTGAAGCACATGTCTTGGCCCTGGCCCTTCAAACATCCGGCAGTTTGGTGATCATGGATGATCGCTATGCACGGGAGATCGCGAGACAGCGGAATATCCGCTTGACGGGAACGGCAGGTGTCCTCCTCAGGGCTAAGCATGAGGGGTATGTTCCTGCGGTGAAACCGCTTCTCGACGAATTAACACGGTTGGGATTTCACCTCAGCAAAGTTGTGCAACGCAGCATCTTGGCCTGTGCCGGGGAGTAGTCCGGGTCAACAAAAGAAAAAAGAAACAGGGTCCAGGAAAAAAGATGCGGAATCATTCTCCATGCCTCTCCCGCAGACCAGCCCTGCTCAGTCATGGTCGCTCCTCCCTTGAGACGCTTGACATGACGCTTGGTCGCTGCGCCATCCCATGGCTAACAGATCACGCTTCTTTCCCGTCACCCATTCATTTGAGGGTCTCTCGTTAATCGAGCGGTACCTTGCGCGCCTTGGCGCGCTGAAGATCGATTGATGTGAGAGCACTTTCTTCAAGCTGGCGATGGAACTGCTTCCATCGCATTGCTACGCACCTTACGAAGAGATTCAGTGCGCGCATTAAGAGCCTCTGACGCAGCCAAGCCCCGAACACACAGCTTTCAGCACGCGTTGATACGCCTCGGGAGTCAGCTTGCCAATGCGTCCGAGAATCAAAGATTGATCAAACGTATGCAACTGATCGCATCGCACCCAGCTCAACTTGGGAAGCGAGCCGAGCTCGAAATCGCCCGATTCGAGCGCCATGCCCGCCGGGTGACCTGAGCGGGACGTGATTGCCAGTGCGACGATATCGCCATATGTCGCCAGGCTTCGCAGGATCAGCGCCGGACGACGTTTCGTCGAGATCAGATCACTGAAAGGAAACGGCAGCAAGACAATTTCACTCGGCGCGCCGCTCTACGTCATCCCTCTGCATTTCTCCCGGGATAGGCGCCGACACATTCGTAAACACGGAGGCCTGAACCAGGTCGACGCTTGGAGCGGGTCTCATGACTCCTTATCTACTGCAGTCCGGTTGGAAACAGCAGTCCATGTTTCTTGGGCTTTTGTCTTCGCCATGTGATCGGCCTTTCAGACTGGTCAAGAAATCTGTGGATGGCTCAGAAACCCACCGGACAGGGACCCGGCCATCACATAGTGGTTTTTTTCATTAGACCAGCCGGCTGATTGATCTGCCCGGCCTGATCTGGCTGGTTCGTTGGGTTGGTCTGTTTCTTAGGTCGACCAAGACTCACATAGAGGTCGGCGTCATGCCGAAACCAACCGTTTCAGCGCATCGGACGTATTCACCACCCACGTTCCATCCGGCAGCCGGAATGGGGCTTTCGTGCGGCACACGATCATTTTCTGCTTCACTCGTCCTGGTTCGGCAGCCTCCAGGGCCTTCAATCCATCCGCATCCGCAGGCTTCGGATGCTCCGCCCATTTACATTCGATGGCGGTGAGCGCGCCGGCGCGCTCAATCACCATGTCCACCTCCGGTCCCCCGGCTGTGCGCCAGTAGCCGATAGGTGCGGTCTCGACACGATTCGCGGCTTGACGAAGGATCTGACCGAAGACATGTGATTCCCAGAATGCCCCGACGAGCGTGGACTCCGTCAGCTCGCGCGCGGAACGGTATCCGGCGAGAAACGCCGCAAGGCCCGTGTCAAGGAAGGCAAGCTTCGGCGCCTTAATCAGCCGCTTGGTCCGATTACCAAAATACGGTTCAATCATGGCCAGCACGCCCGAGGTTTGGAGCAACCCTATCCATTTGCGCGCAGTATTCGGGGCGATGCCTGTATCTCGTGCAAGATCCGAGTAATTCACCATTTGGGACGTCCGCAGCGCGCACGCGCGCAGAAAGCGATTGACCTCCGGAAGATCGGCGACACGCAGCACATTGCGCACGTCTCGTTCCAAATAGGTGGCCACATACGCGGGAAACCACAGATCGTGGTCGATCCCAAGGTGCAGTTCAGGATATCCCCCGAGAAACATGTACTGTGGCTCCTCAATCGCAATCCCGGCAGCGACCAACTCAGCTCTGGCGAGCGTGTGCAGGTTCAGGACAGCACAGCGCCCCGCCAAACTCTCTGAGACGCCTTGCATCAGCGGAAACACCTGCGAACCGGTCAACAAAAATCGCCCCGGCGAGCGATCTTGGTCGATCCGAACCTTGAGATGCCGCAGGAGCGATGGTGCGTACTGAATTTCGTCGATGATCACCGGTGAGGGATAGGCATGGAGCAACTCGTCAGGCGCGGTGCGCGCGGCCTCCGCGTTCGCCGGGAGGTCAAGAGTCAGGTAGGATGCACCAGGATAAAGATGTCGCAGCAGCGAGGTCTTACCGGTCTGTCTTGCACCGGTGATAAGCAGGGCTGGAAACTGCCTCGCCATGCGCCGGATGAGCGGCTGGACCTCTCGTGCAATCCACATGCGGATAATATGCACTGAACATGCAAATCATGCAACTCCCTTCCATCGAATCCCACGCAACGGGATAGGTGTCGCAAGGTCTTTGTCTATCAGGGAATCTCAGATGAACTCATGATGCGAGCAGGAGTCTTTCCAGATGTTTCACAATCCGCTCCCCCGCTTTCCCGTCCCAGAGCGGTGGAATCGCGCCTTTTTTCCACTGTCCTTCCATCAATCGCGCGAGTGCGGGAGGGAGCTTGCTGGGATCAGTCCCGATCAGTTCGTTGGTCCCGATCGTGATGGTCTCCGGTCGCTCGGTGTTATTACGAAGAGTCAGGCAGGGCACTCCGAGAACGGTCGTCTCCTCCGTGATCCCGCCTGAATCAGTAATCACTCCTTTGGCATGTTTAACGAGGTAGTTGAATTCCAGGTAGCCGAGCGGATCGATATAGTGAAGCTGCGGCGTCGCGCTGTCGAGTTCTCTGAGATTTTTCGCGGTCCGTGGATGCACAGGAAAGACCACCGGCAATCCCTTGGTGCCTTCGGCGATAGCGCGGAGCAAAGATAGGAGCTGTTGCTCTCCATCGACGTTTGCCGGCCGATGGAGCGTCACGACAAAAAATCGTCCGGGTTCGAGACTGAGAGAGCGCCAACAAGCCGGAGGTCGCAAACGCGGCAGGTTCTTGAGCAACGTGTCGATCATGGTGTTGCCGACAAAAAAGATCCGGTCGTCGGTCATACCGGCGCGGCGCAAATTGTCGTTGGCCGTTTCACTCGTCGTGAAAAACCAGTTGGTGATGGAGTCGGTCACTACCCGGTTGATTTCCTCCGGCATGGTCCAATCGCCGGATCGAATTCCGCCCTCGACATGAGCCACCCGCACGCCCAGTTTTCGCGCCGCAATGGAACAGGCCATCGTAGACGTGACGTCACCGACGACCAAGCACAGGTCGGTCTTATCCTTCAGCAAGACTTTTTCATACCCGACCATAATACCGGCGGTTTGTTCGGCTTGAGAGCCGGACCCCACCTCAAGATTGATGTCCGGATCGGGGATCCCGAGTTCCTCGAAGAAACTGCCGGACATGGCACGATCATAATGCTGGCCGGTATGAATCAATCGGTACCGTAACTGTCCACCACGGCGCTCAGCTGCTTTTAACGCTTCAATGATCGGCGCGATTTTCATGAAATTTGGCCGTGCTCCGGCGATGATATCGATACGCTTCACCTTTCACCTCAACTCAGACCTGATTCCTATCGGTCTACCTTGTAAGGATTCTATGATGGTATTGACTCGAAGTATACGTGGCAACTGAATACCATTTTTCAATAGCAATGGGCTGTCTAGTGCGAGCGGAGGCAAATCTATTAACTATGTTCCAATTGGAAGGGGTGGGATGTCCAGAACCACTTAAAAATGTACTTCCCGTATCGCCTGCCGGTTGGCCTGAAACCACTGGACGGTTTTCGTTAGCCCGTCGCGCAAGCGATGTCGAGCTTGAAAGCCGAAGAGCTGCTTCGCTCGGCTGACATCGAGGCATCGGCGCGGCTGGCCGTTCGGCTTGGTGCTATCCCACTGAATCGTCCCGGTAAATCCAACCTCAGTCGCGATCAATCCGGCAAGGTCACGAATCGCGACCTCTTCACCTGTTCCCAGATTGACGGGTAGGTCCCCATCATACTGTTCAGCCGCCAGCAGAATGCCTTCGGCGGCATCCTCGACGTACAAGAATTCTCGCGTCGGCGATCCATCTCCCCAAAGAATAATCGCCGCTTGTCCGGTTTCCTTCGCCGCCGCGCATTTCCTGATGAGCGCTGGAATGACGTGCGACGTTTCCAAATCGAAGTTGTCGCGCGGCCCATAGAGGTTGACGGGAAACAAGACAATTGAATTGAAGCCATATTGCTGCCGGTAGGCCTGCGACTGCGCCAACATCATTTTTTTCGCCAGACCATAGGGCGCATTGGTTTCTTCAGGGTAGCCGTTCCAGATGTCGTCTTCTTTGAATGGAATGGGCGCGAATTTGGGATAGGCGCAAATGGTTCCGGTCGCGACGAACTTCTTCAGACCCCGCTGGCGGCCGACCTCGATGAGCTGCGCGCCCATCATTAGATTGTCATAGAAAAACCGACCGGGGTTAGCCTGGTTGGCCCCGATGCCTCCGACACGCGCCGCGAGGTGAATCACCAGGTCCGGCGTCGCGTCGCTATACAATTGCTTCACCGCGTCCATCTGCACCAGATCATAGTCTTGGCTTCGCGGCGCCACGATCTGCCGGCATCCTTTCGCTCGCAACCGGTCGACGACGAACGAACCGAGAAAGCCAGCACCACCGGTGACGACGACGCGTTTGTCCTGCCAGAAAGACATAAGAATGCCTCAACCTTTCTTCCCTACCCCTTCCAACCGTTCTTTTTCCGCCGCGAGATCCGCATCCACCATCATGGCGATCAGCTCCTCGAACCTTACTTTTGGTTGCCAGCCGAGTTGCTTCTTGGCCTTGGCGGCATCTCCGATGAGCAGATCGACCTCTGTCGGACGGTAGTACTTGGCGTCGATCTTCACGTGTTTCTTCCAGTCCAATTGCAGCCGGTCGAACGTCAACTCCAGCATTTCCTTTACTGTGTGCGTTTCGCCGGTCGCGATGACATAATCGTCAGGCGTCGGAGCTTGCAACATCATCCACATGGCTTCGACATAGTCGCCGGCATACCCCCAGTCGCGCTTGGCCTCCAAATTCCCCAGAAACAAATCTTGCTGGACGCCCAGCTTGATCCGGGCGGCGGCCTTGGTGATTTTCCGCGTCACGAAGGTTTCGCCCCGACGCGGCGATTCATGGTTGAACAGGATGCCGTTGCAGGCATACAGGCCATAGGCCTCGCGATAGTTCACCGTGATCCAGTAGGCATAGACCTTTGCCGCTCCGTACGGGCTCCTCGGATAGAAAGGGGTCGTTTCCTTCTGCGGCACCTCCAACACCTTGCCGAACATTTCGCTGGACGACGCCTGATAAAACTTGGGTTTGAGCCCCGATTCCCGTATGGCCTCAAGCAGCCGAATGGCGCCTAATCCGGTGATCTCACCGGTGTATTCAGGAATATCGAAACTGACCCGGACATGACTCTGTGCGCCTAGATTATAGATTTCATCCGGCTGAACGGTGCGCAAAATCCGATTCAGAGAACTGGCGTCATTCAGATCGCCGTAGACCAGGTGGAGACGCCGATGGGGCACATGCGGATCTTCATAGATCGGATCGATGCGACCGGTATTGAAGGAGCTGGAACGGCGGATGATGCCGTAGACTTCGTATCCCTTCCCGATGAGAAGCTCCGACAAGTACGACCCGTCTTGGCCCGTAATCCCTGTAATCAGTGCTTTCTTCACTCGGAAACCTCCTTGGAAAGGAACGGATTATTGCGTGCTCCAGTCCGTTTGTCTACTCCTCTATGCAAAAAACCGTTGATGAAAGATTCTTGCGACCAACGAGATCAGCCATGTAGGATGGGGCCGATAGAACTAGAGGCACTATCGTGGCAGCAATTCCTCCACAACGAGTGCGCCGCATCGGCCTATTCCTCTGTCTGGTCGTGTGCGCGCTTCTGATCGCCCACTCCATCAATGCCTTTGTCGCCGAGGCCTTGTATGTGATCCCTACACATCCGGTGAGTTCCGGCGGTGATCGATCGACGGGCTCCTCGTTGCTCGCCTCCTATTCACCGACCCAAGCAGCGGAGGATGTACGTTCCAGCGGTCTCTTTCTCCTTCCTGTGGCGCCTCAGAGCGGACTCGCGAACGCTGATAGGCGAGGAGGAGGACCCTCCGGCGCCCCGGTTCGAGCTTCGCTCGGCTTGGCGGCCAGGATTCGCTTGATCGGTGTCGTGCTCGGCGATCAGCGCGGCATGTTTGCGATCGCCGAGGAGCTGGCATCTAAACAACAGACGTTGTATCGCGTCCATGACCAAGTTCTCGATCTGGGGGAAGTGAGTGAGATCAGGCGGAACGGCATCCTGGTTCGCCAGGGCAACCTGGAGGAATTATTGGAGCTGGCGCAGTCGGAAAGCCAAGCGGTTCCAGGCGGTTCCGCCAGTACTGCGGCTACTGCTGCCCAGACACAGACAACCGGCGTTCCTCTACGAAAAGTCATCGACCGCCGTGAGGTGGAGCAGGCCATGAGCGATCTGCCGAAACTCTTATCGCAGGCCAGGGCCGCGCCTCATATGGTGAACGGAGCCATCAACGGGTTTCGCCTGGACTACATCGCCCCGACCAGCTTCTATGAAAAAATCGGGGTCCAGACAGGAGATGTGTTGCAGCGCGTCAACGGCGTCGACATTCGCGATCCCAGTACCATGTTGAATTTACTGCAACAACTGAAGAATGAACAGACCGTCAAGCTCGACGTGCTCCGCAACAATCAGCGATCTACGATCACGTACGAGCTTCGCTGAAAATACTCTCCCTCCACAATTTTCATGATCGCTTGAGCCGCTCCCCCTCGATGACCGGTGAATCGATTCTTGCAATAGCGGGTTGATGGCGAGGAATACTCATGGTCTAGGTCTCACAAGGGTTCGCCCTTGCGTTCAGAATTCGAGGCGTCCTTGCCAGGCCGTCGGGAGGGAGAGTATCTTTACGACCGAGATGGAAGCGCATGAGGGAAGCGACTATGATAGCGCTCGTCTCTATGCATGAGGGGTCAGGGCCAATTGTCCGAACAACTCGACAATGATCAGTCCGGTCCTACTGTTCGTCGCCCTCTATTGGGACGCATTCTCGGGGACAAGTTCAACCTCTTGGATGCAAAACTGGAAGAGGCCTTGGCCTACCAGCAGGAGAAAGGCGGCCTTCTGGGAGAGATCCTGCTGCATTTACGTTTACTGCGGGAAGAGCAATTACTGGAGGCTCTCGCCCAACAGTTTGAGATGTCGTGGATGCCCCATCTCGATACCACCCATGTAGACCACGAGCTGATCAAAAAGGTACCCATCGCATTTTGCCGACGATACCGTGTGTTGCCGCTTCGATATGAGGAAGGGGCCATTCTTACCGCATCGACCGACCCTCTGGAGACCGTCGCGCTTGACGACCTTCGACTACTCTTAGGCAAACCGATCAAACCGGTCTTGACCACCAGTGTCGTGCTGCTGGCCTGTTTAAACCGGGCCTACGACGAAATCGCCAACCCGGCCGGCGCGGAACAGGTGATGGAAGACATCGCGGCCAACCAGAGTCTCGACCAGCTCGCGCATGAACTCGATGAGCCGCAAGACTTGCTGGATGCCACCGACGAGGCTCCGATCATTCGATTGGTCAACTCGGTGCTGTTTCAGGCGGTTCGGCAACGGGCGAGCGACATCCATTTCGAATCGTTCGAGCGAGGATTGGTGGTGAGATATCGCATCGACGGCGTGCTCTACCCGGTCCTCACGCCGCCCAAGCACCTGCAAGCCAGCATTATCGCGCGCTTGAAGATCATGTCCGGTCTCAATATTGCCGAGAAGCGATTGCCGCAAGACGGCCGGTTCGGCATCAGGACCTCCGGGAAAGACGTCGACCTTCGTGTCTCGGTCTTGCCCACCTCCCATGGCGAACGAGTCGTGTTGCGGTTGTTGGAGAAAGAAAATCGCCTCCTGAATCTTTCGGAAATGGGTTTTCCGAAAGAACGGCTCGCCGTGATCCATCAACTGATCCAACTCGCGCACGGGATTATTCTCGTCACCGGACCGACGGGAAGCGGCAAGACCACGACCCTCTATGCCGCCTTGAGCCATATCAATGCGCCCGACAAGAACATCATCACGGTCGAAGATCCGGTGGAATACCAACTGCTCGGCATCGGGCAAATGCAAGTGAACCCGAAGATCAATTTGTCGTTCGCCGCCGGGCTGCGCTCGATTCTCCGGCAAGACCCCGACGTCATCATGATCGGCGAGATTCGCGACCGGGAAACGGCGGAGATCGCCATTCACGCCTCGCTCACCGGGCATCTGGTGTTCTCCACGCTGCATACCAACGATGCCGCCAGCGCCCCCACCCGCCTGATCGATATGGGCATCGAGCCTTTTCTGGTGGCCTCTTCGGTCGTCGCCGTTCTCGCCCAGCGACTGCTGAGACGGATCTGTCCGGACTGCAAGCGTCCCTATCGTCCGAGCGAAGAAGAACTCAGCCGCTTGGACATCCCGCCTGGTTCCGACGCCACCCTCTATCGAGGAGCCGGCTGTGCGGCCTGTTCCCAAACCGGCTATCGAGGCCGTACCGGTATTTTTGAGCTCATGGTGCTGGACGACGAGATCCGACGGCTCATCGGAAGCAAAGCCGACTCCACCGCTATCAGACAGGCAGCCATCGCCAAGGGTATGGTGACGTTGAAGCAGGAAGGGGCTGCGCGAGTCATTCAAGGCCATACCACGCTGGAAGAAGTCATGCGGATCACTCAACAGGAAATCGAAGTCGAATAATGCGGCACCGACGCGCTGTCCTCCCCTCTCCGTCGGTTCGATCTTGGGCTGTCCGGCGCCGGTCGGCCAAACCCGATACGTCCGGAGTCTGCTGATCATGCCGGTCTATCAATACCAGGGCTACCGGAACGACGGCGGAGCCGCGACCGGGATCATCGACGCGGAGAACGTCAAAGTCGCTCGCCTCAAACTGAGAAAGGAAGGCGTCTATCCGACCGATGTCGTCGAACAGGGCCAAGCGCCGAGTCGATCGCGAGAAAAAACCACCGGCCGCACAGAGCGATCCATCGGCCGATCGGCCACCCTTAGCTCAACCGACCTGGCCCTGATGACCAGACAGTTTGCGACCTTGCTCGTGGCCGGGCTCCCGTTGGTCGAAGCCCTCGGCGTCTTGGTGGAACAAGCCGAGAAAAAACCCATCAAGGCCCTCCTCGCCGATGTCCGGGAACAAATCCGCGGGGGGAAAGCGTTGAGTGCCGTCTTGGGGACGTACGAAAAGGACTTTTCTCCCATCTATGTGCACATGGTCCGAGCCGGCGAGGCCAGTGGAGCGTTGGATCAGATCTTGTTCCGTCTTGCAGAGTTCTTGGAAAAACAACTCGCCCTGAAGAACAAGGTCATCAATGCGATGCTCTACCCCATCATCATGCTCGTGATCGGATCGGTCATCCTCTTTTTCCTCATCACCTTTGTCGTTCCCAAGATTACGCTCGTGTTCGCTCAACAGAAACAAGCGTTGCCATGGCCAACGGTGGCGTTGATGTCGGTCAGCCAGTTCTTTGCCGACTATTGGATGGTGTTGGTCGGGTTCGTGCTCGGAGGCCTCTATCTGACGCGGCGCTTCATCCGGACCGGAGCCGGTCGCATGATGGCGGACCGGTTCATACTCAAGTCTCCATTGATCGGAGACGTCGCGCGGATGGTGTCGATTTCCAGGCTCACCAGCACCCTGTCCACGATGTTGGCCAGCGGAGTGCAATTGCTCGATGCGATGGATGTCTCGAAGCGCGTTATGAACAATAGGGTTCTTGAAGAAACGGTCGAAACGGCCCGGCAGAACATCCGCGAGGGGGAGACGATCGCCGATCCATTAAAACGGAGCGGCGAATTTCCAGCCCTCGTCACCCATATGATCGCCGTCGGTGAAAAAAGCGGTGAAATGGAGGAGATGTTGCGCCGGGTGAGTCAAATATACGACGGTGAAGTGGAGCGGGTCATCGCCCGCTTGACCTCGCTCATGGAGCCGATCATGATCCTCGCGATGGGCGCCGTCGTCCTCTTCATCGTCGTCGCGATCCTGTTACCCATCTTCGAAATGGGGGAGATGGTCCACTAAGGAGATAATCCGAAACACGGTAGAAGAAGAGCGTGAAACGAGATAAAGGGGGACCCACGATGACTGATCCGGAAAAGCAATGCCAGCCTACCACACACATCGGTGAAAGCAATCGACTGCTTCGCTTCGTCGCCTGCCTAAACCGACGGACATCGGCACACTCCGCCGGCTTTACGTTCATTGAAATCATGGTCGTCGTGGCCATCTTGGCCATTCTCGCGGCCCTGGTCGTTCCGCGCATCATGGGTAGGACGGATGACGCCAAGCGCACGGCGGCCAAAGTCCAGATCAGAAATATCGAGGGAGCGCTGCAGCTCTATAAATTGGATAACGGGGTCTATCCCACCACGGAACAGGGCCTCAAGGCGCTCATTGAAAAGCCCTCCGTCGGTGTGGTCCCCCAAAAGTGGAAAATCGGAGGGTATCTCCCGAAGCTTCCGGAAGATCCTTGGGGCAATCCATATAAATATCTCAGCCCGGTCCAAAAGGGAGAGTACAAAGTGGAGTATGAGGTCACCTCTCTCGGGACGGACGGCGAGGTCGGTGGTGAGGGCGTGAACGCCGATATCACGAATTGGAACCTCGACAAGGAATAGCAAATCAATGGTTACCGGTCATAGGTCATTGGGGAGAGCGGGCTTCACCATTCTGGAAATGCTGATTGTGCTGTTCCTCATGACCTTGGTCGTGGTGGTCGTGTTCCCTCGATTCAGCCTTGACGAGAACCTGAGCTCCACCGGACGGAAACTCATCGGTGTCCTTCGAACCTTTCAAGGACTGGCGACCACAAGACAACAGATTCTGAAGCTCTACCTCGATTTGGATCAGGGAACCTACTGGATGATGGTGGTGGAGGACAAAGAAGAACGGCTTCCGCTCGATCCTGCCTGGAAGCTGCCTCGTTCGCTGCCTGAATCGATCCGATTGACGGAAGTTTCCGTCGGACAAGACAAACATTTTTCCGGGCGTGTCGACATCTCTTTCTTCGCCAACGGGCGGATTGAGCCGGTCACGATGTATCTGACGGATACGAAGAATAATCTCTTGGGACTGGCGGTCGATTCACTGACGGGAGGGATTCGGGTCAGCGACGAACGGCTCGATCCTCCTCCGAACCGGATCATCCCCGACCGAGTCCGACTCCTCTTGAAGCCGAACCAACAAGCAGGAGCAGGAGGGCTGCCCAGAGGATTGTTTCCGACTCAACAGTAGGTCGCGATGACCCGAGAGAGAAATCGAATCAAACTCGACGAAGGCGGATTCACGCTGCTTGAAGTACTGCTGGCCATCGCCTTGCTGGCCATCGCGCTCCCGATTCTCCTTGGACTCAGAAATTTCGATCTGGAGCTCCAGGAGCGAGCGTCCGAACTGACGGCCGCTACACTGTTGGCTCAAGAGAAACTCCTGGAAACGGAACTTGTAGGACAATATGCCATCGGGGAAAACACCGGAGATTTCCCGAACATCCCGCTTGGAACACAACTGACCATGGAGGCGGTCCCGAGAGCGGTCGGGTATAAATGGAAGCGGACGATCGCGCCCACTCCGCTGGAGCTGATTCGGGAGATTCGGGTCAAGGTCTCGTGGTTGCGGGGCGGACTGGAAGAAGCGGTGGAGGTGAGCACGTATGTCTTCGCCGGGCGTGCCACGTTCTAAATCCCAAGCTGGTTTTACGCTTGTTGAGATCTTGGTCGCCGTGGCCTTGGTGGGCGTGATCGGCGCCATGGTCTTTGGTTCGCTCATCATGACGATGAACGCCGTGGATGCCGGGCGAGAGCATGTCGCGAAGGAACAAGCGATCAGAAGAATTTTGCGTCTCATGGCCGAAGAAATCTCTCTCAGCAAACGCACTACCATGTATCCCTGGGTGGGAACGAACGCGACACAAGACGGGCAACCGGCCGACATCCTGGCTTTCCTCGCGATGAGTCAGGGATTGAGCACATCGACCGCCAAGGAAGGCGAGACCGTTCGCGTAGTCTACACACGTGAACGTGACCGACTGATTCGGTTTGTCCGCAGAAACCTCTATACGCTGACCGATACCAATGAGACATTGGATCAAATGGAATTGGCCGATCGTGTCCAGGCCTTCAATATCCGATATTACGACGACCAGAACCGGATCTGGATCGACGAATGGCCGACGGCCCAAAAACTCCCCAAGGCCTTGTTGATCGAAGTGACGTTTCAATATCCCGATGCCGCCCCCTGGACGGTGCGGGAATGGGTGGCGATCGGCGCATCATGACCATCAAACGGCCTGAGGCATGGCGAGAGATCTTAGCTTGGATTGAAGCGACGTTTCACTCTCCCGATGCCGGTCCAAGGAAGCTGCGGGAATGGGTGGCGATCGGCGCATCATGACCATCAAATGGCCTGAGGCATGGCGAGAGATCTTAGCTTGGACGGTCGCAGGAATCACCATCTTGGTGTTCTGCCTGATGGCGACCTTTCCGTACGGCATGTTGCAGGCGCGCGTGGTCGCGGAACTCTCACGAGCCACCGGCATGGAGATCCGAGTTGTCGATTGGACCGTGGGACTTCCATTGGGCCTTGAATGGCGGAACGTCACCTTGTCGCAACCGAACTGGACCCCGCTTCAATTGGCTCTGTTGCAGGCCAAGCTCGGAGTCATGAACGCGTTGGGCGGCACGCTTGGACTCGACGTCGTCGCAAAGCTGAGCGAAACCGCTTCCCCGACGGGTCTCGCCAAAGGCACCGTCACCGCCTCATCTCTTTCCTTGGCAAGCCCCGTCACGATCAAGGGGCAGATTCAACAGGTGGACCTTTCCAAAATCCTCCGCCGCTACGTCACGCACGGCACTCTCAGCGGAGATTTTTCCCATCGGATCGACTCGGACCGGACGACCGCCGCCACGATGAAGGGGGAAGGCATGTGGACGGCCGAGGCGACGGATCTGGCGGTCGATCAGATTCCCCTTGGAAACGGACGAATCCTGTCACTCACATTCAGCAAGGTTGCGGCAGGACTCGCATGCCGCGATCTCCGCTGCGACGTGACGCAACTGAAGGGCGACGGCATCGACGGCTCCTTTACCGGCGAAGGATACATCACCATTCAGCAACCGCTGCAACAGAGCCAATTGAATCTCACGGTGACGGTCATCCCCGGCCCTGGATTTGCTTCGAAAGCCGGCACACTGGGCCTCCCCTCGCCGCCTCCAGGAACAGCCATGACCGTCAAGATCGTCGGAACCTTGGCACAGGCGAGGATTGCATTGTAGAGTACGGGCTGAGATTTCAGATTGCGGGTTGTCCATTGCAGTCTCAGTTCATCTGATGCTATTCACTCGCACGTGAAACCCAAAACCAAAAGCACGAAACAACGACGGAAGCCGGATTCATGGCCATTGTAAACGAATGTGTCGGGCTGGACATCGGACAAACGGGGTTGAAGGCCGTGCGTTTCCGTCGCCGCCTGAGCGGGCGAGAAACGATCGATTACTTCCAACATCCCATGCCGTTTTCCCGCCCCGAGGATCTCGAGCCGGCTCGACGTGTGAAGTCGCTGCGTGGATTCCTCTGGCAGAACGGACTTTATGGCACAGACCGGTTGGTGACCGCGATTCCTTGCCAGGACCTTTTCGTCAGAACCCTGTCCTTTCCCTTCAAGGATTCGACCAAGCTCGCCCAAGTCGTCCCCTTTGAGGTCGAGAATCTCGTTCCCATGCCGCTCGAAGACCTTGCAATCGGAAGTCTGGTGTTGCCGCCTGGACAGACGTCTGAAGGCACGACCCGAGAGAGTAAGGGTTCGGAAGTCCTAGTCACGGCCGCGCCGAGAGACAAGGTCGCGGAGCATCTCCGGTTCCTGGCCCAAGCCGATGTGGAGCCCTCGGCGATCAATGTCGACGCAATGGCCCTTTTCTCCGTGACCCAATATCTTCAAGAAGAAGGGGCGACTGTCCCGCAAGACCTGGCCATCATCGACGTCGGGGCATCGAAGACGACGCTTTGCCTCATACAGGGAGGGCGCCCCATGGTCCTCCGGACGATTCTGTGGGGCGGCAACCATCTGACGCATGCTTTGGCCGTCCGGCATGTCTGTAGTTTCGCCGAGGCAGAACGGCGGAAACGGACAATGGCCGTGGATCAAGTGGACAGTCTGTTGGAGCCGATCCTGAAAGAGCTTCGCATCACCTTGCAGGCCCATCAGGGAAACGAACGCAGCCGTTTGACGCATTGTTGGGTATGCGGAGGAGGAGCCAAGCTACAAGAAATCGGCGGCTATATGGCCCGACAATTGGGGCTCTACCCGGTCGGACCGCGCCAGGGGTTCGGAGCTGAAGCCCCGCGGGCATTTTCCATCGCCTTCGGCTTGGCGATCCATCCGAAGATTATCCGGCCACGATGGCGATTCAAGTCGACTCCCATGGAGCTCGCGCTCGATCTCAAAGACGTTGCCGAGGCCGCCTCGCCGGATACCGCCACGACCAAACAGGATCGCCGCCTGGCGATTGCCGCCGGACTGGTCATTGCCGTCCTGGCGATCGTGGATTTCTCGATTCACTTCCTGTTGCACGACCAGCGGGTCGTTCGGCTCAAAACCGCACTGCATAGCCAGTATGAGCAATTGTTTGGACCGGGCGCCGCTCCCGGCGAAGAGCTCGATCAGGCCCAGTACCGCATCGGAGTCCTGGACAAGGCGCTCGCGGTCACCGACACCGCGGGCGGCAACGTATTGCGCACACTCTCGACGTTCGTGAAGCAACTCCCTCCCGGGACGATGATCAAGGTGCGCGAACTGACCGTTGATGGCACGGCCATCCTCATGGAGGGTGAGACCACCTCCTTCGATGCTGTGGAACGACTTAAGCAAACCTTCGCATTGAGCCCTCAATTAAGGGATGTCGCGGTGACGGAAACCAGGGTGGGCGCAGGCCCCAATCAAGTCGTATTTCGAATCACCGTCACGGTGGAGAAACCATGACGCAGAGTTTCCGAGAACGCTGGCGTCAGATGTCGCAGCGTGAACGCACCCTCGTATCGGCATGCGGGATTGTCCTTGGACTCAGCCTCCTCTTCGTCCTGGTCGTCGACCCCTTGCTGGACACACTGGATCGTCTGGATCGCCAGGAAGTACGGAAGCAAAAAGACCTGGCCGAACTGGCGGTGCTCAGCCAAGCCTATCTCGCCAAACGGGACCGCTTGGCCTTGACCGAAAGCCGGATGCCGGGAGCCGACAGTCATTTCTCCCTGCTGACGTTCATGGAGGAAGCGGCCACCAACGCCCATGTGCGCGAACGCATCACCGGCATGCAACCGCAAGTGCAAACGCTGGCGCAAGGCTACGAGGAAACAGCCGTCGATCTCCGATTAGAGGGCATTCAATTACCGGACTTGTTGGCATTACTCGTCGCCATCGATCAAGCCCCTTATGATCTTCACGTCCGCCATCTGCAAATCCGCCCGAAATTCGATAATCCGGTCAATATCGACGCCACCGTTCGGGTCTTGAGCTATGCCAAGAGCTGACGAACGAGGCATCGCGCTGCTCATGGCGCTGTTGGTCCTAACGATCCTCACCGCCCTTATCCTTGAGTTTGACGCAGAAGCGCGCCGGGAATATCAAGCCGCCGCCGCTTTTCGGGACGATTATAAGGCAGGCATGTTGACCCGCGCCGCCGTGCAGGCCGCGCGAGCCGTCTTGCTGCAGGATCTCTTGCGTGAAAAGATGACGGGGCAGAAGTACGATGGGCCGACCGATATCTGGGCCATGCCGATCAAGAATTATGCGATCGGAGACGGGTTTCTGACCGCGCAGATCCAGGATGAGACGGGAAAATTCAACTTGAATGACCTCGCGTCGACTTCGGGAGGCGACGTTGCACAGAAAAAGAAGATCCTCCGAGCCAAGCGACTGTTCGAACTGCTCAGAGTCAATCCCAACCTGGTCGATGCCCTCATTGATTGGATGGACCAGGACGAGGCGCCTCAGCCGGTCGGCGCCGAGAGCCTCTACTACCAATCGTTGAGGCCGCCCTATCGGTCCGCGAATAGTCCGTTACCGGGGTTGGGAGATCTCCGGCTCATCAAAGGATTCACGCCGGAGATCATCGAACGGATCACTCCCTACGTGACGGTCTTCCCGCAGGAAGGAGGGGCGCTGATGAATGTCAACACAGCCGATCCCATCGTCCTTCAGACCCTGGATCCGAGCGTCACCCAATCCGTCGCGCTGGAGATCGTCCAAGGACGCCCCTATAAGACGAAAGTGGAGCTCGATCGAGTCGGGAGCTTTCAAGAGATCGGCAAGACACTGAGAAGCGACTACGATATCAAATCGGATTATTTCTCCGCGCGCCTCGCCGTCACCGTGAATGAAACGACCAAGACCGCATGGGCCATTTTGAAACGAGATGCCAGCAAGGGCGAGAGCACTGTCGAGTACCTTCGCCTGCTCTGATGCACAAGATGAGTTTCGAGTTCTGTTCTTTCAACATGAACCCGAAAACCTGAAATCTAATCAAGCGATATCGTAATCGTCACCTCATTGCCCCGCTCATTGTACGTTAAGCAGGGAAAGAACGATCGAGCCAAAAACAGTCCTCGCCCGTTCGTGTCTTCCGACTTGCAGGCCTCTTGGGATCGCGCGAGTAAGCTTTGCCACTTGAAGCCCTTGCCCTCATCGGTGATCCGGTACACCAGACTATTTGCATCCTTGTCGTAAAGCACGTGCATGGTCACCCGACGATCTCTCAGCCGAACTTGAGTGAGTCGGTGAGCCAACAGCTGTTCATAGCGGCCTTCCATCAAAGCCTTCTGTTTCTCCTGGTACTGGATCTCGAGATTCCCATGTTCAACGGCGTTAAAGAGCAGTTCTTGTAACGCTCCGCGAAGGTGCAACCGTCGGATCGGAGGGAGGGTTGAAGCCGTCGTTTTGATGAGCCAAGAGATCACCCCCGGAATATGGGTCGGGTTGGAATCGGCGGTCAGTCGATACTCAGATCGACAAAGTCCGGGAATATCCGAGAGGTCTCCCGGCAGGAGATGTCGAGCGCGTTGCAACGCATGCGCCAGCTCTTCTTCGGTCACGGGCTTGTGCAGATAATCGGCGGCTCCGATTCGAAGCGCTTGGACGATCATCAGTTCCGGCGCATCCTTCGCCATGACGATCACCGAACAGCGTTCATGCCTGGCCTTCAATTCTTTTAGCAGCGTCAAGCCCGCCGCCTCGGGAAGAAACAGATCGGTGATCACGATGTCCGGCGCGGCCATATCGATCGTCGTGAGTGCGGTGGTCGGGTCGGACGCCGCAACGACCGAAAACCCTCTGCCCTGCAACTGTTCGGCAATGCGCGACTGGGTGTCCGGACAGGGGTCGATCACCAAAAGATGATCAGAAGTCGTGAGCGTACTCATGCGGCCATTCCTTTGTCGCGCATCGGACGGAGTGCGGCTAGCAGACGTTGGAATTCCTGCTCCAGCAGGGCATAGAGCTGCCCGCCATACGCCAAGTTCCCTGATTTCGCCGCCTCCTCCAATTCTTTGCAGGCTTGAAGAGCGGCCGGGGCGCAGAACTGTAATATCGCGCCCTTCAACCGGTGGCTCGCTCGTGCCACACCTGCCGCATTCCCGGCATCCAATGCCGCCCGAGCATCCGCCAAGTCCTTTGGACCATGCTCCATAAGCAATTCGATCATCATCTGGAACGTCTCTCGGTCATCATCGACACGGGCGAGAGCCTCATCGAGACTGAAGACCGGGCCATGGTTCATGGGTTCCACTCCTCTTGAAACGATCACACGGCTATTTCCAGCCCCATCAATGCCACATCATCAGGAAATTGTTCATGCCCCTGCCATCGAATGGCCTCTGCAATGGTCCCCGACACCACCTCCGCTAGAGGTCGATCACCGAACCGACGAATCGTCTCGTCCAAGCGCACTTGCCCCCATAGCTCGCCTGTCGGATCCGGTACTTCGTAGAGGCCGTCGCTGAGCAGGTATAGACGGTCATCCAGGGCGACAGGAAGCTCCTCCGCGACATAGGTCGTCGAGTTATCGAAACCAAGCGGCAAATTCGGTTTGGCCATCCAACAGGTCTCACCGGATCGACGGTGAAGCAGCGCCCCGTTGTGCCCGGCTGTCGCGTAAGACAAGGTATGGCGCCGGAGGTCCAGGCTCGCGAATACGATCGTGAAGTAATGCCCGTTGTCTGTGAGAGGGAATTGCTTATTCGCTTCCGTCAGGATGGCGCCCGGGTCATTCGAGCCGACATGGTGCAGTAAACTGTCTCTGCGCAGAAAGGTTGCGAACGAGGCTGATCGTAACGCCGGCGAGACACCATGGCCTGACGCATCCAACAGGTACAACCCTAAAAAGTCGTCACTCCACCGAACGATGTTGAAGAGATCGCCGCCCAAGGCGAGCGACGGCCGATAGGCCTGGACCATCTGCACACCGGGCACGACTATCCCCGAAGCTGGGATTAACGATTCGACATAGCGCGCGGCGGACTGGAGCTCCTGTTCGAGGACTTCCTGCTTTCTTCGGATTTGATCCGTCACATCCTCGAGCCTTCGGATCAAGGTCGCCGTGCGCATCCCGGCCTGGACGCGGGCCGTGATTTCATACTTGCTGGCGGCTTTGCTGAGAAAGTCGTCTGCTCCCCGGGCCAGGCCTTCGGCGATCTGTTCAGGCTGGTCCTGACTCGTCATCATGAGAATTTGACTCGACAGCAGCTCAGGATCTTGACGAACCTGCTCGCAGAAAGACGGGCCGTCCATTTCCGGCATCATCCAATCCAAGATGGTCAGATCGGGTCGCTCACGTCGGAGTGCTTCCAACCCGGCCTTTCCATCTCCGGCTTCGATCACTCGATAGCCGAGTCGTTTGAGTCGAGCCGCCAAGGCCATCCGTGCGGTGGGCTCATCGTCCACGACTAACACGGTGCGCGGCGCTGCGTGAGCCGTGTGTTTAACTGACAGTGATGGCATTGAGCATCCTGAATTGCGACTGTGAGATTTCACAAATAACGCATCACTCTCAGGAGCCTACGCGGCTCGTTGTTGTCCCGCCAACGCGTCTTGTTCGTTGTCGTAGACCGGGATCAATTTCTGAATATTGGCCAGGCTCATGATTTCCCGCACGTAACTTTGCGGCTTCAACATGCTCACTTTCCCTTGACTCAATTTGAAGTTCTGGGAAACGAGCGCCAGCAAGCCGAGCCCGGAACTGTCCACAAATCGGACTTCGGCCATATTCAAGATCAGATGCCGACAGCCCTTCTGTCGTATCGTCTCCACGGCCGTTTTGAATTGCTCGCGATTCGCGTATGTGAGATCTCCCGTCATCTCAAGCACCACACCGTTCGGGACGGGACGTTCTTTCGTGTGCATCGCCATGAGTACCTCCTTCGTTCAGACCAATCGAGATCGGCTCGTCTCTACCGTTCACACAACCCAAGCATCAGCCGCCGCTTCCTCCGTCGGAAACACGGCGATCATCTTATCGATATTCGCCATCTCCAAAATCTGCTTCACGGTTCCCTGGGGATCCACGAGGCTGAGCTTGCCTTGATCAGCCGTAAGCTGTTGAGAGGCCAATGCCAGGAGGCCCAAGGCGGCACTGTCTACAAAGGTCACCTCGCGCAGATTGACGATAAGATGCTTCCCTCCCGCCTCTCTAAACGCCGACACCGCGGCAGAAAAATCCTTGCGGTTGCGGTGCGTGAAAACATCATCGATGTGTATCACGGTCGCGTCGCGCCAAACCCGTCTGGTCATGGGCATAGCTCCTCCGGATTCATCAGCGGCTCACGTGGGTCAGTATGGCGCCGGCGATATCGTTCAACGGCAACACTTTATCCACCGCTCCCGCCTTGATCGCTTCCTTCGGCATGCCGAACACGACACAACTCGCCTCATCCTGAGCGATCGTGAAGGCGCCGGCCTGTTTCATCGTCAACATTTCTTTGGCGCCGTCGTTTCCCATCCCCGTAAGAATCACGCCGACGGCGTTGGAGCCGGCGTAACGGGCCACGGACGAAAACATCACATCCACGGACGGCCGGTGGCGGTTGACCGGTGGGTCCTGGTTGATCTGCACCGTGTATCGCGCACCGCTCCTGACCAGCCTCATATGAAAGCTGCCTGGGGCGACCAAGGCATGTCCCGGCAAGACACTGTCTCCGTCTTGCGCTTCCTTGACGGCAATCCGACAGAGACGGTTCAGCCGGTCGGCCCATGTTTTCGTGAATCGTTCCGGCATATGCTGCGTAATCAGAATGGGTGGGGTATGCGGCGGAAGCCTTTCCAATATCTCCTTCACAGCCTCCGTTCCACCGGTCGAAGAACCAATGGCGATGATCGTATCGGTGGTTTTGATCATGGCACTCCCGGACGTAAGAGGTAAGGGGTAAGGGGTAAGGGGGTTCGTCTCACGCCTCACGCCTAACGCCTCACGCTTCACCTTCGCGACTGCCGCCGCTTTCACTTTGGCGATGAGATCCTGGGCGATCTCCTCCATCCCTTCCCGAAGATCGATCTTCGGCTTGGTAATAAAATCTACCGCTCCGAGCTCCAGCGCGCGCAATGTCGTCTGGCAGCCGATCTCCGTCAGTGAACTCACCATCACGACCGGCATCGGATGCCCGCGCATCAGCTTCTCCAAAAATGTGAGTCCGTCCATCTTGGGCATTTCCACGTCGAGTGTCAGCACGTCGGGGTTCAACGCCTTAATTTTCTCGCGCGCAATATAGGGATCCGGCGCTGATCCGACCACTTCGATCTCCGGATCTTTCGCGAGCAACATAGCGAGCACTTGCCGCATAAGCGCCGAATCGTCGACCGTCAAGACGCGTATCCGCTTCATCGATTCCTCGTTATCGGCTCCGGTAGTCCATCCACATGGATCACGTGTACAAGCCGCTGGTCCCTTGTTCCATCAGAACAACGTCACGTCTTCTACCGGCGCTTGTTCCTTCGACTGAATCTTTGCCGCATATTCGTGCTCGCGTTTAGCAATCGTGTGATTCTTCACACGCTCAATCTTCTTCATCAGCACTCGTCCCGACTCGGTAAAGTAGTAAATTTTCCGCGGGAAGATATCCCCGAGGTCCGTCTTACAAGCAGTCAGTCCTTCCGTTTGGAGATAGTCCAAGACCCACTCTGCATTCCTGGAACCCACGTCGATGCTGCCGTCGTAAATTCGTCCTGCTCCGAACAGCTTGATCTCCAGGCGTCGTTTGTTCCCTCCCCGTTTGATGATGTCATTGATCAGCGACTCCATCGCGTATGAGCCGTATCTGGTGGACTCGCCCCATGAGTCATTCGCCACATCTTTCGGCTGCGGCAACATAAAATGGTTCATCCCGCCGACACCGGCGACCGGATCACGAATGCAAGCCGACACGCAGGACCCCAGCACGGTATACACAATCATGGGATCCTGACTGACAAAGAATTCTCCCGGCAAGATCGCGGCAATGTCGTGCGGGAAGCGACTGTCACGCATCCGCCGAATATGAGCGAAGGGATCGGCCTGAGTCGGCGCCATCAATGTCAGTGTTCCCTCTGATAGATCGTCGGGGCCAACGATTTGAACGCATGATTCACCCACTGGAGACTCTCGGAATGCCCGATGAAGAGATACCCGCCCGGCCTCAGATAGCGGTGGAACTTCTTGACCAATGTTTCCTGAGTCGGCCGGTCGAAGTAGATCATGACATTCCGGCAGAAAATCAGGTCCAGAGGATTCTTGATGGGGAACTGACCGTCCATCAAGTTGAGCCGACGAAACTGAATCACTGCAGCAAGGTGCGGTTTCACCTTGAAGAGGCCCGCGCTGCCCCCCCGCCCACGTAAGAAATGTCGCCTCAGCACCTCCGGCGGCACATCACGGAAGCGATCTTCGTCGTAGATACCGGCTGCTGCTTTGGCCAATACTCGGGTTGAAAGATCCGAAGCGAGTATTTTGAAATCCCACTGGTCAGGATTCTGCGCATGTTCGAAGAGCGTCATGGCGATCGTATAGGGCTCTTCACCGGTTGAGCAGGCGGAGGACCAGATGCGGATACGTTTGTCTTCCGCCAATTCGGGAAGAATCCTGTCACGGAGGAAATTGAAATGTTTCGGCTCGCGAAAGAAATCGGTCTTATTGGTCGAGATCAGATCCAGCAGACGAGTAAATTCTTCCCCCTTCAGATCGCCCAGGATAAAATCGTAGTACTCTGAAAACGACGACAACTGGAGGTCGCGCAGGCGTTTGGACAGGCGAGACTTCACCAACGATTGTTTTCGGTCTCCAAGTGAAATCCCGCTCTTGTCGTAGATGAGCCGGCGAAACCGTTGATACTCCTCTGTCGAAATGGCGTATTCCATGGCGGTCAAAATCTGCGACGAATCAGGCGCCCCGTCGGCTGACGCGACGCACCCATGCATAGAGCTCTATCGGTCTATCGAGAGCAAATCTTAAACAAAGAGGGCGGAAACGGACTGACGGAGCATGCCGGAGAGTGCTATGCGGCAATCTGCTTTGCGCATACCTTCGGATAGTTAGGTTGAGGCACAGACAGAACTACGTGACATCATGCACGAGAACCTCCTATGGAGCTCAGTTTCGACTGAGCGATCCGCCGTTAAAACTCTTCGAACTCTTCCGACGCCTGGGACACATTTCCTGCGGTAACGACCATGGCGTTCTTCGGCGCATTCGCTTGAGCCGATCGCGAATTTTCGGGTTTCCGTTCCCGAGTGTTATACGCGCGGTCGATTGAACGCGCAGTATTTTCCCTCACACTGGCGATCGCCACGTTCTCCGCTTTCTCTGCCTCAGACATCCTCTGGATCTTGAACAACGCCATTCGGCGCAGGAGTTCCGCCGCTTGACTCCTCATCGACTGACTGGCGCTCGTGGTTTCCTCCACCAAGGCCGCATTCTGCTGCGTCGTTTCATCCATCGCCATGATTGCCTTGTTCACCTGATCGATCCCGCTCGCCTGCTCCTGCGACGCCGCCGTGATCTCCGCAATAATGTCACCCACCCGCTTCACCGCACTCACAATTTCTTCCAGCGTCTTCCCCGACTGATTGACCAGCTCGCTGCCGTCGTTCACCCGTTGAATCGACTCGTTGATCAGGCCCTTGATTTCCTTGGCCGCCGTCGCCGAGCGCTGTGCCAGGTTCCGTACCTCCGCCGCCACCACGGCAAACCCGCGCCCATGTTCTCCTGCCCGCGCCGCTTCCACCGCCGCGTTCAAGGCCAAAAGGTTTGTCTGGAACGCAATCTCGTCGATCACCGTGATGATGTCGGCGATCTTCTTGCTGCTTTTGTTGATCTCCCCCATCGCGTCCACAGCCCGTTTCGTGACCGCCCCGCCCTTGTCCGCCGTGTCCCGCGCGGCCACCGCCAGTTGATTGGCCTGCTTGGCATTGTCCGCGTTCTGTTTGACCGTGCTCGTCATCTCCTCCATCGAAGCACTGGTCTCTTCCAGCGCTGAGGCCTGTTCGCTGGTCCGTTGCGACAGGTCTTCGTTGCCCTTCGTGATCTCCTCGGCCCCGGTCGCCACGGCCTCCACCGACTCGCGCACGGCGGCGATCGTCGTGGCGAGGTTCGTCAGCGCGCCGTTCAAGCTGGTCTTCATCTGCTCGAATTCTCCCTGATACACCCCCGTCAGCGTCTTGGTGAGATCGTTGCCCGCCAGCGCGGCGAGCACGGCTTGGGCTTCGCTCAAGGGTGTGGCGACGGCATTAAGGAGCTGGTTGAAACTCTGAGTAAGCGCCTTGGCCGTCCCCTCGAACCGATCGGTCTTGATGCGCTCCGACAGCTGGCCTGCTGCCGCAGCGACAATTAACTTTTCCACTTCGACCTGCGCCTGCTTCTGTCCGGTGATGTCATCGGCCAATTGCAGCACTTTGAACGGCCGCCCCATCTCGTCCATGACCGGGTTGTAACTGGTCTGAATCCAGACCTCCTTACCGCTCTTCGTGATGCATCTGTACTGGCCGGCCTCCCGCTCGCCGCGCCCGAGCTTCTCCCAGAAGGCTCGATACTCGGACGATCCGCTATACGACGATTCGACGAACTGACCGTGGTGCTTGCCCTTGATTTCGTCCAAGCTGTAGCCCATCGTCTGCAAGAACACATTGTTGGCCGTGAGGACGTTGCCTTTGAGATCGAACTCGATGGTCGCGTAGGACGCATCGATCGCATCGACGATGCCCTTCATATTCTGACGCGCGAGCTCGTACTGCGTGATGTCGTAGCGCACCCCCAAATACTTCCGGGGTTTGCCGTTCGAACTCATGATCGGCTTGATCACCGCATCGACATAATAGGGTGTGCCGTCTTTCGCGCAGTTCTTGATGACGCCCCGAAAGATCTCTCCTCGGCCGATCGTTTTCCACATGGTCTTGAAGGTCTCCTTCGGCATGTCCGGATGGCGCGTGATGCTGTGCGGACTACCGATCAATTCTTTCTCCGAGTACTTGGAGATTTCACGATATTTCTCGTTGGCGGTGAGGATATCGCCCTTGAGGTCGGCTTCCGAGACGATGCTCGTGGTGTTCATGATGTCGATGCGCGCCTGCATCTCCTCCATCATCTCCTGTTGTTTGCCCGCCGCCTGAGCCAACGCCTCGGCCATTTGATTGAACGCCTGCGCCAACTCTCCGATTTCGTCCTGTGTCGTGACCGTCGAGCGGTGTGTCAATTGGCCGCCTTGGAGTTTATGCGCCGCATCAAGCACGTTCAGCAAGTTCTTACTGATCAACTTGGAGACGAACCATACGGTGAATACGCCGATGAGGATCGCGCTGATGTTCAGTATCCCCATGCCCCAATTCAGGCTCGCGCTGAGATCGTGGCCGGAGCGATAGCTTTCCTCCGCCTGTCTATTGTTTTCTTTGACCAACCAGTCGACCGCGTCATAGAGCACGCCGATTTTCTCGGCCAGCTCGGTCTTCTGAACCTCTGCCGCAGCGTCCTTGCTGAAATTCTTACTGAGTTGCAACACTTTCTTGCGGACTTCCGTATATCCGGGTATCCCGGCTTTTAATTTTTCAAAAACCTTTTTTTCCTCCTCCGCGACGATGAGCGGGACATACTTCGCCAAAAGATTCTCGATTTCTTTATCAAGCTCCATGATGCTCTTTTCCCGCGCCGCCATCGTGGCCGCATCATTCGCCAAAATGTGCCAGACGACGAAGGTGCTCCTGCGCAACATCTGCGCGCGCAAATCACTCAGGACCGTGACCCCAAGCAAGTTCGTCTTATAGATAAACTCCGCGTTCCCGTTCAGCCGATTCATGCCCACGATGGACAAGCCGCCGATGAGGACGAGCAGTAGTCCGATGACCCCGAACCCGCACAGCAGTTTCACTCTGATCTTGAAATTACTGAACTTCTCGATCATAGGACCTCCCTCAAGCGCCGTCAGCTAGGTCTTCGTGGCTTTCCTCGCCTGCTATGTCTCTTTCAATACGTTCGTTCAACAGAGCCATACCGAACATGGCAGGTCTCTCCCCTGCCCATTCAAACGGTTTGAGCCATCCGTTCGACCGACATCCTATGCCTTGACTGATGCTCTATCGGTTCAAGGTGGGAAACCTTAAGCGGCAATAGAAGGTACACTCGCTATCAGAAAAACGAAGAGCCATGGGAAGGATTGCGTTGGAGATCCATCGGTTCTTCAAAAAACACCGCCGCCGCGATTTCCATATTATGAGAATGGACAGCCTCCGCAAGCGAGGCCGAACCGGCAACGATGTCAATCCAGCGACCGGTGGGATGGGGACCGATTATGAATTCATGCATCCTCGCGGAGCAACTGTTCGATTTTATTCCGTAACAGTCCCAGGTCCTGGGATCGAGATGTGTGCTTGGTGCGCATCAATACCTCAACCGTACTTTCAAGCGCTTCCCGATAGGCATTGAGTCTCGGACATTGTATCGTGCGGCACACATCCGTAGGCGCCTCGGCGCCGCCTTGCAATTGGCTCGTCAGAACCAATCGAATCCTGGAAGAGAAGACGGCCATCTGCGCAAAACTCTGGGAAAGAAATGCGTCGAGCGACCAGGCCAGTTCCCGTTCGTTGACCCCGCTTCCCAGTCGAGGCAGGTTCTCCTGCACATGCTCCAAGGAAGCAACCAGTTGACTCGCTTCTTCTCGAATCGCTGTGGTCATGCGCAAAAGACTGGTCTTCTTCACCGCTTCGCCCACCGCGCGAAGCAAATCCGGCCAGTCGACCGGCTTCAGTAGATAGTCCGTGAACGACAGGCGGAGTGCTTCCACGGCGGTTTGAACCGAGGGATAACCGGTCACGAGCACGATCGGAAGCGAAGGGAACCGGGTGCGGACATCCCGGAGAAATTCGAATTGCATATTGCCCGGCATGCGAATATCGGTAATGAGAGCGTCATGCTGACTCGTCAAGAGCGTACCGGCTTCTTGAGAGTCCTGTGCGCAATCGCAACGATACCCTTCTTGCTCCAAAAGCTTCGCCGTCGAGCGACGAAAGGTTTCTTCATCGTCGGCGAGCAATACCCGTGGTGCCTCAGTGATCATAGGGTTACGACCTCCTTTATGATATCCGATTGCTTTTGCGCACAAGCAACAACCACGTGTTGCGGTAAGATGACCGAAAACGTCGATCCGTCATTCGGCTGAGTCTGAACTTCGATCTTGCCGCCCATTGCCATCACTAGGCTCTGTGAGACGGAAAGCCCCAGCCCCATGCCTTTTTGGTCTCCTCCCGTCTTTGTCGTAAAGAAGGGGTCGAAGATGTGCGGGAAGTGCTCTGGGAGAATGCCCGGCCCTTGATCGGACACGGCGATCCGTATCGCATCCGGCTCCGCGCGGATAGCCAGTGTGACCGTACCTCCTTCGCTGGAACAGTCGATGGCGTTATTCACCAGATTCAGAAGGACTTGCAGTAAATCCCCTCGAGGCACACCGAACCGGTCGAGACCCGGATCCACATCAATCGTCAACACAAGCTGACTCTGTTGCAGCCGTTTGGCGAACAACGCCTGAATGTCATTGATCATCGTCCGGAGTTCCACCGTCTCCCCCTTGCCGGACTCCGGTCGATAGAGTTGATACATATTCTGGATGATGGATGCGACGCGAGCAATCTCGCGATCGATCATGCCGACGAATTCGGCGTGAGGGTGGATGGGGTCTACCGCCTGTTTCACAAGCGTAAAGGCGTTCTTGATCCCGGCGATCGGGTTATTGATTTCATGCGCCACGCCGGCGGCTAAGCGACCCATCGCCGCCAGTTTTTCCGTCTGCGCCCGCTGCGATTCCAGCTTGGCGATCTCGGCAGTCCGCTCGGCAATCTGACGCTCCAGCTCTTCCGTATGGCGGGACCGCTCCGCCTCCAAGTGCTTGCGTTCGGTAATGTCACGGCCCGCCACCAGTCGAACTTCCTTTCCACGATAACGACAGGGCCTGACCACGACCTCACCAGGGAAAGTGGTGCCGTCTTTGCGACGCCCCATCGCTTCGTAGGGCCCGTTCACGCCGTTCTTCATATTAGCCAGGACCAAATCGTGGGATTCGTCGGCGACGAGATCCCAGAGGGATCGGCCGATAAGCTCGTCCGGTCCGTATCCGAATATCCGCTCCAAACCGGTATTCACCTCGACCAGGATCCCCTGATCGTGAATGGCGATGCCGTCGAACGTCGCCTCCGTCAGCAGCTTGTACCGCAATTCGCTGTCGCGTACCGCCTCCTCCACGTGTTTCCGTTCGGCAATCTCGTCCTGAAGAGATCGATTGGCCAACGCCAGCTGCACGGTCCGTTCACTGACCCGCAGCTCTAATTCATCATGCACTCGTCGCAACTCCGCCTCCGCCAGCTTTCGCGCCGTGATGTCGATGCAGGCGCCATGGTAGCCGGCAAACGCTCCGCCAGGAAGGAAACGAGGCGCACCGCTCTCATGCAACCAGCCGTATTGCCCATCGGCCTTTCGTAAGCGATATTCCAGCTCAAAGGGCTCACAGCGATCGAACGCTTCCGAATAGATGTTCCAGCAACGATCAACGTCATCAGGATGCACTCCCTCGACCCACCCCCCTCCCAGCTCTTTTTCCATAGTTCGGCCGGTGTAGTCCAGCCAGCGGGTATTGAAATAGCTGACGTGTTTGTCGAGGCCTGACATCCAAATCAGAACCGGCGCCGTGTCGGCAAGGACCCGAAACCGTTCCTCGCTTTCCCGCAGCGCCTCTTCCACCTGCCGGCGCCCGGTGATGTCGGTGTTCGTCCCGATCCACTTGACGATCCGACCTGTTTCGTCTCTCATCGGCAGGGCGCGGGTCAGATGCCAGCGATAGGCGCCGATGCCCGCCTGCCTGAGACGAAACTCAATCTCATAGGGTTTCCCGGTTTGCAAAGAAGCGGTCCATGCCGTCATACAGGCAGGCAGGTCGTCGGGATGGAGCACAGACTGCCATCCCCAATCGAGCAGTCGCTCTGCAGGAGCATCGAAATACTCCAGTACCCGCCGGTTCACGTAATCTAATGTGCCGTCCGGACGGGCGGTCCAAACCTGCTGAGGAATCGCTTCGATCAATCGCGCTTCACTTTGCCGCAAGATCTGTTCTGCCTGCTTGTGTTCAGTAAATCCGCAGATCCATCGGCACAATCCCACCAACATGAGACAAAAGGCTGCAAGGGCCGATACGTGGAGAATCGTCATGGAAGCGGGCCCTGAGACCGCAAGATAGAAGCCGTTGAAGCCAAGAAATGCGACAAGGCTTATGATCGAAGGACCAAGAATGCTTGGAGATGGGAAGCGATAGCCTAGATGGGGACTGACGTTGGCTTCAGTGGTCGTCTGACAACCGTGATTGCTCACCGGGCGGCAGGATAACGCGCCATACATCATCCGTCAAATCCATATGGCCCTATGTAAGCCCCTGTTCGAATCAACTAATTGAAAGTACGGTATAGACGAAAAGAAGAGAGGGAGATGGCATGGTCGTCGGCTTTGTGACTGGACATGGCGCTCAGTCCGACTCCTTACGCTGCAGCCGCCACCGGTAAATCCTTTGAGGAATCTTTCGCAGCTGAATCAAGTAACAACCGGTCGATGTCCAACAGCGATACCAGCTTATCGCCGGACTTTCCAATCCCGTTTAAGAACGCCACGTCGACCTTATTCCCAAAATCCGGCGCCGACTGAATATCCTTTTTTTCGATATCAAGCACGTCCGATACTGCATCAACCACCAACCCCATCACTTTGTCCTGCACCACTACCACAATGATGACGGTAAACGCCGTGTAGTCGATTGTCGGCATACCGAACTTGGTCCGTAGCTCGACGATCGGCACGATGGTTCCGCGCAGATTCAACACTCCCTTGATGTAAGGCGGTGTATTGGGGATCTTGGTCACAGCGGTATACCCCTTGATCTCCTGCACACGAAGAATATCGACACCATACAGCTCTTCTCCAAGACTGAATGTCAAAAATTGACCGCCGTCCATGTGCGACGCCACATGCCGCCGAAGATCTTTGAATTCCTTTTCTGTAGGCACTCCTGACATGGAAAACTCCTTTCCCGATCGTCTCTCAGTCTCGCCGGCATCGCTGCTTGATCCGGCAAGTCGATGCCCTGTCCAGTTTTCTGCAACCGACTGACGGTCAAGGATATATCGGTCGTCCTGTAAAAGGCTTTACCTCCTCCAGGGAATGACCGGCTCATTGAGGTGCCGCCGCTTGAAATCGCATACTGAGTTCGACTCAATGTCCTGACGGTATCAGAAAGATTACGTCGCAACCAGACTGCTGTGGCGAGCGATTTCGAGCACGCCGCGTACATCGACAATGAACCCGACCCTGCCGTCTCCAAGGATCGTGGCGCCGGCGATGCCTTCGACCTTGTGAAAATTCTGCTCCATGCTCTTGATGACGACCTGCTGTTGTCCAAGAATTTCGTCCACCATCACCGCTACTCGTTCCCCTTCCGTCTCCAGGATGAGCAGAATGGCCTCCTTGGGATCTGTATATTGAGGCTCGCTCGCAAAGACTTCATACAAACGCACGATCGGGATGTACGTGTTTCGAACATTAATGAGTTCGCCCTTGCCCACCACGGTTTTGATCGATTCAGCTTTGGGTTGGATCGACTCGAGTATGGACAGCAGCGGCACGATGTAGGTTTCCTTGCCGACTCGCACCGTCATGCCGTCGATGATCGCCAATGTGAGCGGCAGCTTGAGGATGAACGTGGTGCCCTTACCCTTGGTGGTTTTGATACTGACCGTCCCCCCCAGGCTTTCGATGTTCCGCTTCACCACATCCATACCCACACCACGACCCGAGACGTCCGTTATTTTCTCCGCGGTGGAAAACCCCGGCTTGAAGATCAACGGCCAAATTTGATCGTCGGTCGGTTTATCGTTCTCCCCGATCAAGCCCTGTTTATGCGCCTTCGCCAAAATCTTATCGCGGTCCAGCCCGCGCCCATCGTCTTCTACGGTGATGCAGATGTTTCCGCCCTCGTGGAACGCATTGAGCCGTATCGTCCCGACCTCTTGCTTATTATTGTCCAATCGCTCTTCTGGAGGCTCCAATCCATGATCGGCTGAGTTCCGTACCAAGTGTGTGAGTGGATCGCCGATGGACTCAATGACTGTCTTGTCCAATTCCGTCTCTTCTCCGGACAGGATGAGTTGGATTTTTTTGCCTGTTTTGGCGGAAAGGTCGCGCACGAGCCGAGGAAACCTGGAAAATGCGGTGCCGATGGGCAACATGCGAATGCTCATGACGCGTTCTTGAATTTCTCGCGTGTTTCGTTCCAGTTCTACCATGCGCTCCAATAATACCGGCAACTGCCTCATTTCGAATCGAGACCCTAAATCGCTCAACATCGACTGGGTGATCACCAGTTCGCCCACCAAGTTAATCAGCTTGTCGATCTTGGCTGTATCAACGCGGATGGAGGTGGCATCGGCTTTCTTGGTCTGCGCGCCGGATTCCTGCTGGCGCTGTTTCTGCAGCGCCTGCTCTACCTGCTGCTGGGTGACCACCTTTTGCTCGATGAGAATTTCGCCTACCCGCTTTTGTTGCCCCAAAGCGCGGTCAAGCTCGCCGGGAGAGACTAGGCCGCCTTCGACGAGAATTTGCCCGAGCTGTTTGGGAGTCTCCTTTTCGCTTGAGGCCTCCGCATTACGTTGCGCGTATTCTTCCTTACTCGCAGTCTTCACCGGCTCAATCGACAGTATGCTGTCTTCGCGGACAAATTCGAAGGTGGACTCGATCACCTTCAAATCCTTGCCCGTTGTCAGTCGCATGGTCCATGACAGATAACATGTCTCCGGATCGATGCACTCAAGACCAGGGAGTCGAGACATATCGAGCGTGATTCCAGTCAGGACACCGATGCTTTTCAATTCCTTGAACGTTTGAAGCGGGTCGAGCCCTCGTCGAAACAGCCATTCCGGCGGGGTCCACCTGATCACATAAGTCTGATCTCCATTACCGTTCTCGGCTGAAACAGGTTGCGCAACTTTTCTATGCACATTCGCTGCCGACATCTGCGAGTCTGATGTGCTCACCGAGGCCAACTCTCCGGCGAGTCGCTGGACTGTTTCGTCGTCGACCGCCGCGCCTGACTTCGTTGATTGGATCAACGTCTTCAAACAATCGGTTGCTTTTAGGAGGAGATCCGCGATCGATGGTGAAACCGCCTTCTGCCCATTCCGCAGTAAATCGAGTAACGTCTCCATCTTGTGGGTAAATTGCGCAACCGCATTGAAGCCGAACATGCCGGCTGTGCCTTTGATCGAATGGGCCGAGCGAAAAATCTTATTGAGAAGGTCCACGTCTCCCGGGTGTTGCTCCAGCTCCAACAAGCCTTCCTCCACCACCGCCAGATGTTCAGCGGCCTCCTCAAAGAAAGCCTCCTGAAATTGCGCGAAATCGTTGTTCATTGTCTTAGCTCCAAGCGCAACTGGCGGGCAGCTGATGGCGGAAATGAAGAGACTTCGATCATACGCGAGATGCGATATACCATATGCTCTTCGTCATGCCGGAAGCACCTTCGCGATCGTTTTTAACAGAACGTCCGGGTTGAACGGTTTGACGATCCAGCCCGTTGCGCCGGCTTCTTTTCCTGCCTGTTTCTTTTCAGCCGCCGACTCGGTCGTGAGCATGAGAATCGGAGTGAATCTGAACGCGCTCAATTTCCGCAATTCTTTGATGAGCGCGATGCCGTCCATTTCCGGCATATTCAGATCGGTCACGACGATATCCATCTTTCCGCCACCTGCGACTTTGTTGACCGCATCCTTTCCGTCTTGCGCCTCAACCACGGTAAAACCGGCATTTGTCAGCGTAAAGGCCACCATCTGCCGCATGGTGGGTGAATCATCGACGATCAGTGCAATCTTGCCCATGGCGACCCTCCGGCATCGGTGACAGAATCGTATTGAAACAGCAGCGGACGTTCCCGCTAAAAGAGCGTGACGGAATCGGGCTCTTTGCTCGCTATGTCCATGGGCACCGGCTCTCCGTAATCCGGCCCTAACGCCGCCGCATGCAGGCGACGCTCCTCCTCCATGGTGTAGTGCTGCTCAACCAGTTCCAGCGCGGCAATCTCTTTCCTGGCCTCTTCATCTCCCGGCCCTTTCAATAGAGCCTGCAGGTGCGCCTTTAACCGATCCAACGCCTGACCGACATGCTCCAATTTTTGGCGCGTGATGTCTTGGAACTGCATGGCCATCACGACTTTTGACAGATTGACCGAATCGTCTTTTGACGGCGCCTCTCCTTCGGAGGACGTCAGCATTCGGAGATGCAGCAATAATTCCATGGCCGCTCTCTCCGTCTCCTGTGTCACGGCGGTCATCTGAGCCTTCAACACCGGAATCATATGTATGGATTCAGTCGCAAAGGTCTCCCATGCCCGTTGATGTTCGAGAAGCGCTCTGAGTGTCGTTTCATCGCCGACAAGAGGACGCTCGAGCCTTCTATTGTGGTTTCCAGAAGAGTTCATAGCCCTGCTGATGCGGCTCCCCTCGCACCTTTCAGCAGCCCGTCGCACTTGCCGTCCGGCACCGTCTCGGCCTCCTCGGTATGCGCATCACTCGCTCAGCGAGTCGGTAAATCCCAGCTGATTCAATTTCGCCAAAAGATCGTCGGAAATACCCGTTACAAACATTCGCCCTTGCTTGCGAGCGGCCAGCAGCAGCTGAATCGCTGCCGTGTCCACTCGGGCAACCGCGCTGAGATCCAGCGAGACCAATCCATCGTTGGCAAACAATTTCACTAAAGATTCCTTAAATTCCGCCGCTTCAAAAATGGTGAGATCGCCCGTCGGCGCCAGATGTCTGGTATCCTGGCCTTCAACCTGGTTTGCCTGGGATGACGATCGTTCGTCTGTCATCGGTCGTAATCTCTATTCGTTGAAATCACTGGATCATATTGTCGGCTGGTTTTGATCGAGACTTGAGGCGCACGGCGCGATGAAGAAAGAGCGCCACGTTTGTGAACGCCCGCGAGATGGTGGGCGGCAGTGTCCCCCCGAGAACGACGCTGGAGAGCTTTTGTAACATCCTCAACCTACGGCATTTTGACTCGCCCTTCACCCGACAACTCCGGACCCATCGGCAATGGAACTTGCGGCATATCTTCCGCCGATTGCTTGGATGGCTCTGATTCATCGCCGGACTGGAAAATCGGAGCGGCGGGAGCCTGTTCCAGAATGACGACTTCGACTCGACGATTCTTGGCCCTCTGTTCAGCATCAGAATTGGCCGTCACGGGCCTGGTATCAGCATGCCCCACGGCCGCCAGGTGATCTGCCGGTACTCCGTAGAGTTCAGACAGTACCCGCACTACCATCACCGCCCGTGCCGCCGATAATTCCCAATTGGACGGAAATTGTGCCGTCCGGATGGGAACGTCATCCGTATGCCCTTCGACGCGGGCATGCCGGTTCATTTCCAGGATAACTCCCCCTAATCCTTCGAGAAAGGGAAGAGATTCCGTTCTGACGGTCGCTTCTCCACTGTTAAACAGCAGTCGATCGGGGATCGTAATGACGATATCTCCATTGATCGTCTGCACGATGGTGACGAACGCCACCATGTCTTTCAGTTGCTTATCTTTAATGACTTGGGCTAATTGGCGGATACGGCGAATTGTGACTTCCTTGGCGTCGGTCGGATTCCTCCCCTGCAGCGCCAGTTTTGCTTCGCCGACGCTGATTATCTGGTTCGCACCCGACTGGTTGGCGAGTGGATTCAGCGCCGCCTTAATCGATTCGCTGACGGTTCGATACTTTCCGATGTTGACCGACGAGATCGAGTACATGACGACGAAGAACGCAAACAGCAAGGTAATGAAATCGGCATACGAGACCAGCCATCGTTCGTGATTTTCATGCTCTTCGTGTTTATGTTTAGCCATGGCAGCAGGGTCAATGGTCACTCGTTACTGGTCATTCATCTTTCGCCGTTGTTTTTCAATCATCAGTGACTGATGATCGCTTTACTTCTTCGCTTCTTTAATCCGTTCGTTGTGCGGAAGAACACTCTCCAATTTTTCTTGCAGCAACCGAGGATTTTCACCATGAGCAAGTCCGACTAGACCCATGATGATCAGATTGCGGCCTCCCGCTTCCTCTTTCAGCTTCAGCTTGATCTTGTTGGCAAGGGGGAGAAAGAAAAGATTCGCCGCTCCCACGCCGTAGATCGTAGCGACGAACGCCACCGCGATCCCGCTGCCCAACTTTGAGGGATCGGCGAGATTTTCCATTACGTGAATCAACCCCAGCACCGCGCCGAGGATGCCGACGGTCGGTGCGTACCCCCCGGCCGCTTCCCAGACCTTGGCTGCTATCACACCTTGCTCCTCATGGTGCTCCACTTCAATCTCAAGAATCTCGTGCACGACTTTCGGTTCGGTGCCGTCGACGATCAGCTGAATCCCTTTCTTCATGAAGGGATCGTTGATGTCTTTCAGTTTCCCCTCGAGCGCCAACAACCCTTGCTTTCGCGAGAGATTGGCGAGATCCAAGATCAACTTGATCGTTCCCTTATTGTCGATGCGTGGGCCGGAAAGCGCCAGCGATAGGGCGCCGACCGCCTTGATGACGACCGGCAACGGATTCTGGATGCAGATCGCTCCGATCGTCCCGCCCATCACGATGATAAAGGCGGTCAGCTGCAAGATCGAGCTCAGGTGGCCGCCTTCGAGCACTTGCCCCCCGAGGATGGAGCCCAATGCGATCACCATCCCGAGTATCGTTGCAATATCCATTGTGCGGACACCTCATTTGAACCCGAATTGGGCCAGGATGTCGTCGGCGACCTTCTGCTTCATGGCCGTCGTTTTCGATTCCTCGAGTTGTTTCAGTAGATACCCTGCTGTGCCTGCGTCACGTGTCGCTTCGCAACTCTCCTGGAGCCCGAATACGACAATGAGCTCCATCAGCTTCGCTTGCACTTCGTCGAGAATCGCAACGAGTTTTTTTACACGTTGAGCCACCAGATCTTGAAAGGATAGGGCCGTCATGATCTCCGTCAGACATTTGCCGTCCTGCGCGAGAACGGAGGTCACGTTCCCGAGACGCCCCGCTAGGGTCGCGCAATCCATCGCCCGCAGAACCTCCACGATCCCCGAGAGCTCCTTGGCGATGCTCCCGTGGTTATCCTGAATCATCTCCGTCAAACGCATGACTTCAAGTGTGCCCTCCTCCGTCATCTTACTCAGGTCGCTCAAATGGGAGGCAGCGGCAGGAAGCTGAGCGCTGCTGGACATGATCTGAGGGCAGGCCGCCGAGATGGCTTTCATCGCCTGGTCGACAAAACGGGCCAACGCGCCGAGTTCACCGTATAATTTATGCGCTTGGTTCTGCACATCCCCTCTCTATTCCGATATAAGTACGGATCTGTTTGAGCACGGGTTATTTGAAAATCTTCGCGATCTTTTCTTGCAACGTCTCTGCGGTAAACGGCTTGACGATGTAGTTGCTGACGCCTGCTTTGACCGCCTCGACCAAGTTGCTTTGTTGCGCCTCGGCCGTCACCATCAGGACGGGTGTTGTTTTGAGCTTCTCGTCCGCTCGGATCGCACGGAGCATGTCGATGCCCGTCATGACCGGCATGTTCCAATCGGACACGATGAAACCATAAGTATCAGCCCGCAGCTTCTGTAACGCCTCCTGTCCGTTTTCAGCTTCCTCAACATTCGCGAATCCCAATTGCTTCAGGATATTCTTGACGATTCTTCTCATCGTCACCATGTCATCGACCACAAGGATTTTCATGTTTGGATCGGCCGGCATAACGCCTCCTTTTTCTTACCCTACTGTCACAGCGACGATGGCTGACGGTCTTATCCTTGATGGGACGTCTGACTCTTCTACGGTCTCTCGGCGCTTCGTCGGATATCGGCACATTCGCCGAACGACCTGAGCCGCAATGGTTCGATGCGTTGTCGACTTCGCCGCATGGGTGGGAAATGATCGACGTGCGTGAAAAAAACTTGCCCCGGGGTGCCATCGTCTGCAGGACTCTGCCAGTCAAGACCCGCGCGACTTCCCGGCTGAGACCGGGACGGTCGAGTCATTCTGCCGATGAGCCGAACAGTGACCGGCTCTCGGATCGTTCGCCTTGCCGAGATCGACCATGCATCCATTCATGGATATCACGGCGAAGAAAACGCCAGTGTTTCCCAATCTTTGACGCCGGCAGTTCACCACCTCGGGCAAGTTTATAGACCGTGGACTTCGGTACCCGGAGAAACCGAGCCACATCCATCACGGTTAGAATTTCCCCTTCCCGTGCGGTGGCCTCCATGGCCTGGATCGCTGTTGCTGTAGATACTTCATCATTCATGACGACTGAGGTATCGGCGTGGTGGTTCAAAAACTTGAGCGTCCATTCGGAACGAATTGAGACGGTGACCCTATTCCTTCCAGTCCACTCGGAATACTACCCATTCATGTTTCTCCGTGACTGACCGACAAAGGATGTGCCAATGGGCCCAAATCACTAGGAACCGCACTCAATGGCATGTGTGATATCAGTCGCGTCAGGGAAAGGTGGGGTCGGAAAAAGTGTGATTTCAGTCAACCTGGCTCTCGTCATGGCACGGAAGGAGAAGCAGGTGGTGCTCGCAGACCTGGATGTCGGCGGCGCCGACGCACATGTGCTGGTCGGACTCCTCAATCCACCCCTTACCCTGACAGACTTCCTCAACCATCGGATCGAGCGCCTGGATGATTTGGCTCAAGGTCTCCCCATTCACCCGAACTTGCGGATTATTCCAGGCACCGGCGACACATTGGCGACGGCCAACATGGCCTATTCACAGAAGAAGCGCTTGATCCGGAATTTTCGGGATATCCGTGCAGACGTGATCATCATCGATATCGGAGCAGGCACAGGCTATCATGCGCTCGATTTTTTTCTGATGGCCGACCATCACCTCGCCGTCGCCACCCCTGACCCGACCTCTGTCCTGGATCTCTACCGATTCATCAAGCTGGCGGCGATTCGTCGTGTGTTGTCGATGTTCGTCATGCGGGACGTCATGGCGGAAAGGCTTGCAAACCGTGACTACAGCAGTGTGGAAGAAGTGTTGGATGTGGCAGGCAAGACCGACGAATCCGGTCGCTCGATTGCCGAGTCTACCCTCAAAGCTTTTCAACCGGCTCTCATCCTCAATCGCATTTCAGGGCGGGCTCGCGTCAATGTGCCGCAGCTCAAGAAGCTACTCAAGGAGTATGTCGGAGGTGACCTAACCTTATTGGGTGAAATTCCCGAAGACCCTGCGATGGAACAGGCGGTACGCGCGTACATCCCAGTGGTTCAGCACACTCCATCGTCTCCTGCTGCAGTCGCGCTGGTGAAGACGGGAGAGACGCTGCTACAGCTCCTCACGGCCCTTCCTGCTCAAGCGGCATAACTGCCATCTTCAGCAACGACTGATTTCTACGGAGCGGAAGTCCGGCGGGCTCTCAATCGTTCGGCTTGTGTATGAAGAATGTGACGGATCAGGTGCTCCAGATCGTCGGCCTTGAGGTCGACAAATTCGGTGGCGATCGCAAATCCCTGTCCATCTGCCTGAGGGATAGAACGAATCACTTTCGCCATGGCCTGGATAAGAATAAACGGTGGAAGAATCAACTTAATCGCGAGCTGATCGCCGGCGGTGAATTCACGGGGAGAGACGAACCCTACTCCTCCCCCGCTCAGATTGACATCCGTCGGTCGTGCCATGGTGACACTCGATGGTTGGCACATCGCCAAAGAATTGAGGATGACTTCAAGCAAATAGTCGACTTTCATGATCCATGGAAGCACCGGTGAGGCGATCAACGACTCTCCTGTGCGCGCCAGCAGATCCGCTGTCGGCTTGGTGACTGCTGCGGAAATCATCTCCGGAGTGGTGCGGGCCGCCTCGACAGGATCGACGATTCCTGTGTCGGTCAGCAAACGATACTCCATCAACACTCGATCGTCGATTCTGATCCATTCTCGCCGTTCGTCAGCGGAATTCTTGGATGGTACTGAAGGTGTCGTGACTGAAGACGCCATGGTCAGGCTACTTTCGATGTTATGCGGCACAACTCAAGGCCACAGCACACGCCACTGCCGGCGGTTTCGGGGCATGAAGGACCACGCGGTTCCGTCCTTGCGCCTTCGCATCATTCAGGACGGCCTCGCCGATCATCATCCATTCCGCAATTGAAGCCACGGCGGCATCCGGCACCGCTGCTAAGCCGATGCTTGCCGTGGTACGGACCTGCCCGGCCTCGATCACAAAGGGATGTTGTTCAATGCGATCTCGCAACCGCTCCGCAAGGGCACGAGCCTGCTGCCGATCCGTATGAGGCAACACAACTGCGAAGGTATTGCCTCTGTATCGACCGACGATATCGATTTCGCGCACCGTCGCCCGTATCAGATCAGCTGCCGCTCTGAGCACATGATCCCCTGCCGTATGACCGAGACGATCGTTTACAGTCTGAAAAAAGTCCAAATCTAGGAGTATCAGGCAAGCTGGTACGCCATACCGCAATCCAGCTTTTAATTCTCGGGCAAGCGGCGTGCTGAGTCCACGGCGGTTGAGGACGCCCGCCAATGAGTCTCGTAAAGCCACGTCTTGCAGATGCTGGTACGAATCGGCATCGCGCAAAATTAAGGCAAGTAATGCCCCGACGATGGCGAGGAGCTGTTCTTCCTGTTCCGTAAAGGGATGCTCGGCGTCTCGTTCGAGATATAAAATGCCGGTCCCATACGGTCCGATTGCGAGTGGAACTTTATGTGTGCTGACGGACCCATGTTTCGAACTGCTCGGCATCTGAGGTGATACACGATCGGGGATTTCATGCACCGAGCGAACGAGCCGCAGCACGGTGCGAGACGACGCCATACGTTGCGGCCTATGTCCCAGTGTGGCCAGCAGTTGCGTTCGAACCGATTCTTCCCGTTTCAGATCGTGATCGCACGACCAAGTCCATCCCTGCTCGGGATTAGTCCTGGCGAATCCAACCACATCTACAGCAATCAGTTGAGGTAATCTGGACAAGAGCTCTTTGACGACGGCGTCGGTTTCGGTGAAACTCGCTATGGACTGTGTCAATTGATGAAGTCCTGACAAATTGCAGTTGCATTGTGTAATCACGCGCCGTCGGACCTTCTTGTCTCGAGATGAAACCGGTTAAAAATGGTGACACGCTTCAGCCGACAATGAAACATGGTCTGCGGTCGATTGAGAGCTTACCTTCTCGGTATTTCATTCCATGTCGTCGTGGCATTGCAACCACGCTGGTAGGTTCGCACAAGGTTGTGAAACTGACTGATATCGATCAACATGAAGACTCTTCATAGATCACGCTTTCAAGAAGATCGTCCCTGAATCCAAGGACAGTGCGCCAATTCCCTGACGTAACCCTTCAAGACGTCTAAAGGTCCTAGCCGTTTCTTGAATCGTGGAACTCAACGCCGATTGAGCGAGCCTGATCCGTTGCACAATCTCCCCATCCAGTCTCACGAGGCGGCTGTGTTCCGACGTGGATAACACGGCCCATTCAAGCTGTTCGCCTCGCTGAGCATAACAGGCTTCGACAAGGTCCCATCGACCCTGGTCAGCCGCTTCTTTTGCCGCAAGAGTGAGCCGAAAGAGTTCTGCGGCAATGGTCGCTCCTTGATCGGTTGGCCGGACGGTCATCATCTCAACTCCCGGTCATCTGGCGAGCGGCGACCTCCCGCCAGGCTTCACGAAGCGTGTTCAGGCATCGCAACGGTCCGGTCAGGTGATGAGGATTATTGCGAAGGTTGGCTTGAAGGATCTCCGCCAACATATAGTCGTAGAGACGAAAAAGAGATTTAGCGATGTCGCCGCCTCTTTCAAAGTCGAGGACGTTTGACAACTCGGTTACGATGGCGACTGCCCGTCCAAGAAAGCGCGCTTTATCCTGATAATTGTTCTGACTCATGCCTTCGCGGGCGAGTTCCAGTGATTGGATGGCAGAATCATACAGCAGCACGATCAATTGGACTCCTGACGTCGTCAAGACTTGAGTTTGACGGTATTGATGCGCCCCCTGGCTAAGCGTCAACATTATGCAGTCCTTGTGGTGGATTGGCTCGATTGCAGCGTTGCGCCGCTCTGAGCGTTGGAATTGGCCGTCAAGAAGCCCATCTGACCCTGTATGCCGGTAAGCAGGCTATCCAGTTGAGCGAATTGCAACTGAAGCCGCTGCTGATACTGGGCGATATACGCCTGTTGAGTTGCGATTTGGTCTGTCAGACTGTTGATCTTGTCCGTCAACGAGGTTTGCTTGAGCGTGAGAGCCCCACCGGCCACGTCGTTGAGATCGTCTATGGCGTTGCTCAACTGCGTTGCAATACCCGGATTCCCGATCTGTCCACCCACAAGCGCTTTCACTGCGCCGTAGTTGGAGTTTAACGCTGAGCTCAGCGCCGCATCATCGATGGTAATGGTTCCGTCTTTATTAGTTTGAAAACCGATCTGGCCTACGTTGGTATAGGTCGTGGCGCCCGACACCGTGCTGCTGAGGGAAAATCGTAACTTGCTGAGCACAGTATTGGACGTTCCTTCCGCGAAGAACGTTCCACCCGTATTTGTTTTGGAATCGTACGTGCTCTTGCTGGCAATGAAATTCACGACATCGTTATAGGCCGTCACAAGAGCTTTGATATTCGTTTTGACGGCGCTGGTATCCGGCGTGACGCTGACGTTGACGGATCCGGTGCCGGTCGTCTTGGTGAGGTTCAGCGTCACGCCGGGAATCGCATCCGAAATGACGTTGGCGCTACGGATGATTGTCACCGGATTCAGATTGGGATCACCCACTTTGATTTGCGCGTCCAGCGCCGCTTGAAGCGTATCGATGCCGCCAGTCCCGCCGGAGTTTAGAAAATCCAGAGACGTTCCATCCGCCGTGATGGTGATGGCACTGCCGGATCCGGTGCTGTTGGCCGTCAAAATGAGCCGATAGGAAGGAGAAGCATCCGTGCCAGTATTGAGGATCGATGCGCTCACCCCAGCTCCTAGATCATTGATGCCGTTGGCCAGATCCTGGATGTTTGCACCGGCATTCAACGTAACCGTTTGAACGGAACCTGAGCCGATGTGGAACGAGAAGGTTGCCGATGGGCCGCTAATGATAGAGGCGGTCGTACTGGTCGCGGCTGTTGCCGCTTTGTTCGTAATCTGGTGGGCTTGTGCCAATTGACTCACTTGAATGCTGTATGTGCCGGTGGTGGCGGTCGATGACGCCGTCGCCGTCAAGATTGTGGAATCGGTGACCGAGGCGGAAGGTTGATTATAATTGATCACATTTAAGGCGCTCGTTGCGCTCTGAAGAGACTGTAATTTCGTCGATAGAGTGGTGTAGTCCGCCGACTTCGCCGAAAGGGTATTTTGCGTTTGCGTATACCGGTTGAGCGGGCCCGACGCCGCCTGGACCAACGCATTGACGACTTGTGAGTAATCGAATCCGTTGCCGAGCCCCCCAAAACTGACCGCTGGCGTCGTCACGCTTGCTCCTTATGCATGTTTTTCTACGAGCAACCCGTTGAGGTTCTTGAGCTGCTTGGCCAAGTTGATGAGTTCCTCTGCTGGAATCTGTCGAATCACTTGCCCCGATCGACTGTCCACGATCTTCACGATCACGCGATCGAGATCGGAATCGACGGATATTTGCAATTGATCTCCGGCCTGGTGCAGCTCCTTCGAAATGTGCTGAAGCGCATGAACGACTTCATCATGGCTTGCCGGCGTCGACTGTGCGTTGCCTTGTGTCGATACCGGTGGACGAGGAAGTCCAACAGCCGCACGATGAGGTTGTTGAACCGGGCGTTCAACTGGATAGGAAAGGTCCGGCTTTTGTGTGACATCCTGGACCATGGCTGAACCCCTTCAAAAGGAACTTCTTCTCCGCGCCCCTCCCCCGAATCGGGAGAGGGCGGGTGAAGAGAGTCAGTTTTAGCCTCGCAACAGCGCGAGCGCTTGCTGCGGCAGCGCGTTGGCTTGGGCCAATACCGCGATACCAGACTGTACGAGCACCTGATTCTTGGTGAACTGCGACGTCTCATATGCGATATCCGCGTCCTGAATACGAGAGACGGCTGCGGTGAAATTCTGGCTCGTCACCTGCAAGCTGTCAATCGTCGCGTTAAACCGGTTCTGAGTGGCTCCGTAGGTGGCGCGTGCTGAGGCAACTGCGCTGATGGCACTGTCAAGATTGCCCAATGCGCTTTGCGCATTGGCCGAAGTGGACACATTTACGCTGGAGATGCCCAGAGAGCTGGTCGTTAGCGACGCCAACGACAGCGACAACGTATCGTTGCTGCTGCTCTGATACCCGATTTGAACGCTGAATGTCAGAGACGAACCGCTCAACAAGGCCTGCCCGTTGAATTGAGTGACGCTCGAGATACGGTCGATTTCCGAGCGCAGGGCTGTGAACTCCTGATCGACGAAAGACCGCTCTGTGTTGCCCAAGACGCCGCTGGCCGACTGGGAAGCCAGTTCGCGCATGCGGGTCAACAGATTATTGATTGTCCCGGCCACACCGTCGGCGATCTGCGTCAAGCTGATGCCGTCGTTCGCGTTTCTCGTCGCCTGGTTGATGCTGACGATCTGCGCATTCAACTTTGACGAGATCCCCAATCCGGCGGCATCGTCGGCAGCCCTGGTAATGCGGAGGCCGGACGATAAATGTTCGACGGAACGCGTGAGCGAATCCGTGTTTCTCGACAAATTGAGTTGTGCCGCAAGCGACGCTGCGTTGTTGTTTACGATAATTGCCATGGACCAATCCTCCTCGGAAAAGACACCTTGCCGTTAAAGCTCCTCGCGCATCCATGCCGAGGAATGTTCGAGACTGAATCAGCGCCTTTCAGCCGCATTCCCGGCCACGCTGACCAAATCTTCTGATTGCCTTATCGGTCAAGGGAGGCCTTGACTTGAGAGCCACTGGCAGAGTTTTTCCCGCTACAACAATGTTCAATGAACACCGATAGATTGCTGACTTACTCCCCATTGCCTGATCCTCGGCAACAGCTCATATTCGAGCAAATCCGCCATGCGAACGATGTCGGGAATGCCTCGGGCTTCGATAAATTGCTCAGTCCATGGCACGAGTGAATCGTGGGGTATTCCGGGAATCCGCATCTCGATCGAACGCTCGACGATTTCAATGTACTCAGCCAGCTTCCCTAACCAGCAATCCAGCGAGGACAATCTGATCGTACCGCTCCGCATAAGAGGAACCATCGTTTCTCCCTCATGATTGAGCAACTTGCCAAACTGCCCGATGGTGTCTTGCGCCTTGAGGAGAATGTCGGCTGCCGAAGTCGAACTCGCTTCAACTGGACCAGTCTCCTCCCCGGAGCATGCCAGAAATTCAGAGACCAAATCACGATCCGTGCAGAGACGGCCTCCAATCCTTAATGAGGTGACGATTCGTCCCTTGCCGCGGGCTTTTTCGCTCAGTTGAGCCAATGCCTCGATAAGGGGAATATCGTCCCGAACCGTCCATTGCTCGTCATCCAGTGAAATCTTCATGGCTTCTCCTTCTTCAAATTGTGTCCTCCTCAACCGCGAAGGTGATTGGCACCCGCCACATGTCCGACCGGCGTGATCAGTTGAGTGGAAGCCGGCATACGCGGACGCATGTCAATGCATTGCTCGACATCTGCTACCCGCTTTTGCCACACATGATGCGCGCGCAGTTGGCGCGCCGACATTTGCGTGAGATCTTGAGCATCGTTATTATGAATCTCCCGCAGAAATGCGACTGTAACGGGAATTAAGGGCGAGCTCATCATCGCCGACACCACAAGCTCTTGCTGCTCTTTCAGTAATACTGCTTGGACAGCTTTTACTTCTGTCACTGGCAGCGGTTGCCGCTGGCAGAGACGATCGAGCTGTTCAGACCAAGACACGAGTTTGGCCAATGCTGGCCTGAACGCCTGAAGCATCAGCCTGATATCCTCGCGATCCGGAGGATCCCCTGCTGGCCACTCGACCGCCGAAGACCGGCCCGTAAACGACTCATACCAAAAACGCCTCCAAAAACGGGCGTACCATTCGGTCTGAGAATCGGTGGCTCCCGATCTGATCGTGAATGTGCCTAACCCATCCGCATCGATCCCGGATTCATAAATTCTGATACCGCGCACACGGGCCGGTAACGGCCCTGTTCGTATCACATGCCGACACACGGCAGCGACATCCTCGCAGACCACTTGATCCTTACAGGCATGGTGCATACAGACTCGGTCGAATCCACACGGAGCACAGAGCAGTTCCGGCTGGATCACCCAATGCCCGGGGCCATATGGACCGGTCTCCCAAAAGTTCACGTGCCCCACAGACAGATCAACCACAGGAGTTCGGACACCGACAGCGAGATGCATCGGCCCTGTATCATTCGTCAGGAGAAGCTGAGCGTGGGTTAACAAAGCCGTAAGTTGCACCACATTAGTGCGGCCGACCGCGTCACACCAGACGGCCTTGCCGCCCGCCTCACGATATGCGATTCGCGCCTGTTCCACGGCGCTGACCTCTTCCGCCGTACCGATCAGAAGAAAGCCCATGTCGGCCTCCCGACTGAGCAAAGCCATGGTCTTCCCGAAGTATTCGGGACGCCATGCCTTCATGACGTCGCTGGCGCCGACTTGTACGGCAATCGTGTTCGACACCCCGGAAAGATTGGAGTGCAGGAACGATTCGGCCCATTCCATGGCATCTCGTGGAACCGAAAGCCGCAAGAGATCCGCTGGCCCAGGTCCGCTTCCGCCGAGAGCGTAGATATCCACCAGGTTAAATCGGTTGAACCGCCGATAAGCATGGCAATCGGTAAAGTAGGACATCCACTGGTTCTTGACGATCGGAGTGCCGTCCCGCGCACAGACGACGCCGCGCAGATCAGGTGCACCGATATAGCTGGCAAGGAGCGCGCTCCGCCTATCGAACGTCAGGTTGACAATGCGATCATAGCCGACTTCCAGTAGCGGCTTGATCCAATCCGCCATCGTCCGGTATATCTCGACGAGGTCTTTGACCATGGCCCGCGTGTCGTCGATCAGACCGTGGAAATCATACGTGACGATGTGCCGAAGGCCAGCCAGCATCGAGACGACTGGAGCAAACTTGGTATCTACGACAAGATCGACCGATGCACCAGGGAATTCCGTCTGCAATCTGGCGAGCAGTCCGCTCATCTGCACGAGGTCGCCCATCCGTGTTATGTTAATGATGAGTATCTGCTTGCTCATATAAGATCTCGGGTCTGCACTCGATATTCGTCCAGCATGAGAACCAACAATTCTTCTCGGGACAACGTCGCCATCGGTCCACACTGCCGAATGCGCTCGGCCACCTGTTCGAGCTCCACCCGTTGAGTGGCGGCAAAATTCTTGAGCACTGGGAGGAGTTCTGGATAATCGACGCATCGCCGGCTAAGCTGCGCCGCTTCACGCTCCCCCTTTAGGATGGTTCCGACGCGGTCGGGCTGAGCCATGCCGATCTGGGTCAGAAGTTCCTTCATTCTATGTTGGTACGTGTGTTCACGTACCACACGATCGGACGCTGCCCGTGCCATCGCCCTTCGAGCGTCCGTTTCATTGAGCGCTGCGCGGATGCGCTGCGGCAGCTCCTCGACCGTTCGGAATGTCGTCATCTCATCTTGAGTGAACAGTTCACCGAGGAGCGAGCGGTGATCGACGAGTTGAAAGGCTCCGCACGCTGCCAACTCGAACGTTCGAGGATTGACGAAATCGGCTTCAGGATCGAGTCCTTTGCCGGTATGCGAGTGCAAGTTAAGGTTGACGGTTGTGGCGTTGAAGACTTTGATGCAGGCCTCGGTGTCTATCCGCGCCCCCCCTCGTTGCAAGACGGGTTTGATAGCGGTAGCCTCATCCCATTCGTTTCCCCACACTTTTAATCGCCATTCGGGGGTGATCAACTGAGGAAGAATCTCCCTTCGATTTGCATAACCTGCGCCGACAAATGACACGTCGGCTCCGAATTCCGCTATCTCATCCGAAGTAAGCGACACCGTCTTGTGTGCCGCGGGGTCCGCTGCCACGGGGAGATAATGGATCTCCTTGGCCCCCGCATGACGGAACGCATCCAGGCATCCCCCTTTTTGAATCACGAACCAGAAGTCAAATCCCGCCGCCATCTGTTGCCAGTACGTCAGGTGGCGGTAGTTTTCGACGAACCACATAGCAGTCAGAAAATGCTTCTTTCGAACGTGTTCAAGAATCGGTAGGGTCATCGGCGCCTGGGCCATGGCCAGGACCAGGTCTGGCGGACGTTCCGCGATCTGCACGAGAGTCAACTGGCTGAGAAATTCGGCGAACTTGTTTTGCATCACCTGGCGGTGATGGGCATCATTCAAACGGACCAGTGCCTGGTAACTGGTAGCATGCGCGCTATGGTCGATCCAATCGACGTGATGGCCGAGTGATTCTAGAGCCGTCACAACAGATCTGGTGACCGGAAGAGAGCCTCCATAAATCGGGCCCACAACGGCAATTCGAAGCTGACCGCCAGCAGCATGGGCGATAGACCGTCGCAAACTCTCCTCGATCGCGGCATAGGCATAGGAATGTAATCTGGCAGCCGGCACATAGGTCAGAAGCCTCACGGAGGATCCGAGCTCCCTCGTACGCTTGGCCATAGAATGAGGCACTCCCCACACCCAGGTCACACGCCTCGCCCAATCTCCCCACGCCCTCACGGCACAGGCGTCATGCAATTCGACCAAGTCGGGAACAGCCACCACGAGACGAATTGATGGAGGAAGTACTTTGCAGAGAGCCTCCACGTGATAGAGCAGACCGATCCCGAACACGAGGACGACGTCTCCCTCGCGGCAAGACACGGTCTGAGCTGCTGCCCAAGAGGTCGATTCTTTGACTGGGTCGTAGGTGCTGTGGATGGCGCGGCCCTGCGCGAAACCTGTGGGGTGTCCCGATTTCGTCGGTCGAATTTCGAGTCGCCCACCCTGTGCAACACGCAGCGCCGCCGCGAGTTCCGGTGATTGTTTGACGATTTCACGAAGATTCGCTTCAAACGTACTCATAGCAGGACGTTCTCCCGATCATCCGTCGACATGCAGCGTTTCCAGACGGCTATTCGATCGTCGACAGAGACATTCGATTGGCCAGGGCGCGAGTAACTCATGCCCCACGCATCGACATGCCCCTCCCATAACTGCCAGCCGGTACACTCCGTCGATTGTGGGGCATTCGTCCGGGCGACGATGAAATCGATGCTTTCGTCGATCGGCCAGGTGTCCGGAGCAAATGTCGACGCTTGCCAGACCCAATGTTGGTCTCCGTACGGACCGGTTTCATGAACACGTGCACGCGCGAAATATAGACCGAGCGTTCGGCACCCGACAGCGGCCGCAAGATGCAGAGAGCCTGTATCGCTGCCGATCGTCCAATGGCAGCGGGAGAGCAGCAGGGCCAGTTGCAGCAGATTCGTATGACCCGTCGCATCCCAAACACGCCCCCACAATAACGGCGAAAGGGTCTCTTGAATGGCGCGGGCGCGTCCGATCTCACCACTGCTTCCGATGAGAACCACACGGATGGCACTATGGGCATTCAGAAGCGCGGTGATCCATCGTGCCCAAATCGCAGTGGGCAGGCAGCGGGCAAGGTCTCCGGCTCCTATGATTACAGCCACCCAGTGATACTGAGGATCGCCGACTTTCTCTAGACTTCCTGGAAGATCGGAAGCAGGAGGGGTAATTCGAGGCACTCTACCAGGGGGCATGACGCCACACAAACCGCAGAAGGCATCGGCGAGGTGGACATGATTCGCACTCCGGTCTCTGGCGACCTTCCTGAGATAAGTACCCCAAGGCGGAAGATTCTCGGATAACGGTCCGTCGGAACCTGGTCCGACAACCCGCCTGCCGAGCAAATGCGCCGCCAAAATGGCACGGGGATGCTGATTGAGGTTGTACACGGTATCGTAGGTCTGCGCGGCCAGTTGATGTATGTGGTCTTGCGCTGCCGTGATCGTTGAATCGGGAGAATTGGTCCAATCTAACGCCCACTGTTGCCACTGATCCGCCTCCCATGGAACGGCTCTTGCCGTTCCGGGGAACAACGACACGATGTCGGTCAACGTTGAGGCGCAGAGCAGGTCAAATCGCTCGCCGGCAAATCGGGCCGTCAACGAAGTGATGGCAGGAAGTGTCTGGAGCAGGTCCCCAAGCCTCGCCAATTGCACGATCAGTGATGCCATGGATGCACGCTACGAATTTGATGCTTCGTATGCTAGGACCGCTTCTTTGTTCGCCAACGCCTGGCCGAGTTCGATAAGGCCGTCATAATTCGGCGCAAGCATGCGCAGTTGCCCGTATTCCCGCTGAGCGTCGTCCAGTTGCCGGGCACGTAGCAGGACACTAGCCAACGCAAAACGCACTGCCAGATCACCTGGATTTCTCACGACATAGGCGCTCAGTTGCTCCCCCAACTCTTTCCAGCGGTTTTGCGCCGTGCCGGCACGGAGCAGCCAATGGATCGCTTCGGCATCATCCGGGGTTTTCGGCCAGTACCTCAAGAAACCGCTCCCAGGCTCCTTGCGTGTAAGCCCTTCCCATTGACGACATCCCCATCCCCATCTGACATTTCCTGCGATCTGCGCCTTCCCGCATCGCCGAAGCGAAAGCATGCTCGGCTTGCTCATATTGTTCCCGTTGCATGCAGAGGATGCCGTTAAGCAAGAGCCCCTCCGCATGATTCGGCGAAGACGAGAGCAGCGATTGCAGATGGCGGTCCGCACCTTGCAAATCGTTTTGCTCCAGTAAGGATCGGATGAGCGACAATCGTTCTTTCGGAGCTTCTTTCAGAGCAAGATACCGGGAAAGGAAAGTTTGTTGCAGTTTCGGTTCCTGCAGATGTTCGCAGATGGATGACGCCCAAGCCAAGATCTCAGGGTCGCTCGGCCAGTCCGAAGCCAGACTCAGTTCATGCTTCACCGCTTGCCAGTCTTGCTTCAAGGCGGCGGCTTGAGCGGCGGCGACGTGAGCCCAGACTGCGTGATCCTTGATGTCGCTGAACATCAGGATGTCACCCCCTTCACGGCCATTGCGAAATACTCGTTTCAATTTGAAACCGTCCATATGGAAATGCCGGTCTTCGTCGGCCGCCCACCATTGCGCCTTCCACCGATCCAAGAAACGAGTCGCGTTCACATCGTCGTGGGTCTTCCTTCCGGGGGTTTGGCTTTCGAGATGAACGACGACGCTTCGGGGTTGATACACAACGACATAGCCGCGCTCCCTCACTTTGAGACACAGATCCACATCTTCAAATCCGTTCACGTACCCTTCGTCGAATCCCCCTACTTCCTCAAACAAAGCCCGCCTGATCAACAAACAGGCGGCCGTAACGATTTGGAACTCTCGGCGCTGGTTCACAGCCGGATGGCTGGCGGCAAAGCCCTTGTAGATATGGTAGGGCAAGCGGCGCGCACAGTCCCGAACGACGCCGGCATGTTGAACCGTGCCATCAGGATACAAGAGCTTGCTGCCGACAATGCCCACTTCTGCGTGACCGTCTACTTCCGCCGCCAGCGCCGCCAGCCATCCTGGCTGGGGAATCGTGTCATTGTTCAGGAAGACGAGATATTTCCCTCGGGCGGCTGCGGCTCCCTGATTGCAAGCCTTGGCAAATCCGAGATTCTCCTCATTGACGATGATCCGAACATCACCGCTCAGTTGGCGAAGAAAATCCGTCGTGCCGTCGGTGGATCCATTATCCACGATGATCAGTTCGTACTCCGGCTGGTCTTTCAACCCCGCCAATGCCGTCAGACAATCCTTCGTCAGCTCCACTCGGTTCCAAACCGGCATGACGATGGAACAGACATACTGCTTGGCGCTTCCGCTTGCCCGCATCTCGGTGAGACGTTTGTCCTGCGCGTCGCGCACACCGCCGATGAGGTCGGCATAGGGCCGGTATTTCCGGTAGATGATCTCCGTCGTACGCCCATAGGTCTCACGCGTCCCGCTGGTCATGGAACTTCCGTCGGTTCGCCAGGTGAATTCGGCCGTCCTGACCGGCAGATGTTTGAACGGGAAGCGAGTCGCCATGCGGATCCAAAGATCCCAATCTTCATGGGCAAAGAGGGATTCGTCGAATAGGCCCACATCATCGAGACAAGCCCTGTCGTGCATCGCGCAGAGAACCGGAAAGTAGTTGGACACCAGCAGATCAGTCGGTCTGAAGTCATGGGAGTAGGGCACATCACGCCCGGTCTCGACATAACCGCTGTCGCTCTGCCGTTCCTGCACTCGCCAGGCGTCGGTGTACGCGACGCGGTATTCACGGCGATCCAAATAGCCGACAAGCGTTTCCAGATGATTCGGGAGATACCGGTCATCATCATCAAGATAGGCGATATAGATGCCTTTTGCCGCACGGAGTCCGCTGTTGCGGGTTGCAGCCAATCCACAATTTCGACCGTGCGTGATAGTCGTGATACGGTGCCGATCGGCACAGGCAGCCACGATGAACTCCACGTCACAACCCGCATCGTTGACGACGATGACCTCGAAGTCCTGATACGTCTGCGCGGCCAGGCTCGCGAGCGCCGCCCGGAGACGATCAGGGCGATTGTACGTGGGGACGATGACGGACACTTTCGGTGTGCGCGTAAATGGAATGGGACGTTGTTCAACGGGTCTGCGACAGCACCATACTTGATAGATGGGGAGCAGGTTCATGGAGCGAAGATCGGCCGGCGTGGGTGCCGGCACATAGCGCAAGCCCGGAACTTCGACGTGTATACGGTCCAGTCCCATTTCGACGAAGCCCTGCGAGGTGAACAAGGCCCGCAGTTGCTCTTCGGTCACCCAGTCTTCCACCGGTTGATTGGGCGGCGCGATGGTCTTCCATTGTTCCCACATTTCACCTCGCGGGGTCGTGAGCACGACATGCCCATCCGGCTTCAACAGTCTGAATAGTTGCGCCAGGAAGTTTTCTTTCCGGCCATGAGGCACGTGCTCGATGACTTCCGATGTCAAAATCACATCATAGGGTTCGAAATCGGCGCGATTTTCTACAATTTCAGCCGTCCCCGATTCAAACCGAAGATGAGGAAACAACTTGCGCGCATACTCGACGACACCGACGACCGGCTCGACCCCTTCGCAGGTCCCATACATGGTCGCCAGATTCGTCAACCAGCCTCTCCCACATCCGACGTCCAGGATGCGCAATCGCCGGCCAGGCTCCTTCTGTTGGACTTTGCGAAGAATGTATTCCAGAAAGGCCGCGATCTTGCTCCACCTTGCAGCCTCATCGGTGTTCGGATGCGGTGCCGACCAAGCAGGAGCATTGACGAACAAGTTGACATAAAACGCGTCCGAGGTCATGGCACCTCCGTGAGCTTGTCTTGCCACATCGCTGGTCGACGGCCCGCTTCCCGCGGTTGTCCCTTCGACGAATTCCAGCTCGACTCGCTCTAATCGTGTCGAAAAAGTCCGCCGTTGCGCGGAATAATCCGCAACTGTAGGCGTCGGATCATGATCGCTCTCTCCCTTCCACTTCACCTGCTCGAAGGGTATTGGCCCTTGAGCGGGCGGCACTTGTCGCGCGGCGGCATAGGATTGCGTCAGGGGTGGACGCACATCCCGAACAGCTGCCTCATTGGTTGCCTGACGAGCCAAGAGAGACTGCCCGGTCTCAATCCAGTCCAACCACTGTCTGGCACGAGCCTCAGCCGTATGCGATCGGAGCAGTTCCGCGCGGGCAGCTGTGGCGATGTTCCTGGCGTAGTCAGAGTCGCGTGCTATCCGCTCCACATGTTCCTTCAAGGCTGCGGGATGATCCTTCGGATATAGGAGGATTTCTTGTCCATCCTTAAATAGCTCCTGCGTGCGAGGCCGATTAGGAATCTTCCACGAAATGACAGGACGACCTGCGGCCATGGCTTCCACGACACGTCCCGCATAGGATTGGAATAAACTGGGAAGATTGACGATCGCGCTCCAAGACTTGAGGCTCGCCAGCCAATTGACGAAAATGGCTTCGCGCAACCGGCGCCACAGACTCACATACTCCGTGAGAGCGGCCAGATTAGGCCGCCACCCTGACTGGAGCCGCTCCGACATCTGCTGATGTAATGCATTGAAGAGCTGGGGCAATTCTGTCGCGGCTTCTGCAGATGGTGGATGGATCAACAAGTCCTTCAAACCGGATATCCCCAACCACGCCTTTCGCTCCCCATATAGTTCCCCGTAAAACGCCGATTCACGGCGGGATGGTCGCTCGATCGTCGCGGAAATGAAACGGGACGGTACTGCTGATGGCCAAAATACGGCCCGAACCGAACCGGCTTGGTTGAGCATTTCAGCATCGTGCTCGTCCGCAGCCAGCACATGCGTCATATACTTCACCTGCCGTTCGACAATTCCCGCCCGTTCTCGCAAGTGCGGCCAACGTCGACAGTCTTCTTCGCTATACCGCAACGACTCCATGATGAGACCGACACGCACCGGCGCCAGTTCGGTAAGCCATCCAAGAAACGCATCCGAATAACGATTGTGCACCAACCATACCCAGACTTGGTCGAAGCGTCGGTCGGCCAGTAGGTCTTTCGCATGATGCAGCCAGGACAACGGCGAGCTGTCTGGAATGTCGCAGAGCGCCGGAATCGTCACGCATTCACACCCGTTGGCACGGAGGCCATCCTCAACCGCGAAGTTTCCCAGGTAGGACCAGGCTCTTGCTCGGTCCCACGTCCCGAATTCTAATTGCACCAAAAGGATTTGGGGCTTCACCATGAACACCTCGCGCCGCGACTAGGCCGCCGGCTTCTGACGAAGCGTTTCCACCAGCCGGTCGAACTCCGCTAACGCGGGATCCGGCATGAAATCGCCACGATTGCGTTCGTAGTACTGCAACGCATCACGATGTGATCCCTGTTCACACATCGAAACCATTCGGCCCCAAAATTCGCGGAGCGCAACGATGAGTGCGTGCTTGGACCACCCACATCACACGGCCACTTCAAAATATATGCCATCGGCCGTTGCAGCGTTATGGCGCGTTGAGTCCAGCTTTTCGATTTCGAGCACGAGCGATGGGGAAGTATTTGCCGAGCAGTGTGGGAAGAAAGGTCTTAGGCTGTCACAACGGCAACAGGGCGATTGATTTCTGTGTCGTCCATTGTTCGATGGCTTGTCGGACGGATCCGCCCCACCCGCGATACTCGATATACTCGAGTTCGTTGAATCGAAACTCGATGCCGATCATCTCACCGCCGTCCCGCTGGTCGCCATTCTTCACGACACCCGTGAGGTTCGTAATATGGCCGAGACCAAGGAGTTCAAATTCAAGCCGGACCGTCGCTCCCGGGCACAGCCAGGATGGTCTTCGCACCAGCACCACACTGCATCCTCCCTCGCTGAGATCTTTCAGTAACCCGCCGAAATAGTTGCTTGTGGGCAATGCGGAATCGGACGCGTTTCCGGATTCTGCTCGTATGAGCAAGATCGGCTCATTGGTCGATACACGGAGATGTTTTCGCAGATGCATTTCTTCCACCGCTTTTGGAAAGGCGGCGAACAGCAGGGGCACCGGCGAGGTAATCAGATCGCGTATTTCACTCCGATAACCGACTAGCTTGCCGTCGTGAAAGTAACTGATAGTGCAAGGAGTACCTCCCGCAATCAGCTGATCATGACCGAGCTGAATCGGCCATTCGCAGACAAGCCATGCATGATCCTTCCAGCCGAGAAGCGTCGACCCGTACATGACCTTCTGCTGATCCAACGTAAGGGATATTTTCAGAGGAAGTCCGACCGACAAGAATGAGGACGCGGGTGGAACTGATACGACGATCTCGTTCATACCCATCACTCCAGATATAGCCGATATGAACCGACCCTGATGAACTCTATCGGAATGTCACGGAAGGATCTTAAGGTGAACAGACGCGGTGGAGAGCATCAGTTTAGAACAGGCCCAAACACATCCTGTTCACCGATAATGATCAAGTTTAACGCTTCCTTTTCCGATAACACCCGTGGCTCTCTATTCTGTCGGCAAGTCCGATCGAAGCCCCTCTCTGACCCGGAGTCCAACGACGTATGACGACAAAGCGTATCGCGATCGAACAACTCACTCCCGGCATGTTCATCATCGAGATGGATGTCCCGTGGTATCGAACCCCATTTCTCTCCCATAAACGGCTGATCAAGGACCTGGAAACCATCCAACTCATGAAGCAGCATGGGATCAAGATGGTGACCATCGATACCAGCAAAGGGTCCGACCTCCCGCCAGCCCCCTCAACGAATATTCAGCACGTTGCGGACCAACACGCGACTAACCCGGATGTCCCCACTCCTCCTGAGCAAAAGGCCCCACACGCGTCTGCGGCGAAGTCTGACGATCATTCCGCCACCATGATCTATGCGCAGGCTCAAGAAGCGGTTGAGCGAATCTTCGACGACCTGGAACAGGGAATTCCTCCGTCCTCTGAAGCGGCCAAAGTCATCGTGTCGAACGTGTTGAAACAAATTCTCAGCGATCGCGCCGCGATGGTCACGCAGGTCGCCATTCACAAAATTACGCAGTTTGACCGTTCCCTGACAGCTCATGCTCTGGATACATGCATCTTGTCACTCATAGTGGCCATTGAAAGCGGGTTGGATCAATCGATGCAAGAACAGGTCGGCATGGGCGCATTGCTCCATGATGCTGGATATGTCCGCCTCCCGCGCAACCTTGTTCGTAAGCGGGAAGAATGCAGCGGACAAGATAAGACCCTTCTCGAACAGCATTGCAAGCTAGGCGTCGCGCTCCTCTCCGAGCATCCCGGCATGCACGAGGATGTCCTACGCATCGTCAGGGAGCATCATGAGCGGGTCGATGGAAGCGGGTTTCCGGCCGGTTTGTGCAACGATCACATTTCACGTCTCGCCCAGATCGTCGGCATCGTCGATGTGTATGACAGCATGGTCAGTCGGCGCGGAACGCGTCCGGCTATGATCCCTCATGACGCCGTTCGGCAACTCTTCTTGGCCGCTGAACGAGGACAGTTCACAAAATCTCTCGTGGAGCTCATGATTCGGAGCATCGGCGTCTATCCGGTCGGGAGTCTCCTCCAGCTCAATACCGGTGAACAGGCGGTCGTCGTCGGAGTCAACCCTCAACAACGACTCAAACCCCTGGTCAAAATCACGACCGACCCACATGGAGGCTCATATGCCACGCCCATCGAGGTGGACCTGGCTGTACCATCCCGCGACCATACAGTCCGAACCGTACTGCGTGTCCTAGACCCGGCCCAAGAACGTGTCAACATCGGCATACATCTGGATCAAACCTTCCCACGGGCCGCATGATGAAACTGTCTGGAGGGAAACGCAAACGCAACCGACGTCGACTTGCAGCCTCGCGTCTTACGGCTTCCACGGGTCTCGAGCCTCTCGAAGGGATTCCGCTGGCCGTCGTCATCCTCGACAGTGATTTCACCGTATTGGCCGTTAACCGTGAGGGCCATCGGTTGCTTGGACCACGGTTTTCGTCTTCCACTCTTCGATCCTTTCCATCCCTGTGGTCGATACTCACCAAGTCCGACACAACCACCCTGACGGCGCAACTGACCGGAGTGCTGAAAAGCCGCCGTCCGACTTCTGTGACACAACATCTTCTCTTGCGGAGAGCAACCCGCCCCGCTCCAGTGGAGTGGACTTGCGCGCCCGGTATGTTCAATGGGAAGACCGTGCTGATTGTCAGTATTCGAGAGTTGTCCCATGAACTGGAGTTGGAGCAGGATCGCGATCGGTTGGCCGCGATCGCGGAGGAAAGTCCCTTGCCGATGATCGAACTGGACCGGCAGATGAGTTTGCTGTATGCCAATCCCGCGATGATCTCTCTGCTGACTCGATTCGGATACAGCCTCGAAGGGTTTCCGAACGTTGCGCCAAGCCGGCTTCCTGAGCTTGTGCAGCGCTGCCTCACCACTGGTCGCGCGATTCATGATGAAGCCGTCGTGCTCCCGGAAGCCAGTTTCTCTTGGACCTTCTGTCCGGTTCCTGCTCATGGGCTCGTGCGAGGCTATGCCACCGACATGACGAGCGTACACAAGACACAGCAGGCGCTCCAACTATCGGCCGACCAACTTCGCGAGAGCAACCGTCGCCTGGACCAGGCGCTGGACGAAGCCAAGGAATCGGCACGCGTCAAGACGGCGTTTCTAGCGACCGTCAGTCATGAACTACGTACCCCCATGAACGGCGTGATCGGGATGACGAGCCTGTTGATGGAAACCTCTCTGACGTCTGAACAACAGTCCTACGCCGAGACCATTCGACAATGCGGCGAAGCGTTGCTGCAACTGATCAACGACGTGCTCGAATGCAGCAAGATCGAGGCGGGCAAGCTGGAGTTGGAATGCCTCGACTTCAATCTCAGAACCACGGTGGAGCAAGTATTGACACAATTCGCCGAGCGAGCGGAGACAAAAGGACTGGAACTGACCGGACTGGTCCATGCGTCGGTTCCGACGGGACTCAAAGGCGACCCAGGCCGCCTGCGTCAGATCCTCACCAATCTGGTCGGCAATGCGGTGAAGTTTACCGACAAGGGTGAGGTGATCCTGCAGGCCTATCTCGAAGAAGACCTGCCCGATACCGCCGTCATCCGTTTCGAAGTCACGGACAGCGGCATCGGAATCAATCCGAATACCCTAGCCAAACTGTTCCGTCCGTTTGTGCAGGCCGACAGTTCCACGACGAGAAAATACGGCGGAACCGGCCTTGGCCTGTCAATTTCCAAGCAACTCGTGGAATTGATGGATGGACGGATCGGAGTGCGCAGCACCGAGGGACAGGGCAGCACCTTCTGGTGTACCGCGCGCTTCCAGAAACAGGCGGATTCTCTCCGCGCGATTCTTCCGACCGGAGACCTCACAGGAAAGCGTGTCTTGATCGTCGATGATAACGAATCGAATCGCTTGATCCTCCACCATTTGACATCGGGGTGGGGAATGGTTGACGATCTTGCAGAGGATGCCGAATTGGCTTTACAGCGCATCGCGGAGGCAAAGCGACGGGGAACGCCGTACGATCTCGCAATCCTGGACGTCATCATGCCGGGGAAGGATGGGTTGCAGCTCGCACGAGAGCTGCAAAACCACCCGGCGGGATCCGGAATCCGCCTCGTTGTGATGACCTCAATGCTGCAACGGGGCCATGCGGAGCAAGCCCGTCAAGCCGGCGCGATGGGCTACCTGCCAAAACCCGTCCGCCATGACGAATTACGCGAATGCCTGCGAACCGTGCTCGGCTTGCCGGAGGGCGAAGCGCCGAAGGACGCCCAGACATACCCCGTCGTGCCTCAACTCGTCACCAGACATATGGTCGCGGAGCATGTGCAACATCTGCGCATTTTGGTCGTGGAAGACAACATCGTCAACCAGAAGCTCGCCGTGCGGATGGTCGAAAAACTGGGCTACCAGCCGGACGTCGTCGAAAACGGCAAAGAGGCACTGACTGCGCTTACCAAAGGCGATTATGCGGCCATCCTGATGGATTGTCAGATGCCCGTCATGGATGGATTTGAGACAACCCGGTGCATTCGAGAACGTGAAACATCGGTGTCATCACATGACTCGCCTGATGGAAGCGCGAGTCGCTCCGATAGGGCTCTACAATCGACTCCGCACATACCGATCATTGCAGTCACCGCCAATGCGATGCAGGGCGATCGCGAGCGCTGCTTGGCAGCCGGGATGGACGATTATCTCGCCAAACCGATTAAACTAGACGAACTGCGGAGCGCCCTGGCACATTGGGTATCCGCGCCGCCCGAGGTGGTGGTCCCGGGGAAACAGCACCCAATTCCCACGACGGCCGACCCAACCAGAGGAATTTTTGATCCTGCAAAAATGTACCAGAACATCGGCGGGGACAGTGAGTTGTTCGCTCAACTCGTCCGCCTGTTTCTCGATCGGCACCACACCATGCTCGCCGGCATCAGAACGGCGCTGGCCGATGCCGACTCGATCGCCGTCGAGCGGATGGCACACACTTTCAAAGGAACAGCGGGAAATCTGTGCGCCTCCGAGGTGACGCTCACCGCCGGTCGTCTCGAAGCCGTCGGCCGCCTCAACGCGCTCCACGACGCCCCTCCCGTCTATGCACAACTCGAACTCGAAGTCACCCGACTCGTCCGTGTGCTTGAATCCTACCGGCAGGGATACCAATCCATCACCCAGGCAGCCGCGTGAGTCATGCGGACCGTGTCTTAAGACCATTATCGTTTTATTGCGAACTGACTACCCAATCCAGCCAGTGTCTTGGGTCCATAATTACGCCGTGGGGAATGAGCCCATACTTTCATCCTTGCCAGCATTGACCTCGGTCGTCAATAGTGGACGCCATGAATTGCAGCCTCATGCCGCCGGCTGTTGACGGGCCCCCTCCTGGGCAAACGCTGCGGGTGAGCGATTCCCGAGCCGGGAATGCCGACGCTGGCGGTTGTAGAAGATCTCAATGTACTCCGTGATCTCCCGCCGGGCCTGTTCCCGTGTTTCATACCGCCGGTGGTGTACGAGCTCGTTCTTCAGAGTCCCCCAGAAACTCTCCATCGGCGCGTTGTCATAGCAGTTTCCCCGGCGCGACATCGAGGCGCGCAACCCAAATTGCGTCAACTTGGCTTGGTAGGCGTGCGCGCAATACTGGGAGCCGCAATCGGAGTGATGAATAAGCCCTGGTGCTGGGCGCTTGGTGTCGAGGGCCTTCATGAGCGCCCACCCCACCAAGTTCGTCGTCATCCGGGCGTCCATCGCATGGCCGACCACCTCACAGGTGTATAGATCCTTGACGCCGGCGAGATACAGCCAACCTTCCGCGGTTGGCACGTATGTGATGTCGGTGACCCAGGCTTCGTTTGGTCGTCTGGCGACAAACGTTTGGTCCAACATGTTCTCCGCTACCGGCAGCGAGTGCTTCGAATCCGTGGTGGTCGTGAACCGGCGGACTTGTTTACAACGAAGCCCCAGCTTCTTGCGCAGCCGCTTGATCCGCCCGACCCCAGCGGGGAACCCGTCATCACGCAATTCCGCCTGGAGGCGCTCCGGTCCGTACGTCTGGCGGGTGCGCACATGCGCGGCCTGGATGGCCACTTCCAGTCGCGCATTCTCCTGGGTGCGCGGCGAGGGGCGGCGGGTGCGCCAGGCATGGTACCCACTTCGGGACACCTCCAGGACTCGACATAGGATGGCCAGCGGATATTGAGGGCGCAGCGTCATCATCAGTGCGTACCGGGCAGCTGCGCCTTCGCAAAGTACGCGGTGGCTTTTTTTAGGATGTCGCGCTCCATCCGCGCCTCGGCCAGTTCCCGTTTCAGGCGCGACACTTCCGCTTCGAGCTCGGTGACCGGTCGTCGGGTCTCGCCCAGCCCAGCGAGTCGCCCGTGCCGGGCCCGAAATACCCAGTTCGCGAGCGTCTTGTCTGATATGGCGAGTCGTCTCGCCGCCTCCGGAGTCGTCAACTCCTGTTCGAGCACGAGCCGCACGGCTTGTTCACGGAACTCCTTCGTATACTTCTGTCACGGTAACCGCTCCATGCCACACCTCCAGCCCGCAAATCATAGGGTGAAGGCGTCCACTTTTTCGAGCCTAGCTCAATCTCCCCAGCGGGCGTCCGGTGCATCTGGCTCCGGCATGATCTGGAGACCATGCGGAAACGGCTCAAGGCATTGGAGGCAAAGGTCGCACAAGAGGGCCTCGTCTTAACGGAGGCGCAGGTGGTGGCCTTGGAGAAGGCGAAGGCCGACAAAGAAGCGCATGGCGAGTTTGAAAGTGAATGCCCCGGATATTGTTGTATCGCGTAGCCTTCCGGAAGAAGATCTATCGCACGCTGGAGGAGCTGCAGACTGATCGCGACCCGTGGATGGCGGACTACAACAATGAGCGGCCCCATCAAGGCCGGTGGCGTTATGGAAAGACACCGATGCAGACATTTATCGATAGTGTGCCGTTGGCGAAGGAGAAAATCTTGGCGGCGTAACCCGGTGGAGACTCGCGGTCTGTCAGAGGAAGTCTTAAGTTGTACAAATCATATTCTGAAAGCATGTCGCGCTTCCTTTCACGCTTCGCCTTCTTGATAGGTCTCCCTTTCATAACGCGTGCTACATGGGCGCTGATGATACGAATGCGCCTGCCTCTGTCCGTATGTACGACGGCCAGCAGCCTGTGTCTGACCGAATGGCCAAGCGTGACCCATCGTAGCTCACGGGTTGAGTGTCGAGGATCATCAATCGTCACTCATAGCGGATCGCCAAAGATCATCGACGCTTCATCAACGCTGCCTTGCGAATCACAGGCCCGCATCGCAAAACCTCACGTCGTTTTCTTTTGTTGTAACCCGGCAGAGGTCCAAACCGCACTTCGTGCGTACCACCAACTATTTATCACCTTATCGCAATTACCGTCGCCGGATAAAACCCATCGGCTTTCTTCATGGACGCTGATACGGGTTGCAAAAAAGAAAGAGCCCGATGACCTTTCGATCATCGGGCTCATTTTGTAACCCGGCAGCGTCCTACTTTCCCACTGCCTCGCGGCAGCAGTAGCATCGGCCTTGGAGGGCTTAACTTCCGTGTTCGGTATGGGAACGGGTGGGGCCCCTCCGGTATGGCCACCGGGAACAGTCACACTGAATAAAGTCTTGTGTGCTCGGTTCTGAGTTCGGAGCTCAATGCTCAGCATTCAGAACTTTTCTCTTAGCACTCCACTATACGTTTTTTGTATCGTGGTGAGACCATGTCTATCAGGAGCAAAGGATGTTAAACCGCACGACCGATTAGTACTGGTTAGCTACAGCGCTTACACGCCTTCCACACCCAGCCTATCAAACTCGTCGTCTACGAGTGGTCTTTAGGGGGCTTACGCCCCGGGAGAGCTTATCTTGAGGCACGCTTCTCGCTTAGATGCTTTCAGCGATTATCGCCACCGGACATAGCTACCCGGCACTGCCGCTGGCGCGACAACCGGCACACTAGAGGTCCGTCCTTCACAGTCCTCTCGTACTAGTGAAAGCCCCTCTCAACTCTCCTCCGCCCACAACAGATAGGGACCGAACTGTCTCACGACGTTCTGAACCCAGCACGCGTGCCCCCTTAACGAGCGAACAGCCCAACCCTTGGGACCTTCTCCAGCCCCAGTATGTGACGAGCCGACATCGAGGAGCCAAACCT
>JAFEBM010000026.1:480-7638 GCA_018242685.1 Nitrospira sp. | reverse complement strand
AACCAATCACTGCACGCCGACAGCGTCAGCATCACCAGCGCAATGCTGCAACATCCCATGTAGGTACGACCAACATGTAACATGTCAGATCTCGTTGCTATTGCCATTTGCAAACAATTGCTCCTATCTCTAGATCCTTGGATGTCATAACGATTTCGACGATGGCTTCTTTGGGACAGCAGCTTCCGGAGCTTCTCGGGTCACAAGATCATAGCCCGGAGCGGGAGTCACGATACGTACCTTGTTGCCTTCGAGCAACGCGGCGCTTGGGTTATTCACGATGCGATCGCTGGCGGAAATCCCATCCGTCACTTCGACGGTGTTGTCGAGAATTCTGGCCACAACAATCGGTTTGAAATGCACCTGGTCACCCTCCGTCACAACGGCCACCTGGGTCCCATGCTCCTGAAACACCATCGCGCTCGACGGAATCGTGAGGATGCTTTTTTCGACCGGAGCGGTGATCCGAACGGTTGCATAGGATCCCGGCCACAGCGCCCGGTCCTCATTCTCGATCGTAAAGACCGTGATTGCGGTGCGTGTGCTTACATCGAATCCCTTGGCGACGGTCAGGAACTGGGCCGTAAAATGGCGATTGGGTAATTGCGGCACGGTGACGTCCGCCGTCAAACCAGGTTGGAGGAACGGTCCGAAAGACTCCGGCACACTGACGAACAACCGCATTTTGGTGACGTCGGCGACGGTAAAGAGATCCCTGATCCCACCGGAATTACCTTCGCCAGGGCTGGCTTCCTTGTTGACGTAGTTGCCGACGTTGATGTTACGCGCGGTCACTACCCCGTCAAAAGGCGCGACGATCGACTTGAACCGGATCAGCGCCTCGAAGTTCCTGACGTTCTGCTCCGCCGCTCTGACTCTCGCCTCTTGAGCTTTTGCCTCTTGAACCTGTACCGAGATCGCCTGTTCGGAGACCGCCTGATTTGGTCGCAACGCCACATAGCGTTTCGCAGTCAGGTCGGCCAACACATTCTTGGCGTGCTCGGTTTCCAAATCCGCCTTCGCCTGCTTATATTGCGCGTCGAGGGCCGGAGCATTGATGTCAGCGAGCACGTCGCCTTTCTTAACCAGAGCGCCATAGTCCTTGTGCCACATCTTCACATAGCCTGAAACTTGCGCGTAAATCTGCGCCTCATACCAGGCTTGTATATTGCCGGGAAGCGTAATCGTGTCACTCGCTTCAGCCGGATGCGCCTGCGTGATGGAAACCGACGGGATGGCGCGTTCAAGGGTGCTCTCTTGCAACGCCGCAGCTTCGAGCTGGCCTCCATAGAATCTGTACCCGAGATAGAGCGGACATAAAATAACGGCCGCAATAATGACACCTTTTCCGCGTAAATTATTCATGTTAGACAGCCTCCTTTTCGATAACGGTTCGTCGGTGATAAGTCATGGCGTACACGCATGGAACGAAAAATAGTGTGAACAGGGTCGCGATCGCCAATCCGCCCATGACGGCGCGGCCGAGCGGCGCATTCGGAGAATTCCCCATCGACATCGGCAACATACCGATGATCATGGCCGCGGCGGTCATGAGCACCGGTCGAATGCGAGCCGTACCGGCCTCCGCCGCGGCTCGCAGCGCGTCGCCATGGACGGCCAGCCGCTCGCGGGCGTAGGCGACGAGCAGGATCGAATTGGCCGTTGCCGTGCCCATCGTCATGATGGCCCCCATCAGAGCGGGCACGGAAATATTCGTATGGGTGATGAATAATGCCCAAGCAATGCCGGCTAAGGCGCCGAACAGGGCCGTCACGATAATGAGGGGATCGAGCCAGGACTGGAAGTTAATGACGATCAGGAGATACACCAGGACGATCGCGGCAACGAGTCCGAGGAGCATTTCACCAAGCGCGTCACGCATCAGTTCGGCCTGGCCGTGGATCTGGACCGCCGCGCTCTCGGGACGTTCGGCTTCCAGCTCCTGGACCACTTTCTCCACACCTGCTAGGACGGAACCGAGGTCACGTCCTTCATTCGACACGTAGACGTCGAAGAGCGGCATGATATTCCCGTGAGTGATCACGCCCGGGGTCCCGATCGCCGAAATATTGGCCAGGTTGCCGAGCAGCTGCACATCGTTGCTTCCCGATGAGTCGGGATGAGCCTGAGTGATCGGAACGGTCATCAAATCCTTGACGCTGGTGAGCTGTGCTTGCGGCGTATAGACATTGATCCGATAGGACATGCCGCTCATGCGATCGAGCCAATATTTCTGATCGACCTGTTGGCTTCCGGCGGTCGTCACCAGCATGTTGTTCCCGATGTCCGACTGGTCCATGTCCATGCCGAGTGCGAACCGACGATTGGCTTCGACAAGCATGGTCGGCGTGCGCATCGTTTGATGGACCACCACGTTGCTGGCGCCGGGGATCTTGCGGAACCTGTCGGCCAATTTTTGGGCGAACTCATAATTGGCGTACCGTTCCGGGCCGTTCACCTGCACGTCGATCGGCGAGGGCGAACCGAAGTTGAGAATCTTGTCGGTCAGATCCGCAGGCTGAAAGGTGAATTCTGTGCCCGGATAGCGCGCCTCCAAACCCTCGCTGAGAATGCGTCGGTACTCCCACACCGGCGATTTTTCATTCTTTAAGGAAATAGTGAGATCGCAATCCTGAGAGCCGATCGTCGGCGTCGGGATGAAGGCAAGGTTATGGGCCCCTACCGGCAACCCACAATTACTGATGATGTCTTTGACTTGGCCGCTCAACATGTCCTCGACATCGTTGGAGACAAGCGAAGCGATGCGCCCTGCCGCCTCAAGGCGTGTGCCGAGCGGTGCCCGCATATGCATCTGCAAGATGCCCGACTTGACCTCGGGGAAGAACTCGCGCCCGTTGAAGTAGAAGAGGACAAGAGACCCCATCGCGATCGCCAAGGAGACAACGACGAAACGACCACGATGGTCGATCGACCGCTCGAGCTTCGCGGTATACGAATCACGGAACCGATCGAAGCCCCGTTGGAACGCGTCTTGGAAACGAACAAAGATATTCCCTGACTGTCCCCCTTCGGAGTGTCCGCCGTGCGCGTGGTGCGCCTTCAGAATATATTTTGCCAGCGTCGGCACCAGGGTGTAGGTCAGGATGAAGGAGGCGACCACGGCGATGATGACTGCTTTCGCCATCGGAGGAAACACCCAGCCGGACACGCCGCTCAGATGAAACAGCGGGACCCAGACGATCGTAATGGCCAACGTGGCGACGAAGGTTGGAAGTATGATTTGACCGGCGGCATCGAGGATCGCGGCCTCCACCGGCTTGCCCGTAGCGAGATGGGTATCGATATTCTCAATCATGACGGCGGCATTGTCGACAAGAATCCCGACGGCCAAGGCCAAACCGCCCAAGGTCATGATATTGATCGATTCTTCCATCCAATGGAGGCCGATGAGTGCGCTGAGAATAGAGAGAGGGATTGAAGTCAGTACGATGACCGTCGGTCGCCAGGAACCCAGCAACAGCAGCACGATGAGGCCGACCAGCGCGGCGGCGATCATCATCTCATGGACGACATCCGCAATCGCCTCTTTGACGAATGCCGATGCGTCGAGGATCATTTTCACCTGCACCCCTTTAGGAACAACCGTTTCGATGCGCGGGATCATTTCTCTGATCCCATCGACGACTTCCAGCGTGGACGCTTCACTGCTCTTCATCACCACGATGATCACGGCTTGTTGACCGTCTACCAGTACACTGTTCGTTTGTACCCGACCCGCGAGGCGCACCGATGCGACGTCGCGGAGGTGGATGAAGGCATTACCTTCACGCTTGATCGGGATTTCGTCAAAATCCGTGATCTTCAGCGGAGAGGCGTTCGTCAAGACGATCCAGTCGGTCGATTTGATTTTGATGTCGCCTCCGGGAAGGACGAGATTCTGCCTATCGAGCGCTTCATGGACATCATTGGGGGAGAGATGCCGGGCAAGTAATTTTTGTTGGTTAAGATTGACCATGACTTGCATATCTTGGCCACCATATGGGTGAGGCAAAATAGCGCCCGGTATCGTGACGAGTAGGGGGCGGATGCGCATGATGCAGAGGTTATAGAGCTCCGCCGGGGTCAGCGAGTCGGAGGTGACTTTCAACGTGGCCACCGGGACTTGGGACGGGAACAGGCGCATGACCATAGGCGGAGAAATATCAGGCGGCAGCGCTTTCACGGCGGTCTGTGCGATTGCCGCGATATCGGCTTCGCTGCCGGCCAGATCGACTCCGTCCTGAAGAAAGATGTTGATGATGCTGAAGCCAAAGAATGAGTGGCTATGGATTCGTTTAATCCCTTCCACCGTCGATGTTAGGAAGCGTTCGAATACAAAGGTGATTCGCCCTTCGACATCTTGCGGCAGCAATCCGTCGTAGGCCCAGACGACTGAGCTGACAGGAATTTGGATCACGGGAAAAACGTCAGTCGGTGCTTCGAACACCGCCATCATCCCGAACGCCACGATAACTATGGCCAGCACAATGAAGGTGTATGGTCTGCGCAAGGCGATGTGGACGAGCTGTTTCATGCCAAAAGACCCCCCAATGGCTTTGTCTAATGTTGTGTGTCGACTCTCCGGTGTACCGACTCTCTGTGGTTCCATGACGGCTTTCTAGTCCGTAGAACCACTGCGCTCACATAAATGCTTAGCAAGGTGTCTGCCTGGCATGCCACGAAATTAAAAAGTGACAGTTCGCTACAATTACAACGTGCCAAAATTACACAATGTGTCAAAGGTAGCCATAAGCTCGATAACGTGCTCGATGAATGAGGCGTCTCACTCAATATCATAGCGGTTGTACTGAGATTTTCCTCGCATCGATAATCGCTTCACTCTCTTGAACTATGACTAGCGATGTAGGCTGTAGCCAACCCGATTCTCGCGAAGTTTTCAGACTATCAAAGACAAGCACAAAGCATTAAACCTAAGGACGATCACTTCAAATGTGTGCGCATAAGAAACGTGCCGTGAGTGCGAATACGCTCTTTTTATGGAATCGTGACACAGGAAGCGATTTCTTCATGATGAAGTTATTGTCTAATCAGTTAACAATGATCGATTCTGCGCCAGGATCATGTTTTGCAAGATGTGTCATTGTGACATTTATCGTATGTGCAGAATACTGAAGTAAGAGGTGAAGGTTTCGTTACTTATACACAGGACCTTTTCCTATATGTATGATTGACGCAATGCTTCGCTACTTTTATTAAGGAAGTGCCAGGAAGTATTCCGAATGTCATCGAACCTATTACATGCATATAGGTATCTGGAGGAAAAGCTTGATGAGGTCGAACTGTTCAGGAAGTGGTTCAAGTTCGACGGTATCATGGCTTGGTTCATCGTCACCGGAGCCATACTTGTCGGACTATCGATCGGTGTCATGACACTCTTTGAAAGCGATATCGTCAATCGGGCAGGAGCGCATAATCGACAAGTTGCGTTTCTCCGCATCGCAGAGTTTATGGGGGACATGATCGGCAAGACCGGGGGAATTCGCAATCGTACTGTCCTGGAAGAGCTCATCCAAGACGTTCGAGAGGTCCGGTCAGGAATCCAGCGTCTTTCAGTGTTTGAAATCACACCGGAATCCAGCTTGCTCATCCTGACCACCGATCCGAATGGGGTGCCTCAAACGTTGGATGTACAGGAACGGGCCGAGATTCAAGCAGGACGTTCGGTCATGCAACTCGATGAATCATCGACAGAGCGAGGCTGGCGCATTACAGCCCCGATTGAAATCGACGGCAAGGTCGTCGGGGCGTTGCGCGGGCTGTTTTCGGTGCAAGAGTATGATGATCTCATCAAACAGGAAGTTGAACTGGCCAAAGCCGTCGGCATCGGCGTCGTCCTCATCGCATCATTGACCTTTTTGCTGTTGATCCGGGTCAAGATCCATCGGCCGGTTCACCGGCTCTTGTGTGCTATGCGGAACGTGGAGGCGGGGGATCTGTCCGGCCATACACCGATCACGGGCCCCGTCGAGATCCAAGAGGTGACGACCCAGTTCAATCACATGATCGATCGCGTGCGGGAAGCCGATTTAGAAAAGGATCGGCTCCTGGAGGAGATTCGGCATTTCAACCAGACATTGCAAAAGCGGGTCGCGGAGGCCACAGATAAACTGCAGCGAGCGAACCTTGAACTGGTTGAGGCGAGGCTGGCGGTGGAGGGCAGTCAGCGTTTGGCCGCGCTGGGAGAGTTGTCCGCCACGATGGCCCACGAATTGGGTAACCCATTAAATGCGCTCTCCGGCCACTTGCAAATGCTCACCAATGCCGGCGATTCTTCGAACCGACAGCGACATCTTGCCGTCATTCGGTCCGAGGTCGACCGCATGGTCGCCATCATCAGGCAGGTGTTGGATCAAACCCGTGTGCCTCTCCGGTCAGCTCCCACTAACCTCAACGGCACCATCCGAGAAGTGCTGTCCCTGCTTTCACCGGGTTTGCAAAAGCAGCACGTGACCTTAAAAACGGACTTACAGGCTGATCTCCCACCGGTCGCAGGCGACCCTCGCGCTCTCCATGGAATGCTGTTCAACCTCGCAGCCAACGCCGCCCAGGCGATGCCGTCAGGAGGAGAATTGACTATCCGGACGCACGTCGCTTGCAATTCGGAGCTTCCTGGAACCGTCATAGTAAGTGAAGGTGCGTTCGTCAATGGGACGGCGGTCCGTTTGACCATCGCCGATACGGGCAATGGGATCTCTCCGGAACACTTATCCCGAATATTCGAGCCGTTTTTCACAACACGACACAAACAAGGGGGGACGGGACTCGGGTTGGCGATCTGTCACCGTGTGGTGACAGACAGCGGTGGCCGGCTCGCCGTGAAGAGCGCCGTGGGACAGGGCACGGAGTTCACGGTGGATCTGCCCATGTGGAAGGAGCGGGAGATCCGAAGACGGCCATGAGGGTACCACCTTCCATACTCGTCGTGGATGACGACCAGCGGAATCGCGATATGCTGGCCGAAGCCTTAAGCGACGTCGGCTTTGAGGTGGATATCGCCTGTGATGGCGCCGAAGCGCTGAGCAAGGCCAATAGCGTCCCGTATGATGCCGTCCTGAGCGACATCCGCATGGCACCATGTTCCGGTTTGGACCTTTTGAATTCGTTTCGCAAAACCATGCCGGAGATGCCCATCGTGTT
>JAFEBM010000026.1:0-457 GCA_018242685.1 Nitrospira sp. | reverse complement strand
TTCACCATGACGCGCGCCGTCGAGCATCGGCGCCTGATCGAGGACAATCGTACGCTTCAGCGTGCGTTCAGTGAACGCCCGCGAGCCGCCTCGTTGATCGGACAGAGCAAGAAAATGGTCGAGGTCTTCAAACTCGTTGGCCGTGTCTCGCGCGGCCGGACCGCCGTGTTGATTCAGGGAGAGAGCGGCACCGGCAAGGAACTCATCGCTCGCGCCATCCACGACAACAGCCTGCGTGCCGCTCACCGGTTCGTCGCCGTGAACTGCAGTGCGATCCCCGACTCCTTGCTCGAAAGCGAACTCTTCGGCCACATCAAGGGATCGTTCACCGGCGCGCATATCCTGCGGCGGGGCTTGCTGGAGGAGGCGAGCGGCGGCACATTCTTTTTGGACGAAATCGGCGATCTCTCGTCGGCCGGCCAGGCCAAACTGTTGCGCGTCCTCCAAGAAGGCGAAA
>JAFEBM010000025.1 GCA_018242685.1 Nitrospira sp. | reverse complement strand
GACATAAACCCAAAATGCTCTAGCGAAGCCCGTCTAGGCCCGAACAGCCGGAGCCGATCTTCATCTTAGCCGATTCGTGCAATCTGTTAGAATACCTTCTCGCGACGGTCAGCGTACACACATGGAAAGACACGAGAATGTCTCCACCAACAGTGGAAACCGTCATTTCCCACGAAAGGGGAGAGGGCCATGAAATGCCGTTCGCCGTGGTTAATCGGTACAGTCGTGGGTTTCAGCTTCGCACTTGGCCTTGTGGGATGCGATTATTGGCCGCCGGCCTTGCAATCTGAGATCGAACAATTGCGGTCTGAAACTCAAACCCTCACTATGGAGAAGATTCAGCTTCAGGCTCAGGTCGCCGACATGTCCAAGATCAAACAGGAGCTACAGGAACAGATCGATGAACTGAGCCGCGTCAACCAGGGGAAAACCGCAATGATCACAAGCCTCCAGCATCAGTTGGATACGGCACGCGCGAGAGCGTTGAAGGCGATGACTCCGAGAACAGCGCCTCATAAAACACAGGTGAAACCGGCAATGAAAGGGAGGCCAGCTTCGAAAAGCGCCCCCAAAACGCCGGCAAACAAAAGCCAAACTCCAAAAGCAATGGGGTTCGATAATCGGCCCAGGAGCTTATGAAGAGGAAGGCGTCGTCGTATTAGATGACGATGTTGACGAGCCGGCAGATGCCGCTGGCGTCACGGCGGGAGCCGAAGCTGTTGAAGTTGTCGGCGCTGAAGGGGCTGACTCTTTCTTCTCTTCCGTTTTGGTACTGGCCTCACCACCCGCACTCGACGGCGGTTTGAGTTTATCCGAGTAGTCGGTAACGTACCAGCCACTCCCTTTAAACAGGATCCCAGGCGATGAAATCAGCCGTCTGACCGCACTCCCACATCGTTCACACGTCGAGAGCGGATCATCTTTGATGCTCTGCTTCACTTCGAAACGATATGAGCAGCTGTCGCATTGATATTCGTAAATCGGCACCGCGTTCCTCCCTCTTATCTTTGCCTAGAACTAGATGAGACAATCCTTCCTTACACCAACTTCGCGAATGCTTGCTCCAGACGCTCAAGTCCTCGGGTAATGTTCGCCATACTGGTGGCATAGGACAGCCGGAGATGTTCCTGGCTTCCAAAGGGTTCACCGGGAACGACCGCGATTCGAGCATCATGCAAGAGATAATGCGCCACGTCATTCGGAGTCTTCAGCATACCCGAAGGACCACGTTTCCCCAACACGCCTTTGATATTCGGAAACGCATAGAAAGCCCCGGTCGGCATTCGGCATGACATGCCCGGAATCTTGTTCAATCCTTCTACAATGGCAATCCGGCGACGGGAAAATTCCTCCACCATTTTACGAGTGAAGGATTCCCCAAGGCGCAACGCAGCGACTGCGGCCTTTTGCGAGATCGAGCAGGGATTTGAGGTGCTCTGACTCTGGATATTAGCCATCGCCGTCACCAAATCTTTTGGACCGGCCGCATATCCGATTCGCCACCCTGTCATGGCATACGACTTTGATACGCCGTTGATAATGACGGTTCGTGCAGCAATCTCAGATCCCAACGAGGCAATGCTGATGTGCGTGGCTCCATCGTAGAGCACCTTTTCATAAATCTCATCAGAAATGACCAGGAGATCGTGCCGGACCGCCGCTGAAGCGATTTGTTCCAGCATCGCCCGGTCATAGGTTGCGCCGGTAGGATTGCACGGGCTGTTCACGATGATAGCTTTGGTTCTCGGTGTAATGCGTCGTTCCAACTCCGACGCATGGACTGCATAACCGTCTTCCTCACTGGTGGGTAGCAGAATCGGCATCGCATCGTTGAGAAGCGTCTGATCCGAATAGGAAACCCAGTAGGGGATGGGTATGATAATCTCGTCACCCGCTTCGAGTAAGGCTTCTGCCACATTGTAGAGCGAGTGCTTTGCTCCGCAGGAGACGAGGATTTGAGACTTCTCATATCGTAGCCCAAGTTCAGCGTGAAGCTTGTCAGCGATTGCACTCCGCAACTCATCGATCCCTGACGACGGTGTGTATTTGGTAAAACCCTCGCGTATGGCGGCTTCTGCCGCGGTCTTCACCGGCTCCGGGGTATCAAAATCCGGTTCTCCGGCTGAAAAGTCGATGACGTCCAATCCTTGTGCGGCCATAGCCTTGGCGGTGGCAGCCATGGCTAGCGTCGGAGAGGGTGCAATACGACCGACACGGGCTGCCAATTTCATGATTTGAGACTCCGGATACGAGTTTGTAGGCGCCGGGCCACCTCCGGATGAAGAAAGTCGATTAAATTTCCACCGTGCTGGGCCACGTCTTTGATGATCGTTGAGGACAAGTACGAGTACTCTTCGCTGGGCATCAAGAACACAGTCTCCACCGTCTTCGCAAGTTTTCGATTGACGAGCGCCATCTGAAACTCATGTTCAAAGTCGGAAATAGCACGCAAGCCACGGATGATCGCATGGGCACCTGAACGCTCGACATAATCGACGAGCAATCCGTCGAACGGTGTGACCTCGACCTGTCCTACATCCTTCATGACCAGCTTCACCATGTCAAGGCGTTCCGCTAAATTAAAGAACGGATGCTTAGAGGGATTCGGAGCGACGGCCACCACCACCTTATCAAACACGCGGAGACTGCGCGTGATGATGTCGGTATGACCATGCGTAATGGGATCAAAGGTGCCAGGGTAGATACCGATTTTCATGCCTGCACAGTGTGGGAACGGAAGTAGAGGGATAGGGCCGTATCACCGTAGCGATATTGGCGCAAAAACTTGGTGCACCCCACCGCCATGGGTAAAGAAGTCTTCGTGGCATGTTCGATGACCAGCCATGAGTCCAGGGCAAACAGGCCATCGGCCATTGGCCCAGAAAGCAACGATGGAAGCTCCGATGCCTCGGCGTAGGGTGGATCGGCAAAGACGATATCATAGGGACCATTCCACTGATAGGGATGGTCTAGAAATCGTTGGACGGTCAGGCCACGCATGGCTATCTCTTCTCCGATATGACAGAGCGCCAGGTTTTGCTGCAACAGTTTCAATACATCCCGGTTCGACTCGACGGAGGTCACGTGCGCAGCACCACGACTGACGGCTTCGATCCCCACTGCTCCAGTCCCGGCGTAGAGGTCCAAAAACCGGCTGTTCGCAAGCCGATTACCGAGAATTGAAAACAGGGCTTCTCGAACCCGGTCAGAGGTTGGACGAACAGCGAGTTTCTGCGGCCCGTAGAGCCGACGACCTCGGAGGGTCCCGGCGATCACACGCATACCAAACAACATCGTCTCGATGTGTCAAACTCTAACATAGCGTTTTTGCAGGGGTCAAGAAATGCAGAGAGAATAGAGCCGACCGTATGAGTCGCGATCGAGCGGAAGAGGACCATCGGTACTCTTTTGACCGTCCTCTTGCGGAAGACTATAATACGATCGTTGTCTCCTGGTACGTCAGAGAAGGCACGACCGCCCTATGAGTCTGAGCAGGCCTTCAGCAAGAGGCCGGGGCTCCGAGCATAAAAGAGTATGATTTACCGAGTCGCGACGGTCTGAGATTCGCGGGCCGCTAGACTCTTTCTGCGGTTGTTAGAGATAGTGCGGTCAATAATAGCACCGCAGTTGATGCATTTCCATGCATAGAACACGAGAAAGAAATCAGAGAACCGCTCCAACATCATCATACCTTTACACTTCGGACATTCCATTGATCCCTCCCAAGGTGGCTACGTTCACAGCTGGTGGCAAAGTTAAGCAAGAGCTGCACCAATTTGTCATATTTCAGTATTTCAATGAGTTATGAATTACGTATTTGTCTTAGGTCGGTAATTTCCTCTTATTTGTCGGTACAAAACAGTCCGGACCGTCAATTTTTTGTCATCTGAGGGTCTTCATGGCAGGCCAAGGACGGAGAAAAGGGATTGCGCGCTGGCCAAAAGCCGAACGTCCCCGTGAGCGCCTTCTTGCCAAGGGATCTGAGGCCTTATCCGATGCCCATCTTCTCGCCATCCTCTTGAGAACCGGTCGCCGCGATTCGTCCGCCGTGCAGGTGGCCATTGAACTTCTCGACCATGTAGGTGGGCTAGGAGCATTGGCGGCCTGCGGCATTGAAGAACTCTGTGCCATACCGGGCGTTGGTCTCGCCAAAGCAGCCCAACTCAAGGCTGCGTTGGCAGTAGGGCGACGGTCGCTGGCCGCTCCAATGTCCACTGGCACTCGTATTTCCTCAAGTGCGGATCTATTCAAACATTTTCACCCAGTACTCCGCGATGTGAAGCACGAACTCTTCAAGGTCGTGCTGCTGGACGCAAAAAATATCGTGATCAAAGAGGTCACGGTCTCAGAGGGAAGCCTCACGCTCAGCGTCGTGCATCCACGTGAGGTCTTTGCCCTCGCGGTACGCGAATCGGCCGCCGCCGTCATTTTTCTTCACAATCATCCTAGCGGAGATCCAACTCCAAGCCCGGAGGATCGGCGATTAACCGATCGACTCGCAATGGCCGGCAAGCTATTGGGGATCAGCGTCTTGGACCATGTCATTATTGGAGATGGTCGATACGTGAGCTTTGCTGACGAAGGATGGATGACAGCACAGAAAAATGAGTGTGAAGCCCTCTGAAATCATGTCGATCGAAACCAGCGCACCGAGGAATATGAGGAAGCGAATGGCCTAAACCCCTACTCAACAAGGAGGGCAGACTATGGAAACAGCCCGTCTGGAGCCCATCAGAAACGTGGCGATCGTATCCAACGCCGGCGCGGGCAAGACCTCTCTCAGTGAGGCCTTGCTGTATGCCGGTGGAGCGATCTCCATGCTTGGTTCCGTGACGCACGGTACCACTGTTTCTGATTTCGAACCGGAAGAGCTTCGTCATCGCAATTCGACAAGTACTAGCCTCCTTCAGTTCTCATGGAATCACACCAACATTAATTTAATTGACCCTCCCGGCGCCCTCGATCTTCTTGGCGAGCCGCTCGCGGCCTTGCATGCCGTCGATGCGGTCATCCTTCTTCTGAGCGGAAACATGGGGGTGAGGACGGAGCTGGCACGGCTGTGGACAAGAATCAAAGAGTTGGATCTTCCTTGTCTGGTATTCGTGAACGGGCTTGATAAGGAAGGCGCATCGTTCGAGAACGCTCTGGAGACCTGCCGTCAACAACTCGGTCGTGCTCCAATCCCTATGACGGTGCCGATCATATCTGGCAATAATTTAGACGGTGTAATTGATGTACGACATGAAAAATTTGTACGGTCTGGATCGAGTTCCGCGCAAGTCGAACACCTATCGATTTCAAACGACCTGGAAAGAGTTTTCAGCGAAGCGCGCAAGCAGCTCGTGGAGGCAGTCGCGGAGAGCGGGGAAACTTTATTGGAGACCTACCTGACTCAGGGCGAGTTAAACCAGGAAGACCTTCTTCAAGGACTCCGACGCGACATCCAGACGAATCAATTTCTTCCCGTGTATGCCGGATCCGCGATGCAGAATGTCGGAATCTGGTCCCTGCTGGACGCTATCGTGGCCTTATTGCCGTCACCCTTCGAGCGTGGTGTAGCCCATCCATGGCACGGCATTCACCCAGAGACTCACGAAGCCGGTGAGCGGAAGGGGAGTGTACAGGAGCCGTTTTCAGCCAATGTCTTTAAGACCATCATCGACCCATTCATCGGTCGGCTGTCCTATTGCCGAGTCTTGTCGGGAACAATCCATGCCGATGCGACGGTGCTGAATGCTTCCAAGCATGTGCGGGAGAAACTCGGCCATTTTTACATGGTCTTGGGCAAACGTCACGTGGCCATCGACTCTGTAAAAACGGGAGAGATCGTGGCAATCGGCAAACTCAAAGACACGCATACCGGTGACACGCTGTGTCAAGAGAATGCTCCCATCTGTTACCCCATGCTGAGCCTCCCAAAGCCGATCTTGTCGTTCGCGATTGAAGCCAAGTCCAAGACGGACATCGATAAAGTCAGCCTTGGCCTTCACAAACTCATCGAAGAAGACCCCACGCTGGAATTCGCACGCAATGCCGAAACCAAGGAGATGGTGCTCAGCGGCATGGGGCAGTTCCACATCGATTTGGCCCTCGAGAAACTTCATCGAAAGTTCGGAGCCGATGTCATGCTTCATACGCCGAAGGTCCCGTACCGTGAAACGATCAAGACGAAATCACAGGCCCAGGGCAAGTACAAGAAACAAACCGGGGGTCATGGGCAATACGGCGATTGCTGGCTTGAAGTGGCGCCGCTCCCGCATGGCAATGGATATGTGTTTGAGAATCGCGTGGTCGGAGGAGTGATTCCTCGAAATTTCATTCCCGCCGTGGAAAAAGGGGTCATCGACGCCATGCAGGAAGGACCGTTGAGCGGGTTTCCGGTCGTCGATGTGCAGGTAGCCGTCTATGACGGATCCTATCATGTGGTTGATTCATCCGAGATGTCGTTCAAGATCGCGGGATCGATGGCATTTAAGAAAGCGATCGAGACCGCGCATCCCGTGTTGCTTGAGCCTGTCATGACAGTCGACATCGACATACCGACCGATGCAGTCGGAGCGGTCATGGGAGACTTGAGCGCTCGACGAGGTCGAATCGTGGCCGTCAACGCGCAAGATCATGCGGAGCAGATTACCGCCTTGGTTCCACTCGCTGAGCTGCTTCGATATGCGACGGCCCTCAACGCCATGACCGGAGGACGAGGCAGCTATGTCATGGATTTCGCGCAGTATGATGAAGTGCCACGAGAGTTAGCTGCAAAGGTCATCGAGCGACATAAGGCAGAAGGACAAACTGCTACGGCCCATTGAAATCGTCAGTCGGAGGATTTAAGCACCACATAAAAGGCGCGGTTTTCTCGAAGCACGCGAAGCAGCAGCGTGTCACCACGTCTGGACCGCGCAATGGCTGAGGTAAATTCTCCTACGGAGGACACTTCCATACGGTTGACCTCTTTTATGAGGTCGCCTTCCCGGAGGCCTTCGGCTTGAGCAAGACCGTTGGGTTCAACCTTTGCAATCAACACACCTTTCGACTCACGGAGCTTGAACTTCTCCGCCAGAGCGGACGTCAGGTCTTGGAGGTCAAGACCCAGTCTGCTCCCTACCTTCTCCTCATGGTGAGGAATCGATGCGGTGACGGTGGTATCGCGACGCTCAGTGAGGGGCACGTCCAGCATCAGGTGTTTCAAATCCCGAACAATTTCTATCTTTGAGGTCGCACCCGGAGTCAGCGTCGCGATGAGACGAGACAGCTTATTCGGTGAATCAACGACAGCACCGTCGATCCGCACGATGACATCGCCAGGCTTGATCCCTGCCAAGGCTGCAGGATCTTTCTCGAACACTTCGTTCACGAGTACTCCTTCGCCTTCGGCGACTCCGAATTTTTTCGCCAACTCTGCGGTCAACGGTTGAATCCCGACACCGAGCCATCCCCGCACGACCTTGCCCTTGGCCAATAACTGTTCGATGACCTGCTTGGCCATGTTCGAGGGAATGGCGAATCCAATACCTTGGGCAAAATTGATGATCGCCGTATTGATACCGATCACCTCACCCCGGAGATTAAAGAGCGGGCCTCCAGAATTTCCAGGGTTGATCGAGGCATCAGTTTGAATGAAGTTTTCGTACCGTGAAAGGTTGATGTTCTCTCGACCGATGCCACTGACCACCCCAAGCGTCACCGTCCGGTCCAACCCAAACGGATTTCCGACAGCCAACACCCATTGACCGACCTTGACGCCGGCGGAATCACCGAATCGAGCACTGGGCAGCGGCCGATCGGTGGTCACTTTGAGCACCGCTAAATCGGTGTCCGGATCTTTGCCGATCACATGAGCAATCAGCTTCGTCTTATCGGAGAACCGCACTTCAATTTCAGTCGCATCGCCGATCACATGGTTGTTCGTGACGATATGGCCTTCATGGTCGATAATCAGGCCCGAACCGGAGCCAGACGCATTCGGCGTACGCTCGCCGAGCCCTTCGCGAAGCTTACCCGCGCTAGGGACGGGGAACAGGTTGACGACAGAAGGCCTAGCCTGCTCAGCAAGTTCAGTAATGACGGTTTGGATCTCCTCCAGCATCCGAATGCCGGGTGCATCTGCCGATAATGCAACGGCTGGGACGCTTCCGATGACAGCGGATAGGAGGAGAGCGACAAAACAGAGCAGAATACGTGATGAGGAGAATGCGACGACTAACATCAAGCGTTATTGTATCTGATCTCTGTCTATGTGCCTACTCTCTTATGCCGATCTCGTGAAGGAGGTTGTCAGGGAACGTTGACTGGTAAACCATGAGACGAGTTGATTGAGTTCTGTTTGAGCACCGATTAGGACCACGATGTCGCCGGGGCGAAACAGGAGATCGTTGGTCGGAGTCAACAGAAACGGCCCTCGTAATACCGCCGCCACGTATGCGGATGAATACTGTGGAAGCGCACTGAGTGGCTGTCCAGCTGCGGCAGCACCACGAAGGACGATTACCCGTTCAATACCCCCAGAACGAAGCGCCAACTCACGTTGGAGGGAGAGCAAGTCCTGATGGACTGTCTCGATTTTGAACTCGCGAATCTGAGCATCAACCTCGCTCAACGATCGCTTCAACTCTTGAACGCGAGAGACGGCATCCGCAAGCATCTGATCGATCGCACCGACGACCGAATCGGGATGACTCTGATACAGAAGTCGATCAGAAACTTGCGCGACGATTTGTTGACCGACCGTGGCCGTCATATCGTCGATGTGCTGAAACAACGTGGAAGCCTGCCCATGGAGACGAATAATCTGAACCTTCCGATTGACCAGCTCAGAAATAGAAAGAATGGTTTCGTAGAACGCATGTCCGGTAATTGAAAGTTCTTTATGTACACGACCAAGAAGTTCGAACGTCATAGTCTGATAAGCCGTATTATGTCAACTCACATGCCTGCGTCCATGACCCGCCTACCGTCCTTTTCTAGCTACTCTCTCGTCAGTACCTTCATAGCCGATCATGAGTCGAAGGTCAATCGCACAGGAACTTATTATCGTTGATGACATCTCTAATCGTCGATCCCACCATGCCGCCTCTTGCCTCATGCCGTGACGGAGCCGATTTGCAATCACCTCGGTTACGCTCGTATGATCAAAACAATGAACTGCACGAGATGTAAGACCAAAGCCGTTCTCAAGTTGCCACGTCACAATGCAGCATTTTGCAAGGATTGCTTTAACAGTTTCATACATGATCAGGTTCATAAAGCGATTCGATCTCAGGAGATGTTCGCAAAGAATGACCATCTCCTTGTTGCCGTTTCAGGCGGCAAGGATAGTTTGGCTCTCTGGAACATTCTTCTGAAACTGGGCTACAAAACCGATGCGCTGTATGTGAACCTTGGGATCGGAGATTATTCCGAATCATCACAAGAAAAAGTTGTGCACTTTTCCGAGACCGTGGCAGTGGGATACGGCGCTGCGCTCCATGTTCATACCGTCGAACGACATGAAGGAGCCGGAATTCGTGAGCTCGCCATGATGGCCCACCGTCCGACTTGCTCAACATGCGGTACGATCAAACGCTATCAATTCAATCATGCTGCAATCCAGCATGGGTACGATGTCATGGCGACAGGACATAATCTGGATGATGAAGCAGCCCGACTACTCGGGAACGTGCTGCACTGGCAGCACGAATACCTTGAGAAGCAAGGTCCCAGCCTTCCCGCCTCCGTCGATGGATTCGCTAAAAAAGTGAAACCCCTGTATCGCCTGACTGAACGCGAATTAGCAGCCTATTGCGTCCTAAATAAGATCGACTATGTTGTGGAGGAATGTCCAATGGCGCCAGGAGCGCGCACCCTTCTCTACAAGGAGGTTCTGAATCGCCTGGAAACTGAATCGCCCGGCACCAAGCAGATGTTTTACTGGGGGTTTCTAGAGAAGTCTCGTCCAGCCGGGACACCCACCACCATCATGGAAAAAGATCGCTCGGCCTTGCATCCCTGTTCCCTCTGTAGCCAGCCGACCACGGCCGAGATCTGCTCCTACTGTAGGCTTATGGCCCGGGCAAAAACTTCAACCGCTCGTTGACCCATTTCAGCTCTTGCAAACCGCGTCTACACTCCGTAAGCTGATCTAGAACATCACGTTTTTCATCTCGTATCATCTATGGCTACGACCCCGCGAGACTACTATCACATTCTGGGCGTCCCCCGAACCGCCTCGCCCGACGAGATCAAAAAAGCCTTTCGACGCCTGGCTCGCCAGTACCATCCCGATCTTCACGCGGGTGCGAAGAAGGCCGAAATGGAAAAGAAATTTAAAGAGCTCAATGAAGCACAGGAGGTTCTGACTGATCCAGATAAACGAAAGAAGTATGACCAATACGGGGCCGATTGGGATCAAGCACAAGCCTTCGAGAAGGCCCGTCAACAGGCCAGGGCACAAGGGTTCGGCGGACCATGGGGTTCCGAAGGAGACTATACCGGTCAAGGCGGTAGCGGATCCGGAAACGATCACTTCTCCGATTTTTTTGAAAGCATCTTTGGAAACCGCGGACGCAGCGGAGCCGGACGCACGAGTCCTGGAATGCCGGGAGAGGACATCGAGACCGAAGTGCAGCTGGGGTTGCGGGAAGTGTTAGCCGGTGTCACCAAGCGCGTGAATCTGCGTGAACCCCGGACGTGTTCGACCTGTCAAGGGAGCGGTACCGTGCGTGGCGGACCGTGCGCGATCTGTCAGGGAACCGGGATGACGACCGAATACAAAACCATAGAAGTGCGAATTCCAGCCGGAGTGCAAGACGGAACACGTGTGAGGGTTGCCGGAAAGGGTCAGCCTGGAACAAACGGCGGAAAACGCGGGGACCTGTATCTTCATGTGGTCATTCTCTCGGACCCCATCTTTCGTCGGCAAGGTTCGGACTTGCATGTCACCCTGCCCGTCTATCCTTGGGAAGTCATTCTCGGGGCCGAAGTGACCACGCCAACCTTAGCGGAGCCGGTGAAAGTCAAAGTTCCGCCAGGCAGCAAGGCCGACGGAAAACTACGGCTCAAGGGGAAGGGGCTTCCTTCGGCAACCGGTGGCCATGGCGATCTTTTTCTGACGTTGCAAATTGTCATGCCGGCCGGTATCAGCGACGACGAACGGGTGTTGTACGAACGTTTGAGCAAACACCGGCATCCGGACCCGCGAACCGAGCTGCTCTATAGCGCTCGACGGCATTGAACCGAAACACGATCTGCATCGGCAACGAATTGTGAGTCAAGAGACTCGCTTGCGTTGCGCTGACTGCTGTGGCAAGCTTTAATTCCATGGCTTCTCAACCAAGGAGGAATTCATGATGTCTATAACCAAGACGACGACTGCTCTCGCCGTAGCATCGGCATGTCTGTTGGTGGCAGGTATACCAAATCTAATGGCAAATGATCCGAGCTATGGCCATGCTGGAGCAGGACATGGTGCTTGGGGAGGACATGGCTATGGAAAAGGGATGATGCACAGCGGGACCGGCCATCTGATCCGACATCTATTGAAACACGAAAAGGATATCGGACTCACAGCCGATCAAGTCACCAAGCTGAAAGATATCCAACTCAATCTCGACAAAGCCCGTATCAAGGCCGAAGCCGATATCCAAATCGCGGAGCGCGAACTGAAGGCACTGACAGAAAATGAGCAGTCCGACCTCACGGCAGTCGAAACCAAGCTGAGACAAAGCGAAGATCTGCAAGTTGGGCTACGGATGACGTCCATCAAGACACGTCGCGATGTGATGGGCTTACTGACCCCGGAACAACGTGCGAAGGAAAATTCCGAGCACGAGAAGGCGATGCAGCAGCACAAAGGGTATGGCACTCCCCATGGAGGCGCGGTACCCTATGGCATGAATCCTCATGGTGGTAGCCCTCACGGTGCAAATCCGCATGGCTCTACTCCACACGGCAAGAACCCCCATGAGACCGTATCCCCTACACCACCCAGTAACATGTCTGTGCAGTAATGGGATCACAAAGACCGATGAAAAAAGAAGTGCGGCTCCAGAGTCATGATCTTCTGGTCGGAGCTGGCCGTGCCCCGGCGAGGGCCATGTTAAAAGCCGTCGGCTTTACGGACGATGACCTGTCGAAACCTCTCGTCGGCGTGGCCAATACCTGGATCGAGGTCATGCCGTGTAATTTTCATTTGCGGCGGCTGTCCGAACGAGTGAAAGCCGGGATCAGAGCGGCCGGCGGTACTCCAATTGAATACAACACCATCGCGGTGTCCGATGGAATCTCGATGGGCACCGAAGGGATGAAGGCTTCGCTGATCAGTCGGGAGGTCATCGCGGATTCGATCGAGCTCGTCGCCCGAGGACACTTGTTCGATGCCGTCGTCGCGCTGTCCGGGTGCGATAAAACAATTCCGGGAACCGTCATGGCCCTCGCCCGATTGAACGTGCCGTCACTCATGCTCTATGGCGGTTCGATCATGCCGGGACGGTTTCAGGGACATGACGTGACCATTCAGGATGTCTTTGAAGCAGTCGGCAAACATGCGTCGGGAAAGATGACCGACGCCGAGTTGAAGGACTTGGAAGATCACGCGTGCCCTGGACCAGGAGCCTGCGGAGGCCAGTTCACGGCCAATACCATGGCCATTGCGTTTGAATTCCTCGGCATTTCACCGATGGGTCGCAATGGGGTTCCTGCCATGGACGGTCGGAAAGACGATGTCGCGTTTGAATGCGGCAAGATGGTGATGGAACTCGTAAAACAAGATCTGCGTCCGCGTCAGATTATTACCCGAAAGTCGTTGGAGAACGCCATTGCTGCCGTCGCCACAACCGGGGGCTCGACAAACGCCGTGCTGCATCTCCTCGCCATCGCCCGTGAGTCCGGGATCAAGCTGAGCATCGACGACTTCGACAAGATCAATCGCAAAGTCCCCTTGCTGGCCGACCTCAAGCCGGGAGGCCGGTTTGCCGCGGCAGACCTCTATGCTGCAGGCGGGACAATCTTAGTCGCCAGACGATTACTCGATGCCGGCCTGCTTCACGGCAATCAGCCTACCGTCACAGGACGAACGATCGGCGAAGAGGCATCACAGGCTCGTGAGACGCCCGGACAACAAGTCTTGCGTCCCCTCTCCCATCCCATCAAACCAACAGGCGGCCTCGTAATCTTGAAGGGCAATTTGGCGCCGGAAGGTTGCGTGGTGAAGGTAGCCGGCCATTCGATGACGAAATTTACAGGACCGGCCAAGGTCTATGACCGGGAGGAAGATGCCTTCGTGGCGGTGAAGGCTGGGCAGATCAAACCTGGTGATGTCGTCGTCATTCGGTACGAAGGTCCGGCAGGAGGACCAGGTATGCGCGAAATGCTGGGTGTGACGGCGGCAATTGTGGGTGCAGGCCTCGGCGACTCTGTCGCACTGCTCACTGACGGCCGATTCTCTGGAGCGACCCATGGATTGATGGCTGGACACGTCGCTCCTGAAGCTGCGAAGGGAGGGCCGATTGCGTCGGTCAAGAACGGAGACACGATTACGTTCGATATCCCCAAGCGACGCCTCGATGTCGATTTATCACAGCGAGAAATCGTCGCTCGGCTGAAAAAGATTAAACCGCCTGTACCGCACTACACCTCCGGCGTGATGGGGAAATATGCCAGACACGTCTCGTCTGCCTCGGAAGGAGCTGTGACGAATTAGGAGAGAATTAGCGGAAGTCTCGTCGCTGAAAGATGACTGACGCGAGCATCAGAAGGAACGCCGTATAGGCCAATCCATAGGCGGCGATCATCAGCAGATCACCCGCGGGCACGTCGAGCTGATGAGTTACATTCCCCTTGAGATTGAATCGATCCAGGTTCGGCAGGATATAGTACATGCCTTCCAACACAGATCGCCCCGCACCTTCCATTTTCTGACCGAACGCTTTCAAATCCGTCGTCAGATGGCCGATCACATATATTGCCAGTGTAAAGATCGCGCTGAGCGTCGCGCTCGAGAAAGTGGAAAACAGGAGCGCCACCGCTGTGATGACCATAAATTCCAGTACGATCATCCCGAGCGCCTTGAAGAGCACGGCATGAACAGGAACATCCTGAAAATACAACACCGCCAACAAGCCCGCAGCCATGATCGCCGTATTGATCACCAGCGTGAGACTGAGCCCGAGATACTTCCCTAAGAGGAACTGATAGCGGGCGACGGGCTTGGACACGATCGTGTAGATCGTTTTCTTCTCGATTTCCTTGCTGACCAAGCCGATACCGACGAAGATCGCGATCAGCACACCGAAGAAATTGATGCTCCCGAGCCCGATATCCAAGATCAAGCGATGAAACTCCCCCAGCGTCAATTGCATCAAGATCAGAGAACTGCCGATCATCAAGAGCGCGAAGATCAACAGATTGTAGAGCAGCTTATCTCGTAGATTTTCGCGAAAGGTATTCAACGCGATCGAGAAGATCTTCATGAAACCCTCGCCCCCACCGCCGACTGTATCCCTTTGGCTTCACGAATAAACAGATCTTCAAGCGAGGCCTTGTGCGGCGTAAGCGCCACCAGCTTCGCCTTGGCCGACCGAATCACCTCGAGCGCCTGATCCACCGCCTGCTGGCTGGACAGCACCACCATGACCCGTTCCCCTTGTAGCACGACTTTGCCGGCCAGGGGTTTGATCCGTTCGAGCGCCTCGGGAAGCAGCCGGTCGATCACCATCTCGACCTCGTGGGTGGTATCCCCTGCAATCAGTTCCGATACATGCCCGCAGGCGACCAACTTTCCCTTCATAATCATGGCCACACGATCGCAGAGCAGTTCCGCATCGTGCAAGATGTGTGAGCTGAACATGACAGTCTTACCAGACTCTTTGAGGCGCAGAATCAGGTCACGCACTTCTTTTCGCCCGATCGGATCCAGTCCCGACATCGGTTCATCCAAGATGACCAGCTCCGGATCATTGATCAAGGCCTGAGCGATCCCTACCCGCTGCAACATGCCTTTCGAAAACTTTCGCAACTGGAGATCGCAGGCATGCGTCATGCCGACCAGGCTCAACAATTCGTCAATACGTTTGTCGAGGGCAGTTCCCAAGAGCCCAAAGAAATGGCCGTAGAATCGCAAGAATTCTCGGCTGGTGAGATAGTCATAAAAATACGGTGATTCCGGAAGGAATCCGACTTTAGCTTTTCCGGATGGATCGCCAATAGGTCGTCCAAACAGAGATGCTGTTCCCTCAGTGGGATAGATCAACCCCATCAACATCTTGATTGTCGTCGTCTTCCCTGCCCCATTCGGCCCAAGAAATCCAAAAACCTCGCCTCGCTGCACCTCAAGCGATACTCCATCAACCGCCATCACGCGCCGGCCCCAAAAGCCGACACGAAAGACTTTGCGCAAGTTTTGAATTTTGACGATCGGTTTGGCTACTTCATCCATGGCTTCTGCCTTCAACTACACGCGACCTTGCTTATCTAGTCTGAAGACCCTGAGTCGATTGGGATGTGTTGAACTTGAAATATTTCCAGTCTTGGAATCCAGTTCATATCTCCCACCAAAAGGTTCTTGAGGAAGCTGGGTGAGGTGTCTGCTGGAAAGTAAGTCCTGTAGCGCTCTTGGAAGGCTGCCATGGTCGGTTTGATATTGTCGGACCGCTGATTCTAACAGACGAATATCTCGTTCGATCATGATCTCCTTCGCCCGATTTTCCAGGACTTCACGCGTTTCAGTGTCTTGAGTCTGGCGCCAGAGAGCTTCCAGAAGTTGGAGTGCAGTTTCAGGGTTGTTCGCCTCTGCATACATGCGTGTCGCAAGGCCAGGCAGATACGCTGGGCCTCCTGGTAGCCGCGCTGATGCGGCTATGTATTCAGCAGCCTTAGCCGCATCGCCAACAATGAAATAATAATTGTATCCCAACAAGAATGGGATGTTCCAAATAGTCGGGTTTTCCTTGAATCCTTTTTCTAACAAGCGATTGCTTAGATCTACCCGGTTAGCCAGATTGGTTAATACCACACCACCGACGTAATAGATGTAGTCATACTGAGGATCCAGGGTCGTGATGACATCCATGGCATGATAGATCCACTCATATTCCTCAGCCGTGATCCGTTTCTGTCCTACGACCTGCAATAATCGAAGCCACAGAATATCAGCTCCAAGATTGTCGTAGCCGAGCAACGCCGGTTTTAGGTGCTCTGCACGAGGCAACTGAGCTAGTTGTTCGATTTGGGTATGACCTTGATCGATGCGATCATCGAGATGCTGTTGGAATTGAATGATAAGAACAACAGCCGAGATCAATCCGGTGGTCAGTAATCCGGCTCGAACTATGGCGCTCATCTGTATTGTGTAGTCCCTGCTAGGCGTTGACGAGAACCACATGGAAGAATCATCTATCACAAACAGCCTGGCCCGCCTGTTTTAACAGACGGGCCAGGAGATTGATGCTCGGTCCCTTAGAATTGTCCCACAGTACAGTCAGCTACACCATTATCACTGCTGCCCGACCAGTACGACAGGACACCATCGCCATCTAAGTTCGACATGGCAGTGACTACAAACCCATTTTGGGGCGTCACGCCAGTCCCGCCTGCTGGAACAGCCGCAAGGCCTGTGCCCACACATGCAGGAACAGGGGTGGAACCGTATGCCTTCGCTTCCCCCGCATATTGGTAGTAGACGTTCCCACTTGCCACAAAACCGATATCCGTGAAGGTGCCGGTAAACGTTCCGCCAGAGGCGCAGAATCCAGGCGCAACGGGGTTCGAAGCAGGCGGCCCGGGCTGGTTCGCTGCAGGTGACCAGCTTACCGAGACAGTTTTCTGACCTGTTGCAGGTGGAAAAGGCGCTAGAGTTGGCCACAATCCCAAGCCAATAAAACATCCACGTTCCCCTGAGAAGGAGATCAGTGACGTTCTAATAGCACCGATGTTGCTCTTGGCCTCCGACTGCCGAGACTTCATTTGGTACTGCAAGAAGTTGGGAATGGCGATGGCCGCCAGGATCCCGATGATCGCTACGACGATCATCAACTCAATGAGGGTGAACCCCTCTTGTTTCCGGAGCGACTTAAACATCGTGCTGCCTCCTTGTTGATGGTTCACTGACGGCCCCCTGGATCATCCGCGGCGCCCTGTTGCCGCCTACCAGCCTCTAGAGCAGGTTTGGTGCCGATCAATGACAAGGCCTAGCGTAACATTGATCCTTGACTATGCAACAACTTATGAGAAATCGACGAGTACGGGGCCATGAAAGGGGCGGCGCTTCTTCCGTAATCTGCTCCGGAAGGCCGAGAATTGGCACTCTCAGGGGCAGCCTTCTTTGTCGATGGTAAAGAGGTGGCGTTACGAATCGGATGACACTGGAAATTAGAGCGGTCTACGGAGGAATTGATGTATAGACTTACGGGATAGCCTGTTGAGTCTGTGCCTTCTCCGACACCCGGCGCTTGGCCTGTTGGATACGGTCTTCGTAGGTCGGGTTAGCCAGGCCCTTCTCGCGGAAACGTTGGAGCAGTTTTTCATTGGAAGGGTCAATCTCAAGTGAGTGGAGCCAGGCTTCACGAGCATCGGCAACTTTCTGTTGCTTCAAATAGATTTCCCCTAAATGCTCATAGATGACGGGGTCATCGCCCACCAACGCCACGGCTTTCTTGATCTCCGTGAGCGCCTCGGTCAGCATGCCTGATTTGTAAAAGGCCCACCCGAGACTATCAACATAGTAGCCGTTCTCCGGCTTGAGCGCCACCGCCCGCTTCGTCAGGGACAAGGCTTGATCGATCTTGATGCCACGCTCCGCATAACTGTAGCCGAGATAGTTTAAGGCATCGGCGTGATGAGGGTCGAGGGAGAGCGCGGTTTCCATGGCGCGCTCCACTTCGTCAAACCGATTCAGTTTGTCGTAGGCCGTGCCGAGGTTGAAATGCAGATCGGCGCTCTTTGGATTGTGTCGAATCCCCTCCTCAAACGCCTGTGACGCCTTTTCGAATTGCTCGCTCTGGAAATGTGCCAACCCTAGGACGATATATGGTTCAGGCTGTTTCGGCGTGAGGCGGACAGCTTCATCGAGATGGGTCACCGCCTCCGGGAATTGCTTGAGCCGATAGAGGAGCACACCCAGATGAACATGACTGTCGGGAAACTTTGGATCCAGATGAATATTATAGCGATAGGTTTCCATCGCCTTTGGGAAGTCCTTGGTTTCCTCGTACAAGTACCCAAGGTAATCTCTCACTTTCAATTCAGCCGGCTTGGCCCTCAAGATCTCGGTCAATTGGCTGATCGCCTTTGTAAACTCCTTCTTCTCTCCATAAATCAGCGCCATGCGTAACTGCGCATCGAGGTCGCCGGGATTGTCTTCCAACAACTTCTCTAACTCCGCAAGACTACCGGCATAGTCTTTGGTTGCGATATACAACTGAACGAGATGTTGTCGAATGTCCCTGTTACGAGGATTCACCTGCTGGAGATACTTTTGAAGGACCGCGATGGCCTTGCCCTTCTCTTGGCGTGATTCGTGGACTGACGCTTGTGCCAAATACGCAGGTTCGAACGCCTGGTTCACGGCGATGGCCCGATCGAAATTGACCACAGCCTGTTCAGGATTTCCCGCCTCCATCGAAATACGGCCCAAATAATAGTAGCCGATCGGCGAATCAGAGGTATATTGCAATCCTTTCTTGACGACCTGTTCCGCTTCGGCAACTCGTTTTTGGTTCAGGAGAATGAGCCCCTTCGGAAAGTAGGATTCGCCTCGTTCGGGATCGCTCTCGATGGCTTTGTCCAATAACTCCAAGGCGCGCTCCGGCTTCCCCGCACTGGCTAAGATACCGGCCATATGGGTCAGCATTTGCGGTTCTTGCCCCGTTCCTTCTCCGACTTCATCCGCATACTGCACCGCTTGAGTCACATCACCCAACGCGAAATACAGCGCGGCCAAACGAGATTTGACCTCACGGGATTTGGGGTCGACTTTCAGGGCTGTATGATACTCCTTCAACGCGGCGTCCAGGTCCTGAGCAAGTTCCGCTTGATGCCCCATCATAAAGTGGTAGGTGGCATCCGACTCAGGAGCCGATGGTGGAGGCTGCGCTGCTGTGGCAGGTGGAGAAAGCGTTGTCTTAGGCTGGGGGGAGGCTGCGCAGGCGACAATGGCACCGGAGAGGAACAGGGAGATCAGCATCGTCATCACTGAGCGCATACCATTTCGTCTAAGCGGCCGACCGTACAAGACCATTCGTGTGTTCCCCCTAATACCGTACGTCAGGACAAAGGGTGGCGGGTCAATAGAAATGATTATACCGAGTGTCGAGTCGATGCGCAAACGACTCTCCCGGCTATGCTTCGCGAAGATCGAGGCTTTCGAATTTGGCGAATCGGTCCTGAAAAAACAACTCCTTTTTCCCAATGGGACCATTGCGATGCTTACTGACGATGATGTCGGCAATTCCTTTGCGCTCCGAATTCTGGTCATACACGTCTTCTCGGTAAATGAAGATGACCACATCGGCATCCTGTTCGATCGCTCCGCTCTCTCGCAGATCGGCCAGCATGGGGATCGGCGGCTTACGAGCCTCCACCGCGCGACTCAACTGAGACAGCGCCACAACCGGCACATTCAGTTCTTTCGCCAATGCTTTTAACGAGCGGGAAATATCGGAGATTTCTTGCTGGCGAGACTCCGAATCGCTTCGCCCTTGCATGAGCTGGAGGTAATCCACGATAAGAAGATCAAGTCCTTTCTCTGCTTTGAGTCGGCGGGCTTTGCCTCGCATCTGTTGGACGGTAATGCCGCCCGTGTCGTCGATATAGATCGGCGCTTGTTCCAATCGGCCGGCCGCCTCCGCCAACCGCCACCAATCCTCTTTTTGAAGCTTCCCAGTCCGCAGCGCATGGGAATCGACTCGCGCTTCAGAACTGAGCATACGGAGGACGATCTGCGGCTTGGACATTTCCAAGCTGAAGACTCCCACCACCGTATTGGCGTGAATGGCGGCGTGCGTCGCAAACCCCAAGGCGAGGCTCGTCTTACCCATGCTCGGCCGCCCGGCCACCACCACCAAGTCCGAGGCCTGAAGCCCTGCGGTAATATCGTCGAGGTCGTAGTACCCCGTCGGCACCCCCGTGACATGTTCCTTTCGCTTCGAAAGTTTATCGATGACATCCAGACTTTCCTTAATCACCTGACTGATCGGGCTGAACGACCGTTCCAGTTTGCCTTGCGCAATGCTGAAGACCGACCGCTCGGCAAAATCGAGCAGGTCATCGATTGAGGCAGTGCCTTCATAGCCCCTGGTCAGCACCTCGGTGGAGGTGCTGATCAACTGACGGGCCACCGCCTTGTCCCGAACGATCTTGCAGTGATACCGAATATTGGCGGAACTGGGAACGATCTGGACGAGTTCGGCGAGAAAGGCCGCGCCTCCGATGGCCTCAAGTTCACCGCGAGATTTCAATCGCTCGGTCAGCGTGATCTGATCGATCACTTCTCCTGTGTCGGACAGCTCGAGCATGGCTTGATAGACTTTTTTGTGCGCCGTTCGATAAAAATCCTCTTCCACCAGCAGTTCCATCGCCTTCGGCATGGCGGCGTTATCCAGGAGAATGGCGCCAAGCACCGACTGCTCCGCCTCCAAGTTCTGGGGAGGGAGTTTCGGTTGAGAAAGATCCACTGTCCCGGTGGATTTCATACCGCCCCTTCAAGGTCGGCACGTAGACTTGCGAGGAGACCGGCGATCGACACGGTCCTTTTGCGAACACGAGCGTGGCCGGTCGATCCCGCCACGCGCCGCCGGTCGCCCCGATGAAGCACAACAACCTGCTCGGATGTGGGACTGTCCACGCCGACGACAACAATGGTATCGACTTCTGCTTCAAGACCGGCTTTGACCGCGGCGCCGATCAAGCCCCGTCCCGATCGATCCACGATCCGTTGAACTGTTCGTATCCCCGCTTGGCGAAGTTGTTGAGCGACCGAAACCACTCGCGTCGACAGCCCTCGCGGTGCCACGACCAACACCTCCGGTCCCACGGACTTCGTCCTCTCGGAAAGATTCAGCCCTTTGAAAAGCCGGTCGACACTGAGGGCAAATCCGGTCGACGGAAGGTTTCGACCGAATCGTCCAATCAAGTGATCGTAGCGTCCACCGCCGCCTAACTCCACCCCTATACCATCGGTAAAGACATCAAAGACGATGCCGTCGTAGTAGTCGAATCCTCTGAACTCTCCTAGATCCAACAAGACGGCCTCTTGAAATCCAGTCGCGCAGAGCAGGCGATAGACACTCGCCAGTCGATCCAATGCGTGGACCAACGGCTTCTCACCCTTCGCCAATGCGCGCCCTTTCGAGAGAACGTCAGCTTGTCCGCACAGTTCCAACGCTTCCACAATTCTCTGCGCCGACCTTTTAGTCACTCGCTCTTGCGACAGGATCTCCGTCAGCCTCGATACATCTTTTCTTGCCGCAGCTTGCTCAGCCCGCCTTCGCCCTTCCGGAGAGAGTCCCGCACGAATGAGTAGGCCTTTGAAAAACCCGACATGCCCCAATGAAATCTTGAATGAGCACAACCCGACCTGCCGTAAACACTCGATCAGCAACATGATGATTTCACTATCGGCGGACGGATCATCAGCCCCGATCAGCTCGGCGCCTACTTGAAAGATTTCTCGATCTCGACCGGCATGTTCCGGTTCATGCCGAAAGACCGTCGCCCGGTACGACAAGCGCAACGGAAAATGCGCGCCCAGCATGCCCATCGCTACCGTACGGGCAATTTGTGCCGTGACGTCGGGCCGCAACAAGAGAATACGGCCGGTCGTCCGATCTACGATCTTATAAGAGTTCTCTAACAGCGTCGGTTCGAGGCCGGGCGCCAGCACATCAAGATACTCGAACGTCGGAAGGATGATTTCGTCGTACCCGAAACGATTGAAGTACGTCAACAATTCGGCTTCCAGATGCCGAACGTGGCGAGCGGCTCCCGGCAGGATGGTGGCCATCCCGACCGGAACCAGTGAGTGCTCGCGCAAAAGAGGGAACGGCCCCGAAGAAGTCCTGCGCATCGGAGGAGCAGAGGCCATAATTACCTGATCGCGAGAAGCGTTAGGAAAGGTTGGCGACCTTGACGGACAGAATATTCGAGCTGGAACGGATCTGATCCAGGACAGTAGATGGAAATTCCGTATCGGAACCGATGATCAGTAATGCATCCCCTCCCCGCTTTTCCAAGGCACATTGCATCCGCACAATGTTGATTCCCTGATCTCCCAGCACCTTTCCGACCATGCCGATGACTCCAGGGCGATCGACATTGTGAATCAACAGCATATGCCCCTCCGGCACAACTTCGACTTTAAATTGATTGATCTCCGTGACACGCGCTTCTTTCTTGTGATACAGCGTCCCGGCAACTTGGTGCGACACCTTGCCGGCCTCGACCTGAACCCGGATCAGGCTTGTGAAATCCCCTGCATTCGTGCTCTTCACTTCTTTGACTTCGATGCCTCGCTCTTTCGCCACGATAGGGGCATTCACGTAATTCACCGGGTGTTCCATAATAGGAGTGAGCAGCCCCTTGAGGACGGCGATGGTCAAGGGCGCAATGGAGAGCGTGGCGACTTCCCCGCTGTACTCCACCGTGACTCGCTCGATTCCTCCTTGAACGAGTTGAGTTTGAAGCATACCGAGCTTCTCCGCCAACGTCAGAAAGGGTTGTAAGCGAGGCAATAATTCTGGAGCGACCGACGGAATATTCACGGCACCCTTGGCCACTCCTTTGGTGAAATAGTCGACGATCTGTTCCGCAATTCCGATCGCGACGTTTTCTTGAGCCTCGGCCGTCTGGGCTCCGATGTGGGGGGTGCAGATAAAATTATCCAAGGCAAGGAGCGGATTGTCAGGCTTGACCGGCTCTTCTTCAAACACGTCGAAGGCCGCAGCGGCGACACGCTTTGTTTTCAAGGCTTCGCATAAATCAAGTTCATTAATGATGCCACCCCGGGCACAATTCACGATGAGGACACCGGGTTTCATCTTGGCAATGGCCTGTGCATTGATGATCCCGCGCGTCTCCGGCGTGAGCGGCGTATGGACCGAAATCACGTCCGCCTGCCGGAAGAGTTCTTCGAGGTCCAGCATCATCACGCCCATTCGCTCGGCCCGCTCCGGCGCCAGGTACGGGTCAAACGCAACGACGCTCATGCCGATCCCTTGCGCCATCTTGGTCAGGTGACTGCCGATCTGTCCGGCGCCGATGATGCCGAGCACCTTGTTGTAGAGCTCGACACCCATGAATTTGTCCTTTTCCCATTTGCCCGCCTTCACCGAGGCGGTGGCTTGGGGAATGCGCCGACTCATCGCACAGATCATCGACATCGTGTGCTCGGCGGTCGTGACGGTGTTGCCCCCCGGAGTATTCATGACGACGATGCCTCGACGAGTCGCAGCAGGGGTATCGACATTGTCCAGGCCGGACCCGGCCCTTCCGACGACCTTAAGTTTCTCCGCTGCAGCGATCAGTTCTGCCGTCACCTTGGTGCCGGATCGCACGATGAGCCCATCGGCGTCTTTGATCTCTTTGAGCAACTCGTCCTTGGGCATTTTAGACTTCACCACCACGGTGAATCCCGCCTTCTCGAGCGCCTCGACGCCATGTTTCGACAAGCTATCGCTGATCAAAATTTTCATTCCCGCTGCGGCCATGTGCGCCCTCGCCGTGGTTACTTCGCCAATAAGATTTCTTGCGCTTTTCCGACACCGCTTCCCAATTTCACCGGATGGCCAAGCCCTTTCAGAACCATCTCGGTCGCGGCTAATGCTGCGATCACGTCAAACGTATCCGCATACCCCATATGAGACAGTCGGAATATCTTCCCCTTCAGGTGATCTTGGCCACCGGCAGCCGTCATGCCGTATTGCACACGCAGATTCTTATAGATCGCCTGCCCGTCAATTCCATCCGGCGCACAAACCGCCGTCAAGGCATCGCTGGGCGACTCCTTCGGGAACAGCGCCATCCCAGCGGCCTTCACGCCTTCTCTCATCGCCAAAGCCAACCGTCCCTGCCGCGCAAACATTTTTTCCAGCCCTTCCGCCCTCATCATTCGGAAGGCCTCTTGAAGGCCGATCACAAGCGAGACTGCCGGGGTGAAGGCAGTCTGATTCTTGATCTGGTTTTCACGTTCCTTTTTGAAGTTGAAATAAAAGGCGGCATTTTTGGCCTTGTCGGCCAAGGCCCACGCTTTGTCGCTGACACTGACGAACGCCATGCCGGGAGGCAGCATCAGGGCCTTCTGGGAACCGGTGATCACGACATCCAGACCCCATGCATCAGTCTTGATGTCAAATACACCAAGCGCTGTAATGGCATCGACCACCAAAATCGTATTGTCATAATCCTTGATGATCTCGCCGAGCGTCTTGACATCATGCGCGACGGCCGTCGAGGTTTCACTGGCTTGCACATACACTGCCTTGATCGAAGGATCTTTTTTGAGTGCATCAGCAATTTGCTGAGGATTCACCGCATGTCCCCATTCAACCTTGATCTCGGTTGCCTGTACCCCGAAGGTCTTGCAGAGTTTGCCCCAGCGCTCTCCAAATTTGCCTCCGTTGACGTAGAGGGCTTTGTCACCGGGAGACAAAAAGTTTGAGACCGCGCCTTCCATGCCACCTGTTCCGGATGCCGCCAGCATCAGGACATCGTGGCGTGTTTGATACAACCATTTCAATCCTTCGCGTACCTCAGCGAAGATCGGATCAAACTCGGGTGCACGATGGTGGATCATCGGACGAGCCATCGCCAGCAACACTTCCGGCGGTACGGGCGTCGGGCCAGGAGCCAAGAGATAGCGCTTCAACATCGGAACGAACCTCCTTACAATGCGATTCTGGTGGGGTGCCACTAGGAGAGCGGTACGCTATCATTTGCGCTGGGAGACTGTCAAGAAATCGACCGCGTAAACGACGACTGTATCAGGAATTTTCCTTTTGCGAGTGACGCTCTAGAAGCTAGGGTCTTCCACCCACGATTCTCTCTGCCCAACATGACACAAACGTACCAGCGTCTTCGCGGATCTCAGTTCCTTGACAAGTATGTGGTGGGTCGATAGTCTTTGATGCGATCAAGGCCATCATCGAGGGTATCCATGATGACAATGTATGCGAGGCAGTGGGGGATCCAAGCGACGACCGCGGCAGTACTGAGTGCCGTTCTGCTATGGTCGCCATTCGAGAGTCGAGCCCAGGGTAATCCTGCTGGTGAACAGAACAATCCTACCGGTGAACCTACCGGCGAAATAAAATCGCCTCAAGAAGATGATGGTATTGATTCAAACCTGGTCCCTTTAGAACCTGAGCTAGAGCCTGAGCTGACGGTTTCTCCTTCTGAGCCCCCATCGACGGACGGCATTGTAGAGCTATCTGAACAGACACCTGATAAGACCGCTCTGGATGCTTCAGGCACGACGGGTGCGGATGCTCAAGGTCCGCTGTACAACATTCCCGTCGTCATCGATCAGAACGTGCAAAGCCATATTCATTTTTTCAACATCTCAATTCGAAATAGGTTTGAGCAATGGCTCCTGCGCTTCAGCCGTTATCGTCCGCTGGTCGAAAATATCTTTGCCGAATTCGACCTTCCGAGCGACCTCGTGAATCTCTCCCTTGTTGAGAGCGGCTTCAACCCTTACGCCTATTCACGAGCAAAAGCCACGGGTCCATGGCAGTTTATGAAAGGGACGGGGCAGCTCTATGGGTTGCGGATCGATCACTATGTTGACGAACGACGTGATCCGATCAAATCCACCGTCGCCGCGGCGCGGTATCTGCGCGACCTCTACGATTTATTCGGCGCTTGGCCCTTGGCGATGGCAGCGTACAATGCAGGCGAAGGGAAGGTCCTGCGGGCCCTTCGGAAGGCTCAGGCGGAGTCCTTCTCAGAAATCTCAGAAACGAAGCTCATCAGGCTGGAGACAAAGCAATACGTTCCCCGGATTATGGCTGCAACCATTATTGCGAAGAACCTCGACCAATACGGGTTCAATCAAGATCCCGTCCCTCTTCACCAATTTGAGGAGGTCGTGGTGACCCGCCCCTTGCACTTCCGCGCAATTGCCAACGTGACGGGGATTCCGTACGCCGAGCTCCGATTACTGAATCCTGAGCTGCGGCGAGATGCGACACCTCCTTACGACTCGGCGTATCATCTGAAGGTCCCGGTGGGAACCAGCGCCAAAGTAGTCGAACTAATCAATCGAGTCCCTACCTATAAGTTCCCTCCCCTGCGCGCCGAAAGTCGGCATGTCAAAATTGATACTGCACGCCGATACCGGGTCCGCATGGGTGACACGCTTGAGAAGGTTTCTCGACGATTTCACATTCCTCTCAAAACCCTCAAAGCGTTGAACAATCTGTCCAGTCCGGCGATTAAGGCGGGAGAGTTCCTCGTGATCACTCGTTAGTACGCACCGACCTTGAACGAGTGGGAGGCCTGCACGTCAAGGCAGAGAAGCGTATCTACGGCTTGGATGGCTTCGACGGATTGGAAGAAGGAGCGGGAGTTGCTGCAGCGGGAGACGGATCAGGAGTTTTTTTGGCTTCGATCACCTTCACACGCATGGCGGCTTCGCTCGTCAAGGAAGAATTTGGAAAGGTTTTCATCAGATTCTGATAATGCTTCAAGGCTTCATCGGGCTTAGAGCGATTCTCTTCCAATCTGGCAAGTTCAAAGAGGGCGTAATCCCGATTCATTGCGCCAGGGATCTCAAGAACCGTCGAGTAGGCCTTGGCCGCTTGATCCAGATCTCCCTTGAGCAGATAGGCATAACCCAGTTTTTGCTGTACGAGCCCGAGAAGCGAAACATGAGACCCATAGGTAGAGATAAACTTGTTATAGGCCTCGATCGCTGAAGCGAGGTCATTCGACTGAAGATAGGCATTCCCGAGACTGAACTGTGCGAGCGGGGCCGTGGAAGTCCGAGGATACTCGTCGACGACCCTCTTATACAGGACAATCGCTTCCTTTAGATTAACTGCAGCCTTCTGTGGATCATTGGCCGCACGTGTAAAGAGATGGAGAGTCGCCTCTCGTTCCAACTCCTGAGCCTTGTCGGCATTTTGTGCGTCATACCAGAAGACGCCCCAGATTCCTCCCCCCATCAAAAGGAGAAGTAGGAACCCAACCAAAATCGACCAGCGGTAGTTCGCCAGACGGAGCATCCAGTGTTCAAGCCCACTCACCAGGTGAGCCTCGTCCACCGGCAATGTCCGTGGTGGAACTTTAATTCGGTACGTCATGAGACATCTATTACTTCACTGTTGAAACTCGGCTTTCTGCGCCAGAACCTTTGCTTTATACTAAGGATGAATTCCCATTGTCAATGCAATCAGAACACACTCATTGTGCAGTCACGGCCTGCCGAGGCTCTGCGAAGCGCTAACGGGAGTTTCAAATCAGCACGTTTCGAAGCAAGCTCAAAGAACTCGCTGACCGATCGCTCATGCGTCGCTTGTCTCCATTGGAATCAGGCACAGGGCCGATCATCCAATATGCAGGACGGAACGTCATCTTGCTGTCCTCTAACGATTACCTGGGACTTGCGACCCATCCGGAAGTCATCCGCGCCGCGATACATGCAACGGAACAATATGGGACTGGGTCCGGAGCTTCTCGACTGGTCAGTGGAACGCTCCCTCCCCATACGCACCTCGAAACCTCCCTCACGACGTTTAAAGGGACGGAAGCCGCCCTTCTGTTCGGAGCCGGTTATTTAGCCAATATCGGCGTCATTCCGAACCTCATCGGGCAAGGAGGCCTGATCCTGGCGGATCGCTTGTGTCATGCCAGTCTCATCGATGGATGTCGATTGAGTCGCACCGATTTTCGGATATTCCGTCATCGAGATTGTGCCGATCTGGAGTCATTGCTGCGACGGCGGCGAGCGAATCGCCCCACGCTCATCATCACAGAAGGGATCTTCAGCATGGACGGCGACCTTGCTCCGTTGTCTGATCTGGTATCGCTGGCGGAGCAGTATGATGCAACATTGTATGTCGATGATGCCCATGGGACCGGCATCATGGGACCGACCGGTCGGGGAACGATCGAACATTTCGGTCTGGAACATCGGATCCCCTTTCACATGGGGACGCTCAGTAAAGCACTGGGGAGCCATGGAGCCTACATCGTCGGGCCCAACGATTTGATTCAGTATTTGATCAACGTGACCCGTCCATTCATTTTTACAACAGCGCTTCCACCCGCGATCGCGGCGGCTGCTTCGGCTGCGGTCTCGGTCATTCAGCGTGAACCGGAACGTCGGATGAGGCTCTGGTCGAATCGACAACGGCTGTTCAATGGAATGCGGCAGCTCGGTTTTCGGATGACTCAGACCGTCAGTCCGATTCTTCCGATCCTGGTGGGCGACGCAGTCGTTGCATCAGCATTAGCCGAACGACTGCTCACACACGGCATCTACGCTTCCGCAATCCGCCCGCCGACCGTTCCGGACGGAACCAGCCGCATACGCTTCACGGTGACATCCGAACACACGACTGGGCAGATCGACGAAGCGCTTCGTGCTCTTGACCTCGCGGGTCGTGAGACCGGCCTCCTCTAACAGGGTGATCGGCACGCGCCTTCCGGCTATTTTCTTGCTTTCGGGCTTTGCTATGGCATGATGCACGGGAGACTTTCACCTCACGAGCAACCCATATCATTGAGGATCACGGGTAATGGATATTTCCAAGCTGCTGACGTTCTCGGTCAAGGAAGGCGCCTCGGACTGTCATATTAGTGCCGGTGAACCCCCGATGATTCGCATTCACGGGGATCTCAAAAAACTCGACCACCCTCACCTGACTCCCGACGAAACACACGCGCTCATCTACGACATGATGAATGACGCTCAGCGGAAGACCTTCGAAGAGAAGCGTGAATGTGACTTCTCGTTTGAACTCGGGGACATCGCCCGTTTCCGCGTCAACGTGTTCGTGCAACAGCGAGGACTCGGCGCGGTCTTTCGGAATATTCCGACCACCATTCTTCCGTTGGAAAAACTCGGCATGCCGCCGATTCTTCGGCAACTGTGCGACAAGGAAAAGGGATTGATCTTGGTGACCGGACCGACCGGATCCGGAAAATCCACCACGCTTGCCGCGATGGTGGACTATCTAAACAACACGTTTGAAGGTCACATCATCACCATCGAGGATCCCATCGAGTTCGTCCACAAATCCAAGAAATGCCTGGTCAATCAACGCGAGCTCGGTGTTCACACATTATCCTTCGCCAACGCCCTGAAGTCGGCGCTTCGCGAAGATCCCGACATCGTGCTGGTGGGCGAAATGCGAGATTTGGACACCATTCAACTGGCATTGACCGCAGCAGAAACCGGACACTTGGTCTTCGGCACCCTTCACACCTCGAGCGCACCCAAAACGATTGATCGCATCATCGACGCATTTCCGCCGGCCCAGCAGGCGCAAATCAGAACCCAGCTATCGGAGGCGTTGGAAGCCGTCATCACCCAAACGCTGCTGAAGAAGAAAACCGGCGGACGTGTCGCCGCACTCGAAGTCATGGTGGCGACAACGGCAGTGCGCAATCTCATTCGTGAAGCCAAGCTGCACCAAATTCCGGGGATCATGCAGGCCAGCCAAAAAGACGGCATGCAAACGATGGACATGGCGTTGGTCGAACTCGCAACGCGTGGAATCGTCCATAAAGCCGAAGCCCAGTCCCGCAGCATGAACCCCAATCTCTTCGGTGCATCGATGACCGGCGCGGCCTAGAACGCACACAATACGGAGCACGTCTGATGGATGTTCGAAGTCTCCTCAAAGTCATGGTGGACCGCGAAGCGTCGGACTTGTATTTGACTGTCGACGCTTCGCCGATCTACCGCATCCATGGCGCCACCCAGCCGACCGACGTGCCCCCGTTCACCAACGAGCAACTCGAAGCACTGGCGTTAGCCTTGATGCGCGGTCAACAGCGAAGCGAATTCGAAGAAAAGATGGAGATGAACCTGGCGCTCTACTACAAGGAATTGGGTCGGTTCCGCGTCAATATCTTCAGACAGAGGGGGAATGTCGGATTGGTCTTCCGTCACATCAAAGCGGACATTCAGACCGTCGAGCAGTTGCAGCTTCCTCCGATCATCAAAGACATCGCGATGACCAAACGCGGCCTCGTGCTGGTGGTGGGCGCCACCGGCTCGGGAAAATCGACATCGTTGGCCGCCATGATCGACTATCGCAACACCATCCACCCGGGTCATATCATTACCGTGGAAGACCCGATCGAGTTCGTTCATCAGCACAAGAAGTCGATCATCACGCAGCGCGAAGTCGGATTCGACACCTTAACTTTCCAAAACGCGCTGAAGAACACGCTCCGTCAGGCTCCGGATGTGATTCTGATCGGTGAGGTGCGCGATACGGAAACCATGGAAGCGGCGATTACCTTTGCCGAGACCGGTCACCTGTGCATCGGCACTCTACACTCCAACAACGCCAACCAAGCGATCGAGCGCATCATGAATTTTTTTCCAGTCGAGCGCCATGCGCAGATCTATCTGCAACTATCTCTGAATTTGCGCGCGATCATCTCGCAGCGATTGATTCCGTCGGTCGACGGCAAACGCGTCCCGGCTTTGGAAATCATGCTGGACACGCCGCGCATCAAGGACCTGATCAAAAAAGCGGAGGTCGATACGTTGAAAGAAGCGATGGAACAGGGGTTGGACGAAGGCTGCCAAACCTTCGATCACGTACTGTTTCAGTTGTACAAAGAGAACAAGATCTCGCTGGAGCAAGCTCTTATCAACGCCGATAGCGCGAACAACCTCCGCCTGAAAATCAAACTTGAAGGACTCAAAGGGGACGAGGCCGTGAACGTCTTGCTCGATAAGCAGATGGGCAGGGGTGATACCGGCGCCTTTAAAATTCAAGGGAGCTCTTCTGGAAACGTGACTCCGCTTCGAAAACGATAAGTGTCTCAATCTTCTCAGGGGACTGACCTCTCTTCGGTTTGACGTTCAAGATACGCCGCGATCTTTTCAAGAGCCAGCGCACTCAGTTTGGATCCATACCAAGTCGGCATCGTGTCACCTGGATACCCACGTACCACAAATCGCTGGGGCTCCAACACTGATTCCATGATGTACTCATGCACCGTCTTGGCGTATCCCCGATACCCTGGATCCTTCAGTCGCTGCACGCCTGTCGTACCGAGTACCAACGGAGGTCCGACTTGGCCGGTCGCACCGGGGATCCCGGGGATGATGTGACACACCGGGCAGCCGGGTCTGGTAAAAATATCGACAAGTGATTCATCGCCGGTGACCAGTGGAATTTTTTCCTGTTTGAGAGCACCGGTGGCTGTCTCGTCTGTTCGAGGTCGAGAGGGAGGAGGCTCTCGCAACGTCCAGACGACGGTCGCTAAGACCACACTCACCGTCACCAGAATGGCCACTCGATCTTGTGGCCGTGTCAGAAATTTCCGCTGTACGGGAGGAGGCGTCATCGAGCCGGAATCGATACTCAATAGACACCCTGTATTGCGTACGTATTCACCTTCCTTGCACGAACTTCAAGAGCTGTTCGAGTCCACCGGCTTCGATCTTTCCGTTCGGTGTCAGCTTGTCGACGAGATCAGGAAGAAGGCCGGCCAGCTGTGAACTGACCGCACTGGAAGAGAGTCCCGCTTTGCCCGCTACTTGGCTCAGCAGGTCGCCCCCTAACCCTTGCTCGATCTGGCTCGGTGTGACGGGCAGATTCTGTCCTGTGCTCACCCATGAATTCACGATGTCGCCCAGACCATTTTTTTGAAAAGCCTGGACGAGGCCGTCCAGGCCACCGATGGCGCTGTCCTTTCCGAGGAGGCTGGTCAAGGCCTGCAGAAGAGGATTCTGACCACCTTGGCTTCCCATCATGCCACCCACTGCTTGCCCCAACTGATCCATGAGTCCCATAGGTCGGCTCCTTCCGTACAGTAACCGGTATGTTTGAAAACTCTCTCAAATTGCCTTCTATCGCATGAGGATGTAGCACAGACACGATCAACAATCCAAGCCGGCGCAGCCGATAGAAAGGCCAAATCTGCAGAAACACTCCATTGATTATCCTCAAGAATCCGCACCTAGTTATCGCATGGCGCGATCATAATACGAAGGAAACAGAATATGTTGCGGCTCACGCATCGTCGTCCGATGCCGCTCGATTTTGGCGAAGCGTCGTCTGAGCAAACTTTTGGTATGATATCTCGAAGGGAGTCACGAGCATGCAAACAATCACCTCGGTCATCACCGGCCTTTTGACCGTAGGTCTTTCGCTGGCAACACTCTGGCCTGCGCACAGAGCCTCAGCAGAAATGTATGTCGCTGGAACCGCAGGGGTGAACTTTGCGGATCGTATTAACAGCATCGCAGGAACAGGCCCCTCTGCAGGAGTTCCAGACTTCAATCCTGCCCCCAATCCTGACTTTGACCTTCAAAATTCGATCGCCTATGGAGCAAAGGTCGGATATTTTCCTGGACACCGTTGGTATGGAATTGAAGGAGAAGTCTTGAGTACCACGCCGCACATCAAACAACTGGACTCCGACCCAGGGATCCATATGAGAGTGACTACAGTGGGAGCCAACTTTATCGCTCGCTATCCAGGTCGAACATTTCAGCCATACGTCGGGGCCGGCATAGGAGCGGCGATCGTCCACATCAGCAACACGCCGACCGTACGCAGCGACAGTGATGTAGCAGCAGCATGGAATGTGCTTGCCGGCCTGCGCGCGTTTATCACACCCAAGATCGCCATCTTTGGAGAGTATAAGTACGTCGGTGCGACCTTGAAATTCGATCAAGCCTTCGGTGACCTGGGTGGTTTCAGCGGCAATTACAGAGCACAGTATGTGCTTGGCGGGTTGTCCTATCACTTCTAGGAAAGGGTGGCGTATATGTCCCGCATGATTGCGCTCTTTTCCTTGCTCTGTGGGTTGTTGATCTTGCCTGCCTGCGCCGAATCCATCCACCAGGTTCAACGAACTGCGGAGTCGCTTGGTATACCACTTGAGTTAGAGAACGAGATCGATAGGACGGTGCGTTTCGCAGATTTGCAACAAGCTCCCAGCGAATATACCGGACGAACCGTCATGCTGGGCGGCACGGTCATCAAAGGGAAACGAACAAAGGAGGGCACCGAACTGGAGGTTCTGCAACGGCCGACCGAGGAAGAAGGGAGATTGACGGAAGATCGTCTTCGGTCCGAAGGGCGGTTCTTGGCCGTCCGAGAAACGTTTCTCGATCCTGCCAGTCTCCCCGAAGGCACGCCCATTACGGTCATCGGCACCGTGAAAGGCGTGACAACAAGACAGCTGGATGAAAGCGACTATGTCTATCCGGTCGTCGAAGTGAAACATATTATCGACTGGAAGAGTCTCGAGACTCGGACCAGAGATAGGAGCTTGTACTATGGTTCGTACTATCCACCCTATGGCGGCGCAGGCTTCTACCCTTATGGTGCCTTTCCTTACAGTTATTGGGGTGGACCAGGTTTCTATCGACCCTACTATTTCGGTCCAAGGTCGTTTTCTCCTGGACCGTCATCTCCACCGCCCCCTCCGCCAAGCGTTCACCCACGACTCAGGGGCAGGTGATGTTTGATGGCTCGACTACTTTCACAGGGAAAAAAGGCCTGACCGAATGAACGAGAAAGATAAGCAAATCAGATATGGTCTCTCTCGCCGTGAAGCCCTTGTGTTGATGGGTACCACTGGTGCAGGTTTGCTGGCAGGTGGATGGCCAAACAAAGCACAGGCTGTTCCCGACACACTTCGACCTCTATGCATTGTCCGACCAGAACAAACCGAAGGTCCGTATTTTGTGGATGAACGACTGCATCGATCCGACATTCGCACCGACCCGGCTAATGGGCAAGCGAGACCTGGTGCGCCGTTGACGTTGACATTTCAAGTGATGCGCCTCCATGCCGGAGACTGTCGCCCCATACCAGAGGCACAGATCGATGTTTGGCAGTGCGACGCCGAGGGTGTCTATTCTGATGTGGACGATCCAGGTTTCAGCACACGTGGCCAAAAGTTTTTGCGCGGGTACCAGGTGACGAATGCCCAGGGCGAAGCACGGTTTCTCACGATTTACCCAGGTTGGTATCCGATCAGAACCGTGCATATTCACTTCAAGGTTCGCACGACAGCGATCGCCGGAAGAAGCTTCGAGTTTACCTCGCAATTGTATTTTCCCGACGAACTGACGGACCGCGTTCATACCGACCTCCCCTACTCATCGAAAGGACGGCGTCGAGTACGGAATCAGCACGATTTCATTTTCCGTAACGGCGGCGACCAATTAATGCTGAATCCTTCCGCAACGAACGGTGGCTACGTGGCGACCTTTCCGATCGGCTTAGAGCTTCCTTGATCCTATACTCGAGACTCTCGATCTTCCTGTTGATTCGTACGAAGCCGCATCCTGTGCTGATTTGCTCCGCCTTGACTCTCACCTATTTTGAGAGCAATGCTTAACACCATCCCGGAGGTCTTTATGAAACCGGAGTCGACACTTCCCCCTCTTCCTACGTTCATTGCCTGCTCCTGCATCGACGCCCTCAATGGCCTCGTACCTCCGTTCCGAGCTGACGGATGGACATCCCTAATAGATAGGTGGCGAACACCGCTATGGACTAATGGCGGAGGTAGGACGGTACCTCTACACCGCTCCGCACCTTCACTGCCTTAGGCAACGAGCCCGCTGGTATTTTGGGCCGAATTAGTACAACCAGGCGGTTTCGGTTCGATTGAAGGGGACTGAACCGCCGGTTTCAGGGGAATCGAGGTCTGGGGGTCTTGGGAACAGGTCGGATTGGAGAGGAGCACTCTTGTCTGCTTCTTTTCCGATTGTTTGACCTCCGTTTTGCTTTTGTCGGCGGACGCCGAGACTAATTGCTCAACGGCGGCGGAGACGGCCAACAGACCTTTGGCGGCTGGGGACTCCGGAGCCGCTTCAATAACCGGGAGAAACTTCCGAACCGCCTGGCTCACAGCTGGGTCGTCAGGGATCTCACCGAGCAGCGTCAGGTCCCCACCGACATATTGATGGAGAATCTTGCGAAGGTATAGGACATTGACCTGAGGACTGTCGGATACCCGGTTGATGATTAACCCGGGCCGGAACGATTGCAACACCGTCGCCGCTGCATCACGCCCTTCCGCGTCGGCAGCACCCGCAATTTCCATGACCTCCTCCACACTCGTGAAGTCTCGGTTGGAGAGAATCTCCGACATCGGGCTTCGTGCAAGAAAACAGGCTAATACACGCCGGATCGCGGCCAGCTTAATGAATCGGTAGAGATCCAGCACAGACGTCGGCTCGGGAGTGGCCACGGCCAGATGAATGTCGGCCATCAGAAAAAAGTCGAGGGCGTGCAAGTTGGTGCCGGCCCCGATGTCGAGCACCACGATGTCGGTCGCAAGATCACGGAATTGTTTCATCAGCCGCTTCTTGCGGGCATAGGCCATGTTGGCGGTCGCCAAGGTATCGCCGGTGCCGGCAATGAGACGGAGGTTCGGATGAATGAGGACGGGAATAGCGACTTCGTCCAGCCGGCCGACCCGTTTGTTCAGAAAGTCCGTCAAGGTCGCCGACGGATTCAATTCTCCGAACATGATATGGGCATCGGCCCCACCGACGTCGAGGTCGACCAGTATGACCTGTCGTCCGCCCTTCGCCAACGCCAACGCAAGATTGGCTGAAACCACGCTCTTACCCACACCGCCCTTGCCGGATGCCACTGAAATGAGCGTTCCCACTGCGTCTCTCCTTTCGTGACGAAGTTATTGTACCGGCTGGCAGACAAAAGAAAAGGAAATGCACGATTCCGAATGGCCACGTCGCCGCTCGCCTACACGGGAACACCGGCTCAAGATAGATTCAAGTCACGGCGCCTCCCCTACACCAATTCGTCGTCTATGAGGTATCCGATGAATGGATCTATGATATTCTCTCCCCCTCTGCTTCTCTTTTGGACGAGAACCTGGAGGCGCTTCCACATGAGCATGCGAAAAGCCAAAATCGTCTGTACCATCGGGCCGGCGAGTAGTTCCCCGGCCATCATACATCGATTGATTGAGAGCGGCATGGATACCGCTCGGCTGAATTTTTCTCACGGCACTCATGAATCTCATGCTACGGCGATTACCACGATCCGCGAGGCAGCAGCTTGTCAAGGCGCGGCAGTGGCGATCATCCAAGACCTTCAAGGCCCAAGAATCCGAGTGGGTCTTCTTCCGAACGCAGGAATCGAGGTAAAGCCCGGTCAGACGGTACACCTACGGTCATCGATTCCATCTCATGAACACCGTGATGCACAATCCACCGCGTCAGCCCCTCTTCTCGAAATTCCGGTTACCTATTCGTCGCTCGCGCGCGATCTTCGAAGAGGAGCGCGAGTGTTGATCAACGACGGACTCGTTGAACTCATCACCGAGCGCATCGTCGATGATCTTGTCGAGTGCACTGTGCTTGCCGGCGGCACGATCACCTCACACAAAGGCGTCAATCTTCCTGGTACTGCCGTGAGCGCTCCTACCCTGACTGACAAGGATCGGGAGGACATTCGATTCGGAGCCGAACAGGGTGTGGATTATGTAGCACTTTCTTTTGTACGGGGCCCTCAAGATATCAGCGCGGCACGAGCTGTGCTGGCGGAGCACGGACTCAACACGTCGATCATCGCGAAGATCGAACGGGCCGAAGCCGTGGCTGCGTTAGATGAGATCTTGGAGCAGGCGGACGGTGTGATGATCGCACGAGGAGATCTGGGTGTCGAAATAGGGCCCGAAGCCGTGCCGCTTCTGCAGAAGCGGATCATTGGAGAGGCCAATCGTCGCCGTCGGCTGGTCATCACCGCCACTCAGATGCTGGAATCGATGACGCAGGCCATCCGTCCGACGAGAGCGGAAGCGTCGGACGTTGCCAATGCCGTCTTCGACGGCAGCGACGCCTTGATGCTCTCGGCCGAAACAGCCGTCGGCGCTCATCCGATCGAAGCCCTTCAAGTCATGGATCGGATTATTCGCGCGGCAGAAGAAGGTGCCGAACCGGGAGTCGTGCTCAAACGTCAAGCGGACTTGGAACATCTTTCGATCTCGGAAGCCACCTGTGCCGCCGCCTCTTTTGCGGCGAGAGCCACCGATGCCACCGCAATCGTGGCGTTCAGCGAAAGCGGGACTACGGTTCGGTTGATCTCCAAACAACGACCGAACGCTCCGATCCTGGCCTTCACGCATGCCGAGCCCATTAAACGGCGCCTGGCGCTTTATTGGGGAGTCCGTTCGTTCATCATGTTGCGTATCGGAGAAACCGATCCGCACATCCGTGAGGCCGAACAACGGCTCAAAGCGGAAGGACTGGTCAATAAAGGGGACAAGGTTGTGATCGTATCCGGAACCATGGCGGCACAAATAGGCGGCACGAACTTGCTGAAGCTCCATGAGATCAGGTAAGTCCCTTCGAGTTTTTGCGTATATTTTCCCCCATCGTCATCATGACTCTTGATTCCGTTCACTTGAACGGGCTAGTCTAGCACCTACTGATCTAGTTGGTGTGCGATGAGACTCCTACTCGCCGGCATCTTCAGCCTTTCTCCACTCTTGAATCGACCACGGCTTCCTGCATATCACTAGGGAAATTACCAGATAATGAACATACGATCGGGTGATACAAGCAAGCGGACGGATAGACCATCAAGGAGACTTTTTAAAATAGAAGCATTCACTCACCACTTGGAGGAGGGCGACTATGGGGCACCGCAAGATCGGTCTCATTATTCCACATCCTGAAGATCAGAAATGGGATTCGGTCTGGAAACTATTCCGTACGCCCAATTTGAACCTCCCGACGCTTGCCGCCCTCATACCTGAAGATGAGTGGGACATCGAGATTCAAGACGAAATCGTCGGGCCCCTGGATTTTACACGTGACTACGACTTGGTGTTCATCACCGTGACCACCGTCGTGGCTGTACGGGCTTACGAAGTGGCTCGTCTCTTCCGCGAGCGCGGCGCCAAGGTCGTGCTTGGTGGTCTTCATCCATCGGCCATGCCTGACGAAGCAGTCCAGTACGCTGACTCCATCGTCATTGGAGAAGGAGAGCTGACCGTCCCACGGCTGATCGAGGATTTCAAGAAAGGCAAGATGCAACCGCAGTACCGCATGCCCCATATGGTCGAGCAATGGGATGCAAAGCCTCCCCGCTGGGATCTGTTACCACAGGGTTATATGTTTCGAGACGCGCTCACGGCGACCAGAGGGTGTAATTATCGCTGCACATTCTGTTCGATTCATTTGGCCTTAGGAGGCGGCGCCTACGGCTTCCGGAAGAAGCCACCGGCGGACGTGGTCAAACTAGTCGAGAAGATGAACGGACCGATGGTGATGTTTTGGGACGACGATTTGTTGTCGGACCCGGCCTATACGCGCGAGCTCTGTGAGGCCATGAGGCCGCTCGGAAAGAAGTGGATGAGCCAGATGAGCGCCACGTACGTCGCGCACCATCCGGAATTGCTCAAGACGCTGAAAGAAGCCGGCTGTTCGGCGATGTTCATGGGCATCGAATCGATCAATCAAGAGTCGCTCAGGTCCGTCGATAAACAAAATCAGGCGAAGCTGTATGAGGAGATGATCAAGCGCATTCACGACCAGGGAATCGATATTCATGCAGGATTTATCTGCGGTCTGGACCATGAAGATGTCTTTGACTTCGAGCGCACTGCCGAATGGGCGACGAAGATGGGGTTGGCAGGAGCGCTCTGGCGCATTATGACCCCCTATCCCGGCACCAAGCAGTTTGCGGAACTCAAAGCAGCCGGGCGGATCCTCACGGAGAATTGGACCGCCTACACCGGTGAGCATGTCGTGTATAAGCCGGCCAAGATGACTGTGGAACAATTGTACTGGGGCCACAAGTGGGCCAAGGGGCAATTTTACTCGTATAAGTCGATCGGGCAGCGGGCGATCCAGCGAGCCTCTCAAAATGGATTCGGCGAGCTGCTCAACATCACCGGCTGTGGACTGGGCTACCGTTCCATGTTTCACCTGGCGGCAGATTCGGCGCCGGTCAATGTCTATCGCGACATGAACCACCTGCCGCCGCAAGCGGAGCCGATCGCCTATCGGTTCCCCTATCCACCGAAGAAACGATTCAGCTTTATCACCGATCGACTGGACCAGATCCGTTCAAAGGTGCAGCCGAGACCGAGGATCAATAAATGCTGATAGAGCCGGAGTCCGCTTCAGGCTGATCGACACTCCCAATCACCGCGGTGCGTCCATTTCACGCGCTAGAGCGAGGCTGGTACAATACGCTCCTCGGGGAGGAACAGCCATGTTCACGTACCGAGTTGGTTCCTGGATCTTGCTCGCAGCGCTGTTCCTGGCTCACGGACCTGTCTGGGCCGAATGGGTGGCCATTGATGCTCGCTATCAATCACATCCATTGCAAACGGCCTACATCGACCCCGATACCATCCGCCGAGAGGGTCACTTGGTCGTGGTCTCGGCCTTGGTCGACTGGAAAGCGATGCAGGGCGGACGAGCGCCCACTCGCTTTTACTCCACCACAATCACCAAGCAGTTGGATTGCGCAGAGAAACAGGTCCGCTCACTTGCGGCCACGGACTTCTACGGCCATATGGGGACAGGCGAAGTGATTGGTGGCGGCAGCAACACGAGCGAAGGCCAATGGGTTGCCATTGAGCCGGGAACGCTCAATGAAGGCTTGTGGGAAGCGGCTTGCGGGAAAGGATGATGGATCGGCATCACACTCACTACTGAAGACGATACTACCAATCAAGCCTTGTTGGTTAAACTTCCAAAATCTCTGCACCGGCTGAAAACCAGCGGTCGCTGTCATCTCTCCCAAGACGACATTTGTAATTTCTTGGCGCGTATCCTTTGCGAATCTTGCGATTTGGTCTTGTCCTTGTTAAGGTTGGACATCACGCTAATTGAGCAATGCGCAAGGTGCATATGGCGACCCAGACTGGTCATCTGAGACTGACGTACGAAGACTACCGGCTTATCCCGGACGACGGGAAACGCCATGAGTTAATCGATGGGGAGCATGTCATGTCGCCATCGCCCAAAACCAAGCATCAACGCATAGCTCGAGCGCTCTTGACCGCTTTGACGAACTTTCTCCGAGAGTATCCCTTGGGCGAGATCTTCATCGCGCCCTACGATGTCGTCCTGTCCGACTTCGATGTCGTGCAGCCCGATCTGATTTTTGTCGCCACGGCACAAGCTGCAATCGTGACAGAGGCGAACATTCGTGGAATTCCAACCTTGGTCGTTGAAATTCTGTCCGAGGGTAACCGAAAGCTGGACGAGACGATCAAACGCCAACGGTACGAGCATTACGGCATCCCCGAATATTGGATCATCGATCCGGCCTTGGATCAGATAAAAATTTACCGTCTTACCGACAGCCACTATGGCCAAGCCTCGGTCCTGAGCCTAGAAGCCCAAGAGATTCTCACCACACCGTTGCTGCCGGCCCTGAGCCTTCCGCTCGCCGCACTGTTCAAATAAGCGCCAGGTCTGATCTCCTGTGCTGTCACGATCCCTCCCCACTGTCGAGACGCCTTGTCATAGGCCTCCGAGTCAAGTCGCCGCCATAACAAAGTTCGAATCCGTTTGAGCCCCGAAGTTATTACTGTCACGAGCGAAGCATGGAACTTCGCCCCGCTTGAAAAGTCGTTCCTGCGAAAAGCCTGCCTGTTTCCTCTTCTTCTCCCTGTAACCTTATCCGACCCACTCACTGCAAAGAACTTCGGCTTGCTCTAGCACCGTCTGCGTCGCCTTTTCTTGTTTATCCGGCGGATAGCCGTACTTCCTGAGAATCCGCTTTACAATCACTCGGAGCTGGGCTCGCACGTTCTCCCGAACGGTCCAGTCGATCGTGACATTCTTGCGAACAGCCTCCGCTACCTCACGAGCGATCGTTCGTAACGTCTCGTCTCCGAGCACCTTCACCGCGCTGTCGTTGGTTTCGAGCGCATCATAGAACGCCATCTCTTCCTCGGTCAGACCAAGCTGCTCCCCTCGCTCATGGGCTCGGCGCATGTCCTTAGCCAAGCCGATCATTTCCTCGATGACCTGTGCTGCCTCAATCGCCCGGTTCTGGTACTTCCTCACCGCCTGCTCCAACAACTCTGCAAACGACTTCGCCTGCACCACATTTCTGCGCAAGCGTACCTTGATCTCGCCGCTCAGCAGCTTCCGCAACAGTTCGACAGCAAGATTCTTCTGCGGCATCTCTCGCACTTCGGCGAGAAACTCATCAGAGAGGATCGAGAGATCCGGCTTCTTGAGCCCGGCAGCAGCGAAGATATCCACGATCTTGTCGGACACCACGGCCTTTGAAATGATCTGGCGAATGGCATGGTCGAGTTCTTCATCGGTCTTCTGCTCGCCCGGCGTGCTCTTCGCCAGCACCGCACGAACGGCTTGAAAAAAGCCCACATCATCTCGAATCCGGAAGGTCTCCTCATGCGGCACAGCCAGCGCAAAAGCCTGTGAAAGCTCCGTCACGGCACGGAGGAGCCGCGTTTTTCCGTCTGGCTGCTTCAGAATATGCTCCTGTGCAGCAGGCAACACCGAAAGTCGCTCTTGCGGTTTGCCGGTCATCCAGAGTGACCAGTCAAATCGGTGGAACAGACCTCGGCAGATTTCATACTTCTCCAGCATCACCGCGACAGCCTCGGCTTGGTCAATCGCCGTCTTGCCCGTCCCACCGCTTTCTGTGTAGGTCGCAAGCGCCTGTTTCAGTTCATCGGCCAGGCCGAGGTAGTCCACGACCAATCCACCAGGCTTATCTGTGAACACGTGGTTCACACGCGCAATGGTCTGCATCAGCCCATGCCCGCGCATCGGCTTATCGAGGTACATCGTATGGAGACTCGGCGCGTCAAACCCAGTCAGCCACATGTCACGAACGATCACGAGTCTGAACTGGTCCTTGGGAGCACGGAACCGCAGCGCCATGTCCTCTCGACGTTTCTTGTTTCGGATATGGCCTTGCCATTCAATAGGATCGGACGCCGAGCCGGTCATGATCACCTTCATCGAGCCCTGGTCGTCCGCATCGGCATGCCATTGCGGGCGCAGGGCGGCAATCTCTCGGTACAGCTCCACGCAGATTCGTCGGCTCATGCACACCACCATCGCCTTGCCATCCATCGCTGCGAGGCGATCTTCGAAGTGATCGACGAGGTCTCGAGCAATCAATGTGATCCGATTCTCCGACCCCACCACAGCTTCCAGCTGCGCCCACTTGGTCTTGAGCTTCTCCTTGCGTTCGACTTCCTCCCCCTCGGTTGCCTCTTCAAACCTCGGGTCGATCTTTGGCCGCTCGGACGCTTTCAGCTCAAGCTTCGCGAGCCGGCTCTCGTAGTAGATGGGAACGGTCGCCTTATCGATGACCGCCCGCTGGATGTCATAAATGCTGATGTAGTCGCCAAAGACCGCTCGCGTGTTGGCATCGGTCTTTTCGATCGGTGTTCCGGTGAAACCAATGAACGAGGCGTTCGGCAACGCATCCCGCATATGCCGTGCAAAGCCGTCGAGAAAGTCATACTGGCTCCGATGGGCTTCATCCGCGATCACGACGATGTTGCGGCGATCAGACAGTACCGGATGCCGGTCGCCTTTCTCTTCAGGAAAGAACTTCTGAATGGTGGTAAATACCAGGCCTCCAGAAGCCACCGTCAACTTCGCGCGCAAGTCAGCCCGGTCGTTCGCCTGAACTGGGTCCTGGCGGAGCAGGTCGCAGCATCGAGCAAAGGTGCCGAAAAGTTGATCGTCAAGGTCATTGCGATCGGTGAGCACGACGATGGTTGGGTTGGCCATCGTCGGATGGAGAATGACCCGCCCCGCATAGAAGGCCATCGTGAGGCTCTTGCCGGAGCCCTGGGTATGCCACACTACACCCACCCGACGATCGCCTGGTTCACCACCCGGCTGATGCCCGGACTGGTATTGCCTCAAGAGGTCGGCGGCTCGATGTTCTACCGTACGACGAGATGCCCGCAAGGTTTCCTCGACAGCCACATTCACCGCATGGAACTGATGGTAGCCCGCCATCTTCTTAACGAGCTTTCCATGGCCCTCGTCCTCGAAGACGATAAAATGGCGCACAAGGTCCAGAAACCGTCGTTTTTCAAAGACTCCTTCCAGGACAACTTGTAGCTCAGACATCGTGGGGGCCGCGTCTTGAACTCCTGCGATCGTACGCCAGGGCTTAAACCATTCCTTTCCAGCGCCAAGAGTCCCAATACGAGCTTGGACACCGTCAGAAATGATCAGCGCCGCATTGGTCGAGAAGAAGGAGGGAATCTGTGCTTGGTAGGTTCGGAGCTGCTGGTAGGCACTCCAAATCGTGGCGTCCTCATCTGCGGGATTCTTCAGCTCAATGACTGCGAGAGGCAGCCCGTTCACAAACAGTACAACGTCCGGTCGGCGGGTGTGCTGTCCTTCCGATACCGTGAACTGATCTACCGCGAGCCAGTCGTTGTTTACTGACCTGTCGAAGTCGATGACCCGGGCTTGTGCCCCGGCGATCGAGCCATCACTCCTGCGATATTCGACGTTCACGCCATCCACCATCATCCGATGAACGACACGGTTTCGCTCAAGCAACGTCGTCGCATCATTCCGCGTGAGCTTGCGATAGGCATCTTCCAGCGCCTCGGACGGCAGGTCGGAGTTAAGGCGCACCAGAGCCTGGCGCAGGCGGCCTTCCAGCACCACATCGCGGTAGTTCGGGTCGCTGCGCTCCGCGGCGGGTTCACCCGCGGCGATGTCCGGCCCGTGCAGCACCCGGTAGCCCAGCACTTCGAACCAGCTGAGGGCTGCATCTTCGACAACGGACTCGGTGAATGCAGTCATCGCATCTCCGGTCGCTTCGATGCCTGGCTGAGCGGCGCCTGGAGAAACGCGCGCACTTCGCGCACCACGACTTCCAGGGGCGGTCCTTCCAGACGATTCTTAGCGAGAAATGCGTTCCACTGAGCCTGCTTGACCTTGTCACGGGCGAACTGATCCTCCAGTCCCAACAACATGCTCGCCGGTAACGGCGTGCGGCGCCTTTCGAACGTTGCGCGAATCGCCTCGGACAGAACGCGCGGGTCGATGGCACCTTCGCGCGCAAGCGCCAGCAGATCGAAATAATCTTTCATCCGGCTGTTGGCTATGCCGAGAGTTGCGATCGCCTCAAGCTTTTCTGCAATCACCGTCTCGCGCGGATACACCTTCAATCGCGGTGCGGGAAGATCGTCGAGCAGCGTCGGATACAGCGCCTCTTCCGGCCCCGGTGTGACCGCATCGCCATAACCAACGTCGAGCTGCACCGGACAGCGGGCATTCTTCAACCTGCCCGTCAGCGTGACCCGCAATCCTGCGTAGCGCGCATCTTCCCGGATCTCGCGGACCCGCATCGAAGCCGGCTCATAGCTCATGCCGTCCGGCATGTCGATCGCGCACGCCTCGCGAACCATGGATTCCAACGCGTCTTGATCCGCCGGTTTGAACCCCAGGAAATCCGCATCGCGCGTCGGTCGATGGGGTACGTCGAACCACAAGTCGAAGAGCAGCGCGCCTTTGAGCCACAGTGTATCGCGTGCGGGGGTGCAGGAAAGCCGGTAGAGGAAGCGCTCGATGCCGTAACGGGTAAGCACCTCCTGGAAGATCTCGCCGCGCGCCTTCGCGCGGGTGGAAAGCCGCGCATGGATGGAGGCGGCAAGGTCTGCCTTCACGCGGTCGCCTCCAGGTACGGGCGCATCACATTGGCAACACGGTTCACCTTCGCGCAGCGCCACAGCTCGTCGGCCGTCGCCTTTCGTTCGCGCAACACTTCCCTGAGCGCATCGAGCGCGACGTCGAGCCCGACCTTGTTCCGGAATTTGAAACAATCCGCCACCGTCTTCGCCGGGCCGGTAATCCGCAGCGCCACACCTTCCACTTTTCTCACTTCCACACCGTACCGCAGCGAGGCTTCGGAAAAGCGCACGGTCCGCAGCGGCGGATAGTCGAGGCGGGGCGGATGATCCTTGTTCGCGATGGCGATCCACACCTCGAACGGCGATTGCGTCGTAATCTCGTGGAAGCGCAGCGCGGTGAGCAGGCAGAACACGATGTTCGGCGCCCGCTTGGCCACGGCAACGAGTGCGCTGTGTTCAGTCCCCTGATAGTCCGCCGGCGCATACAGCCCGCGCCCGATCCGTTGCAGCTGTCCCGCCGACACCAGCCGCACGATCTGCGTACGGGTGATCCCAGCCTGCTCCAGCTCGCGCGTGCGCGCGGCGCCTACCTTGCGAAGCACCTTCCTCAGACGACCTTCCATGGATCTCACCATGCACCATGTTACATAGTTTCGGTAAATAATGACAATTACCGAACAAAAGCAACAGGGCTGAATGCAAGTCTTTTGAGCGGCTGAACGCTAATATCCCTGTCGGCTATTCGTTAGTTTCCACAGACCTAAGCAGCAGTAGCCCAGCGCTTCGAGCCAGCCGAGAGCGGCGCCCCTACCATCAAAAAACATCATCAGCCCACCCTCACACGCAGCTCGCCGGAGATGAGCTTGGGCAGCAGCGTGTCGCGTATGGCGACGAGGATGCAGGATTCGCTTTCGTTTTGCGCCATCCTTGCAAGCAGCGAGGCAGCACGCTTGCTGAATTCAGCGAGGATCTTGTCATTGGCTCGGACGACTTGCGTTGCGGTGACGATCTCCGAGCGAACCGCAGGATAGGCACCACCGTCTGCTAAGTGGGATAGGGCTTCGATGTTCTCCGTTGCGGTCGCTGCCAAGTAGACGAACTCCGCAAAATCGACTCTACGCGGACGGAGGACCACGAAACCTGTACTGCCCGTCAGTCCATCCTCAGTGATAAAGGCATAGGAGCCATTGCCGGGCCGCACGGTGCCAACGATGGTATCTTTTTGCCTCAGTACGCGCTGAGCTCGACTTGGCGCGTCTTGTTGCGAATAGGCAATGACCGCATCAATTCGTCCCCATTTTGTATTAGAGAGATCGACATAGTTGATGACAGCGGGCCGTGTTTCCTTCGACCATACTTCCGGATTCAATAGGGAGAAATCGGCAAGAGTTGCCACCTTCCATCCCGTCGGAACTTCTCCCAACTCCGAGTCCTCGAACGAATCCGGAAACAGATCAGCAAGGGACTTGGGCAGACCGAGGTCGTGGCCTTTGGCTTTGGCGCGGACTGGGTCAAAGTCCACGAACCACGACTTGAAGAGCGCCCGCGCCATCGCCTCCAGGGTCTCGTTCATCCGCCGGTTCAGCTCAATCTTGTCGTCCAACGTGCCGAGAATGTGGGCGATGGCGCGCTGTTCAGGAAGCGGCGGAACAACCACAGGCAGTTGGCGGATCGTCGGAAGATTTAGCCGTTCCGCCACTGTGCCGTCTCTATGGCCTTGCGTATGGGAAGCCATTACAGGGGAGTTCAGCCAGTAACGAAGAAAACGGTGATTGCATTCAGATGCCTTGGGGCGGAGGAGAACCATCCGTTGCCCGAGACAAACACGAACGCCAGCTGGTACCTCAGCTGCAATTCCGAAATAAGTCCCTTCACGGCTGTAGAAGAGATCACCGTTTCTCGGCTCTGCCCGAACGATTCGCTCTCGATAGATGTCCTCCGATACATGGCCAGCGTTTTCCAAACGGAAAACGCCGGTTCTCATGTCTTGTGAACGAACAACAAAAGGGCCACCCTCCGTCAAAAGGGGTGTCGAGTGCGGGCAATCAAAGACGCCGTCACACACTTCGTCCAGTCGATCCCATCGCCAATCAGGCGGCAGGGGCACAGCTGTTGAAGGAATATGGACAGCAGCAGACTCACCCACCATACCCGAGCTCCTTTAGGTTGACGGCGATCGCAGCATCGAGCTTCGCGCCCTCGGTCTGCTGTTCACGCAACGTCGCGGTGAGCCGCTTCATCTTCTCCTCGAACGGCTCGCTGTCCTCCTTGGCGGCCTCCGCCCCGACGTAGCGGCCGGGCGTGAGCACATGGCCGTGCTTGCGGATATCGTCCAACGTTGCCGCTTTACAGAAACCAGGGATGTCTGAATATGGAACTGGATTCCCGCTTTCGCGGGAATGACGATCGAAGGAGTCGCCGCGCCAGGCATGATACGTCCCGGCGATCTTGGCGATATCGGCGTCGGTCAGCTCACGGTGCACACGGTCGATCATGGTGCCGAGCTTGCGCGCATCGATGAAGAGCGTCTCGCCGCGCCGGTCTCTGAATCTTCCATTCTTCTTGTTGCGTGCAAGAAACCACAGGCAGACCGGAATCTGTGTCGAGTAAAACAATTGACCCGGTAGCGCCACCATACAGTCCACGAGGTCGGCTTCAATGATGGCCTTGCGGATCTCGCCCTCGCCCGATTGGTTCGACGACATCGAGCCATTGGCGAGCACGAAACCGGCAACACCGGTGGGCGCCAGGTGGTGGATGAAGTGCTGTACCCAGGCGTAGTTGGCGTTGCCTGCGGGCGGCGTACCATAGACCCAGCGCTTGTCGTCCTTGAGCAGCTCACCGCGCCAGTCACTATCGTTGAAGGGCGGGTTGGCCAGCACATAGTCGGCCTTGAGGTCTGGGTGTTTGTCGTTGTGAAAGGTATCGCCATGCGCGATCTGCGCATCGATCCCACGGATGGCGAGGTTCATCTTCGCCAGTCGCCAGGTGGTATAGTTCGACTCCTGGCCATAGATAGAAATGTCGCCGAGCTTGCCGCTGTGGGCTTCGATAAATTTTTCGCTACTCACGAACATGCCGCCGGACCCGCAGCAGGGGTCATAGACACGACCCTTGTATGGAGCCAGCATTTCGACCAGCACGCGGACGACTCGCGATGGCGTATAGAACTGTCCGCCCTTCTTGCCTTCGGCACTGGCGAATTGAGCAAGAAAGTATTCGTAAACCCGACCCAGAATATCTTTGGCTCGATCAGCCGGACTGCCGAGACCGATATCACTCACCAAATTTATGAGCTGACCAAGCCGCTGCTTGTCGAGGCCCGGCCTGGCATAGTCTTTTGGGAGGACTCCCTTGAGCGATGGGTTATCCCGCTCGATGGCGCTCATTGCGTCATCGACGATCGTGCCGATGGTCGGTTGCGGAGCACTCGCCTTGAGGTGGGACCAGCGCGCTTCTTTGGGCACCCAGAAGATGCTCGCGGCCTTGTATTCGTCCGGATCTTCCGGATCGGCCCCATGTTTCTTTTCCGTCTCAAGCTCGGCGTGTTTTGCTTCGAATGCGTCCGAGATGTACTTGAGAAAGATCAAGCCGAGCACGACATGCTTGTACTCCGCCGCGTCCATGTTGTTCCGCAGCGCATCGGCGGCGGCCCAGAGCTTCGCCTCAAGTCCTGCTGATTCGCCGTTCTTTGGCTTCGCTGGTTCCCTCTTCGATTTCGGCATGCACTTTCTCCGATTGATTTAGAAGGAATGCTTACAACAGCATTTTGGCAAATTGGCCGCAGCTTACCCGTTTCCCTGAGAGAAATCACGTTTCCATCTGGGAAGTGCTGAGCTTACCCTGAGCACTGCCGAAGGGCGCTGACTGTGGGCCGTGAGACCATATTGAGAGTTGAGTCCTCGCTGCGAGGCGAGCTTCTCGCTTATGCGCGAACGGAAATGAAAGGTGAAGGTTATGTTTGACCCTTCTCGCCCAACATTTTTCTCGCCTCTGCAATCGTGATCATCACCGTCATCGGATCGATCGGCGAGGAAATGAACCCGTATCCCTGATAGAAACGTTTTGTGGCTTCAGAAATCGCATGGGCGACGATGGCACGGATGCCGGCGATCTCGGCAGCCTGAACGGTACGCAACACGGCATCGCGTAACAGTCCATTGCCGATTCCGCGACCTTGGAAGCTCTTATCGACGGCAAGTCGCCCAAGCACGATGACGGGAACGGGATCGAGACTGTTGCGCTTCACACGTCCCGGCGTTCCGGCATGGGCAACAGCGCCGACGGCGAGGGCAAAATACCCAACCGCACTCTTTTGCACACAGACCACATAGGTGCGAGACGATCCGCTGTCTTCATTTGCAAGGGCACGCCGGCGAAGCCAGTCATCCAAGACCGGCACCCCCGAATCAAACCCCAAAATATCATGCCCGGCGGTCAGTTTCTCAGGTGGAGAGATGTCAGGAACAGGGCCCTTCATTCTTCCCACGGCGCCCTGGTCTGAAGGAGGAGTCGTCGCAGTTTATAGTTACTCACAGGAGGCTTATCGAGCATAGCCGTAAAGCGCTTGAATGCCTCCGGAGAGAGCCCGAAATATCGGCAATCGAGCAGGACCGTTTCGGCTGCTCTGCATGCCGCTTCCAGCATGAATTCCGATCGGCTTCGTCCAAGCACGTCGGCCGCTCGGTCGATCATCACCTTCTGTTTTTGACTGGCTCGCAGATTGATCGTCTCTCCCCGCCCTGTCTCTCTTGCCATAGTGGCCATAATTGACTGTCTCCTTGTGTATACAAACACTACACGTTATTGTAAGCACATCGTATACACAAAATCAATCGGCATGAATGACGTTACGCCTTGATCGGCAGCGATCAGATACGTTTGAAAGGCAAGATCGGCTTTCCGGAGTCAGACAGGTAACGGAAAAGCTTCTTGCTGAACGTAAGTTTGGAGCCTATGACAGGGAGAAATGTTCACCAATCTCTTGAGGTTTGAAGACACCTCGCTCGGTGATGATGGCAGTAATACGTTCGGCTGGGATCACGTCAGAGGCAGGATCGTTGTGGTCTCATCAAAATACAGCGTCTGGACTAGACAGCAGTTGACACGCCGACAACTCGAAGTCCGCCGGCGCGCGATGCCTGGCAAAAATCATTCTGCGGGAGATAAAGATTGGAGACGCCGCACGCGAGTACGGTAACTATCGAGAACACCCAAACTATCTATGATTGAAACTGTGACACGATCGCATCAGGTTTGAAGACGCCTCGTTCGGTGATGATCCCGGTAATGAGGTCGGCTGGGGTCACGTCGAAGGCTGGATTGTAGACCGGGACATCTTTGGGTGCGACTGGATGGCTGCCGTGGATGGTTGTCACCTCTAATGGATTTCGTTGTTCAATCGGAATATCAGCCCCCGATTTCGTTTTCAGGTCGATGGTCGAATAGGGCGCGGCGACATAGAAGGGAATGTTGTGGGCTTTTGCCAAGACCGCCACGGAATAGGTCCCGATCTTATTGGCGACATCCCCGTTCGCTGCGATCCGATCGGCGCCGACGACACAGAGATGGATTCTCCCCTGCCTCATGAGTGAACCGGCCATATTGTCCGTGATGAGCGTGACCGGTATCCGGTCCTGCATCAGTTCCCAAGCCGTGAGCCGCGCACCTTGAAGCACAGGACGAGTTTCATCGGCGATCACTTTGATTTTCTTACCCTGTTCCCAGGCAGCGCGAATGACTCCGAGTGCCGTCCCATACCCTGCCGTGGCGAGTGAGCCGGCATTACAGTGAGTTAAAACCGTCTGTCCGTCCCCAATTAATTCCGCTCCATGGCGCCCCATGGTTTTACAGAGACGAATATCTTCTTCAAGTATCGCTTGAGATTCTATGATAAGCGCCTGCTTGATCGTTGAGATCGGCTGAGCCCGTAAGGATTCCAGCTTCCGCTTCATTCGCTCAATCGCCCAGAACAGATTCACCGCAGTCGGCCTGGTCGCCGCCAGTTCATCGCAGATTTTCACGATTGCCGGTGCAAAGGAAGAATAGTCCGTCGCCTTAGTCGCCTGTGCGCCCAAGGCAACACCCATTGCTGCCGTCACGCCGATCGCCGGCGCGCCACGAACTTTCAGAGTACGGATCGCATCTGCGACGGTCTGGTAGTCCCGGCAGTCGAGAAATTCCACTGTTTCCGGGAGCCGGCTTTGATCGAGCAGGCGGACGGCGCCGTCTTTCCATTCAACGGTGGGAACCATGGTGAAATCTTCTAACGGGAACAGAGAAGGAGTGCAAGCCCTATCTGCGGCGACCGCTGATTTCCAGTACGGTGATCATCGCGGCGACCAAACCAGCCTGTATGAGGAGCAACACCGCCTCCATCGTACCGGCATGCCGGAGCGCCAATGCCGCCAGCCCAAGGCAGATTGTGAAGAGAAAAATCATGGCAACACTGGCCTGTCGGGAACCGAGGGCCCGTTCCAGGCGATGATGGAGATGATCCTTTCCGACATAGTCCAGCCATTCTCTCACGGACTTGACCTTTCCTGTGATGACACGCTCCACGGTAATATGGACCATGTCATAGATCAGTACTCCGAAGATCAGCAACGGATTGCTGAACGACACGATCGGACTGGAATCCGCCCAGTTGCCCTTCACGGCCAGACAGGCCAGCGTGAATCCAATGAACGTCGAACCGCCGTCGCCCAGAAAAATGACGGCTGGCTTTGTCCCTCGAAAATTGTACGGCAAAAAGCCAAGGCCTGCTCCGATCATGGCGATCGCCAGCCAGCCCAACCCTGCCTGATCGGTTTCAAATGCCACGATGCCCATGAATCCTGCCATCAGCACGGCAAGACCGGCGGCCAATCCATCCATGCCGTCGAAGAAATTGAAGGCGTTCGTAATTCCAACGATCCCAAAAAGGGTCAGAAGAATATTGGCTGCATCTCCGAGTAGTCCGGCCGGAAAGAGTGTCAAGATCTTGCCCGAGGCAATCACAATACCCGCCGCCAGCAATTGTCCACATAGTTTTGCCCAGGCCGGCAGCTCTCGAATGTCATCGATGACGCCGATGATCAACAATAGAGAGCCGGCCACCAACACAGCAACCATCCAATCTGGCACGATCGAGTTCAACAGCACGGAGCCGATAAATCCGCCATACAGCGCAAGACCACCAAGCCGCGGGGTTGGGGTTATATGAATCTTTCGATCGGCAGGTGTATCGACAAGGTTCCATCGATGGCCGATCCGGACCATCAGCGGGGTCATGGCTCCGGTGCCGAGAAACGCAAAGAGAAAGACATGCAGCCATCGCAGACCTTCAAGCTGAAAGATCTCTCGAACAGGAGGAATGGTCAGGGCAATGGCCCCAAGTGCTACTCCGGACACAACCGGCGTCATCCAGCGCCACGTCGTGGCATAGAATGGAGGAGTCAGTTCCGTTTCGAGTGTCTTCATGACCACTCCGAACGCAGCGCCACATGCACCTGGGCCACGTCTTCGTCCGTGAGCGAGGGGAACAGCGGGATCGAGAGCGCAGTACGCTCCGCTTCTTCCGAAGCGGGAAATCCATCCAAATCCAGATAGCGATGGAGCGAGCGGAACACCGGTTTCCGGCATTGGACCCCACGGTCTTCAAATCGTGCGATCACACTACTCACGCCGTTCACCTGGTTATGCAGATCCGGCATGCGCACCACGAACCGATAGTACACATGCGTACGGCCGGCCGGTACGATCGGCTGCACGAGTCCAGTGCCATCCAGCGCCGCTCGGTACTCATCCGCAAGCCGGCTTCGCCGTTCGAGGAAGCATGCCATGCGGCTCAGTTGCACCAAACCGATCGCGGCTTGGAGATCGGTCATCTTTACATTGGTCGCTCCCGAGCGGAGGGACGGCGCCTCGTCGTATTCCCTCAGCATGCGCACTCGTTCCAACACACTTTCGTCGCGGGACAGGACCATTCCTCCCTCACCGGTACAGAGCAGCTTTGTCGCGTAAAAGGAGCAAATCGTTAAAAGACCGACTGATCCCACCGCTCTTCCCCGTTCCATGGCGCCCAGTGTCTGCGCACAGTCTTCAATGATCGGCACTCCCAACCGTTCAAGGGCCGTCAGGTCAGCGGGAAGGCCGAACAGATGGGGGACGATTATGGCCTTGGTCCTCAATGTGAGGGCCTGTCGCGCTGCTTCCGGATCGATCGCAAACGTCTCCAGATCGATATCGACTACTCGCGGCATGGCTCCGACACGCTGGATGGCCAACCAAGGAGCCGCACAGACATAACTGGGAAGGACAACCTCATCGCCCGGTCCGATTCCCAATGCTCGAAGCGCAACTTCCAGCGCCGCTGTCCCGGAGCTTACGGCGACTCCGCCGGCCGATCCCAAATAAGCTGCCATTCCACGCTCAAATTGCTCGACCATGCCCCCTTGGGCCAATCGGCGAGATCGCAATACTTCGATCGCCGCCTGGAGCTCATCAGTTTCGATAGAGGGTCGTGAGTGAGGAACCATCGTGGCGACCGTCGTCATACTCCGATATTGATGAACAATCGTAAGGGCAAAAAGCCTTCGGCGGTTTTCACCCGCCCCTGAATCCCGCGAAAATGCGCCGACGACCGCACGAGATCCGCGATGCCGATCCCTTCGATATTGGTTTTCTTCACTTGGGAGGCATGCGCTTCCAGTGCCTGGATTTTTCGATCCAACGCGTGCTGAATATCCACAAAAACCGTGGGCGCGAAGTTCTGCGTGGTTGGTCCTTCGTAAAACAGCACATTTTTGGTGTACCGCGTGGCGGTAATCGTGCTCATCGCCAAATTCCGGTGGTCTTGATGGGTATCATCATGGTAGTGCACGAAGATAAAATGCGGCTCGATCTTCCGCACGATCTCCTCGACGGTTTGGATCAGATCTCGTCCAAGGGGAACTTCCGTGTCCTGGTAGCCTCCCCAGAACACTTCTTCGGCTTGAAGGAGTTTGGCCGACCGCTCTTGTTCTCTTTTACGAACCGACACGTTGCCGCCCGCCCCGCCTTGTGTCATCACCATAAGAAAGATGCGATGGCCGTTCTCCGCATACTTGATCAATGTTCCACCACACCCGACTTCGATATCGTCAGGATGGGCTCCCAGTGCAAGAATGCGCATCGGCTCATTGACGTTGGCGCTCCCCATGGCTGATCCTCCTAGACGCTGGTCATTGACAAATCCATCGATCGCGCCCGGCGCAGTGTCGTGATGGCATTAGGGCCTTGCATCAATAAGAGATCAAGCGCGGACAGATTCGACTCAAACGGCTCGTACATCTGACGATAGATCGGGTGCTGGAACACCTGTACTTTTATCTTCACACCTGAGGATTCGAATCGCGGCTTGTCCATATAGTGTTCGGCACCTGGTCCGGCAAGATACTGCGAAGCGCCGACCGCCCGACAGAGATCGATCAACCGGTCAGTCGGCTCGTCGCGAGCCGCGTATTCAGCGGCGTTATGGACCGGTGTGGTGATTCCATAGGCCGCGAGCAGCCATTGCACGGTCGCCTTGTTGAGATCATTCAGCCTGGACCAGGGTCGAGCGTACAGTTCCCGCAACTCAGAAAGATATCGGTCGCGGTATGGCGCCCGAGCATAATGGATATCCAGCGCTCGGAGGTGCTGGGTTTTCCATGCGGTGGTTGGGTTAATCAGAACGTCGTCGATACGTTGACCAAACTGTTGCAATACCGGAACCGTCAACCACTGCCATCCCTTGGCGGTCCGAATGCGGTTACGATTCTGCCATTCGTTCTTCTTGAACTGGACGGTATCCAGCATGATAAACGCATCGGTCTGATCGATTTTGTCGAGATAGCCGAGCCATGGCAGGAACTGCGGTTGGTGAATCGTCACGCGCATGCTTGCCCCCGACTCTCAGCTTGTGCGACGCGGCTCTGAGCGACTGTTCCGGATGGAAGGGTCATTCGTTGAAGTCCGGTTGTGTTTACGCTGTCCATCGGTGAGACATAGATCGGATTGCTGAGCAATTCCCCTCCCTTGCCGACTACTTCCACTCGATAATTCAGCCGCTCTCCCCGCTGTGCCTCACGGTCCGCGAGTTCTATCCGCAACGGCGTCTGGCCTTCGATCAGTCTGATGACCCGACCTGATCGAATGACACGAAGCCTTGCCGCATATGGCTTTCCATCGATGGCGGACACTCCGACACGGACGATGATGTCGCCGTTCCCACTTCCGCGAAGCGTCTCCCCGATTCCAGCGGACTGCCCGTTGCTCAACAGGCGAAACTCGTCGAGCCGAAGCAGAATATTCTGATCACCCCTTGCCACCGCATAGGTTCGACCTTGCTTGAGCGCAGCCATGATGCCGGCTGCGGTTCGCTCGGATGTCTGGATGACCGTATACACCCGATCCAAATCCTTTCCGGCATCTGTGGTTCCATGGAATGCCACCTCTCCGATCAGTGAGGGGAACCTGTCCTGATCGTCTACTGATCTTGATCCCAGCAGTTGATCCCATACGCCACCCGGCGCGACCACTCGCCTGACGTCTTGGTACAATCCGCCGAACCCTGTATAGCCTCGTGTCAAGACCAAGGCTTCGGGGTGAGGTTCAGTCTGAATCGTGATAGTTCCCATTGGACCGAATGAATGGCGGCTGAAATCGCGAGCCTCTGTCATCGACCAAAACACCAACGCACCCCGTTCAACCGCTCGATCAATCAAGGCTTGATACGGCCGGTAGCCGACCTGTCCGTCATGAGCGCTGTAAACAGGCGTCTTCATCGGCCAGGCATTCATCATCAGAACAAGACAGGTGATCACGAGAAAGATGACGAGAACAGACCGAAGACCGAATGCAGGCCTTCTCCAATCGGGACATCGCGAGTCTTGAAGTTTCCACAGCCAGACGACGAGAGCCAACAGCACCAGTGGGAGTCCATTGACCACACTCTGCCGGCCCCATACGAACGAGGAAGAATTTCCCCGAGAAGGAAGTTGCTCATAATCCTCGGCCTTTTCCAGCCCGATGACCAGGAGATTCCGCTGGGCGTTGTGCATCGTGAGATCTCCGTGCAGCAGTGAACCGGTCCAGTAGTAATGTGGGGCGACCTCGACCCCGGGAATAATAATCAGATTCGGGTGACGGCGCTGTACTGCGCGAACCTCATCCAAAAATCGTTGGACGCCGTACTCCATGACGGAGGGAAATGTGACATGGTACTTGAGGAATCCTTCGAACGGCGGGAGGCCATAGTCATATCGCAACGTGAAGTTTTCGGAGAGAATGAGGGCGTCCAGTTGTTGCTCCTCGGCTCTTCCGGCCAACGATTCCAAGCTGAGCGATCCTGTACTCATCGTACTGTGTACATGAACGGCAGCCCGCAGAGAGTAGGGTCCCGTGACTGGTACAGCAGCTGAACCAGCTGCGATTTCCGCCAGACCCATCGCGACAGCAAACAGTACGATCGCAATTTGACGACCGGCTCTACGCATAACTCACCGCTGCTTCCCTGTAAATCGATTCAATGGCCCGAACCATGGCGGGAACTCCGAAGCCTGTTCCGATGCTCTGCATCGCGTTCTGTCCTAATGTACGGGCTCGTAGAGGATCGGACAATATCTGCCGCAACGCGGCGGCCAGCGCGAGACTGTCTCCTGCCGGCACAAGGAGGCCGTTTTTCTCATCCTCAATCAGAGCAGGAACTCCCCCCACTCGACTGGCAATCACCGGAAGTCCCGCTGCCATCGCCTCAACCAAGGCCCTCCCCATCCCCTCATTGAGGGACGGCAAGACGAAACAATCCATCCCAGCCAGGGCACGTTCGACATCTTCTCGACGACCTACCAAATGCACGGCCTGGCTGATTCCGGCTTTACGTGCCTTGCGCAGCAACTCCTCATGTTGATCCCCACTGCCGACAATGACGAGGTGCAGATGAGGATGCTCCTGTTTCAAGTGAGCGACGGCGTCGACCAAAAATCGATGCCCCTTGATATCCGTCAACCAACCGACGGAGCCGATGACGGTCGCGTCAGCCGGGCAATCGAACCACTCCGGCATCACCTTTCCGGACGTCCGAGCCTGCTTGAAACGATCGATGTCGATACCGCTTGGTACGACGGCAAACCGATCCGCGCACCCGATGGCTCGCTCAAGATGCTCGGCCTTTTCGGACGATGTCAGCGCGATCAACTCATCAGTGATCCATGCCAGTGCGCGCTCGATCTGTGCAAATATCCGGGAGGAGATCGAACCGAAGTGGCCATAGAACACGTGCCCGTGTGGTGTGTGAACAATCTTAGGAACACCCGTGATCCACGCGGCCAGCCTCCCCAGCACTCCGGCTTTGGATGTGTGCGTATGGACGATGTAGGGTCGTTCCTGTCGCAACAGGACAATCAGTTTCCACAACGCCGACAGATCAGCCTTAGGACTGATCTGACGAACCAGCGACGGAACCAGGTGGTAACGGATCGAGTCTTTCTCCAAGAGCCGAAGATTTTCCATTGTTGCCGCGAGCCCCCCCTGCGCGTTCCACATATCCGCTTGTCCGGTAACCACAAGCGGCTCGAACTGAGTGCGGTCATGCCCTAGCACCGTGAGCATGGTGTTTCGAGCAGATCCACCCTGATCCAGCCGAGTGATGATATGAACGACCTTTCGGGCAGCCATCATAGTTTTTCAATGGCCTGCTATGCCGCGAGCCGAACCTGCTTTGGGCCATCCAATAAGTCGACCAACTGGTTGCAATGTTGTGTCCAATTGTACCGACGCTCAATCAGGGCGCGACCCTTTTTTGCCAAACGACTCGCCTCGCCTGGTTCTTGTAAGCGTCTCAAGACCCGTTCAAGCGCCCGTCCAATCGACGGACCATCGACTCCTTCCGCGACCAAGATGGGATCAACTTGGTTCAAGATCTCCGGAATCGCCCCGACCGGCGTCCCGAGCACGGGTGTCCCGCAGGCCATGGCTTCGACCATCACCAGACCGAACCCCTCTAACTGAAGACTCGGCATCAGGACAAGGTCCGCGGCCTGGTAGTAGTGACCGAGCTGAGATTCGGGAACAAACCCGATCAGACGCACGACATCGCTGAGTCTCCTCCGCTGTATGTCTGCTTGGAGTTGTTCACGCAACGGTCCTTCCCCGCCGATCACCAACATCAGCTTGTGTTGTGCCCTGTTCAGCATCTCGATCGCACACAGCAGATTGTCCAGACCCATCCTGGCACAAGGTTTCGAACGGTAAAGAGAATCGTACGATTGCTCGGAAGATTGAGTGCTGTCTTTGCAAGTCCCCGATCCTCGAACGGCACAAAGGTATGAGGATCAACCGCCCCCGGGATGAGTGCCAAACGGTCGACCGAAATATCGTGGGTTCCTACGACCCGCTGACGCATGAATTGACTGAGGACGGCCACATGGTGACATCGGGACATCACCGCGTATTCTACGGAGCGCCTAGCCCGAAGATTGGCGTGCCGACGCAAGTTTGCCAGGGATGAACGAGTCGGATCTTGCCTCGTCTCATACTCCTCATGAGCAAGAGAATGGCACATATAAATCCATCGTGATACCGCTTGACGACGAGCCAGAATCGGGCCGAGTCCGGCCAGCCCCTGATGAATGATGACGGCATCCAGCGGTTCGGTCGCACATAAGCGATCAAACCGCTCAACCGAGCGGCGTACTGAAGACCAGAGAAACGCCGCTTCATGTTTGCGACTGACCGAATAACGCCATTCACGAATTCCGGCCATCTCCAGTACGCCCTCCGATGCATGCTCAGGAGCCCGCGTCAGCAGCTCCACGTGATGTCCCAGCATCGCCAATCCGAGGGCTTGGTTGCGAAGAACCCGTTCCGCTCCGCCGAGGACTCGCTCCGCCGACACTTCAGCCAACAGCAGAATATTCATGAGGTGGCCATCAGTGCCCTCCGTTCAGAAGGGTCGGCGCGCAAACCTCGATGCCAAAGCTCCAGAACCATCAGCGCATACAATTGATCTGAAAAGTTTCGGCGGCCGCTCTCATGTTGCTCCAACAACCACCGCACGTAAGCCGGTTTGACATACCCACGGTCCTTGATCACGTCATCCGTCAACAGATCGTGCGCCATCTCGCGAAGATCCTCGCGAAGCCATCGAGCCATGGGCACCATGAACCCTTGCTTGGGCGCGCGAAGAACTCGATCCGGCAGAAGGCCTCGCAACATTCGGCGCATAAACCCTTTCAATTGCCAACCGGTCAGACGTAGCCGGGAGGGAATTCGCAAGGCTGCGGCCAAGAGCTGATGATCGCAAAACGGGACACGCAACTCGAGCGAATGCACCATGCTCATTCGATCAGCCATGCGCAGAAGATCGTCGGGCAGATAACTTTGTAGGTCGACACCCATGGCACATTCCGCCGGGTCAGACGACGGCCACTGATCGAACAAAACCTCAGCCCGTCCCAACAGCTTATTGTTGAGAAGCATCTCTTCCAATCGGCGTCCCCAGAGGGTACCGTCCCACTCGGAGGGAATAAAGGTGGTCCAACGGCGATATTGCTCGGGAAGCGGCAGATGCCCATTGCTCAGAAATCGTTTCAGGCGGGCCGCTTGGTCGCGAGCCTGTCCATGTTCGCCGATACGCCTGCTCCATTGAGCCATGCGCTCCCGCAGCACAAGAGGAATTCGTTGATACTGCGCGGCAGTACGGAGGCCCAAATAGCGAGGGTACCCACCGAAGAGCTCATCGCCGCCGATCCCCGAAAGCGCAACCGTGACGGTCTGTCGCGCGACCTCCGAAACCAGATAGGTGGGGATGGCTGACGAATCTGCAAATGGCTCCCCCATGCCCTCCACCACTTTTTCGATCAGCGTGACCGCATCCGGCCTCAGAATCGTCTCCGAATGAACAGTTTTGAAGTGATCTGCCAACAATCGCGCCGAGTCCAGCTCGCTGAATGATTGGTCGGAAGGATGCTCATACCCGATCGAGAAGGTCTTGACCGATCCACTCTGTTCTTTCGCCATCATGGCTAACAACGATGCCGAGTCGATACCGCCTGAGAGAAATAACCCCAAGGGGACATCGCTGACCAGATGGGCTTGCACGGTCTCTTCAAATGTATGCAACACCTCTCTGCCGGCCTCTTGGATCGTCCACGGTTCATGGTCATCGAACGCTTCTTCAGGGCGGTAATACCGCAACAACTTCATTCGTCCGTCCGATATGCCCATTGCTTCGCCCGGACGCAATTGGTGTACGCCGGCGATCATCGTGCCGGGCCCTGGCACATACAAGTGCGTCAGGTACTCGGCGACTGCTTCCGGCCGGATCCGCCAATCGGGCAAGGCTTCGAGCAGAGATGGAATCTCGGATGAAAATACGACGGAAGGTCCCCTACCGTCTTCGTTCAACCGTGTTGCATAGTACAGCGGCTTGATACCAAGGCGATCACGAACCAGCCACGCAGAGCGGCGCTCTTGATCCCACAGTGCCACCGCAAACATTCCTCGCAATCGGCGAAAGGCCTCGAATCCTTCATCCTCGTACAGGTGGACCAAGACTTCGGTATCGCAGCGGGTCTCAAGTCGATGTCCTCTGTTCACGAGCTCTTGACGCAATTCTCGATAGTTATAGATCTCGCCGTTCATGACGGCCCAAACAGTCCCCCTCTCATTGCGGACCGGTTGCCGTCCCCCGACCGGATCAATCACTCGAAGTCTTCGCGCACCAAGCGCGACTCCGGGCTGACGATAGGTTCCTTCTTCGTCAGGGCCTCGGTGGGTCAGACGCCGCAGCATCGGTTGGAGTGCCGAACCGTCATCCTCTCCTATGACTCCACAGATGCCGCACATTTCACTATTTCTCCCTTTCAAGCACGAGACGGTCACGGCGTTCCAATTCTTCTCGTTCCCGTTCATGACGGGGCGAAACCGCCTGAGGTGGAACGTCCACCGGTTCGTACCGCGTATGCCTGGCGCTTCCGACCGACTCAAGTAGTGCCCGCACACCGAGCGCCGCCACCGCGCCTAAGAGACAAAGGAAGAGAATCGTCCCCCACGCGCGCAGGGTGCGTTTCCAAGACCGACGGTATGTGGGATCGTGACTCATCACCCATTTCCTGATCGTTGAGCGACGATTTCAAACGATGGCGCGCATACGATGCGGCCGCCCGTTGCGTGGTATAGGGTCTGGGTAAGCGGCCACAGCAAGGCGCGGCTTACCGTCCATTTCAATCGGCTGAACCAGGGATGCACGGGCGAAAGCGGTCCTCGACTCGGTCTGGAATTGCGCAGACTGATGACCTTGAGACCGACACTTTCCATGAGCGTCTTCAAAGACCTGGTCGTATACAGATACCAGTGAAACGCTTGGTCATATCGCGAACCGATCCAACGGGCTGGCGCCCGCATCGGCAGATGGAAAAGTCCGTTTGTGGCTCGTACAATCACCAACCCTCTGGGAGTAAGGAGATCGGCCGCCTGCCGAAGCATGATCAACGGATCAGCCACGGTTTCCAGCACATTGATCAAGGCCACAACATCAAAACGACGACCGTCTTCACCGCCCTGAAGCGCGTGCAGCGGCAATATCGTCAATCCCTTCCGGGCGGCACGAGTCGCGGCCTGCTCCGATAACTCGATTCCCGTACAATCCCATCCGGCTCGTCGACACAACAGTAAGAATTTTCCGTCTCCACATCCAACATCAAGCAAAGCCCCCGGCGACGACCGGTACAGGGACAGGTGCTTCAACACACTCTGGTACACCGGCTGTCGATCACCGCACGCCTCAACGGCCCCGTAGTCGCCGTCGTAGGCCTCACAAAAATAGTCTTCTACCGATTTGCGGGTCGGACGAGGGTAGAGAAAAACCAGGTCGCACGCAGGACAGCGAACATATCGTCGAGTTGAGGTATGAAATACCTCAGCGAGTTGTTCAACGGCTCCGCAGGGACACCCAATAACAGCTTCTCGTTGATCGATTGCCGTAATCATGCCGCTTCCTTCTGTACCTCTCGCTGAGCGAAGTCTGCTGAGCGGCACAGCGCCGGCAGCGCTTCTTCGATTACCCTGATCGTATCTTGCACCATCTTCTCTGACGTAAAACGGGCTGTAACCTCTTGTTGCCCCACCATTCCCAAACGTGCAGCCAAACAGGAATCATGAAGCAAGGTCCGAATCGCTGTGTGCAATGCTTGGGGATTCCGCGGCGGCACCAGCAAACCGTGAATGCCGTCGTGGATGAGCTCCGGGACACCGTTGACATTGGTTGCAATGACAGGGCGGGACATGGCTAGAGCCTCAAGCACCACGAAAGGAAATCCTTCGGAGAGAGAGGGCAACACGACCACATCTGCCGCCGCATACCAGTCGACCACGTCGTTCCGCGCTCCGGCAAAACGGCAGGATTGTTCAACGCCCTTTTCTCTTGCCAAGGCTCGAAGCGATTCTCGACATTCGCCTTCTCCGACAAATAAGCAGACGAGGGACGGCCATTCAGCAATAAGTGCGGGTAACGCCTCGATGAGAAACCGATGGCCCTTTTGTTCCGTGAGTCTGGCAACAGTGAGGAGCACGGGCCCGCTGCCTACCCACCACTCCCTTCTGATCTTGTTGCGATCTCCCCTGCAGGAGAAGAGCGAAGGGTCAATTCCATTCCACACCGTGGCCGTCTTCGGTGCCGCACCGGGACAGTCGGCAATGACGTCTTGCCTAAGCGCCTCCGAAACACAAATGATTCGATCTGTCAGCGGCAGCACTATGCGCAGGATGACGCTGTAGAGATGTCGCAAGATGGAATGGACTTCATAATCTCTGATGGAGTTGTGTACGGTTGATACCACGCAAGGGACTCCGGCCAACCAGGCGGCAATACGCCCATACACGTTCGCTCGGGCGCCGTGAGTTTGGAGAATCGTCACATCGTTCCGCTTTAATAAGTATGCCAGCCGTATGAGTGCCACGAGGTTGAAAAGCGGTGTTAATCGCACCACGTTGGTCGGAATCCCTTTCGCTTTCATCTTTCCCACAAACGGTCCAGGTTCCGGACAGATCAAGAGCGGAGAAACTTTGGTGCGGTCCAACCGATCAAACAACAATTCCAAATACCGTTCTCCCCCCCCGTATCCAGCTGAGCCGGCAAGCTCTGCGAGAACGACCGACTTCACGGCTTCCTCCCCACAATCAACAGGCTACCGCGCAAATGGGGCACGACGTAGAACGGCCATTTCATCCAATTGATGCCGTGCTGCCTCACAGACTGCCGGCATTGCTGTGTATCCTCCCCCAGAAAGAACCGGGACTCAGCGATGTCGAACCCCGTTTGGCGCAGCATCTCGCCCAGTTCATGCATGGCGTATTCGCGGGCATGGGGCCTCCATTCATCATCCGGATTGTTGTATCCCGGTGGAGCAAGCCGATCGTTCGGTGTCCGACCGATCAAAAGCTTGAGGACATTCCCGATCCGAGTCACGTTCGGAGTCGTCAGAACGACATGACAGCCCGATCCCAATATGCGGTGGGCTTCCGATAGCAAATGAAACGGCGACTTCAGGTGTTCGATGATTTCCAACGCAAAGACCAACTGGACAGAGTTATCCGGAAGCGGCACTTTCTCGGAATATCCTTTGCTCTGAAACTGCCCTCCTGCAGGATCAAGATTGACGGCCTGTATGTCCGCCTGCACATCTCGATGCATGAAGTGAACGAACTCGTCTGAAACCATCAGGCCAGCGCCAAACAATCGAGCCGAGTGTGTGTAGTTCAGCCTGCGCAAGAGTCGCAACAGGCTCCCGGGAAACGGGCCTAAATCGACGATCGTCTGTTTCTCAGACGGCAATCTCCGCAAACCGCTTTTCAAAGCCACATGCAATCGGTCTCGGCATTTCATCGCATGGTGCATGGGAATGGTAAAGCGTGTGTCACCTTGCCCGAACGATTCGTAGGGAGACGGCTGGTACGTTCTTAATAGGTCAAGAAAGCGATGTCTGGTCAGTTCATACGCCATCACAGGGTCCTGGTCTGTGGAGAAGTGTGTCGCTGCGCAAAGGACGATCGAACTGCTTGCCAATGCGGTACGAGGGCCACCGAAAGCATCATCAAGCATGGTAAGACAGGCAAAGCATAGCGACCGGCTTCCACCGTGAATGGAACGTAGCCCGCCGTAAGTCCGAGAGGAAAGAGATAGAGCGGCAGAAGGTCACGCCGGCGTTTTCGATGAACCCAGGCGCTGCATATGGCGACAACAATGAAGCCCGGCACTACGAGGAGTCGTTTGAACAGCCCGTAGATCGCTACTGCCCATCCTCGCTCCGCCGCATCCGTCTGCAATCCATGCGTCACCCCCTCCCCATTAGCCAAATAGAACGAATTGCCGATCCAGAAATCCCACACCCTTGTGAAGGTCAAACCGACATAGCCAATAGGATCGGCTGCGATCCGGCTCAGGCCTTTTTCACGTAACAGCCGATCGGTTTGCACGTCGTACATCGCGTGCGCATAGGGAAGCGGGGTGATGCCGGCACTTTCCCAGATGGCCTGTTCCCGCTCCACCGGCATGGGCCAGCTTCCGCGAGAAATCGGATCACTGCCCATCCATAGTCCAGCCCCCATCCCGGCCGATACGGGAATAATGTGATGAAAGACGATCTAGTTTCGTAGTGACCAAGGGATGACGAGCACGGCGCAGGTTGCGCCGTATACGATCACATAGCCGATCTTTCGTGAAAGTCGATCCCCGTCGATCCACAGGAGTCCCGCGAGAAGCAGCGCTAGGACCAGCACCACCGGTTTGCAGAGGATAGCTAAGCCAGCCGCGAGTCCCATGAACGCACATCGACGGCTGGATGGACTTTGACCGGAGATGACAGTTGCCCAGAGCCAGACGCTCATGAGGAGCGTGAGAAGCGCTTCACTCCTGATCCTTGGATCATATGTCCAATAGGCAGGATAGAGGAACACGAGAGCAGCGGTCCAAGCTCCGATCCATGAACCCCACAATGTTGTCGCGACTCGATACAGGCACCATGCGGTGCCGAGATCGAAGAGCACGTGCAGCATCGGAACCCATTCCGGGCGGTGGCCCACGAAGGTATAGAAACCGGCGAGTACCAGAGGATAGAGAGGGCCGACGTGCGCGGCCGGATTGACTCCGTCGAGTGTAAACTGATGCAGGGTCGCGAGATTCCACGCCAACGTATCGAATAATTGATCGGCGGCAAACGCATGGCCAGGGGCATGCTGAATGACCCAGGTTCGGGCAAAGAGACCTGCAACCGTTGCGGAGAGAAGAAGCATCTGGGGTTTCCCTATGATTGGAGAATCAAACCAATTCATTTGGTGCAAACCCCGATCAAATTGGTGTCGTCCGCGACCCCTTCGCGATACTCGATATCGTCTGGGACAAGTTCATGTAAGGCAGGCCCTCCTTGCGCTTGGCTCATCAGGCTTCCAAGCCAATGACGAATAGGTCGTGGAACGCAATTACGAAGACCAATCGGGTCCAAATTGCGCAGGGTGTCCATGGAGCGTTCAACCGCCTTGAGACGATGCCCCTGACGACGGCCGTACCAGCGGACAATTGAGAAATGCGGCTGCAGCAGAGCCTTAAATTCGTCCGGCGTATATTCTCGAATATGATACGGATCCGTTGGAGAAATACCACGGCCCTTCCCGTGCGGGGTAAATATGACGAGCATGCCGTTGGGTTTCAGCACTCGGGTCACCTCGGATACGAAGCGGCTGTCATCCTGGATATGTTCGATGGTGTCTTGTGAGACGATGCAGTCAAAGGACGCATCTCGAAAGGCCAGAGCACAAGCGTCCATCGCAAGAAACGTGACATTCGATCGGGGATAGTCCGCCCGACTCTTGGCGACGACGTCGGGAACGCAATCGATCCCCACAATTCGACCGGCACAGGCACCCAAATAGTCGCTGCCATAGCCGGTACCGCATGAAAGATCCAGGACACACCGCTGTTCAAGCGGTCCAAGTTGGCGAGCCGCCCACACGTATCCTGATAGATTCACGACATGCTGCGTATCTGTTGGAGAAGCGGCCCTTCGCTCCACGGTTCTCCCTATCCTCTCTTCGGCCCGGTCCACAGGAGCCTTGATGGAACCGGCTGCCCCCAGTGCCAGAGTCGTTGTACAACCGAGACATACATGTCGAGCGAGCAGTCATTCACGGTTGACGGGCGGCGGCCGATCGCACCGATCAGCCGCACGATCGCGCCGAGCGCGATCCACGCTTTCATGATCCAACGCTTGAATAGCGGAAAGTGTTTCTCCACGTAGCGAATACGGCTGAACTCCCATACGAGGTTCAGTCGAGTACGATCCCGCGCTCCGCTCCGGCCGATCAAATGTACGATGTCCGCGTCGGCCAGATGCCGAATGCGATAGCCTCGCTGGTGAATGGTTCGGCATAAATCGACATCTTCAAAATACATGAAGTAGCCTTCATCCAATCCGCCGCAGGCCCTCAGCAGATCCGTCCGGACCATCAAGCAGGCTCCATTGACCCAGTCCACATCTTGCGATTTCGTGCAGTCGACGGCCTGCCCAGCCGCCAACGCCTCCGGCCATGCCGGAGCGAATTTTCGAAGGAAGGATGCGTGGATGAGATGGTCCTGGATCGAAGGGAATGGGAAACAGGACTGGTATAGCCGGCCGTTTTCCGTCCATTGTTTGCACCCGACGGCCCCGATCTCCGGATCTCCATCAAGACATGCCACCATCCGACCCAATGCCTGCCGTCGCACCAACGTATCGCTGTTCAACATGAGAAGATATCGTCCAGTACCAACCTCCAACGCTTGATTGACACCCTTTGAGAAACCTCGGTTCTCGTGATTCACGATGATGTGCACCGTGGGATAGCTTATTCGAATGGCTTCCACCGTCCCGTCCTTGGAGTCGTTATCGACGACGATCACTTCAAATCGGGTCGCGAGAGTGGACTCGAACAACGATCTTAGGCAATCAAGCAAGAGCGCTCTGGTGTTATAACTCACGATCGCGATGGATAGATCCACGGTGGTATCAGACATTACACCCCTACCTGCGATTGATAGTTCCATAGTGTCTTGAGTCGAGGCCGCTCGACCCGCCAGAGATACCAACCGAATACCCCGGCCGTCGCCATGGCTAGGATTTCCGCGGTCCACGGAATGGCGATACGAGTCTGACCGGATCCGGTCCACAGCAATGCGCCGGCCACCAGGCCAAGGAGTCCGGTTCGGGCAAGCGACACAAACGTATCGTCGGTCGAAGCGCCAAGCAGCCGCCGTGTTTCTATCACTTGCAATGTAGTGCCGAACATATAGCTTGCCGTCAGCGAGACAGCGGCGCCGAATACTCCGAGTGAGGAGGTCATCGGAACAATCATCGTCACGTACAGAGCACATTGCGCGACCCAACTTTTCACTTGAAGATCCGGCCGTCCCAAACCATAGTGCAAGGAAGCCATGACACTCGCGTAACCGGCGCAGACAGAATAAATGCAAAAGACTTGCAGAGAGTCGCTGATGCCGGTCCATTGCAGACCAAATACAATCGGGACCATGCTGGGCGCCAAAGAACCTATGGTGACGGCAAGGGGAATATAGACGATGCCGACAAGCCCCATCTGCAGATCAAAGACACGAACCAGGCCATGTTGATCCCGTTGCAATGAGGCATAGGTCGGTACACTGATTTGCTGCATGAGTGCTGTGGCACGGGCACCGATCAGGAGCGGAATGGCCAGCGCCACCTGATACAATCCCAACGCCTCCGGCCCCAGCAGACGGCCGATCACCAACTCTCCCCCGGTCATGACGCCGAAGGCGCAGAGGGTGATCCGGTTCAAATGTCTGCCATACCGGACAAAATAGGAGAACGCCGAAAGCTTAAGGGGTCGGCCCGGAGTAAATGGAGCAATTCGAAAAGAAAGCAGACTCCCAACCGCCAAGCCGACCAGCTGTCCGACCACCAACGCCCACACGGTCCGATAGAGAATGGCGACGGTAACAGTCACGACGGCCTCAACGATGCGCCGGACGACATCGAGCATGACTCTTCGGCGCAAGTCCAGCTTCTTCATCATGAGCGCCAACGCCGGGCTGTGGAGCCCCTGGATGATCAAGGCCCATGCGTGGACTTGCAATAGAGACTCCAGCGCCGACATACGCATGGCCTCACCGATCACGCCTGCCATGATCCAGATTCCGGTTGCCATCAAAAGGCCTCTGGCAACGGACAATGTCCAGGCCGCTACGAGGTCGTCTTCGCTGACGATCTCCTTGGCAATGAGTGCCGAGTCCAATCCCAGCTCACTGATCGTGAGCATCGCCAGCAATACGGCGGCAGAGGCCGCCATCACACCGAAATCGGCCGGAGTCAGAATTCGTACCAATACCGCCAATTGAACGGCCGCGATCACTTTATCGAGCAGGAATCCTCCTCCGGTCCACCAACCGGCCCGGAGAATCCTCTGGCGTAAACGCAACGGACTCGATTCAGCGTCCTGGATATTCATCGACGACAAGTCAGTCATGGCCTTTTGGCATCGTAATTTGTTTAAGCCGCCGATTTCATTTCCGCAATCGCGTGACCACAAAGCTGATCGAGTTGCTCAGCACGCGCCGCCCACGTATGAGATCGGACTACGGCCATCCGCCCCCGTTCACCCATACTGCGGCGAAGATCCTGGTCGACGAAAAGGCACAGAAGTTGACGGGCAAGATCGGTGGGATCATCCGCTTTGGCCGACAAACCACAGCGCAACTTTTCCACCGTTTCCCCATATCCAGGACCAGCTGTCGCAACAACAGGACGCCCGCAAGCCAAGTATTCCCACAGTTTCATTGAATCTCCTGGATAGGAACGAGTCTGCCGATGCAGCACGACACAGACATCTGAAGCCGCGATCCATTTTGGGACCGTGTCAAAGTCGACACGCCCGGTGAATAGAACGTGAGTCGAGAGCTGTAACTGTTGAACCTGTTCTTCGAGAGCCCTTTTGGTCTGTCCATCTCCGACCAGGAGACATTGAATCGTTGGAAACGACTTCGCGACGACGGCGACGGCGTCAACGAGTGTGTCGAGACCATGCCACGGGAAGAATCCACCGACAAACGCGATGTAGGGGCCTTGAGCGGTGAGGCCGAGTTCGGCTCTAATTTTTTCTTGAGACTGTGGAAAGAAGTGATCCGGATCAACCCCGTTTCTGATGACCGAGCATCGGGTCGCATCCACTGGTTCGAGGTTTCGTAGACCAACCAACACTTCAGGACACACACTCACCAACGCATGTGCTTTTCTCGATGCGAGTCGGAGGCCATGGGTCAACCATTCACGAAGAGGCGGGCGGCGCCACGGACCCTGGACTTCTTCAAGGGGAAGACCGTTCACAAAATACACGACCGGACAGATGCTGTTTCTGAGTGCCCAGAGCGGGGCCATCTGCCCCGGTGAATCAAACCACAGCAAGACATCCGGGCACCGGTGGCGCAAGATTTGTTTCAACATCCGCATCGAACCCCAGAGAAATGACAAAGGGCGCAATCCTCCCCATCGCATCACCGGAACGAACACAACGTGCACATGAGCCGACGCTGCGAGGGCGATTCCCTCTCGTGCTGACTGCGGCGCCACTAAGGTGACTTCATGACCGCGCAATGTGAGTGCCTTGGCAAACTCCAGCACTTGTCGCGAGCCACCGGCCGCCACCCCGATGTCTTCATCACAATACATGAGAATGCGCATGTCGGATGACTCCCGAGTCTTTGCCGACCCATTGGCGAAGTCGCTCTACGATAGCCGTCCAGGAAAATCTCTCTTCAACAAATTGGCGCCCCTTCCTACCCAATACCGCACACCGGCTTGGATCGTTCAACAGGGCAAGGATCACATCAGCCAGTGGACGGGGATCGTCCGGGCGGACAAGCTGTACACCACTGTCAGCGGTAAATGTCGAGACGACGCTCGGGATCGCGCTTGCGACGACAGGACGATGACAGGCCAAATAGTCGAAGAGTTTCACCGGCGAAGTTTCTCCTCGATCCCCGCGAAACGGTGCAACACACACGCTCATTGCACCGATCCAAGTCGGCACTTCCCAGTAAGAGACTCGACCAACCCACGTAACACTGTCGTCGAATCCCATTCCCTTGGCCTGCTGCTTCAGTTCTTCAATCGCTTCTCCGTCCCCTACAAGTAGAAGTTCAGCCGATGGACAGACCCGCTTGACCAACATCATCGCATCGAGCAGACAAGCCAACCCTTGGTATCGATAGAAGCTCCCCACGAAACCAACGTACGGACGATTCGGCAACAGCCCCAGTTCCAGGCGACAGGCTACCGCATCACGTGCGACGAACCGTTGCACATCGGTTCCACTCGGAAGGACGATGATCCGATCAAACGAGACCTCATACCGTTCCCGAAGTAACGTCCGCAGTCCCTCTGTCAGAACAACAATGCGATCGCAGCGTTTTAATGCCAGTCGAGTCAACAGATGCTTGAACCGACGTACAAATATTCTCTGGTTCCCAGGCCATTGAGGAACCGGTTCGCCGTTGACCTCGCAGACGCATGGCACACGAAGTAATTTGGCTAAAATCAGCGCATGCGTACTGTCCATCCATCGGTAGTACACGATATCCGGCCTTGTCACGAGCGCTTGCATCAGGCCGCGCACGAACGACAACAACGCATAGGACAACGGACGGATGAGCGGCAGATGAATAAGTCGAATCGGAATAACCGTACAGATTCGTTGAGCCAATGCCGATCGATACCGCGGGGGAAAGACGGTCACTCTGTCTCCGACGTTGCTTAAGGCATCGGCCAACGTCCAGATACGCACCAATCCGACCGGATCATGCGGGGCATCCGGCTCATACCAATAACAAAAGAAAAACCACGTCACATAACCTCCTGTGGCTTGATCGGTGGCTCGACCTGAGCAGCCAGGATCGGCAAGAGCATGACCAACCCGGCGCACAGCCAAAACGGCTCCATAATGCGGATGATGATGAATGTATTGGCTCCGATCCCATGCGCAAGCATGGCGACGAGAGCCAAAAGAAACCCGTGGGCCAACCCTTTGGCAAAGGGATCGGTTTCAGACAAGAACGACTCGCGGGCACAACGCCAAAGACGGTAGATAATGAACCCGAACGCGACGAGCCCAGCGAGGCCGGTCTCTCCGATGATTTTGACGTATTGCGCGTCGGCCCATGCATACCCGGTAATTCCTCGCCCAAAAATCGGATCATGAACCCAGTCCTTGAGAACATAGGTCCATGACTTCAGGCGCTCCGTTGTCGAGAGATCCAGTCCCACGTTACCCACTTTGATCTCTCCGCCATATTGACGGCCAAAAAATGTTTCGTTGACCCGCTGTTTCACATTGGCAGGCGCCAGCAATGGAACCAATGCAATGACGACCAGCAACAGTGTCAGCACCCGCGGGCGTCTCCACTGGGTCAACCCTACCGTCATCAGCAGGACAGCACCGGCTAGATAAGAAGAACGTGACAAGGTAGCCATCAAGGCCAACACGGCAAAACCAGCAAGCACCAACAATGCGATGCGAATCGGTCCGAACTGAACATGCAACAGGAGTCCGGTCATGATCGCCAGAAGGAATACCAGGTAGCCGCCCAACGTGTTCGGCTCTCCGATTTCACCCTCAAACGGGGCTGAGGCACGCTGGCCGCTCGGTATTTGCGAAATCGCATACAAGCTGACGATAAGGCCGACGGTCAGCAGGGCCAGCACAAGCCCGACCACCTGCTGCTGAGACCGCACATGGTTGACGACCATAAAAAATACGAAAAAATATTCGAAGTACTTCAGCACAAAGAAAAAGCCGGTCAGTGGTCGGACATGTCCGTTTAGGACACCGCCTAAGGTTGAAATGACACAGATCGCCATGTACACAGCGATGGGTCGGTTCAGTGGCGTCTCACGAAATAACGCCAGTTCACGGTAGACGATATTCTTGACCAGCCAACTGACTCCGATGACGACTAACAAAATGTCGTCCATCCGAAATGACAACTCTCGCCCACCGACACCACGTCCCTCGATCCGCCCGATCGCAACCTCAGGAGACAACAGCATGGACGCAATCAGCAGGTAGAGCGCAACAGGTACGGAGGTGACGGCCGTCACAACGATCAAAAACCCTACGACCGCTTGTATACCCACTGTGGGGGTCGTGAGTGTGAGACCTAATGCAATGGCGGCGGCTAGTGCGGCGATGACCAGGCTATCTTGAGGGCTGATGGCTGTTTGTTGCATGACGCGGAGGCTCCTCCGTCGTGCTATCGGTGCTCGTGTCGATAGAGTCCGTACTCCGGCGTCACTTCGGATTTCACATTGGTCAGGACCACGCCAAGAACATTCGCCTGGGCATGGTCGAGCAGGAACTTGGCGCGCTTGAGCGCGTTACGCCCGATCCGCCCGACCTGGTACACCAAAATGGTCCCATCGACACGCGAGCTGAAAGCCACCGCATCAGTGACCGGAAGAATCGGCGGCGTATCGATCAAAACGATGTCGTAATCTTCTTGCATTTCTGATGTCAGCATTTTGATCTTGTTGATGTTCAGGAATTCATTTGGATTGCCGGCTTCAGACCCGCTCGTAAGGATATGAAGGTTGTCCAGTCCTGGCGTATTCATAACTCGATCGACACCAACGGTTCCCAGCATGAGGTCCGTGGCCGAACGGACGTAGGATCTCCATGATGTAGTTCCGAGCAATGCATCGACCAATCCCGGTTCACGATCCAAACCCAACCGTTGATGCACGATCGGCTTGCGGAGGTCGGCGTCCACCAACAACACCTTCATGCCCTCTTGAGCCATGGTGATCGCCAGATTGATGACGCAGGTACTCTTGCCCTCCCCCAGGCCGGCGCTGGTAAAAATGATCGATTTGACCTTGCGGTCCATGCTGGCGAATTGAATGTTCGTCCGCAGCGAGCGAAGGCTCTCCGCCAAGACGGATTTTGGATCGAGAAGGCAGATCAACTTCGATAAACTCTCCGCCACAGAGGAAGGGGTATTCGGAGGAAGGGCCTCTTGGGCCATATCTTTGAGCACTTTGTGGTCGAACTGGGGAATGATTCCCAAGACAGGCACTTTGAGAAACTCCTCGACTCCCTCGATGGTCCCTATGGACGTATCAAACGATTCACGACCGAACGCGAGCACGATACCAAGGAACACTCCCATCAACGATCCGATCATCAGGTTCAATGTGGTGTTCGATGCATTGATCGGGTTTGAAGGTGTCATGGCCGGAGCGATAAGGGTCACTTCCTCAATCCGCTCCGCTCCTTTAATCAACAATTCCTGGTGTTTGGCCTTCAAGGTCGCGAGGAGATCCGTATTCACTTTGACCTCGCGCTCCAAACGGTTCATGTGAATCGCGGCCCGAGGGTACCCGAGATAGCGTTTTCGATAGTGATCCCGCTGTTCTTGAAGCGCCCCTTCTCGGTCAATAAGCGTGACAACCTTTGACTGCAGCTCCCGAACCATCTCAGACTTGACATTGTCTATTTTCTTTTGCTGCTCGGTGACCTGTGGATGGTCAGGCGTGTAATTGATCAGCAAGGTATCTCGCTCCTGGATCAGATCCAACAGCCGTTGATTCAGGATTGTGAGCAGCGCATTTTGCTCTTCGGTGAAGATCCGCCCGGTTTGATTCCCGATCACGGCGTCCGATCGTTTCAAGACCTCGATTTGCCGCTCACCTTCAGCGCGCTTTCGCAATACGTCGTTATACTGTTCTTCAAGTTTGGTGAAGGTGTCCAACGCCGCTCTGGCTTCCTCCGAGAGGAACACCTGACCTTCTTTTTCCTTAAATGTTCGCAGCGCTTCTTCAGAATCATTGAGACGCTTTTCCAAATTGTCCAGCTGTTCTTCTACGAATCGACGGGATTCGATGACCAGTCGATTGCGCGTGGCGATATTTTCTATCCGGTAGGCGGTCGCTGCGGAATTGGCCATCCGTTCCGCCTGTTCCGGCTGATCCGACGTGGCTGTGATACGGATAATGTTGGTATCACCTTCACGTTGTGCCGTAATTTCTTGGCCGAGGTTGTACACAATGTTCAAATAGGCGGCGGACCGCTTTTCCTCTTCTGATGCATGATGAGTGACTCGTCCGAGATCCAGCGCCACCCGTTCCATAACCGGAAAGCTCCGGATAAATTCGATCTGAGTACCGAGATCATTCACGTTGGAATACGAGAGAGATTCCAAGAGTTGTTGCGCCATGGTCGTGCTGCGTTCAAACTTCACCCTTGCGGCGGCTTCGTAAATTGGGTTCGGCTTGAGAAGCTGTGAAAAGAACAAGGTGAACAGTACCACCATGACGGTGGAAAGGAGGATCAGGTATTTGCGTTTTTTGAGGATCAGCCAGTAGTCGATGACGTTCAGTTCATATTGTGCCATGCGAGGCCCTCGCCTTCTGTCATCGCTCTATGGCTTAAAGCCGGTTAAGGCCGGGAGTAGATACACCGGATAAACCGGCATGATCGCAACTTGAAGAATCGGCATAATCTTCTGCGCTGCTTCTTTTGCATCGCCCAGATGCTCACGTGGGACGAAAATCACATCGTTCTCCTCGAGCCGGATATTTCGTGACAAATCGCCGTACGTGAACACACGCGCCAAATCGGCCGTCAGAATATGAGGCTTGCTGAAATCTCCTCCTCGAACCACTCGAATCTCTTCCAGGAGCGCAGTTTCGTGAAAGTTATCTACTGCGGCTAGGGCCTGCAACACCGTCATATTCCTCGCCATGGGAACCATCCCGGGTTTCTTGACGTCTCCAAATACAAAAACTCGCTTGACCTTGAGCAACTTCTTTTTCAGAGCGATCTGAGCACGAGGTTCTCGCATGAAAGGCTTGGCCGCCTCCTGCACGCGCTGTTCGGCTTCAGCCACCGTGATGCCTCCGACGTCGACTTCCATGAATCCCACGGAGACGGACCCGTTCTCGCGCACCAGACTGCCGTACTTTTCTTCCCCCGCTCCTCGACGAATGACGACTTCCAACGTGTCTCCGGTCTCGATGAGGGTCCCTGCGGTCGGGACTGTCTCGTCGGCATAGACATCACCTTTCGGTAAGGGAGGGAGCGAGTGCGGAGCGGAACTTACGGCAGAAGGAGGCAAGGTCGATTGTCCAGGGTTTCGACAACCTGCTAGAAGCAGCACACCGATTTCGGCCAGCAATAAACCGACCGCTACTGATTCCTTCCGAAGTTGCCGCATACAGTCGCTCCTACAAGACAATCCCGGTTGGCACGACCTCTACGATATGCGCGGACGTGATGTGCGACAGGTCCACCTCACTTGCTTCCCCGAGCTTGGAAATCGCCACCAGAGGCCGAAGCGGGTAGCGCGAATTGATCCTCATCACCGTTCCTATTTCTCCTGTATTGAGACGTACGTTGGTTCCAATCGGATAGAGAGTGATCTGATCCCCCAATGCTTTCAACACGCGCAGAGAAAACATCGTCTTGGCATGGAGAAGCAGTTCACGGATTCCCTGGTGAGGTGTGATGGGCTTGCGATAGGGCCTCATCGTGACCGTCGCATCGAGTGTGTCGACCATTCCAATGATCTGCGCTGGTTCGGCGATCTGCCTGTCCTTGAGGCGACATGGGTATCCGCTGCCGTCCGACCGTTCATGTTCCTGTGCACTGATCGTCGAGACCCATTCAAAAACGCTCCCTTGGCCCGCGAGAATCCGACGGCCTCGTTCAGGATGAGTACGAAGGAGATCTCGTTCTTCCTCAGATAATGCTTCTCTCTTCTCGACGAGCGATAGAGGAAGCGTCCACATACCGACATCGTGCAACAGACCTCCCAACGCCAGCCGCTCCAAATCCTGTTGTGAGTACTGCAGCCCCATTCCGACTTTGGCTCCCAAGACTGCGACATGCAGAGCATTGTCTAGGACATAGTCCTCGGTCTGGCCATCCAAGGCCCATCTGACAAGTTCATCGCTGTGATTGAGGAGCTGCACCAATTGTCCGGCAAGATCGGTACATCGTGTAAGTTGAGGCCTCATACTTGAGCGAACCGACTCTCCGATCTTCCATAGCTCTTGTCTGGTCGAGACACACCAGGAGCGATCACTGTTCAGAGACGAGGATCTTTCCCTCGAAGACAACGCTCCCTCGCTTTGCGAACGAGCCGTCCGCTCTCGGATCAAGTCAGAAAGCCGTGCCACCCTTGTGTTGACTCCAGTGATTCCGGATGCATCATGCCCTTACTTATTCACGACCTTTCTCACAATAGGATCCGGTCGTGGGTTGAGCCTGTTCAGCTCCCGCTCCAATGTGGCGCGGATAAAGCCACTCGTCGTGTATCCCTGTTGCTTGAGGGCATCAAGCTGCTCCTTCAACTCGACAGGAAGTTGAACAACAATGCGAACAAGCTTGGCCATGATCGCGACTCCCTTGGGACAAAGTACTCACCTGACATGGGACTTCTGCACATGCTATGCCTTGCTAGCATCTCGGTAACGGTGTGAAAATACTGACACTTATGCTGTGCTCTCTCAGCATTTCTGCCGGAAAGAGCCAAAAACTGTCATGCATTACGGGTCTTGTACAGAAAGGGTGCGGTTCCGAGAGGATAGGAGCCTGGACAGTCGGAAAGACGGAATGCTTGCCGCTATGAGAATTGGAGGGAGAGCCGGCGCCAATTCTGGTACTCACAACGCCAAAGACAATGTGGAAAGTCAACAGGTTGCACAATAAGATCCCGCATGCGGCTCACCGTAAACTCGGATGTTGAGAGTCGTCCTGTAACCCAGATCGCCCCGTCACGATCCGTGCGAAAGATCGTAATGTGCTGATCTTGGTACGTTTGCAGTACCGATTCAACGGGATGTCCATAAGGATTAGCCGCCCCGACTGAGACGACGGCATACTGCGGGCGGAGTTGCCGAAGCCAGTTCTGATCCAGTGAGCTACGCGCTCCATGATGAGGCACTTTTAGTACGGTCACCGGCCGGTACCCCTCCTCATCCAATCGTCGCAATCCAGCAGTCTCGATATCAGCTGCAAAAAGAATGGAATAGGTTCCGCACTGTAGTCGCAAGACGATCGACAGATTGTTCAACAGTGTTCCGGTAGAGGGCTGAGTCGATTCACGAACTACAGATGGTTCCGGTGGATTGAGAATGCTCAGTCGGCACTGACCGGACTGCAACAGGTCTTGGCCACGCACTGCAGTGTGTTGATCGATATGTTGATCACGAATGACGGTCTTGAGCTCTTCAGTGAATTTCTCAGAGCGTTCTATTCCGTCACCCCAGTACTGTCCCACTGACATATGTCGAAGCACCCAAATCAGCCCGCCGACGTGATCCAGTTGCTGGTGTGTCCCGATGACATGGGATATATGATGAATTCTCCGGCTCCATAGAAACGGTGCGATCACATGTTTCCCCATGTCAAATCGTTCATATCGAGCTCCGCCGTCGATCAGAACGGTCTGACCATCCGGTAATTCGACAACGGCACTATCTCCTTGTCCGACATCAAGGAATGTGACCCGCCACCGATCGCCATCTGCTTGCGACATGGGGGGACTCAGCCACCAACCGATCAAGACGATCAACAAACCGGCGCCGGCAACTCGGACCCGCCGCGGTATGACCTGAAAACTTGCTATAAGTACTCCTGTGTAAAACAGAGCGATCGTTGGCATGGATGGTGCCGCCACATACCACTCCCCTCCTGGAAGACGGGCACACCACTGCAATGCAAGAACCATCAGCCCGAACAATTGCTCCATCGCTGAGCCAAGGATCAAGGACTCGGCCCCCGTCATGATCGTCCATAGGGCAGCAAGTAATCCCAAAGGTACCAAGATGATACCGGTGAACGGGACGGCTATCAGGTTGGTGATGGTACCCATCCATGGAACCTGATTGAAATAGAACGCAACCATGGGCAACGTAGCCACAGTCAAAGCCCCGCTCATCGACAGCGCTTTGAGCCCATGGCTCATGAAGCGGTCTCGCAGCCGGCTATTGGCCCATGCGGCGTCGGCGTTCCATGATTTCGAGAGCACGATCATTCTGACCATCACGAGCACGGACAGAAAGGAGAGTTGAAAGGAGATGTCAAAGATCGCACGGGGATCGTGCAGGAGGATCGCCAGGAGAGCCACAGCCATCGCATGACCCAGATGGCGTTCATACCCTAGCCACATGGCGATCATCGCCAGAGTGATCATCACGAGCGAGCGCATGGTCGCTACCTCGGCCCCGGCGAGCAATGCATACAGTGCGACAGCGGGCCAGGCGAGCAGAATTGCGATTTTTGACGGCGTGACTGTTCGTGATAGCGTCAACAAAAGAGTAAGGGGAAGCACAAGCACGAGTCTTTTCACCAGCCAAAAGACCACGATGGCCACGAGCCCGAGATGTGAACCGGAGATCGAGAGCAGATGAACTGTTCCGGTCACCATGAACCAGTCTTGGAGCTCTTGTTCGAGATAGCCTCGTTCACCGATGATCATGCCCAGAAATAGCCCTCGTGTGGGTTGGCTCAATGTGCTGATGGCCGCTGCACGTACCATGGCCCTCCAATGATCGATCCTGTTCCACAAGCTCCACAACCCGATTTGAGGCCCCGCATCCAACAGCGTCACCGCCTGAGCACCGGTCACCGTGGTCAGAAAGTCGATGCCCTGACGATCCATATAGGCAGCATAGTCAAATCCACCCGGGTTCAACGACCCTCGCGGACGGTGAAGTTTTCCCAGAAACGAAATACGATCGCCGTGATGAAGCGTGATGCCAGGGTCGCGCCACACAAGCCGTATCCGTTTCGATTCCGAATCCGATTCGTCAGTTTGAACCAAGATCGTCTGGCGCCCCACACTGTGCTGAACGGGAGCGATAACCCGACCGACGACGGAGGTTTGAATAGTCTTTTGAAGAAACGGCGATATCCGAGGAGATTCCGACGTCGGCGTGGTAAGAGTCCAGTAAACTAGTCCGGAGAGAAGACTGAAATACAGAAGCAGTGCAGAGGGTGAGTCGATATAACCGACTCGCTCGAGAATGCTGAATCCAACGGCGATGCCGGCCAGCAGAGCTATGACGGAAAGCGGGAAAAAGGAGATCTGGGTCCCACACAGAAGACCGAAAACAAACAGCGCTGTGAGGGATGGGAGCATGAGCTTCCCTCATGTACCGGGGGGAAGAGGGAACACTCAGTCGATATGTTTTCGTACGACCCTGGCAAGGTCCTCAGCCACTTCCTTGACCATGGTGAACTGTTCTCCTTCCACCATGATCCGCAACAGCGGCTCTGTCCCGGAATATCTGATGAGGACTCGCCCACACCCATTCAGACGACGTTCGCTCTCTTGGATGGCGCAATCAATGTCGGGAATCGATTCCAATCTCGGCTTTTTCGTAACATGCACATTCACCAACACTTGCGGTACGGCGGTCATCGCCTTGGCCAACTCGGATAACGGCTTCTTGGTTCGCTTCACCAATGATAACATCTGCAGCGCTGAGATGAGACCGTCTCCGGTTGTATTGTGGTCAAGAAATATGAAGTGCCCCGATTGTTCTCCTCCGAAGTTATAGCCTTCACCCAACATTCGCTCGAGCAGATATCGATCACCGACGTCTGTCCGAATCAGCCTGACGCCTGCTTTCGACATCGACAGTTCCAGTCCAAAGTTGCTCATCACGGTTCCGACCAAGGTCTGCTTGACGAGGAGTCCGTTTCGATGAAGATCCAGACCCAAGGCCGCCATTACATGATCGCCATCGATGACTGTTCCTTGCTCGCATACAAAAACGGCTCGGTCGGCATCGCCGTCCAAAGCAATACCAAGGTCCGCTTTGTAACGGCGTACCGCCTCTTGCAGGAGTTCAGGATGGACGGCACCGCAACCGGCATTGATATTCATCCCGTCCGGTTTGTCGCCGATGACTTCGACCGTGGCGCCCAATTCCCTGAGAACCGTCGGAGCCACTTTGTATGCCGCCCCATTCGCACAATCGACGACGAGCTTGATCCCCTGAAAATCCAAATCCTTCGGCAACGACCGCTTTGCAAATTCAATATAACGCCCCTCTGCATCGTCGATACGATAGGCTTTGCCGATGAGGTCTGCCGTCGGTCGCAGATGACTGATTTCATCCGATACGATCAGTTCTTCAATACGAGCTTCCACTTCGTCGGGGAGCTTGAATCCGTTGCTTGAAAAGAATTTGATTCCGTTGTCTTGATAAGGATTGTGCGATGCCGAAATGACCACCCCTGCATCCGCCCGTAAACTCCTGGTCAAAAACGCAATCGCCGGAGTGGGCATCGGTCCGACTAACAGAACATCCACCCCCATCGAGCAGATTCCCGCCATCAAGGCAGACTCCAACATATATCCGGAAATACGGGTGTCTTTGCCGATGACGATCTGATGGCGGCCAGCTCGTCGCATGAAAATATGTGCGGCGGCTCGTCCGAGCTGCATCGCCATTTCACTGGTCATGGGGTCGAGATTGGCAACCCCTCGAACGCCGTCGGTTCCAAATAATTTACGCATCATGCTCCTGTCCGTCAGATGACCAACGTGGATTCAACGCCGCAGCCATCTTGACGACGTCAATCATCATCGCAACATCGTGGACACGCACAATGTGAGCGCCGCGATCAACCGCCAATGCCACTGCCGCTGCGGTCCCCCATTCTCGATGCTCAACAGACCGCTCAACCACTTTCCCGATAAACGCCTTCCGCGACAGGCCGACCAGTACAGGTCGGTCCAATGCGGCTAAAGCGGACAATCCATCAAGAAGGTACAGGTTGTGGACCAACAGCTTACCAAACCCGAAGCCTGGATCAAGAATGATGTTTGTTCGAGCAATTCCTGCGCAGATAGCATTCTGGAGGCGCTCATCAAGAAAGTGCACGACTTCGCCGACCACGTTGGAATAATGCGGTGATCGTTGCATCGTTTGCGGAGATCCTTGCATATGCATCAGGATAACTGCAGCATTGGAGCGGGCAATGACCGACGCCATTGCAGAATCTTGCCGCAAGGCACTCACATCATTGATGATCGATGCTCCACAATCCAGGGCGATCTCTGCGACTCGTGACTTGGTGGTATCGATTGAAATCGGGACCGACACACGATGTGCCAATCCTTTCACTACCGGGATAACGCGAGCCAATTCATCCTGTTCACTAATGGAACATGCGTCAGGCCGAGTCGACTCTCCTCCGACATCGATAATGTCCGCTCCCTGCTCAACCAGTTCCAGTGCGTGGGCGACGGCTCGTTCAGGTTCGATATATCGCCCCCCATCATAGAAGGAATCCGTCGTGACATTTACGACGCCCATGATAAGCGGATGCCCTTTGCAATGAATCTCGCGCCCTTTGGCGGAAAACCAATGGTGCGCCGTTATGGCCTGTGGTAAGACTCGATCCACTTATCCCACCGATGAAAGGGAGATTCGAACCATCGCGTTGTCCTTGGAGAATCAGACATAGCGAGGCCCCTGAATGCAGCACCATAGGGCCAACGGCTCCAACACGAACGAACCGTTGGCGCAATACGTTTAGGCTGGAACTGTTTGAGAAGAGGATTGCAACAGAATCTGATCAATTTCTGGTGCGTCAAGCACTTCTTTTTCAAGTAGCGCCTCCGCCAAAGCTTTCAGACTCGTCATTTGTTCAGTCAGCACCCGTTTAGCACGTTCATAATTCTCTGTGACGAAGCGCTTGATCTCCAGGTCTATTTCAAGCGCAACTTGATCGCTGACATCTCGTTTAGTGGCAAAGTCCCGTCCGAGAAACACTGAATCTTCCTTTTGCCCAAAGGTCAAGGGCCCTAACTTTTCACTCATACCCCATTCGCACACCATCTTGCGGGCTAGGTCCGTCGCACGTTCAAGATCGTTACCGGCTCCGGTTGTGACATGTTTGAATACCAGCTCTTCGGCAACACGCCCACCCATAAGGATCGCCAAGGTGTTGTAGAGGAATTCTTTGGAATAATTGTGGCGATCATCGGTCGGTAGCTGCATCGTAACACCCAACGCCCGCCCTCTGGGAATAATCGTCACCTTATGAACCGGATCTGTTCCGGGAAGGAGCTTCGCCATCAACGCGTGGCCGGCCTCGTGATAGGCCGTAATCCGTTTTTCTTCCTCGGTAAGAATCATGCTCTTGCGCTCGGCCCCCATCATGACCTTATCCTTAGCCATCTCAAAGTCGATGTTTTCAACTTCCTTCTTGTTCTGACGAGCCGCCCACAGCGCCGCTTCATTCACGAGGTTTTCCAGATCAGCTCCTGAAAATCCCGGTGTTCCTCTGGCAATCTTTTCCAGCTCCACATTCGCGGCAACAGGAACCTTTTTCGTGTGGACTTTCAAGATTTCCGAACGGCCTTTGAGGTCAGGGCGATTCACCACCACCTGCCGGTCAAACCGTCCAGGTCTCAGCAAGGCTGGGTCGAGCACATCGGGACGATTGGTCGCGGCGACTAAAATGACTCCTTCGGTCGTGTCGAAACCGTCCATTTCTACTAATAACTGATTGAGCGTTTGTTCCCGTTCGTCATGGCCACCGCCGAGGCCAGCGCCCCGTAAGCGGCCAACCGCATCAATTTCATCAATAAAAATAATGCACGGAGCATGTTTTTTCCCCTGCTCAAACAGATCCCGTACCCGTGAAGCTCCGACGCCGACAAACATCTCTACAAAGTCAGAACCGCTGATACTGAAGAACGGTACCCCGGCTTCTCCCGCGATTGCCTTCGCCAATAAAGTCTTTCCTGTCCCTGGCGGACCGACGACGAGCACACCTTTGGGAATGCGTCCGCCGAGCTTCTGAAACTTCCGAGGATCTTTCAAGAATTCAATGATTTCAAGGACTTCCTCTTTCGCCTCATCGACACCTGCCACATCGGAAAAGGTGATCTTTTTTCGCTCCTCCGTCAGCATACGTGCTCGGCTTTTTCCAAAGGACAGAGCCTTGTTTCCGCCGATTTGCATCTGGCGCATCAGGAAAAACCAGAGACCGAGGAAGAGGATAAATGGTCCCCACGTGACGAGGAACGTGATGTACCACGGACTCTCATCCGGTGGCTTGACCTCAATCTGTACATCTTTTTCACGAAGGACTTTGACAAGGTCAGGGTAGTCCGCTGAGTAGGTGCGGATACGAGTCTTGTCCTTCAACACCCCGCTGATGTGATTGCCCTTAATGATGACCTTTTCAAAATCGCCCTTATCGAGCTTTGCCATAAAATCGCTGAATATCACTTCTTCTTCAGGTGCATGAGTCGGCACACTGAACAGATTGAACAGGAGAATCATGAACAAGCCGACCACCACCCAGAAAAGCAAGTTCTTGACCCGGGAATTCATCCAGTTCTCCTTCGCAACAACGTTGGACGCAGCGTATTCGGAAATCGTGGTGATGTTAACATAGCCTTGCGCACATTGACAACAGCCAGTTGGAAAACTCTACTCCTCTTGCTCATTCAGCTTATCGAGGACAGCGAGGTACGGAAGATTCCGGTACTTTTGTTGATAGTCGAGTCCATAACCGACTACGTACTGGTTCGGTATTCGGAACCCGATATACTGCACCTGCACATCGACGACGCGGCGTTCCGGTTTACTCAGCAAAGTACAAACTTTGATACTTCTCGGTTTCTGCTTCGCCAACGCCTTTGTGAGATACTGAACCGTCAATCCCGAATCGACGATGTCCTCAACCAGCAGCACATCTCTATCCTTGATCTTTTCAGTCAGCTCGGTCACGAGCTTGACTTTCCCGGACGTCTTCGCCTGTGTTCCATAACTCGTCACGATGATGAAATCGACCCGCACTGGAATCCGGACCGCTCGTGCCAAATCAGCAAAAAATGCATAGGCTCCCTTTAATACTCCGACGAGCACGAGGTCTTTGCCTGCGTAGTCGGCGCTGATCTGTCTTCCCAACTCGCGGATACGGCTCCGCATTTGCTCTTGGGTGACAATCGGGCGCCCGAACATACGTTCCATCTCATTCAGTCCTTTCCCTCAAAGGTAGATCATCAGAAGTGAACACCAAACAGCGTTTCGTTTCGGCAGTGCGTGTCCACCGGCCATCCTGCCGATAGCCAACGACCCACAGGATTCCCTCGGGAGCCACCACTAGGGGAATGAGCGATCGGACCGCAATCGGAATCTTCAGGTCGGTGAAAAAATCCTGCAGCTTCTTCGAATGTCCGCCCATGCCGGAGGGATGAAATCGATCTCCCGGCAACCAGTTCCGTACCATCAGTGGCTGGGACACCCGATCGGCGTCCACTAGAATCCGATGCTTTCCAAAAGAAGCAGCACCAATCTGGATCCCCGCCTGTTGTTGTACCTGAAGTCGTTGACCCGTTCCAGACCATATGAGCTCTCCCGGTACAGATAAGAACTCCTGACATCTACCATGCGGTTGTTCAACACGAAAGGTCTCTGCTCCTTGAAGCGGAACAAACCGCAGGCGGCGATCACTGACAACAACGCGCCCCCCCTTCACATCGAGACTTGAACCGGCCCCCCGCTTCGAGGCCATGTGAATGATGCGATCGACCGTTCGGATCCCAGGTGAGCGAAATTGGTCATCATTCTTCCGAAAAAGGTTTCGGATACAACGCCGTTGAAACGCGAGCGGAAGCTCCCAAAGAAAGCTGCGCTCGATCGCCCAACCTCCGGCAGCCCCTCGTTTCACAGCGGAAGCGGAAAGGGCCTTGACCTGATCATCCAAACAACGATCGTCTTCTCGACAAATATCCGCAAGCTTGCAGAGCGCATCGACGCTGGAAGGAACCAGCCGACTCAAAATCGGAATGACCTCTCTCCTCACTCGATTCCGCAAGTAATGCATCTTGAAATTGCTGGAGTCCTCCCGAAACGACAGCCCTGCCGTGCGGAGATACGCTAGGACTTCTTGCCGCTTGATATCGTACAAAGGCCGAATCACCTTGTTGTCGCGGAACGCCGGCATGCCGGAAAGACCGGTCAGTCCCGCACCACGGAGCATCCATAGCAAGATCGTCTCCGCCTGATCGTCTGCCGTATGACCTACGGCGATACGGTCCGCCCCGTACTTCTCGGCAATCTCCTGCATCACCCGGTAGCGGAGATCACGGGCCTCAGCCTGCAGCGAGATCTTCGGCCCACCAGTGTGAAATTCAACCCGTCGCACATGGAGCGGCATCCCAAGCACCTGACAAAAGGCTTCCACAAATTTTTGGTCGTCCTCGGACTCAGCCCCTCGCAGTCCATAGTTGCAATGAACGGCTGATAGGGTCAGCTTCCAACTCGACCGGAGAAGATGCAGGATCGATAACAGTGCGACGGAATCCGGGCCGCCCGAGATGGCGACCAATATGTGTTGCCCACGTTGAAAGAGGCTTCTGCATCGTACCGTTCGAACGACACGATGCACCAGCGGGGGCCAGGCCATTTTATCGATAGGTCTGTTTACGGTCGGTCGCAAGGACTCATCGCCCTCCGATTGTTTCATGATATCGACGGAGGATACCCCTCGCAGAATCCACGTCAGCCGTGATTTGCCGCCTTAGCGCTTCTGCGCTCTCAAACTGCGCGTCGCCTCGTATACGATCGATAAATTGAACCGTGAGCGTTCTTCCATACAGCTCATGTATTCCGTCCAGGATGGATACTTCCAATCCCCGCTCACCCCCATCAAGGATCGCAAAGGTCGGTCTAGTACCGATATAGGCGACCGAATCATATCGCTCCTGATCGACAGTCACGACCGAAGCATAAATTCCATCGGCAGGAGCCACGAGGTCTGGAGGTAGTCGAAGATTTGCGGTAGGACATCCTAATGTTCGTCCCCTCCCCTCGCCAGGAGATACGACTCCCCTCAGAGCATAGTGCCGGCCGAGCAAGACAGCCGCTTGATCGACATGCCCTGCGACGATGAGCTGCCTGATACTCGTCGAGCTGACCACCCCCCCATTGATCATCACCGGAGGAGTCGGATGAACGATGAAACCGAATCGTTCGCCGAGTGCGGTCAAATCGTCGATCTGTCCGACTCGCTTGTGCCCAAAGGCAAAGTGTTGTCCCACAAAAATCTCTTTGAGGCCAAGCCCTTTGCAAAGCACCTGCTCAGCGAACATCTCTGGGGAAAGGGACGCAAATGCTTGAGTGAACTCCAGGGAGATCACTTCATCGATTCCGGCTTGTTCGAAACGGGCACGTTTCTCGTCCCAACTCGTCAGGAACCGCAGATCAACGTGAGGCGCAAGAATTTTCACCGGGTGAGGGTCGAACGTCAGGACGACGGCCGTTCCTTGGGCACGGCGCGCCCTCTCCACCACCCGTTTCAAAAGCGCATGATGACCGAGATGATGGCCGTCGAAATTCCCGATGGTGCCCACCGGATATGGCCGTACGACCTCGTCCGAATATCCGCGGGTCATTTTCATCATCGATCAATGAAGCAGCTTGGCGGCGTCTTTTGCGAAATACGACAGGATCAGATCGGCTCCCGCCCGCTTGATCGCCAACAGCGATTCCATCATGGCACGTGATTCATCGAGCCACCCTGCTCTCGCTGCCGCCTTAATCATACTGTACTCGCCGCTCACCTGATAGGCCGCCAGTGGGAGAAGCGTCCGAGCACGTGCCATCGCGATGATGTCCAAATAAGGCAGCGCCGGCTTGACCATCACAATATCGGCGCCTTCGTCGATATCGAGCTCGATCTCGCGCAGCGCTTCACGCGCATTAGCCGGATCCATCTGATAGGACTGTCGGTCACCGAATTGAGGGCTGGAAAAGGCCGCGTCGCGAAACGGTGCATAGAAACAGGAGGAAAACTTGGCGGCATACGCCAGGATCGGCAGATCGGAGAACCCGGAGCGATCCAGTTCGCGTCTGATGGCAGCGACACGACCATCCATCATATCCGACGGTGCCACCATATCGGCTCCAGCCTCGGCATGGGTGCGTGACATCACTGTAAGACATTCGAGCGTTTCATCATTGAGAATTTTTCCATCCTTGACGATTCCGCAATGTCCGTGGCTGGTATACTCGTCGATACAGACATCCGTGATCACAAGTAAGCCCGGCACGTGTTGTTTGACGGCTCTGATCGCCCGCTGCACAATGCCGTTGGGATCCCACCCTGAGCTACCACGCTCGTCTTTGTGCGCCGGTATCCCGAAGAGAATGATGGCGGGGATCCCTAAGGTCTGAATCTCCCCCGCCTCTTTGACCAACAGATCGACCGATAGCCGAAATTGGCCAGGCATCGAAGCAATCTCTTCGCAGCGATCCCGTCCCTCGATCACAAACAGCGGATAGATAAAATCCGAGGGGGACAGCGTCGTTTCGCGCACCATCCGACGTAACGATTCATGTTGCCTCAATCGTCGGAGCCGCTGGATTGGAAACCCCATACGCCCACCTTACTTTCGTGGCAGGTTCGTCAAGAACACGACGAGGTCACGGACGGAAATAACCCCGACCAGCTTCCCATCGCGCGTGACACCGAGATGGCGGAGATGAGATTGCGCCATCAAATCGTTAGCATCGAGCAACGTCTTGCTCTCCTCAATGGTCATGATCGGCGCCGACATGATTTGCTCCACCATCGTCTTGGTTGCATCCGCCCCAGCCGCGACCACTCGACGCACCATGTCCGTATCCGTGATGATGCCGATGATCTCGCGGTCGTTGGTCACGAACAAGCTGCCGATCCCACGATCGCGCATGATGCGGGCAGCCGTCTGAGCATCTGTATCACGAGGCACCGTCACGAACTTTTCTCGGGGAATCATGAATGATTTTACTGGGACCATCTCACCCTCCCTCTTTGTATAAGACCATCGGACAGCTTGCGTGCATTCGTTACTACGGAGTTCCCGTGGTCACCTGCTCACGGCTTCCATAATGGTGGGCAATCGCATCCACCAGTGCGGGAATCGTATTCTCACTCGGCATGACTGAGACCGTCAAACCATATTCCTCCGCCGTCTTGGCCGTGATGGGTCCGATGCAAGCAATCATGACGGATTGCAACAACGGCTTCACCGCTTCAACACCGTCGAGCATCGCGACAAAGTTGCGGACCGTGGAAGAGCTGGTAAACGTGGCGACATGAATCCGATGATCCATGAGTTCCTGCCGCCACCCCTCGGAATTTTGATCTGGCGTCAATGTTCGGTAGACGGGGATGACGTCGACATGCGCCCCGGCGGCACGAAGTTCCTCCGGCAAGAGCTCTCTGGCCACCTCCGCTCGAGGAATCAGGATGCGGGTTTTTCCTACATCCTGCCGATTCAGCGTCGCTAACACCCCCTCGGCCTGATATTCTGCCGGAATCACATCTGCTCGGATACCAAACTTTTCCAACTCCTGAGCCGTGCGGGGTCCGATGCAGCAAAGACGTCGGCCAGCCAAACAGCGTGAGTCGAGCCCATAAGCCAGCAACCTGGTCATGAAACGGCTCACCCCATTGACACTGGTAAAAATAATCCAGTCGTACGTCCCGATCTCCGAGATGGCTTGATCGACGGGCGCCCAGTCGAGCGGAGGAACGATCGTGATCGTCGGAGCTTCGACCGGTTCAGCTCCATAGGAGGCCAATCGGACAGCTAACTCACCGGCCTGTTCTTTCGCTCGCGTCATGAGTACCCGTTTTCCAAAGAGCGGACGCCGCTCGAACCAGTTGAGTTTCGATCTCAGGCGAACAACCTCTCCCACGACAATGACGGTCGGCGGCTCCATGTGTGCTGCATCGGCTTTATCCGCAATATCAGCCAAGGTGCCGACGACGGTCTGCTGTGAGACCCTCGTTCCCCATCGAATGATCGCAACCGGAGTAGACCCTGCTTGCCCTTCGGCCATTAAGGTCGCCGCGATCGTCGAAAGATTTTTCATACCCATGAGAAAGACCACGGTACCTTGGCTCGTCGCCAACCTAGACCAGTCCAAAGCCGTAGAAGGCTTCTCTGGATCTTCATGCCCGGTGACAATCGTGAGTGTCGATGCCAACGTTCGATGCGTCACCGGAATACCGGCATATGCAGGGGCGGCAACTGCAGCCGTCACCCCGGGAACGACTTCGAATTCTATCCCGGCCGAAGCGAGCGCCTCCGCTTCTTCCCCGCCTCGCCCAAACACAAACGGATCGCCACCCTTCAACCGTACAACCACGTTGCCCGCGCTTGCCCGTTCAATCAACAGACGGTTGATGGCCTCCTGCTCAGGGTATTTCCCTTTACCTCGCCGTCCGACATAGATTCGCTCGGCTCGATCCAGAGCATGAGCGATGAGGGTAGGATTAGCCAAATAATCGTAGAGAACCACGTCAGCCTGCTCAAGACACTCCTTTCCTCGAAGCGTCAAGAGCCCAGGATCTCCAGGACCAGCTCCGACCAAATAGACTTTCCCTTTATGTCGTCGTACCATGTTCACGCTGATCCGTAAATCACGCGAAGAATTTCGTCCCCTCCCCGAATCAGTAGTCGTTCAGCCAGCTGAACACCCAGGATGTGAGCGTCCTGATGTGTCCCTTCAATTTGGTCGCGAATGACGGTCTTCCCATCGACCGTGGCGACAAGACCATCCAAGACCAATTGCTCACCGGACAGGGTTGCGTGGGCTGCGATGGGCACCTGACACCCGCCCTCTAGGCGGCGCAAGAGCGCCCGCTCTGCCGTCACTGTCGTATGGGTCGCCTGATGATCAAGTCGGGATAAGACGGAACACACGAATGCATCATTGGTCCGACCTTCGATACCCAGAGCTCCCTGTCCGACCGCAGGCAGACTGAGGAGAGGGGAAAGATATTCCGTGATGGTCTGAGTCCAACCCAACCGGTGCAGACCCGCAGCCGCCAAGACGATTGCATCAAACTGTCCTTCTCTGAGTTTTCTCAGTCGTGTGTCCAGGTTGCCGCGCAGCATCGCGATCTTCAGGTCCGGCCTGGCCCGCAACAGTTGCGCTTGACGACGAAGACTTGCCGTCCCGACGGTGGCTCCGAACGGGAGATCCTGAAACGAGTATCCTTCACGACTGATTAAAGCATCACGGGCATCCTCGCGCTGAGGGACACAGAGAATTCCGAGCTCTTCAGGCAATTGCGCCGGAACATCCTTCATACTGTGAACGGCGAAATCGATCTCACCGGCGAGCAAGGCATCCTCGATTTCCTTGACGAACAAGCCTTTCCCCCCGATTTTTGCCAATGGCACATCGACGATCTTGTCGCCGGACGTCTGAATCTTCTTGAGCACGACCCGGACCTCCGGGACAACCTCCTGAACCTTGGATTGGAACCATTCACTTTGACAGAGCGCTAATTTGCTCCCTCTCGTCCCAAGAACCAAGGTAGAGCGTCGGCCGTTCTGTATCGACACGTTGAGACTCTTTTCATTACCCGCCGATCAGCGGGCTCGCTTATGGGTTGACGTTTCCGGATCCGGAGCCTCGGCACCCGACTCGGCAGAGCTCTCAGTATGGCAACAGGGCGACTCTGTATACGTCTCGATCTGCTGCACGGACGGAGATTGCCCGTCGAGAGAAAAAAAGCGACGTGCCGCCTCAACGAACGCAGGTCCGCTCGAAGAGTGGACTTCGGTCTTGAGCGTGACCATCGTGCGATGAATCAATTTGTTCACAATTGAAGAGGCGAGGGTTTCGACCAATTCGCGGTCCTGAGGAGACAGATGCGGCAATCGCGCGAGCACTTTGTCGACCTCCGCACGCTTCATGTCATCGACGCGGTTCCTGAGCGCAACGATCGTCGGCGTGACTTCCAAGGATTTCATCCAGTCCAGCGTGGTGGTTACTTCTTCCAGAACCATCTTTTCGGCCTTCTCCGCCTCTTGCAATCGCTCGGCTCGGTTCTGTTCAACTCGATGTTTCAGATCATCAATATCGAAGAGAAATGCATTGTCGACATGACGAACGGCGGGATCGATGTTTCGCGGAACCGAAATATCGATCAAGAACATCGGACGGTTCATGCGCTCTTCGACCGCACGATGCACATCCTCCGCACCGACCAAATAATGTGCCGCCCCCGTAGAGACGAGAACAATATCCGCTGAGCCCATATCATCCTTGAACTGATCGAAAGGGACTGCCGTGCCACCGAACTTGGCGGCGAGATCAACCGCATGTTGTGGAGTTCTTGTCGTAATACGCACATGCCCTACACCATGAGCAATCAAATGTTTGGCCGCCAGCTTGGCCATTTCACCGGCACCGACCAACAATACCGTCTTCTCGTGCAGATTCGAAAAGATCTTCTTGGCCAGCTCGACGGCAGCATAGCTGACTGACACCGCCATTTCAGAAATTTTTGTTTCGGTCCGCACGCGCTTGGCGACTGAGATAGCTTTCTTGACGACCTTGTTCATGATGACGCCGGTCGTCTTATGGGTCAGTGCGACTTCAAACGAATTTTTAAGTTGTCCCAAGATTTGAGATTCCCCGATAATCATTGAATCGAGACTGGCTGCGACCCTGAACAAGTGGCCGATCGCTCGATCCCCGGTATGCCAATAGAGGTGGGGAGTCAATTGTTCGGAAGACAACGACAGATGCGTGTCGGCTAGAAATTCTTGGATACGGCCATACCCGGCTTCAATGTCGTCGACAACTGAGTAGACCTCGACTCGATTACAGGTCGAGAGGAGGATGCCTTCCTTGACACCGGGATAGGAACACAGGCGGGTGAGGGCCTCGCCAAGACGGCTTTCAGGAACCGCCAACCTCTCTCGGATCTCGATTGGAGCCGTCTTATGACTTAACCCTACGACGATCAGATGCATGGGACTATCAGACGCATGTTACGACAACGCACTATGCCCTTTAAGGACGACGCCTACCAACGTAAGAATCACGCAAGCAAATCCGATGACCGTGAGATAGGCCGCGCGTTTGGCCCTCCACCCGATAGTCAGCCTTCCGAGCAAGACGACAAAATAGAAGAGCCAGGTGACTAGCGCCCAGGTTTGCTCGGGGTTCCAACTGACATAGGATCCACGTGCAAATTGGGCTGAGATGGCTCCCGTCACGATTCCCAGCGTCAGCAAAGGAAATCCTAGCACGATGGATTGTTGATTGAGATGATCGAGAAAGTCGAGCGCGGGGAGCTTGCTGTAGAGCACGTTGAACTGTTTCGACTTGAGGAATCGATCCTGGATCAGGTACATCACACCCGCGACAAACGCAACCGTAAATCCTACGGCACCCAGCATGCTGAGCGTGACATGAAACCACAAAGTCTTGAACACCGGCTGGAGGGTAGGTACCGTCTCTGGGAGGGCTGCGGCCGAAATCAACGAGGCCAAGGCTAAGGGCACCATGAAAGACCCAAGCACATGAATCCGATGGCGGAACTCGACGACTAAAAACACGAGGACAATCATCCAAGAGAAAAAAGAGAGGGCGTCGGAAAAACTGGGCGGTGCCGATGATGAGGCACCCGCTATCCTCGCAGCGAGGGCCACGGTATGAGAAGCAAAACCGGCCGCCGTAATACCTAACGACACGTTTGATAAGGCTTCGGAGCGTCGCAGCGAATAAGAAAAAAACGACACCGTCGCCACGATGTATAGTACCAGCGTGATCATGAAACAGATGGCTGCCATCGAGAACACCCCTGAGGTGTCTAAGAACCGAACGTCAATGAGATAAGTGGGAAATTATATCGATGCCGACCAAACGGAGTCAACAAAACGCAGGAGCTTCAAGGACTTCTGTCAATCCACTCAATAGGAAAGGGACACTCTATGTGGTAGCCGTATCCATCGGACATCCTGACGATGTGACGGTGCGTGCCATTCGAACCTTCGGGGAAGCCGACATTATCGCTTCTGAAGATCCGAACATGACTCAACAACTCCTTATGCATCACGGCATTCAGGCAACAGTGACGAGTTACGGACCCAGAAATCTTAGGGAGAAGGCAGCGGTTCTTTTACAACGTTTGCAGCGGGGAAGTGATGTCGCGCTTGTGTCGGATTGTGGGTCCCCTCTCGTCGCCGACCCCGGCCATTTTCTCGTAGAGGCCGCCCATGCGCATGGTATCCCGGTGGTTCCGGTACCCGGTCCTTCTGCAATTATCGCGGCTCTGACTGTCGCAGGGTTTTCTTGCGAGTCCTTCCATTTTCTTGGACATTTGCCGAGCGCCTCCTCACGTATCGTTCGATCCCTTATCGATTCCCTGAGGAGAGATGGTCCAACCGTTGTCTTCTGTACTAGAACAGTGGTCGTGCGCATACTGAAAACCCTTGATAGCATCTCTCCTCGGTCGCTAGTGGCTGTTGCCTACGACTTAACAAAACCGAATGAACGCATCATTCACGGGACGGCTTGTGAAGTGCGAGCGCAACTATCCTCTGCACAGGGAGAGGATGTGACACTCGTTCTTGCAGGAAAGGATGGGACAGGATTGGATGGCCAAGGCGCGCGCCGCGCTCAGTCGTTTTCCTCTCGACGGATCAAGATCCGATAGGCCTGGTCGACTCGTTCCTGCGATAACACGGTATGGCCTTCGTTCTCAACGCTACGAGAAACATTGCGGATGGGATCTCCATCATCGAGCAGCACCGACAGCACCTGCCCCTGTTTCAGTGTCTCCAGCTTGAGCTTCGTCTTCACAAAGTTGTAGGGACAGATCACTCCACGAAGGTCAAGCTCGGACGCCGGCGCATCTGGCACATTCTGATGCTCGTTCATCATAACACCGCTATAATACCACTTCGAGAGAAGTCCGATACGGACGTATCGTCAGCCCATCAATGAGCCTGAAATTGAGCAAGCAAGACTCAACGAAAAAGGGGCAGCGATCGCTGCCCCTTTTCATTAAAAATCAACTTCAGAACGGTTCAGTTGAATCCCTTAATCAAATTCGGCTTAGATGCGTCCGATCCGTAATCAGACTTATTGGGCATCTTCGTTTCTGGAGCCACGGTCTGATATCCCCACCCCGGCTGCGGTTCGCAATTCCAACAAGGAGCTGCACCGGTGAATTCACCGATGGTGGTATCCACGGTTCCGGTGATCTTGCCGGGCAACACAGACCCCGCCACTCCACCTGTCGTAGTACTACTCGTTGTCACAATGGCTCGCTCGGTCGAGGGATTCGGCCGCTGCCCGAGGCCGCCAAATCCAGCGAGTTTCTCATTGCCACGCAATAGATACACTTCTCGAACGATCTTCTGACCGGATCCATACGGGTAATTGCGTGAGACTGCTTCAACTACTTGGAGAGAAATATCATCGCCGTTATTTAACATCTTGATCTGATCCAGGCTGGTTCTATCGTCGAAGTAGACGGTCATGGAGTTCATGGCTCCGGTTCCCGCACGGCCTTCGTCATGAGAACTCCCACCGGTTTCCAGAAGCATTTTCCCCGCTGGAAAATCGATGGCCAGCACACGGCCATAGATCGTCTCAGGGAGCGAAAGGCGATCCAGGAATGCATTGCGATCGAAGGTCTGGACCCGATTGGCGTTCCCGGACACGTCACCAACTCCTGTCCCCACGCCCATTGCGGACCCGCCTGACTGCTGTAATCGCTCTTGAGCCACGGCAATGTTCACGGAGCCGATGAGCATTATGGCGGCTCCCAGTGCCAACACGTTACGCATGTGCTGCCTCCTTAGAATAGGTGGACATAATTTCAACGACCATGCTGAAGTATTCGTTGACTGCGGTCTGCGAGTAGGAACTCATCATGGACATATGCACTTGAGAAATATGGCAGAATCTAGGCTAATAGTACGGCGCTGTCAAGAGGGTCGCTGAATCGGATCAATCACCCACCTCACCCTCACCGACACTCCTTCTATATCATCTGCCTGTATCAGCTTCCTTGACAATACAGTAAGGCTCGTAGGAGTCGTATGACTGAAAGTAAGTGAATGGTGCCCGGAGGGAGGGTCGAACTCCCACTCTCTCGCGAGAACCGGATTTTGAGTCCGGCGCGTCTGCCAGTTCCGCCATCCGGGCATATCCACACCGCCATCGTCAGCGGATGTGTTTTTAGCATGCCACCGTCAGAGGGTCAATCGGCATCACCCCAACCTGTACATCACCTGCGACAACCGACCCAGGCCATCGTATCAGCTCGCGATAATCGTGCGCGGAAAATAGATCAGACCTTCTCTATGTAGAAATCTGTCGTGCTTCCATTCTGGAACTACAACCCACCTGAGTCCTGTCGAAAGCCAACCTGCTCTACTTTCTTTCTTGACGCCTGCCGCCTCTCAGCGTAGCCTCCCGCCGGACTTTCAGTCTAAGGAGGGCGTGACAGTGGAGGAATGGCCGTATCGCTTGCTCGCGTGTGTCGGATTCTTTACGATTGCCTCGCTGGCATGGGTGACGGGACAACGCAGCCGGCTGAACTGGACGACGATCGGCGGCAGTGCGGCCTTGGCGTGGGGTCTCGGGATCGTGTCCTTTTGGTTCCCGGGCGCGCGCTGGTTGTGGGGAGTGATCAACGATATAGTCGTCGCCATGCTGATCGCCTCTCAAAAGGGCACGATCTTTCTCCTTGGGCCTCTGGCGCTCGGTCCGGGCCAGACGCTGCCGGATGGGACGGTGTCGGTGGGTTTTATTTTGGCCGCGCAAGCACTCCCGGCCGTCGTGTTCTTTGCCGCCATGATGGCAGGCCTCTACTACACGGGCATCATGCAAGCCGTCGTGGGACTATTTGCCCGGCTCTTCTATCGAACGATGGGATTATCGGGCGCCGAATCTCTCTCCGGCGCCGCCAATATCTTCGTCGGCATCGAGGCCGGCTTGATCGTCCGCCCCTACCTGGCAACCATGACCCGGTCGGAATTATTGATGGTGCTCACCTGCATGATGGCGACGGTGGCCAGCACCGTCATGGGCATCTACGTCTCGGCGCTCCAGCATGTTGTTCCTCAGATTGCAGGCCATCTGATTTCAGCCTCCGTGATTTCGATTCCCTGTGCGGTGCTCATCAGTAAGCTGTCCTTTCCCGAAGACGAGCGTCCTATGACGCTCGGGAGCGTGCCTTCCGACAGCACTGCGCGCGAAATGTCAGATTCATCAGAAGGAGATGCGATTACGCGGCCTTCCAACCTGATCGTCGCGTTGATCGACGGGGCGGGACAGGGCATGACAATGGCCGCCGGCATTGCGGCGCTGCTGATCGTGTTTCTCGGTTTGGAAGCTCTGGTGGATCTGGCGCTGGCGCAGCTCCCCATGCTCGGGGGAACTCCCCTCTCGGTCACCCGCGTCCTGGCCTGGCTGACCTGGCCGTTCACGATTCTTCTCGGTCTCCGTCCGGAGGAGTGGCAGATCGGCGCGGACTTGCTGGGTTCGCGGTTCGTCGAGACGGAAGTCGCCGCCTATTTCAAGTTGGCCGCGGTGCAATCCGCATCGCCCCCGCCGCTCTCTCCACGATCCCTCACGGCGATGACCTACGCGCTGTGCGGGTTCGTGCATGTGGCAAGCATGGGTATTTTTGTCGGCGGCATCTCCGCGTTGGTGCCGCATAGGGCAAAAGACATCTCGCTCCTGGGACTGCGCGCGTTGTGGACCGCATTCTTGACGACGTTGCTGACCGGTTGTATCGCGGGAGTCCTCTCATCTTTTTAATCAGGAATGAAAGCACCAGTGTACGGTCTCCGATTACTGTAGAATTCCCCATAAGTCACTGGGTGCAAAAAGGAAGAACCGCCGCAGCCTCGATTCGAATATCAACGCATCTGGGTCTTACCGCAACGCGCGGGCCGGCTCGTGAACTACACACGCGTACGCCATAAGCATATGGCCCTGCACCGTGGACCGGCTCTATGCCGTTCGGCTTGCAGAAGCGGTGGAAGTGACGTATGGATTTCGTGCATGATGCCTTTGGCAACCGAGGCTCAGGCCGTTCTCGAAGCCTTTCTGCTGAGGGAATCCATTTTCGGATTAAGCTGACTGATGATCACTCAACCCTTTTCCCGCCCATTTTTCCATGAACTTCTCAACCTACAAAGGAGGGCGAGGGTGTCGGTGTCATGGCGCGGTGTTGGAGTACTCTTGGCGTTCACGATCGTTCTAGGGGCCGAGGTCCATGCAGCCGGCTCCATCCAACGCGAAAATACGCGCTCCGGCACCGCCGACTGGCAATTGACCAATCCGGCTGAACTCCGGGAGATCGAAGGCTATGCCTCTCTCACGAGCGTCAATCGAGGAAGGGAGATCAAACTCTTCGTCAATACCAGCGACGCATTTTATAGAATAGACATCTATCGTATGGGATGGTACGGCGGCGCAGGGGCGCGGCTGATCACCGGCGGGATCACGCGCAAAGGTGTGCGTCAAGAGATGCCTAGTCCCGAGCCTGAGACTGGATTGATCGAGTGCCGGTGGACCGACCCCTATGTCTTGACGACGCGCAATCCACAGGACGACACCGATTGGCTGAGCGGAGTCTATCTGGTCAAACTCACCGGTCAGTCCAGCCGGAAGCAGAGTTACATCATTTTCGTCGTCCGCGACGATGAACGCCCCTCCGAGTATCTCTTCCAGACGAGCGTGACCACCTATCAGGCTTACAACAACTGGGGCGGCAAGTCCCTGTACGGATTCAACAGCATGGACCATCCCGCCCGCAAGGTGTCGTTCAATCGCCCATACATCATGAGTGAGAATCCAGTGGCCGCGTTCGGCAATGGAGCCGGAGAGTTTCTCACCAATACTTCCGTCCCGCCCAGCGACCGGCCATCACCGGCCGGGTGGGAATACAACATGGTGCGGTGGCTGGAGCGCGAGGGGTACGACGTAACCTACAGCACCAACATCGACACGCATGCCGATCCGACCATCTTCAACAAACATAAGGCGTGGCTGTCCGTCGGCCATGACGAATATTGGTCTTGGGAGATGCGCACTCATGTCGAGCAGGCGCGGGATCGAGGTATCGGGCTCGCCTTTTTTTCCGCGAACGTCTGCTATTGGCAAATTCGACTGGAACCCAGCGCGGTCACCGGTGAACCGCATCGCACAATCGTCGCCTATAAGGAAGCGAACGCGGACCCATATGCGCTCGATCACGATCCGGCGAATGATCACTTGATCACCGTTCGATGGCGTGAGCCGCCGTTGAACAAGCCGGAGGAGTCACTGATTGGGATCATGCTCATCGGAAATCCCGTGGACGCGGACCTTGTCATTGCGGACGAGACCCATTGGGTTCTGTCGGGCACGGGCCTCCGCAACGGCGACCATATTCCGGGCCTGCTCGGCTACGAAGTCGACCGTCTGTTCGAGCACGCTCCCGCGGGAATCGATGTGATTGCTCACTCGCCGTTCCCCTATGAGGGCGCGACGGAATACGCCGATATGACCGCATACACGTGGCCCAGCGGGGCTGTTGTGTTTGCCTGCGGGACCATCCAATGGAGCTGGGCGTTGGATGACTTTAACGTTCCAGCCCTGCGCCCCTCTCGTCTGCATCCCGCGGCTCAGCGGATGACACAAAATGTCCTTGCAAGATTAGCTGGACATTCGTTTTAACCTGCATCCTACGACCCTCCGATATTACTGAGACAAACTGTCTTTCCTGAGACACTCTGTCTCGACCGCGATAATGAGCCTACTCAGGCTAGATGGTCACAACATGATTTAAGCCTTTTCCTGACGGAAGGGCGCCGACGCCGCCGGACGAGGCTGTCTCTGCGCCTTCAGAACCGACAATCCACAAAATCGAGCGCCTTCCGTTCCAGCAGGCCCGATGCTTGCTTGGATCTCAGACTGACAGCAACGGTACGTGGTCTCAGCTTTGACGGAGGCAACGAGGTGCGAATCGCTCAAGTGTCACCGTTATGGGAAAGCGTTCCCCCAAAGCTCTACGGAGGAACCGAACGAATCGTCTCCTATCTCACCGAGACGTTGGTTCAGATGGGGCATGAGGTCACGCTCTTTGCCAGCGGCGACTCTAGCACTGCGGCGCGGCTGATTTCTATCTGTCCGGAAGCCTTACGGCTCTCGACGGACATGTTTCACCATGATGCGCCCGTGGTTCTGCAGCAAGAGCGTGTGCTCGGCGCGGTCGAGGAGTTCGATCTCATCCATTTTCATATGGATATGCCGGGATTCCCGGTCGCACGCCGCTGCGGGACGGCGACGGTCACAACCATGCATGGCCGGCTTGACTTGCCGGAACTGCGGCCGGTGTTCTATGAATTTGCCGAGATGCCGCTGGTCTCCATTTCCGGCGCACAGCGGCACCCGCTACCTTGGGCAAACTGGGTGGCGACCGTCCACCACGGCCTGCCCCGCGATTTGTACGGCTTTCACCCAAGACGGGGGAAGTATTTGGCCTTTCTCGGACGCATCACGCCGGAAAAGCGTGTGGATCTGGCCATCGAGATCGCCAAGCGGACGAACACGCGCTTGAAGATTGCCTCCAAGGTCGATCCGGTCGACCGCGTCTATTTCGAGGCGGAAGTGAAACCGCTGCTCCATCACCCCTTGATCGACTACATCGGTGAGATCAACGACGCCGAGAAAGCCGCGTTTCTCGGCAATGCCGAGGCACTGGTCTGTCCCTACGTTTCGACAGAATCGTTTGGCTTGGTCTTGATCGAGGCGCTGGCCTGCGGCACACCGGTCATTACTTACGATCATGGACCGTTTCCGGAAATCATCGAGGATGGCGTCACCGGATTCCTGTGCCGTAACGTGAGCGAGATGGTCGAAACGGTCGGACTGGTTCCCCTGATAGATCGACATCGATGCCGGCAGCAATTCGAGGAGCGCTTTACAGCAGAACGCATGACGCAGAATTACCTGGACATCTACCGGCAGTTGCTTGTTGAGCCTCGACAAACGACGGCATGCTCGACGGCTAACACCGCGCGTGTTTCTGAGACCAAGATGGATACTCCCAAGGGAAGCTTGCAAGGCAGGAAACGCGACGTCATGGCCACGGTGCGGAGCGAGCCTGCCCAGTCTGCTTTTACCCCCACCGCTCAACCACTTCCCCATCGCCATTGAGGTAAGAAATACAACTCGCCTTTTGCAGTAGACCTGCCGACCTCCGACTACTAAGGTAACCACTGTAATACCTGTTTGTGATTGACTGAACCCTTGATGTCAGATTTTCTGCTATGCTTCCTTGAATGAATGCTACGCGTGAAGCCTGACCTTTTCTTCATCGAAGCATTTCTGATACAATACCTGCGGATACGACGGAATCTGGATCTCAGCCTCTTACTTATGTAACCTTACGTGGCATCGATAAAGGAGCGTCGGATATGGCAGAGGTTTCTTGTGTGACATGCGGGCAAACTGGCGAAGCGATTACGGCCCCCTTGTTCCTCGGCAAGCTCGAGTCAGAAGTGAAAAGCAAGGTCTGCATCGGCTGCTGGAAAAAGTGGGAAGGTATGCGAGTGATGGTCATCAATGAATATCAGGTCAATCTCGGCGATGAGAGTGGACGGGAACTCGTTCGCAAGCAGATGAAGGCATTCTTGAAACTTGGGGAAGAAGTGGATTCGTCGAAGGTTGCCGAAAACTATCGTCCACAGACCAGCTGATCAAGCATTTCCTTCGGAAAATTGTCACAGTGAGTTCCAAGTTTTCCCTTGGATTGTCGCTGGGTTCGTTGACATCACTTGTCCAAAAGTGCTAGGGTGCCGCGTTCTGCCGTTCATTTGTTCAATTAAATCTCGGAGAGAGGGGTTCGGTTCGGAGATGATCACGCAGATGCAGGTCAAGGGGCTCATGTTTGACCCCTACAACAATGCGTATATCGTCATACTCCGAGACGATGATCAGTCGGAAATGCTACCGATCTGGGTCGGGAAATCGGAAGCAAGTTCGATCAGCCTGGCGATCGAGAACGTCTCCCCTCCACGTCCCATGACCCACGATTTCATGAAATCCTACTTGGATGCATTCAACGCCAAGGTCATTAGTGTGGTGATTACAGACCTGAATGAACATACCTATTTTGCCAAAGTGCATCTGACCTATGCAGACTCAGAGTATGCCGTCGATTCTCGTCCCAGCGACGCCATCGCCCTGGCGCTCCGGACCCAGGCTCCAATTTTTGCGAGTGAGTCTGTGATTCGAAAACAGAGTTCGGAAGAACTCGAGCAGTGGCTGGAAAACCTGAAGCCAGAGGACTTCGGAAAATTGGACTCCTGACGAACTATCTTGATTGGTGCTATGGAAGAGCGGGCGCCTCAAATGACCGAGCCATTGATACAGCTGACGGTCAACCGAGTTGTAGAAGACTCGACGACGGATACTAGGATCGTCGTGCTGACCCGAGCCGACGGCATGTCGGACCATTTTATGGTGTGGGTGGGCGCATCGGAAGGTGAAGCTATCAGGCGAGCCCTGGACACATCGACCACGTCACGACCGATGAGCCACGATCTGATCAAGAGTTTCGGCGAGCACCTCGGCATCAAGATGGAGCGGGCGGTTCTCACGGACGTCAAGAGCAGCACATACTATGCGAGCGTCTTCCTCGAAAACAAAGGAGTCGCGCGCACCATCGATTCCAGACCGAGTGACGCCATTGCTTTAGCTCTCCGCTGTCAAGCGCCCATTTATGTCACGCAGGATGTGTGGAAACGACGCAGCGGTCAAAACCTGGACGCCTGGTTGTCCAAGCTGGAAACGAAAAATATCGGCGCCCAAGAAGTCTAACATCCCTCATCATAATATAATGCTGACAGAGTTGCAGCGGTGGAGAATAAGATGATGACGTATTTTGAGAATCCGATTCATGTGAAGGAAGCCTGGCATCTGGTGAACGCCGAGGGGAAAACCCTGGGCCGATTGGCGGCACGAGTGGCGAGCATTTTGCGGGGAAAACATCGCCCGACGTTCACGCCGAATGTCGATATGAGTGATCATGTGGTCATCGTGAATGCGGAAAAGATTCAATTGACCGGCGACAAGATGGAAACCAAACTGTACCGACGCCATACAGGATATCCGGGAGGGTTAAAAACCGCCTCCGCCGCGCATGTGTTTCGGAAAGACCCGACGCAACTCCTGACAAAAGCGATTAAGGGCATGCTTCCTAAAACCCCGCTCGGCAACGGCATGGCGCGCAAACTCCGCGTCTATGTCGGCCCTGATCATCCGCATCACGCTCAACGTCCTGAACCTATTTCTCTCTAGAGAGATGTCCTCAAACAGAAGGAGACGATTCGCATGGCAGTAGTGACACAATACGCAACAGGGCGGAGAAAGTGCGCAGTGGCCAGAGCCTGGGTCACAGGCGCCGCGGGCGATATTACCGTGAATGATAAGCCGTTGGAGAAGGCGTTTCCTCGTCTCACTCTCCGGCAAATCATCCAGCTACCTCTTGAGATGGCCGGCCTGATGGGTAAATATTCGATCAGCGCGACCGTCTATGGGGGCGGCCCGACAGGGCAAGCCGGTGCGCTCCGTCATGCCATCGCGCGGGCGCTCGTTGCGATGACTCCTGCAACCCGCAGTCCCCTGAAGAAGGAGGGGTTGCTCACGCGTGACTCACGCGTGAAGGAACGAAAGAAGTACGGACAGAAGGGCGCGCGCAAGCGGTTCCAATATTCCAAACGCTAAGCGCAGGGGCCGACGATCCAGAAAAAGGGGAAGGCTCCATGCCTTCCCCTTTTTCGTGTCTTCTCGATATGAATCGACCGTCGGCCAGGATAGAGATGGTGACCCATGAGTAAGAAATTTCGCATTGCCATTGCGGGAGCTAGCGGATACGCCGGTGCAGAACTTGTTCGGCTTGCTGCAGCCCATCCCTACTTTACGATCACTGCCGTGACGTCTGAAAAATCAGCGGGTCAGTCAGTCTCATCCGTATTTCCCAGCTTCAAGGGAATTGTCGACCATCAATTTGAAGCCTTGACGCCGGAAGCTCTGACGGAGCGGGCGGATGCCATTTTTCTCGCGCTCCCTCATACAAAGTCGCAGGACCCCGTTGCAGCCTGTATCAAGGCAGGCAAGCCCGTCGTCGACCTCAGTGCAGATTATCGGCTGAAGGACGTCGGCGTCTACGAGAAGTGGTATCATGCTCCACATAATCATCCACATTTGCTCCAAGACGCGGTGTATGGTTTGCCGGAACTTCATCGAGCCGCGATTGCCAAATCGAAACTGGTTGCGTCGCCCGGATGTTATCCCACTGCCGCAGTTCTACAGTTGGCGCCCCTCTTCGCTAAGCGGCTCGCGCAGCCTGAGACGATTGTGATCGACGCCAAGTCCGGCGTGTCGGGAGCGGGACGAAGTCCGGCTCTGGCGTACCATTTTCCGGAAGCGCATGAATCCCTAGAGCCCTACAAAATCGGCCAACATCGCCATACTCCAGAAATCGAACAGGAACTTTCCGGACTCATGGACAACGTCGGCTCCGTGATCGTAACGTTCACGCCTCATCTTGTCCCGATGAATCGAGGCATCCTGAGTACGGCATACTGTACACTCACGCGGCCCATGCAACTTGCTGATCTTCGGGACCTGTACCGAGAGTTCTATGCAGCTGAACGCTTCGTCCGACTGTACGAAGATCTCGTTCCCAATCCGCATTACATTAAGGGAACGAACTATTGCGACATCGGCGTATACCACGATTCGCGGGCCGGACGTGTCGTCACCGTGGCGGCGGTGGACAATCTCGTCAAGGGAGCCGCCGGTCAGGCCATTCAAGCTATGAATCTGATGCTCGGAATTCCTGAGGACACGGGCCTGACCGCACCGAGTAGTTATCCCTAACCATCCTTCTCGAAATCGTATGACACCAGAACACATCGGCATCACGGCGCCACTGGGGTTTCAAGCCGCCGGAATCCATTGTGGGATCAAAAAACCAGACCTGCTCGATTTGGCCCTCTGTGTGTCCGACGTCACCGGACCGATCGCCGGGGTGTTCACAAAAAATCGCGTTGTGGCCGCGCCGGTACTCCTGGATCGACATCACCTTCGGTTTCGCCGTGGACGGGCTATCCTTGTCAACAGCGGGAACGCCAATGCCTGTACAGGTCAACAAGGATTGGCGGCGGCGAAGACAATGGCGATGGCCGTGGCGGAGCAACTTTCTATTCCCGTGCACCAAGTATTCGTGGGTTCGACCGGTGTGATCGGTCGTGTGCTCCCGATTGATCGCGTCACTGCAGCTGTCCCCACATTAATCGCTCGTCTCAGCATCCCGGGAGGCGATCAAGCGGCGCAAGCGATTCTCACCACGGACTTGCGGCCTAAAACCGTCGCGAGACAAGCAAGAATCGGCGGCCGCGTCGTTACCATCGGCGGCATGGCCAAGGGCTCGGGCATGATCCATCCGAATATGGCCACCATGCTTGCCTATTTGACGACGGATGCTGCGATTGCTCCGGCTGCCCTCCAGTCGGCATTGAAATCGGCGGTTGATCAATCCTTTAATTGCATTACGGTGGACGGTGATACCAGCACGAACGATACAGTTCTGTGCCTGGCTAACGGCCTCGCCGAGAACCGACCTATTCAACAAGGCACCAAGCCCTATCGAGACTTTGCACGACTCTTGACTGATGCAGCACGAGAATTGGCTCTCATGATCTGCCGCGATGGAGAAGGCGTCACCAAGGTCGTCACGATTCGGGTGCAAGGAGCCGCCACGCCGGCAGCGGCGAAACGAGTCGCCGACACCATTGCGACCTCAAATCTGGTCAAGACCGCCTTATTTGGGGAGGATGCCAATTGGGGCAGAGTCATGGCTGCTCTCGGACGATCGGGCGTTGCGATCGACCCGGATAAAGTCACGGTACGATTCAATGAGATTGTCATGGTCCGGGAGGGGATAGGAATGGGGCCGCAGGCGGAGCAGAAGATCGCGCAGGTCTTCAAGCAGAAGGAGTTTACGGTCATCGTCCAGCTTGGACAGGGTCACGCTCATGCTCACATGTGGACGACGGACCTCTCGTATGACTATGTCCGCATTAACGCGAGCTATCGATCCTAGCTCCCAAAGACCGGTGGCAGTTGAAACCTCAGCGGGACTATGGTAGCGTCCTCGGTCTGGATTCGACAGGGGGGTTCATTTCCGACACAAAGGGGAAACGGCCCCATTTAATAAAATCACTATCAGCGTCGATACGCTGCGTAGCTTGAGAATAAGGGAAGCAATTCCCTCACCCGATGCATGGGTGCTCTGCAAGCTTGAAGGGAGGTGAAGGCATGGGAGTGGTGGCGATCAAGGAGTTGTTGGAGGCCGGCGTCCATTTCGGGCACCAGACCAACCGCTGGAATCCCAAGATGAAGAAGTTTTTGTTCGGTGAACGCAGCGGCATCTATATCATCGATCTTCAGCAAACCGCCGCGCGGATGGAGCAGACCTATGCCTTCGTCCGAGATCTTGTTGCAGCCGGAGAATCCGTCTTATTCGTCGGCACGAAGCGGCAGGCTGCCGAAATACTCGAAGAAGAAGCCAAGCGCGCCAACATGTTTTTCGTGAACCAGCGCTGGCTGGGTGGGATGCTGACCAACTTCCAAACCATTCGACGCAGCATCGACAAGATGAAGAAGATGGAGACCACGCTCCTGAACCCCACCGAGCATGGCCTCAAAAAGAAAGAAGTCCTTCTCATGCAGAAGGATATCGCCAAGCTCCAAAAATACCTGTCCGGCATTAAAAACATGCGTAGCCTTCCGGCGGCGGTCTTTGTTCTGGATACGAGAGTTGAAAAAATTGCCGTTCAAGAAGCGAAGCGACTCGATATCCCGGTAATCGCCATCTTGGACAGCAACTGCGACCCGGACGATATCGCCTACCCGATTCCTGGAAATGACGACGCGATCCGCTCGATCAAATTGATTACGTCCAAGATCGCGGATGCCTGTATCGAGGGCGCCCATCTGAAAACTCAGCGAGAAGAAGCAGAGTTTCAAGCAACTCCCGCCAGTGGCGAAAAGAAACCGGCCATGCGCGTCGAAAGCGTCCCGGTTTCGTAAATTAAGACGATTGATCCATCAACGACTCATCCTCATCGACAGAGCGAAGGAATAACGAATCATGGCAGGATCCAGTCAGCTCGTGAAAGAGCTTCGGGAAAAAACAGGGGCCGGCATTTTGGATTGTCAAAAGGCGCTCACTGAAAACGGGAACGATGTCGAAAAAGCCGTCGACTATCTGCGGCAAAAAGGGCTCGCAGCGGCGGCCAAGAAAGCCGGGCGCGAAACCAACCAAGGTCTAATTCACTCTTATATTCATATGGGCGGCAAGATCGGTGTCTTGATCGAGGTCAACTGTGAAACCGATTTCGTCGCGCGGAACGAAGAATTCAAAGCGTTCGTCAACGATCTCGCTCTTCAGGTGGCGGCTGCAAAGCCGTCATTCGTGAAACGCGAGGATGTCCCGGCTGATGTCGCCGAAAAAGAGAAAACGATCTACGAAGGTCAGGCCAAGGAAATGGGCAAGCCTCCCGTCGCATGGCCGAAGATCATCGAAGGCAAGCTTGAAAAGTTCTACCAGGAAAACTGCCTATTGGAACAATCATTCATCAAAGACCCGGCCGTCACCATCAAAGATCTCCTCGCTCAGAAGATCTCGAAGATCGGCGAAAACATGAATATCCGCCGATTCACCCGCTACCAGTTAGGCGAAGCATGAGCTCTGCCAAATACCAACGCCTCCTTCTGAAAGTCAGTGGGGAGATGTTGGCCGGTGAGCAGGGCTACGGCATCCAGCCATCCATTTTGGAAAACCTCGCGGAGGAAATTGCTTCCGTCGTCGCACTTGAAGCAAAAGTGGCGGTCGTCATCGGCGGAGGCAATATTTTCCGTGGAATTGCGGCAAGCGCGTCCGGTATGGAACGGGCCTCGGCTGATTACATGGGGATGCTGGCGACGGTGATCAATGCGCTGGCTCTCCAGAATGCGCTGGAACGGATCGGCATCATGACCCGCGTTCAATCCGCCATCGAAATGCGCCAGCTCGCAGAGGGGTACATCCGTCGGAGAGCGATCCGCCACCTTGAAAAGAACCGCGTGGTCATTTTTGCCGCCGGCACGGGCAATCCTTATTTTTCGACCGATACGGCCGCCGTCCTCCGGGCCATGGAGATCAGTGCTCAAGTGATCATGAAAGGGACGAAAGTCGACGGCATCTACGATGCCGACCCCGTCACCAACCCGTCGGCGAAGAAGTATGAGAAGATTTCATTTCTGTCCATCCTCACCCAGAAGCTCAAGGTGATGGATTCCACGGCGATCAGCCTCTGTATGGACAATAAACTGCCGCTCATCGTATTCAATCTGAAAGTCAAGGGTAACTTTAAACGCGTGGCATTGGGTGAGCCGATCGGGACCTTGGTTACGCTCGGCGATCGCTGATCCCAGCACGAGGTGTCTTCATGTCCAACGCAGCCCCCATTCGGCAGACATTCATCACCCACATGGATCAAGCTCTCGAGCATTTGCGGAAGGACTTGTCCGGTCTCAGAACAGGGCGGGCTTCTGTCGCACTGCTCGACGGCATCCGTGTCGACTATTATGGAACCATGACTCCGCTCAAACAGATCGCCAACGTCTCGACCCCTGAAGCACGGCTCATTACCATTCAACCCTGGGAACCAAAACTGATCAAAGAAATCGAGAAAGCCATATCCACTTCAGGGTTGGGAGTGACGCCTTCAAACGACGGCAAAGTGATTCGAGTCCCGCTTCCCCCTCTGACGGAAGAGCGCCGCAAGGAATTGACGAAGATCTGCAAAAAACACGGTGAGGAGGCGAAGGTCCAGATTCGAGGGTTTCGGCGAGACGCGAACGAAGAATTAAAGAAACTTCAAAAGGACACCAAACTCACGGAGGACGAACTGCGCAAGTCCGAGCAAGAGACTCAGAAGTTGATCGAGCAGTACGGACAGAAGATCGATGAGATGATCAAGAAAAAGGAACAGGAAATCATGGAGGTCTAAGCCCGACTTCCTGATGTTCGCTTCTTCACGTGTCGATTACGCCAACATTTCTCCCGACCGTCGCCACCGTAGATCTGACGGCACTCGTATACAATCTCTCCCAATTTCGCTTGATGCTCTCCCCCGGATGCGACGTCATGGCGGTCGTCAAAGCCAACGCCTACGGCCATGGCGCGATCGAAACGTCACGGACACTGATACGACATGGCGTCACTCGCCTTGCCGTCTTCTCGACGGAAGAAGGAGTCGCACTTCGGCAAGCCGGCATCACTGTGCCGATCGTCGTCCTAGGACCGATCTTTCAAGAACAATTCGGCAATCTGTTTGGCCACCAACTTACTCCGGTGGTGAGCGATCCTTCCGTGCTGACGGCGTTGGGGCAGGCCGCAGCATCACGCGAAGCCCCCCTCTCGATCCATCTCAAAATCGAGACCGGTATGGGCCGACTGGGCTTGACGCAGGATGAGCTGGTAGCGCTTATCCGCTCGCACCAGTTTCCGTCCTCCCTACGATTGGAAGGACTCATGACCCATCTGGCCGATGCCGATGGATTCGACCCAGATGCGACCGAAGAACAGATCAGTCGATTCCATACAACCCTCAACATCGTTCAGGAAGGTGGATTCCAGGTCCCTCTCGTGCATATGTCCAATAGCGGTGGAGCCGTTCGCTTCCCCTCATCTCACTTTTCCCTCGTGCGGCCCGGCATCATGTTGTACGGGTACCACACCCTTCCCCGTACGGTGGAGGCTCCGGACCTAAGGCCGGTGCTCTCACTGAAGACCTGTATCGCTCAACTCCGAACTATTCAACCGGGGGGAACGGTCAGTTATAATCGGACCTTCACCGCAAAATGCCCCACACGGATTGCGGTTCTCCCGATCGGCTATGCAAGCGGGTTGAGCCGACACCTCTCGAATCGAGGCTATGTTCTCATTCGCGGACAGCGAGCTCCCATCGCGGGATTGGTGTGCATGGACATGGTGATGGTGGATGTCACCACGATACCGGGCATTGCAGTCGGTGACGAAGTCGTGTTGATTGGGCAACAGGAGAACGAACGAATCACAGCCGGCGACATTGCCGAATGGACCGGGACGATTTCCTACGAAGTTCTCTGTGCGATCAGTCCGCAGATTCCCAGGGTCTACCGCTCCTCCTAATCCGTCCCATACAGTCGCTCGTCGGTATCCGCAGAGAACGAAGCAAACCGATGTACGCCTTAAACTCTATCTAGAAACTGGCTCGGACGGACAGCGTGCCCGCGTGTAAGGTGCTATCGTAGAGTCCATTCACCGCCGCACGAAGCCCGGTATTTCCTGAGATCGTGCGTGGCTCGTAGAGGAACGCCTGGTACGATACATCGACGCCGACCAGTTTCGCCTTGACTGGTCCGATTCCTATGCTGCCACAAGAAATAAGTCCGAAGAATGACCCGTTGCTCTTGCACAAAAGTCCAATGCCTGTTGAAATGACATGCAGATCAGCCGATGGAACCGCTGGATTGAAATTGAGATCGGGCACCTGCGCTTGCTGGTTGGTATAGCCGCCTCGTAGAGCGATCTCCCAGCCAGGCAACCGGTCTATCTTTAACCATCTATACTCGGTTCCGACCAGAATGGCATAGGTGCCGTGCCAATTTTGCGGCTGAGGGATGACCGATCCGTTGGCCAGATGGATATCCAGATTTCGGACCGATTTCCAACCCACGTAATCTACGTTCAATTCGACCTTCCACGCTCGTTCGGTGTTCCGGACCGGCCACAGCGCAATTCCACCTGTAATGACCTGAGGCAACACCAACGTCGTCGTCGCATCTTGAATCTTCACGCCGTTGGCCAACAAGGCTCCGTCCAAGTGGAGTGTCGCCTGGCTTCTGTACACCACGGCGATATTGGCCACCGGTTGCCCCTCCCCATTCCTAAGTGCCGTATATAATGCTCCGACGTTGAATCCAGGAGCTGTGCCTTTGCCGTTAAATTCGAGTTTGGTTCCGGCAGGTGCTAATCCGCCTGGCGAAATCGACTGCAGCTCTGCGTGCCCCTCACCGAAGAAACTCGCGAAGGTATAGATGTCTGCTCCCGCACCGATCGAGAGGTCCGGGAGCAGCTGATAGGCAAACGTGGGCTTGATGTCGAACAAGGGTAATGCGGTAAATGTAGTGACTGCCCGAAAGGGACTGTCGTCAGGCCACCTCATCACCGAGCCAAAGGGGGTTGTCACTCCCACCCCTACCGTCAATTTATCAAGCGGGGAAACACCCAGGCCATGGAGATTCGCCGTAATATATCCATGACCTGGACCAGGCCACGCGAAAGCGCCATCATGGTCACCGGTTGTCGAAATCCCACTTGGACTTCTAAAATCGGTTGTCCCTCCAACCAGGCCTGTCCCGCCCATCATTTGTATTCCACGCAGCTGGGTCATGCCGGCTGGGTTGTAATGAAGCGCCGAAGGATCGTCTGCCTGTGCGGCGAAGGCATTGCCCATCCCGGATGCAGCGGCTCCCTGCCCATAAACTCGAGGCACTTGAGCTGAGACAGGGAACGCTGCACAAACGATGACGGCCACGGTAAGAAGCGCGAGCCCCCAGTTCACACGAACCCGATACCGAAAGGAACGCCATCGCCTCCCCGTAAGCAGTCCCCAACGGCTCAGAGCGCACATCGTATCCTGGTCATGCACGCCGGAACCACCGATCCATGGTTTGCTGAAGCTGAGCCGCATCAAATGGCTTGAGCAGGTAGGCTTGGGCTCCCAACCCGATGGCCCTCACGGCGAGTTCTTGCGATCCCGACGCCGTAATCATGATGATAGGAAGGCGTTGATTCGTCAGACGCACTCGTCGTAGCACTTCCAAGCCGTCGATCCGACCGATTCCAATGTCGAGAATCATCCCATCGAACTCCCGTGATTGGAGAATCTCCAGCGCATGACGACCATCGGACGCCGAGCACGTCTGGTAGCCTCCTGCCTTCAGCCGGTCCTGAAGCAGTTGCTGAATGTCGGCGTCATCATCCACGACCAAGACGTGTTGACCCATGAGATGGGACTCAAGTAACGGTGGCGTCTGCGCGGCATGGATCGGAATCGTGAAGGACAGTTCTGCGCCGCCCTCTGGACGATTACGAGCTCCCACCTCCCCGCCTTGCAACTCCACCAGCGTTTTCACGATTGACAGTCCAAGTCCCAACCCTTTGGGAGCCGTGCGCTGGCCTTGCTGGATGCGGAAGAACGGGTCAAAAATCTTGTCAAGGTATTCCGGAGCAATCCCGGGTCCTGTGTCCTGAACCAGAACGGTTGCCCTGCGGTGATTCGGCAACTCGCAGGCGACCGATACGGTTCCACCCGGCGGGGTGAACTTGATGGCATTTTGCACCAGATTGACGACCGTCTGAATCAAACGATCGCGATCCGCCCAGACGACGACTTCGGTATCGATACAACGGAATTCCAGTGATTGTTGTTTTGCCTGAGCCAACGGCTTCAGTTGCTCGATCACATCGGCGAGACAGGGTTCAAGCTCGACATCGGTCGGATGCACCTCTAAGCGCCCGGTCTCGATGCGGGTGCGATCGAGGAGATCCTCGATCATACGAACCAACCGATCCGAGTTTTCCGACATGCGCACGAGATAGCGCTGCTGCTTCTCGTTCAACGGCCCGGTCAGTCCGTCCAGCAGATTTTGAATGAATCCCTTGATGGATGTGAGCGGTGTTCTCAGTTCATGGGACACATGGGAGAGGAATTGCGCACGCAAACGGTCGGCGCGCTCAAGGGCTTCCGTACGCTCTTTGACTTTGACCTCCAAGCCCTGATTCCACTCTTCAATCTGTTGGTAGGCTGAGGCGTTATCCAACGCGATGGAGACTTGACTCGCGACCGTCGTCATCAGTTCCAAATCGTCTTCCGTCACGCTTTGATTGTGCGAGCGATCGACCGTCAGCATCCCCCAGATACGATCTTTGGTCTTGATGGGGACCACCACCAAGGCCTTGGTCCCGCTTAATTCAGCTAAACGTTGATTGAGGGGGTGCAGGCTGTGTCGTATCGACTCGATATCTTTGACCAATAGGGGCCGTCCTTGGAGGACCACCGTCCCCTCGGGACTCTCGCAATCGACGATCGGAATCCGACAGGACTGGGCGAACGTTTCAACCTCCGGAGGCGCGCCGATCAGACGGATATGTTGGACGGAGTTTTCACTGGGATCAAACATGGACACCATGGCACTGTTGTAGTTGAGCTCGTGCGTCAAGGCGTCCAACACCTGATGCAAGAGCGCATCTCGTTCGAAGGTCGAGCCGAATGACAACCCCGCTCGATGAAGCGCCGTCAGTTGAGCCACTTTCCGGCGCAACTCCACCCGCATCTGTTCTTGTTCTAAATAGGCTTCGCGCAATTCCTCGTGCCGGGATTCGACGAATGTAATCTGTTCTTGGATCAAGGCCTCGCGCCGCTCGCTCTCCCGCAGCAGCCGACGATTGACCATGATGCCCACAGCAAGGATCGGGCATAGCCCGACCAACAACACCTCGCCGAGACTCACCGCCGGATTCAGCGCACCGGCTCCCGCCATGAGGGCAACGCCCAACACCCCTCCCCAGAGAAACCATGTAAAATGTTGGTGGGTATGCGTTCGTGTTTCAACCTGCAGGGGGGCTGTCGTTAAGAGACCAGCTTGCGCCCTGTCTGTTTCGGAGAATGCCTCCTGGCTCGGTAGGAGAGGTCGGGTGTGCTCACGGAGTGCTGTCGTGCGCCAGAATCGCTTCCCGTACCCTTTTTCTTCCTGCCACTGAATGGTCCACTGGCACCACTCATCGTCATTGCCGATACAGGAGGTTTCAATCGCCTCTGCCCGGGAGAGACTGTGGATTCGATTGGCCATGGCGATCATGATGCCCTGCGCAGATTGGCAAGCCAGACAGGCGCAGCGTCTCCGGTAGGGACCGAATTGGCGAAGTGTTCGGTCGGTGAACCGCATCGCAACCGCGGCAGAACTGCTCGTGACTTCTACGACTCGGAACTCGACGGAACCGGACGTAAACTTATTCCCAAAGTACGGAAACATCGTGTAGATCTGCGACAGGGAAAAGGGCCGCGTCAGGGCCAGCATGATGGGAGATACCTTTTCCGCTCCGGCCTTGAAAGCAAAACGAGGGTCGCCCGAGATCTGTTCACAGAACTCATAGAGATACGAAGTAAATTCGTACGAGTAGCTGTTCCAGGGATTCTTCAAGAATTCTGGGGTCACATGATAGACGGGATCCTTGATGCGGTCATTCAAGAGGCAGCACAATTCCTCCATGGCTTCTTTGCCGGCCAGTGCTCCTCCCTCGGACGTCACCAACTTCTCTAAAAAGACCGTCACAGCCCTGATGCTGACGCCGCTGAGATCTCGGATCGTCTGACCCAGTTCATCCAAACCGAACGGGCGAAATACCATTGCGCCCTGCTCGAGAATGGTGCGATCCTTTGGTAAAAGTTCGATAGTCGGGCGGGACTTGGCCTCGACGATGTCGAGCATGCTGCTTGTCATGGCCTCATCCCCCCGAAACAAGATGTCCGTTGGACGGAATTGGAACTGGTGCAGATCGCAAACAGCCGTGACGCCTGCTGAGGGACCTTGCAGGCAACCGAGCATAACACCCGTACAGTTTGCCTGCAGGAATCCTAAGTACAGCGAGCGAGTATATAGACGGGAGTGTGTGGTTTCAATACGAAGGTTCGTCCCCTGCCTCAGCGGGGGCGAGCCAGTCCAAAGAAGGGCTTGGTTGGGGAAGCACTCCACGCGCTAGAAGAGCATTGAGGAAAGACTTTTGCGGGCAAACGACGAATGGGTTAGGCTTTCAAAATTGTGAGAAAAGCCTGTGCACGTATCGCGGAAACGTTCAGCGATCTATTGTTTCATTGATCGCTTCAGCTTCTTTTCAATGCTCGCGACCTTGCTCTGAAGACGCCCGGAATGACCCTTTCGATAGTCGACTTTGATCGCGCAGGAAATGCGGTTGCAATCCTTTTTCATCCGCTCGTAGCATTTCTGCACCACTGCAAAGACTTCCTCCCATTCCCCCTCAAGGACCGTTCCCATTGGGTTCAAGCGATAGGACACCCCGCTCTTGTCGATGAGATCCAACGAACGGGCCACATATTTTCCGACACTCTCGCCCTTTCCCAGCGGCGACATGCTGAATTCCAGTAGAACCATCGATGCTCCTTTTTATTTCTCCGTATCAGATTGTTTGTTCGTCACGGCCTCAGTTCGCCTTTCTGTCCATACTTTAGGATATCGTACCTTGCCGAGGAAACGAAACCCGTCTAACGCGTCATGGAACAATGCCCGCCGTTTTTCGGCGTCCGGTTCGTTCGCCTTGGCCTGTTCACGCAGGTGTCCAAGCCACTCGACGAATTCGATGAATTCCGTATCGAGGATCTGTTCCAGATCCTCCTTCATGAACCCGGAAAGAGCCGGCGCCACTCCGCTTGTGCTGATCGCAACCCGCACATGTCCCGCTTCCACGACTGCCGGCATCGTAACGCTGCTTGCGTCCGGATAGTCTACCGACCAGAGCAGCACATGCTTTTCTCTGGCTTGAGCCGACAGCATCCGAGCAAAATCACGATCGCCTCGAATGGTATTGAGAATGAGAATAGCGTGGTCGAGATCCGTTTCACGAAATTGTCGCCCGCGGTGGATGATCTTCCCGGAAGCCGCCAGCAGGCGTAGCGGTTCATTCAGCGTAGGACTGATCACCGTGACCCGCGCACCGGACTCGAGCAGGCGTTGGGATTTTTCCGATGCCTCCTCAGCGCCACCGATCACCAAAACCAGCCAGCCTTTTACGTCCAAGACCAAGGGAAAACCCGGATTGGCAGCCATGATGGTACTCCCGTTTCAACCGAGTGGCTCAGTATCCGAGAATGGACATCCATCATGCAAGAGGGATTTCAAAAATCCGCACTTCATTTTCACTTTTGATCAGTCCATCGCTATAATACAGCACGCTCGAAGGGCTGGAATGTCTCCCGCGCAGTTTTGGCAGAGGTAGGTGAGAGATAACAATCGCGGATACACTGTCTGAAGAGGATCTTTTCAAGATCGAGCGCTACGGATCGGCCGGATCCGCATCCAGCTCCATATTCCAATAAAGATAATCACGCCAGCTTTCCGGTGTGTTGCGAATGCCGATGGTGATGGTAATGACAGGGCTCCATCGAGGCTTCATGGGTCGCTTCTTTAACTTCATGCCGGCCTCCTCCGGCGTACGCCCGCTCTTCCGATTGTTGCACCGCCAGCAGGCGGTCACGATATTTTCCCACGTCTTTTTCCCACCCTTGGCGATGGGTACGACATGATCAAACGTCAGCTCTTCCGTCCGAAACCTGTGGTTACAATATTGGCAACAGTACCCATCTCGCGTAAAAATATTGATGCGGGAAAACTTGACGGCACGATGACTGTCTTTCAGTTTCACCAGTTTCAACAACCGCATCACGGCTGGAAGTTTGATCGACAGGGAAATACCATGGATTTCCCTGTCGTACACTTCCAAGACTTCGACTTTTCCTTGCCAGAGAAGGGCGATCGCTTTTTGCCAATGCACGACCCGCAGGGGTTCATAGGTCGCGTTGAGCAGGAGGGTCATTTCCATGCAGGAACCTCATCCCCAATCGGGCCTCCACAACGGCCTGGGAGTGTTTCCGCGGGGCAGGACTACACGCTGATAGTTCTATGCCATAAGGTGGCGGTGAAATCAAGCAAGCGCTCATCTGCCGCCGCACAGGGCGAACCGACGGAGAAATGCCCCTGATGAACGATTTCGTCAAAGTGGCCTTCACGCACGAGATTCCGCCCGGCACGGGACGAACCGTGGAAGTCGATGGGATTTGGATTGCGGTCTTCAACGTGGGGGGAGCTTTTTATGCGATCGATAACTCCTGTCCCCACGCAGGCGGCCCGCTCGGAGAAGGGAAACTGTGCGAGGCGATTGTCGAATGCCCCTGGCATGGCTGGAAATTCAACGTTATTTCTGGAGAGCGAGTCGGTAATCCGAACTTCCAAGTCGCTTACTGCGAGGTTCGGATCCAAGGGGAGGAAGTGCGGATCGCCATCCCACCGGCGCTCAAAGGGCCGGTTTAACTTTTGGTGGACCAGGCAGGGGAGAAACAGTTCCCTCATCAGCGTCGGGCGCTTTAGGGGTCACCCCATCGGCTGGTAGCGAAGCAGCATTGACCTTCTTGAGTTGAAGATGGGCATGCCAAATGAATTCTCGCTCGAACCATTGCCCGCTTACCCCCTGATCACGAAGTTGCACACGGATCTCATAAATATCTCCCTCAACATGCTTCACTCGCCATTCACCGAGTCGAACCCCCTGCCGGCGATCCTTCATCACACGGACATGCTCGTTCATGGCTTGCGCGATTGTGGAGTGCCCAATCGCGGGATGATTCTGGACCAAGGCCAATGCTTCCACCTCTTGCTTGCCTCTCAACGGAGTCGCCGACGGCAGCGTGGTCCATGTATAGTAGAGTCCGCCCAGCAGAAGGGCTGCCGCAACTGCATAGCGGATGAAGTGGGTGCCGAGTGATCGAGAGAAGGTACTGCCGTCTGCCATACCGAGTGTCGTCTCAGTGTAAGAGGCCCAAATCCTGGAACCGCGCTGACTGCACGGCATCTTAGAAAGGCCCGGAGGTCATGTCAATGCAGCTTCGAGAATTGGTCGTGCGAGGACCGCTTGTCTGGTGAAAAGCCCGTGTGTTACAAGTACGAGCACACGTTAAGACGGTCAGGCACAGGATAAGTACGTTGCATGAAGTTCTTTTTGTACGGTGATCTCCTCAATCCCTCACAACTCAAACGGCGGGCTCCGGAACACAGATTTCTCTATCTCGCGACCTTGCCGGACCATACCGTCAAATTTTGCCGATGGTCGTCCCAGTGGCGGTGCGGGCTCGTCAGCATCGTGCCTTCACAAGGCGAAAGGACCTGGGGCGGAGTGTTTGAAGTAACGGACGAAGACGTGAACATCATGGATCAGTTTGAGCAGGACGTGCCGCAGGGAGCGTACCGCCACCTCCAAGTCACCGTCTCTGCAGCAAGCGGAGAAAAAGAACTCGTCACCACCTACGCAGCGAACCCGATCGGGAAGTTTAAGCCCAAAGAGCATTACCTGGACTGGGTGGTGAAAGGGCTCAAACAGTGGAAGTTTCCGGAGGAAGTGATCCAGGAGTGGGAGTCGTATCGTCCGCGATAAGCGTGTCGTCGCTACAGGTTCCATATCGATTTTTTATTGGGGAGACTATGCCAAAACCAAAATATCATATTCTCGTCTGTACTAATTCCCGCCCTCCCGGCCACCCGAAACCGTCTTGCGGGTCGGCCGGTGCTGCGCAGCTGCTCATGGCCTTCAACATGGGACTGATGCAACGCGCCGTCCCGCCCGGAGAAGTCCTCGTGAGCGCCACAGGTTGCCTCGGCCCCTGCGAGCAGGGCCCGACGGTCGTCATCTATCCGGACAACACCTGGTATTCCAAAGTCACTGAGGCGGACGTCGTCACCATCCTTGATGAACATGTCGCGAAAGGAACACCGGCATCGAAGCTGAATCCAGACTCGGTGTGGAAATAAACTTCGTCATCGACGGTCCCTTTCAACCGGTCGGATGAAAGTGCCGCTTGATTGCTCGAACTGATTACTGATAGCGTATCCCTCGACACATGAGCACACCAAGCCATCACGAACACAAAGACCATGCTCCCAGCTCAATCGGATGCATCGTCATTACTTGTAGCGATACCCGTACGCCTGAAACCGATACCAGCGGCCGATTGATTCAGAAATTGCTTGAAGGGCAAGGCCATACCGTCGCCGCCTATTATCTTGTGAAGGACGAACCGAGTCAGATCCAATTTCGAATCGCCCAGGGCACAGCCAATGCGGACGCGCAGGTCATCATCATCAACGGCGGCACAGGAATCTCGCGGCGAGATTCGACCTTTGAAGCTGTGGACGGAATGTTAGAGAAGCGGCTTGATGGATTCGGAGAAATCTTTCGTTTTCTGACGTATCAAGAAATCGGTTCACCCGCGTTCATGACCCGCGCTACCGCCGGTATCCTCAACGGACATATGATTTTCTCCATCCCCGGCTCCGAAAACGCCGTCCGCCTCGCGATGGAAAAGCTCATTCTTCCCGAGCTCGGCCACCTCGCTGGAGAACTGACAAAGTGATGTGCTGAGTGCTTGCTTTGCGCACCTCAACGCGCAAAGCTCAGCACTCGGTCCTGCATCAGTCCTGCGCAATCTTTGGTTCCGAATAGCTCGCTTCCGCCGAAATCTTCGATTGCGCGTAGCGCTTATAGTGCAGCAGCAGGTCGCGCACGGAGATCACCCCGACGATACTGCCGCCTTTCGTGATACCGAGATGGCGCACGCCCAAGTCCGCCATCATGTCCTGCGCATCATCGATCGACTGACTTCCCTCGATCGTGCAAATGGGAGACGTCATGATCTTCTCGACGGTGAGCTTCCCCAGCGGCTTCCCCAGCGCCACAGCCCTCCGCACGATATCGGTATCCGTCACGATTCCAACCAATTGTTTCCCCTTTTTCACTAATAGCGACCCCACACGCGCTTGACGCATCGTCTTGGCCGCACTGGCAATCGAGGTCTTCGGCCCGATCGACTTTGGACGCTTGTTCACAATCTGACTAACGCTAGCCATCTCCTCCCCCTTTCATATTCATATGATCGCAGTTAGCGGTCCACGTTCGAACGCTACCCACGTTTGGTCCGGTCTAGATTATCATGAATGAGCGGAACCTGCGAGACCGTTACGCACATCATCCATGGAGGTTCGTCACGAACGTTCGGATTCCGTGGCGAGAGAGGGTGCGGCGATCGGACACTGAGGACTCAGCAGACAAGCACGATCTTGCCGAAAAACTTTCGACTGGTCATCAATTCCTGGGCAGCGCGGGCTTCCTGGAGAGGGAATGCACGTTCGATCACGGCCATCAACCGTTTCCGGCCGATCAGTTCAGCGACCTTCACCAGTTCCGCTCTCGTGCCCATAAAGGATCCCTTGATCGTGAGCTGACGGGAATAGAGATCGCGAAGGTTCAGCTTGACGTCCCCACCGGTAGTTGCACCGCATGTGATCAACCGGCCGCCTTTTGAGAGCGACTCCACACAGCTGTCCCATACCTCCGGCCCGATATGTTCGACAACCACATCGACACCTCGCCCTTCCGTCAGCAATTTGACTCGCTCCGAGACCTGTTCCTTGGAGTGATCGATGACCGCATCGGCTCCCAGGATCACGGCTTTGGGAATCTTGTCATCGGAACCGACGATAGTGATCACACGCGCCCCTGACAGCTTCGCCAACTGAACGGCCATCATTCCGACACCGCTCCCCGCTCCCATCACGAGCACAGTTTCTCCAGGCTGGAGCTCGGCCAGTGCAAACAGCATGTGCGAGGCCGTGACCGAAACGAGCGGAAACGCCGCGGCCTGTTCGAAGGTTATATTCTCGGGTATCGGCAGCACATTCCGAAAAGGAACCTTCACATACTCGGCATAGCCGCCGTGCATTCCAGCTCCCAAAAGATTGTATGTTCGGCACATATTGTCTCGTCCGGCCATGCAGAACTCGCAATTCCAGCAACTGATACCGGGTGACACAAAGACTCGTGTTCCGACAGCAATACCTTCGACTTGGGTCCCCACTTGCTCAACAGTCCCGGAGACATCCGAGCCCCCAACATGGGGTAAGGAAACGGCATAGGCAGGACTCCCCTGCCTGACCCAAATATCGAGATGGTTCAGCGCGCAGGCCTTGACCCGAATCAACACGTCTTGCGGACCGATTTTCGGCATCGGCATCTCTTCGTACGAGAGCTTGTCCGGTCCACCATGTTCGCGAAACAACACCGCCTTCACTTCTTCATCCTCCGTTCACAATCAAGGTTTTGAAACGGCGGGACAATCGAGCGCACCGAGGACGGTATGGTTGATCCTCGATTGCGCGCGTTGAACGAGCACCGCCCTTGACTTACCAATACGATGGATCTTGTGTGCCGCGTTCGGCGAGCAAGAGGACAACCATACCGGCCTCTCCTATACCGATAGGCACGCCCTGCCGTTTCAAAACCTCAACACTCCTTCCACCACCATCACACATTGCCCGCCGACCTTCACACCTTGGATCATGTCGTCGTCCGACTCAACTTGCACCAGAATCCGGGATGGCCGATCGATTTCGTAGCCCTGTTCAATCAGAATATCCGTCCTCGGTCCAACTTCAACGACGCCGTTCTGAACCAGGTACGCTCCAAGCGCCCCTCCGGCGCTCCCCGTCGCAGGATCCTCCAAAATGCCGATTTTCGGAGCAAACATCCTCGCGTGGACAGACGCAAACGACTCAACCGTCACCGTTGTGAAGACCATAATCCCGTTGGCCCCGAACCGTTCGCAGACGTTGATGATGGCCGAGGCATCAGGGTTGATCGACCGGACGGCCGTCAACGTTCGCACCGGCACGATCAAGACCGGCAAACCGGTCGACACGACTTGGAGGGGCCATTTGCTGTCAGCGATCACGTGCTTCGGCAAGCCGAGAGATCCGCCGACCACATACGCATCGTCGATGGTGTTGAGAGGATCGAGAAATTCCGGTTTGGGTTGAGACATGACGACCCGCACCACACGACTCTGTTCCGTATGCAATTCGACCGAAAATAAGCCGATATTACATTCCTGCGTGACATGCGTCACCTGTTCCCGAGTAGAAACCCTCCCGAGCTGGGCCAACACGTAAAATGTGCCCAGTACCGGATGGCCGGCAAAGGGAATTTCCTGAGTCGGGGTAAAGATCCGCAACCGGGCGACTGCGGCAGGATCGGTCGGTGGAAAAACGAAGACTGTCTCCGATAGATTCATCTCCCGCGCAATCTGCTGGAGCTCGTCGTCTGTTAGGCCATCGGCGTCGGGGAAAACCGCGACGGGATTGCCGCCGAACGGTTGAGAGGTAAAGACGTCGGCCTGATAGAATTTTAGAGACCTTGGTTCAGCCATGGTTACTTCCAAACTCCTCCGGATAACACCTGAGAACCCGATCATGCTATGAGAAAACAACCGCCGGCATTTGACAGATCTCGCCCCCTTTGACAGACTCCGCCCATGGACCCCATCACCGAACAGGACGTCGCCCATGCGTTGGAAATTCTTGGCCTCACGCTGCCCATCACCACCGAAGACCTGGATCGGGCGAAGCGTGTCCAGCTCTACAACTGGACCCCCACGCGCTATGCCGGCCTCACCAACAATCCGAAGCAATACATGCAACAGTTTCGAAAAGCCGAAGAAATGACTCGGACGATTGAAGCCGCCTACGCATTACTGTCGGCTGTATTCGTCCCGGATACGGAAGGCTAAGATCAAAGTTGAGGTTAAGGATTTTCTTCGAACTTAACCTTATCCTCAGCCTCAGCTTTAATCTGTCTCGTGCGCAGCCTTAACCTTATCCTCAACCTTCTTTACCCGATCTCGTGACTCGTCACGCGAGACATGCCCTCGTCTCCCTCCACGTGCGCGACCGGCCAGGTAATCAAGCCTGACACTCCGTCCGGCGACCCCACCGGCTGCGTCTGCTGAGCATAAATTTTCGGCAACTGGTTCGTCCCGAACTTCGAGATATAGAGAAAGACGTGTTCGCGAGAGTTTACCCGCACGGCCCATGGATGAAAATCGTTTTTATAGAATTCCTCACAGAGTTGCATCGCGTCGAGGCACGACAGCGCGCTGGGGTCATTCAAGGTGTAGTAATAGTCCAGCGGTAGATCGTACTCTTCCTGCTTGTGGATCGTAATGCCGAATTGTTCCGGATGACGCACCATGGGAGTATGGCGGTAGGCCACAAAGTAGAAGAGTTCCAGTGAGTGAATCACCGGCTGATGATCGAGAACAAACTGGCGAGTTTCCAAGGCCTCTTCGAACGTTTCCCCTGGAAATCCATAAAAAGCCATCACATGGTTCCAAATCCCCGCCTTCGCTGCCATCTGGAGATTGCGTTCAATAACGCTTTTCCGAGCGTGCTTGTCCATGAGATTCAAGACCCGCTCGTTCGCTGACTCCATCCCATAGTAGAGCGTACAGCAGCCGGCCTTGGCCGCAAGATTCCAGGTGGCTTGATCTTGCAGTGTTTCTTCAAACCTGATGAGCGTCGTCCACTTGATCCCGACATCTTGGTCAACCAGGAGTTGCGAGACTTTTTTGAACAATGCGGGTGGATAGGACTCATCGCTAAACAAAAAATGCCGACAGTGGTACTTATCCCGGAGAGCCTTGATCTGGGCGATCACCAGCTGAGCCGGCATTCCACGGTACTGATCGAAGTACCCTTGGCCATGGTCGCAGAACGTGCAGCGCCCCCAATAGCAACCGCGCGTGGCCAGATAGGGAATGATCAGTTCCGGAACAAAGTAGCGATCCAGCGGCATGCCCTCAAAGTCCGGCAAGGGTAGCGCGGTCGTCTTCTCGGTGTAGATTTCCGGATTCCGATGGAGGCCCGACTCATCGCGATAGATTAAGTTTGGAACTGAAGCGAGAGGCCGCTGATCATTCAACGCTTCGATGAGCCACAGCAACGCATGCTCGCCCTCGTAGAGAATCGCCGAGTCGAACACCTCTTTGAAGAACCGCTCGTGATTCGAGAGATCTTCCTGCAGCCTGGTGATGACGTTGCCGCCTACCACGACATGGATCTCTGGAAACGCTTCCTTGATCATCCGAGCGAACGTCAATCCCGCCAACAACTGCATCTGCGTCCCGATGGAAATCCCGACCACGTGAGGCTGTTCTCTCGCCACGTCCGGCATGACCAGCTGATTGCAGAGATCTCGATAGACGTTCACCTGTTCATCTTCCAAACAGGCGAACACTTCTTTGGAGACACCGGGGCGATAGCCTAAATTACTTTCCATCGGATAGAAGACAAGGGATGCGGGATAATAAGCGGCGGAGATATAGACCATCGTTTCACGGAAGGTGTTGAGCGCCCCTTCCAGCGTCTCCGCCTCATAGAAACGCTCGCCTCGCACAATCAACTTGGCATCTTCGGCTCGATCCGCCAGATCGAAAACATCAAGGGCATAGGCTTGTTCCACAACCGCCATGTGAGTCACGTCCCGCTCACTCAAGACTCCTGCCTTCTCTTTCTCTTGCAGGGCCTTCAGCTGCATGCCCAACCGGGCCTTCACCCAAATCAGAAACTCCATGCTGAAGAAGTGATCCCACATTCCGATGTTGATATCGCGTTGGATGACCGTATGCCCGGCCTCACGCAAGACGGCTGTCAGCGACGGCAACGCAAGGTATGGCGCCGTCGGCACCCACTCGGGTGGAAAAATGAGCATAACTTTGGACTTCTTCTGCGTCCCCTTCGCCGGCGGCGCCAAACCGTCTATTTGGAGCAGTTCACTCATTGGATCATCAATTTCACGGAATCTGACCCTCGCTCACATTTTCCCCGCTAACGTCGGCACCACTCCGGCAGTCTTGACAGCTTGATACTGCAAATCCTGAAGCTTTCCTAAACCAAATCTCGAAATATAAAGAAAGATATATTCCCGAATATAGAGGCGCAAATCCCAGCCGGGATTGTGGTTCCGTTCGAACTGCTCGAACACCCGCTCCGCCTCTTCGATGTTCATGCCGTTCTTCACCGTGTAGTAGTAATCCAACGCCAGATCCCAATCGGGATTCTTGTATGCCGTCACGCCCCACTTCTCCGGATGTTTCGCCACCGGATTGTGCCGCCCCAGGTCGAATGTACCGAACCCGAGTGAATGGACATGATCCTTGTTCTGCTCCAAGAACTGCACTGATTGCCAGGCCTCTTCCTTCGTCTCGCCGGGAAAGCCGAAGAAACCCATACAGTGGTTCCAGATGCCGGCGTCCGCAGTGAGCTTGAGATGCTTCGTCATGACTTCCGCTGTCGTCGCTTTGTCCATCAGCTGCAGCACCCGCTCGACTCCCGACTCGTAGCCGAAATGCAGATAGCGGCATCCCGACTCCTTCGCATCCTGCCAGACGGCGTCTTCCAACAGACTTTTCTCGAACCGCATATGCGTTGTCCAGAAGATGTCCATGTTGTTCTCGATCAATCCGCGAGAAAGTTTACGAAAGAGCGCCGGCGGATAGGACTCGTCGGTAAAATGAAAATGTTTGGCGTCGTACTTGTCGCGTAGATAGGTGACGTCTGTAAGAATATCCTGGATCTTCTTCGATCGATAGCCTGCGGTATAACCCTCGCCGTGGTCGCAGAATTCGCAGCGCCCCCAGTAACACCCTCGCGTCGCCAGATAAGGCAATATACGGGTTGGGACGAAATACTTCTCGAGCGGCAATCCGTCGAAGTCCGGCGGCGGCAGCGCAGCCATATCCTCCGCATAACTCAGTGGAGAAACATGGACGCCCGTCTCGTCTTTGTAGATCGTGTTCGGCACATCGGCCAAGCTCTGCTTGGCGCCGACTGCTTCGACCAATTGCATAAACGCCGTCTCCCCTTCGTAGACCACGGCGCTGTCGAAATACTGAAAGAGCGGCGACTCCGGCAGCACGTCGCGCAGGCGGGTCACTGTATTGCCGCCGATCGTAATATGAATGTGGGGAAAGTGCTGTTTGATAAGGGCGCAAAAGGTCATCGTCGAGAACATCTGCTGTTGCAGCACAATCGAGATCCCGACCACATCCGGCTGCTCGGCCTGGATTACCGGCTTGACCAGATGGTCGAACACATCACGATATACGTTGACCTGTTCATCCTGCACGGCATCCATCACCTCAGCCGAGACGTATGGCTTGTACGACAAATCCGTCTCCATCGGCGGCATGCAGATCCGTGCCGGGGCATAGACCAATGAAATAACCGATGTGACTTCGCGAAACACTTGAATTGCCCATTCTAATTTATCGATATCGTAGAACTTCTCGCTTCTGATGATGTGCTTCGCCTCTTCCGCATCGCGGATTAATTTCTCCATACGAGGACGCGACACATCACAGAGCGCCAGCTGTACATCCATTTCCCACTCAGTCAGTTCCCGCTTCTTGGCCAACTTGCGGAGCCGATCCAACTGCTTCGGCACCCGGCGCAAGACCTTCTTCAGAAACTCCTCGCTCAAGTACCAGTCCCACATCTCGCAGTTGATGTCTTTTTGAATGACCGTATGACCGGCTTGACGGAGAATCGCTGTGAGAGAGGGCAGACTGAGATAGGGTTCGGAAGGGTACCAGTCAGGCGGAAAGATCAGCAGCACTTTCATCTTCCGGCCGCTGGTCTCAAAGGAGGTCCGGCGGTGGAGCTGAATCAGCTCTTTGGATGCCCGATCCCCCTTCGTATACTCGACTTTCATCCCGACCTACCTACTCTCTTCAGCTACCTAAATGACTGGAAAGCCAATGAGTTAGACTCGAAAAAAAGTATTGTACGAGGGCTGAAGAACGATATGCAAGGGTGGGAGGGTTGTGAAGGGGAAGACCAGGCAGTCCTTGTGCTCGCTGAGGCCCCACGATGAAATGGTGGTCCCTCAATGCACGCAGTAAAGGACCGCCTGCTCCTCCCCTTCACCTGTGAGAAGAGAGAAATGCACTCGGTCAATGCGCGCAATAAGGAAAGCACCTGCTTACCCCGCAGATAGGAAGACGGAGAAGAAAGCAACTTCTGTCGCCGAGCAGACCTAGCGTGTTTGCTGAGGCTCACAGGAAAACGCGTGCAATAAGAGACTATCCGACCACTCCTCAGAGGGAAAAGAAATAGAGAGGGACGAGCAGCCACTCCCCCTAAACCCTCCTGTGGACAAATTTGAGATTGACAGAAGCAGGCGCAACCCGCAATCTTGCGTGCCGTACCCACTCTTTTCCAAACTTTGATAGAGCATTACATTATGGAGATCATCCACGAGCAACTCGCCGCAGGACGATGGCACACTCTCTCGCTCGTGGAGCAACTGGCCAATGTCGGCAGCGACGTGGCACGCGCCGCCCGTTGGTATGGAAAGGATCCGCGGCGCTGCGAGCAGGCTTTCGACCGTGCTATCGAACTGCTGGACTTGACGATTGCAGACGAGCGGTGGAAAGGTCGGCGGAAGGAACTGACCCGCGCACGCGAACTGTTGTGCGACGCCATGTTCGGCGGGAATACCTACGGCAGTGATCTAGCTTCCCTCGACCGCTATTTTTTCCACTTCGCCATGGCGACTAGAGTCGGCCGGTGATAGCGGACGATAGAAATGCACAGAACAAGATCTGACCTTGAATTTGGCTTCCTAACTCTTCTGATCGGTTCTTCATATATGAAGTGGTGGCCGTCCCTATTGTCTGCCCTCCTGTTTGCCATACTTTCGACAGTCCCCGTTCCAGATGCTCAGGCCCAAACAGACTCAGGTCATCAGAATGTCACGAATGAAACGCGTGTTACGGATGATCTCCATGGGGGTCATGCCAGCGAACGCTGGGAAGGATCATCCGAAGGGAAGGCGTTTTCAGAGTTCGCTCATCACTTCGCGGGTTCGTTGGAAGTGATTTTGGGTCTCGCTGAGTTGGGGGCTGCGCTCCAGTATCCGCTGCCCTACTGGACTCGGTTCATTCTTCCCGGCGCGCTCAGTATGATGGGAGGGTTCCCGCTGTTTTGGAGTGACCGTGACGCGTGGCCGCTTGGGTCGCTCAGCTTTGTGGAGACGTTTTTCGGTAAAGACCGTGAGATGATTGAACACAAGTCCTACGGAATTCTGACCCTCACCATTGCCCTCATTGAGATGCTCCGTCGCCTCGGGAGGGTTCGGCACCCGGCGTGGGCCGCCCCACTCGTCTTGTTAGTGCTGACGGGTGGGCTATTCCTCTTCGTCCATTCCCACGGCAATCACCCCGAGGCGGCGAAGATCCAGTTCCAACACATGTTGTTGGGCATCGTCGATGTCGTGGCGGCTTTCTCCAAAGGCATGGCCGCCTGGCTGCCCGGCGCATCCCCCCAGATGAGGAATCGATGGAACATGGCCTGGGGCGCATCGTTCATTGTCGGTGGGCTGCTCCTCCTCGCCTACTCCGAATAGAGTGGGTCACCCGTATCGCGACCCTCCTGTTGCATGGTTGAGATGCACGCAAGAATCAACATCCGAAGTACTGTACTGCTGAAAGTATGCTCCGCTCACACGTACATCGGTCGTCCATCGTTAAGAGTGATCCACCCGAGAATGATGCGATACACGAACCAAAGTCCAACCAGCGTGATCGCTGACAGCTGGGGTCGGATCTTGAATCGTGCATGAATCAGGAATGAAAGAGAAATAAAAGGGGTCGCCGGAGCCGGCTCGGTTCCGTGAATCCCCATAGCCGAGCCTCCCTTACCCTCGCGATCACCTTCACCGCCCTTCTTGTTTGTTATAATCTCAGGCTGTGAGACGACAGTATCGCATCGGCTCGGCCATCACCGTCGCGTGCTTCCTCTCCATCCTGCTCCTTCTGGAAGGATGCTCCTCTACACCACATCCCTCCGGCGTCCATTTTCCAATCACCAACGGCTCCCATACGCTTTTGCCCAGTGAACGACAGCGCATCCTTATCTGGGGAGATCCTCTCCTCGCCCGCGTGGCTGACGAATGGCTCCGGTCTCATCACTATTCAAACATCCTGATGTTTCCTCAGATTCCCCACCGCTCATCGGATCGCCAGGTGGCGCTTGCCGTCGCGACAGAGGCGAATGCAGAGTTCGTGCTCATTCTGGAGCGGGAAGAACTGAAGGAAGAGGCATTGATCCAGACGAACTGCGGCGCACTCTTCAACATCACTGTCGATGTGCGAGGCCTTTCGGTGGAGCGCGGAGGGAGTGTCCTGCGGGGCAACGCCCATTACCCGCACTGCGTCGAACGTAACGACCAGACGTTTCAGAACCTGACCTGCCAAGCCCTTGCCACCGCGTGAGGCTTCCGCTCATCCGGGCAGCTTGAGATTCCCTCACACCTGGCATGCACCGCCGGCCAGAGCACCCCCACACCGAACCGCTAGGTCCACACACTCGACAGTCAGAAAAGGGGGCGCCCATCTCGAAGGCCCGGGTCA
>JAFEBM010000024.1 GCA_018242685.1 Nitrospira sp. | reverse complement strand
AAAATCTCCGGACACCACTGGGATTAAATATGTTGGTATCACGCAATCCTTCATGTCCACCCACATGCCCGCCGGCCACCAGAACTCTTCCATCCGGAAGCAGAGCAGCGCCATTACAGAAGATGTTGTCGCTGACAGGAACCGTAGACAAATTTCCACTAGCAGGGTCCCAGACCCGAGCATCTGAGCCCAATGATTGACCATCGGATGCGAGCACCTTTCCAGTTGGAAGCAATGCCATATGCACTGCGACGATCGGCCAATCAAACGGACCGGACCACTGTCCCACTTGATCGGGCGGTGGGGGTGGCGGCCCAGCCGCGCCACCTTTAAACGCTACCATTTGCATCACCCAAGGACTTGAGCTGGTAAGCTGAGCAGTCGCGCTGTAGCTACCCACGGTAGAAACAACTCGGTCCTCGGCGATGTCGCCATCCGGCACAGTAATCACACGGCTTGTAAATCCAGCGCCCGCACTCGCATTTAGGGTGAACACCATATTGGCCCCGACAATGAGGTCATTGGGATTTGCCGTCGTGGCTGTGCCGCTGGTGGAGATCGAGCTTGTTCCAATCGACGCGGCAGTGATATCCACCGGGTTGACTCTATCCAGTCCGCTATATTCCAAAATTCGGATATCTGCGTATTGCGCAGCCACATTGAAGCGTACGGTCACCGTATTGGTTCCCCCTGCGGCTCCCACTATGTTGGTTGCATAATAGATTGACTGTGTGAGAGAGAACGTTCCGGCTGATCCTGGATTTTTCGTTGGCCCTACTGCCAATGCATACACATTCCCGACAGAATCAGTGACAGAGGTCACTGCGGCTGTGGTATCGTTCCATCCAACGACTACCACGTTCAGATTACCTGCTGTTTGAGAACTGGCAAACGTGACTGGTACCGCTAATTGCGCAGTCTGAGGCGTGGCGTAGGCAAGCTGGACAAAGGATATTGGGCCGGCAGTCGACTGGCTCGTGGTGGTCGTAGAAACGTTTGAGTACCCGCTTACGTTGCCAGCAGCATCCGTCGCCCTCACTCGATAACTATAACTGGTCCCCGATAAAAGGCCGGTGTCAGCATGTGTTGTCCCAGTAGAGGTGCCGACCTGAGCAAAACTCGTGCAGCCGGCTCCTTGACATCGCTCGACAAGATAATTGGTCACTCCCACATTATCGGTAGAGGCTGTCCATGTAAGATTGATGCTATTTCCTCCATTCGCCGTGTCAAGGAGATTTGAGGGAGGTGTTGGCGGGCTGGTATCGGACGTTCCACCACCTGACGCTGCTTTAAATGCTACCATTTGCATGATCCATGGCCCAGCACTAGACAGTGGCGCAATGCCGCTATAAGACCCGACTGTTGTCACTATTCGGTCTTCGGCGATATCGCCATCAGGAGACGTGATCATTCGCCTTGTAAATCCCGCTCCCGGCCCCCTTGTCAAGGTTGCAACGATATTTGCGGCAAAGATCAGATCATTGGCATTGGTGGTGGTCGCTGGACCGCTGTTGCTCGAAGAGTTTGTGCCTGTCGCAGCTGCGGTTACATCAATGGGATTAAGCTGGTCGACACCGCTATATTCCAGGATCCGAATGTCCGCGTAAACGGCCGGCGTGGTGAATCTCACCGTCACCGTGTTGGCCCCGGCTGCTGAAGGAAGGATCCCTCGCGCGTAGTAAATTGATTGGCTGAGTTGATTGTTGTACTGCGTCGGTCCAATTGCCCGCGTGTAAATATTTCCCCTTGAATCGCTCACAGAGCTCACGGACGCAGCCGTATCGTTCCATCCCACGACGACGACATTCAGGTTTCCAGATCCTTGAGCGCCGGCATAATCCACCGATACGACCGACTGTGGGCTTTGCGGGGTGGCGTAGCTCCCTTGAACAAAGCCGATCGCAGCATCGACACTCTCGACCGCAAGGACCACGCCAAGGATGACCACTACGAAGGCAGCTGTGGTATGGATTCTTTGTGAATATTCCCCTACATCGAACAGGCGATGTCGCATAGGCAGCTTCTCCTTTAGGGGGCGTGAATAACCGATGGAGGTCTGGAACTAAGAAACAGATTGGCAGGCGGCTTGATCTACCATGTCAGAAGATGCGACATACTCCTCGAGCCAAGTTTCACCTCTAAAATGCTTATATTGTTCAGCTCGTAGTTTGTCGGCCAATCGGCCTGGAGGAAGTTTCACATCGTCATACGTAATGACTTGATCCTTCTTGATATCTTTCCTCAGGATACAACCCTCGACAAGTCCTTCAGGGAGGTACCGTGCCCCGCTCATTTCGTCTGTATTCACCGCTTCTCCGTACGTCATGTACATGCCATAGTCATCAAGGACTTCCCCCGCCTTAAGATCGCGTTTTGCCACAGTGCACACTTCGACCACCGGCCCCCCAAGTGGCTTAGCAAGAGAGTCGCGGAACAGCGCTACACGAGCTATGGCGTTTGGAGCTTCGAAATGAACGAGATGATATGGGACAAAAAACGAGTATAACGGCCCCTCCCCCATCTTATAGAGATTCAGGTAGTGCCGTTGTTTGGGATCCTGATGTTCCGCCAAAACGAAGGCTTTGGTGAGTGGTGTACCCACGACGTAGTCGATGACCCCGCCGAGCCGTCGAAGTTCCTCGATATCGTAGCGCTGACCGATCTTGAGAATGTCGTCTTTATACTCGAGCCCTCGGGACATCCCTCTGGATCTCACGACAAATCCAGTCGCGTTCGCCACAATCGTTTGCTCACAGCTGATTTTCGTACCGTCCGCAAAGCTCGTTACCATAGCTGGATTCTGTCCCCAGCGCTCGGCAAACCCCTTTTGAGTCGTAGGATTACGATAGGGATCTTGGAGCCCTTTGATATTACCGACTACGCGAGGGATCATCCCCAACCCTTTTACCCATCGATAAAGATTCATCTGAAGCCCCGGCTCATCTCCGTCGCAAGCGGACAAGATGACGCCGTACTTCTCCGCATAGACTTGAAGTATGGGACCGATGGTGGCGTCGATTTCAGCGTTCATCAGCACGACGTCTTTGCCGTGTTTGAACGCCGCGAGAACGATATGGGCACCGAATTCGACCGAGCCGGTGACGTCGATCAATATGTCGATCTCCTCAGATCTCGCGAGCAGAAACGCATCTTCGGTCACTACCGGCTTTCCGGCACGAATCGCCTCATCCAAGTGTTGTTGCGTAGCAGCCTCGACTATTCCCGTAAGTCCTGCATAGGTATACACATCCCAGGCCCGCTTCAAACGACGGTTTGAAACCGCCGCCATGCGCATTCCGGGAACGCTATGGACGATCTGATTCGTCAGCCCCTGCCCCATAAACCCTGCGCCGACCATTCCGACACGAATCGGTCTTCCCTCTGCTTCTCGGGCTTTGAGGGCACTGTCTACTAGGACCATATCTACCTCCTCTCACCAAAATCGTGCTGTAATCTTGCCGACACCGTTCGTTGCTTCACGATGGACTTCCTGGTTGACAACGCTCGATGCTACACGCTCATTTTCCACTTCAGCTCCGACTCAATGTCACCGAGTAGTTTCCACAGTGTGTCTTTCTCCGAGATACTCGTCACCGGCAGTGGCCACTGAAGCTCCAACCGCGGATCATCATGCCGGAGGCCGCCCTCGCACCCGGGCGTATAGAACTCACCCACCTGGTAGCTTGTCTCGGTGCTGTCCTTCAACGCTTGATATCCATGTGCAAATCGTTCCGGCACATAGAGCGAGCGCTGATTATCTTCGCTCAATTCAACCGCGATATGCTGAAGATAAGTCGGGCTCTCGGGACGAAGGTCGACGATAATGTCGAGGATCGCTCCTCTCGTGCAACGCACGAGCTTGCTTTCCGCCGCAGGAGGAAACTGAAAGTGCATTCCCCGTAGGGTGCCTTTCTTGGTGTTAAAGGCCACATTGGCTTGGGCGATGACCGGGGTCAACCCATATGTCTTAAATTCATTCTGGCAAAAAGCACGGGCAAAAAAACCGCGCGTGTCTTCTCGACGTTCGAGGTCGATAATGTAGGCTCCTCTCAACTTTGTTTCCGTAAAAATCATCTCATGTCCTCCTATTGGCAAAGGCGCCTCGCACCGTCTTGCATTCATACGACTTATCATGAGGAAGCTTAAGCTGCTTCATTTCAGCTCACTGATGGAGTTGACGGAAAGAGACTTCAGAACTTCCGTCACCACTCTCTCCTGCTGGTCCAGGGTGAGTCCAGGGAACATCGGAAGCGATAGGATATGCGCCGCAGATCTCTCGGCGATCGGAAAGTCCCCGAGCCGGAAGCCGAGCTCCTCATAGGCTTTCGCCAAGTGGAGCGCCACCGGATAATGAATCCCTGTCCCGATGCCCACGTCGCTGAGCTGTTTCTGTAGCCGAGCACGGTCCTCAACCTGTACAACATAGAGGTGATAGACCGACCGCGACCAGCTCGGCTGATACGGCAACGTCACGATGCCTTCTGCTCCGGCAAAGAATTTGTCGTAACGCTCCGCCGCCTGACGGCGCTGTTCATTCCATTTCGGTAGATGGTGTAGTTTGGCACGCAGAAAACCCGCCTGGATGGCATCAAGGCGGCCGTTGTAGCCTTCAATATCGTGGAAATATTTCTTTGATTGCCCATGGTCGCGCAAGAGTCGGCATGTCTGCGCGATCTCGCCGTCATTGGTCGTGACCGCCCCTGCTTCGCCGCAGGCGCCGAGATTCTTGCCGGGATAAAAGCTGAACGCGGCGGCGTGCCCCATCGAGCCGGCCTTGTGCCAGCGGTTGTCCTTGCGTGAGAAGTATTCCGCTCCCTGCGCCTGACAGGCGTCTTCTATCACCTTTATGTTGTAGTGGGCGCAAACATCCAAAATCGGATCCATGTCAGCCATTTGCCCATAGAGATGGACGGGAACGACAGCCGTGACCGGCCTACCGGTCTCATTGTGAAAAACTTGTCGTGTCTTCGTATTCCATCTGCACTTGCGCTCCAAGTACTCACTCAATTTGCCGGGATCCATCGCATACGTTTTTGGATCGATGTCGACGAAATCCGGTTGAGCGCCGGCTTGGGAAACGGCTTCGGTCGTGGCAATAAACGTATTGGGGACCGTGAGAACGATGTCATCGGACTTCACCCCGGCGGCGATCAGAGCAAACCGAAGGGCATCTGTACCGCTGGCGACCCCGACGCATAATTGAGCCTCGCAGAATCGAGCAAAATCCTCCTCAAATCCTTGCACCATCGGCCCGCCGATAAATCCCGCGCTCTTCAGGGCGGTCTTCAGTACTTCGACGAATTCATCCTGCAACTCCCGATGAACCGTAATCAAATCCAGAAAGGGGATGTCCTCTTTAGTCATGGCTGCCTCCCGACTTGACATATCGCACCACCCTGCCTGGATTCCCCGCGACGACGGCATGGGCCGGCACATCCTTCGTCACGACCGCACCAGCTCCGATCAGCGCATGCTCTCCGATCACCACATTGGCAAGAATCGTCGCGCCGGATCCGATTGATGCGCCCCGCTTCACCAATGTTATTTCGACTTTCCAATCCGCTTCGGTCTGTAGAGAACCCGCTTCGGTGGTCGCGCGAGGGAAGGTGTCGTTTACGAACGTGACGTTGTGCCCGATAAAGACCTCGTCTTCGATCGTCACCCCCTCGCAGATGAAGGTATGGCTCGATATTTTGCACCGTTTACCGACCTTGGCATTCTTCTGGATCTCAACAAATGCACCGACTTTGGTGTCGTCACCGACTTCACACCCGTAGAGGTTGACGAACTTTGAGAATGTCACATTGCTCCCGACCTTGACATCGGGTGCGATGCAGAGATACCCGTTGATCGACGTCGTACTCACCTCCGACTCCAAGACGCGAAGCGGCAGATGGATAGCCAGTTGCCTGTCATTTTGAGTGATCGGGGCCGTATGTCCGTTGGTCCGCTCCGTCGTGTGTTCCATCGATTTCTCCGTAGTGATGAGTTCAGCCGCCATAAGGCCCAACGCATTGCGAACGGGCGCAGCTGATGTCGGAATAGGAAGTGAGAACTATTGCAGGCGATAGTTGGTGACTTGAGCTGGGAGGATGCCTCTTATGCCCTAGTGCCTCACACTCTCAACCGAACGGTCGCGACCGTAGGGCATGGTATAACCATACAAATGGTGCGGCATACTATGCGGATCGAGCCCGTTGAGAATCACTCGCCGTTGCGCTGTCTGCCCCAACATCGTGAAGGCCTTTTGCACCAGATGCTTGGGCGAATGCCCCGCGCGGATCACCCACACAAGTTCATCTGCCAGAGTCGCCAAGATGCCCATGGTCGCGCTGGACAAGACGGGCGGTGTATTGATGATGAGATACTGAAATTTCGCGCGAAGCTCCGGCAGCATCGCTTTCAGCTGTTGAATCCTCCCAAATTCATTCCATTCGCGACCCGTTCCAACCGCTCCGCTGGCTGCCATGACAAAGCACGGACATTCATCGATCACGGACACACAGTCATCGAGGGAAGCCTGACTATCTAAAAACTCGATCAATCCTCCTCGCGAGAGTACCCTGACATAGTGATGGAGGGCCGGCCGTTGAAAGTCACAATCGATGAGCAGCGTCTTTTTCCTGAAGTCACGCGCAATCGTGTAACCTAAATTTACCACCGTGGTCGTCTTACCCTCGCCCATCAACGCACTGGTGATTTCGACAACCGTAGAACGGCGTCCCTCGGTTGAGAGAACCAGTTTCGTGGCGGCCATCCGATATTGTTCGGCGGCAATCGAACGGGGTTGCCACTTGGCGACTAGATTCAGGCTTACTGGATTGATCTCGTTTCCGTTTCCGAATGGGACCCAAGGCGTGCCCTGCGATGCTATTTTTACCGCCGGCACGCCAAGGCTCCCCTGGCCGGCCATTCGAGCACCAGTCTTCGGCATTGCGCTGATCTGAGGGTTCAAGGTGAAGAACTGGGGTACGGTCGCCAACACTTGCATGCCCGGCAAGATCTCCACTTCTTCTCGGCGCCGAAAGGTCGGATTCAAGTGTTCGAGGCCGACCGCAAGACCGACACCGAGTGCGCATCCTCCTATCAGGCCAAACATCATGATCACTAACCGATTTGGTTTCTCCGGCTTCTGCGGTAAATTCGCTTCGTCCAGCACACGAAACTGTTCCCCCTGTTGACGTTTTTCAAGGTTCTCCGCCACATGGGCATTCAAGCGTTTATCCAGTAAGGCTTGGTAATTCTTTTTCCTGTTTTCGTAGTCGCGCACCAAGATCATGAGCTCTTGTTCGCGCGACGGTATCTGTTCCACACGCCGTTCCATATCCTTGATTTGTTCCACAAGCCTGGCTCGACGATCCCTGATCGCTGACAGATCAGCGCGCAATTCGTTTCGCTGCTTCAGCAGCTCTCTCAGATAGGGATCATAGCTTTTTGCTCCCTCGCCGTCCTTATCGGTCGCCTGCGCGCTGTATTTCTCAGCCAGCTGAGCCTTGACGTCATCAATCTCCTGCTTCGTGTCGGCGATATCGGGGTAAGTCTCTTTCCACTCGGCACGGAGCGAGGTCAGCCGCCTCTCCAATTCGCGCAAGCGAGCCACCAGGGGATCCATCGCCGAATTCACGGACTTGGGATTGTCGGAATCCGCAGTGGTTCCCCCGCTGGTTTCGTACTCCATGATCGACTTTTCGACTCTGCTCAACCGATCGCTTTGGCCGTGCAGCAGATCGTCCGTCGAATTCAGTTCCGCTTGCAGACGATCTAATGCTCGTAGGTTCGCCTCCATTTGCTCCGGCAACTGGCCCATAAATTTTGTCTTGTACTTGCTGATGGCCTCTTCTTGCGCCTCCAGGGCTTTCTTCGCCTCAAACAATTCTTGTTCGAGAAAGACGGACACCCCTGTCACGAGTTGTTCCCGCACTTTGACATTTTCCTCGATGAACAACGACGCGAGCTTTGCCGTCACCTTCATGGCCGTCGCCGGATCTTCATGGGCGAATGAAAGAGTGATCGCCTCGACACTCTTACCCCACGCGCCGAGGGTGCCTACGGTCTCCACCTTGATCATTTTGCGCAATGTTTCGATGGTCGACTCGATGCCCTCCCGTTTGACCTGTCTCTCATAGAGGTCGTATTCGTCCAAAATCTGACTCAGGATCGTCCGGCTCATCACTTGTTGCTGGATCATCGTCAGACGTTGCTCGACGCTGGCCCCTCCGATGCCCTTGACGTAATCCTCAGGAATCTTCTGATTTTCAATCAGGATCAGGGTGTTGGAGCGATAGCTTTTCGGCAGGACTACGCAGAGCATGGCCGCGATGGCGACCCCAGCCACGATAGAGCAGAGCACAAGCCATTTTCGGCGGCGGATGTTGCCCCAATATTCAAGAATTTTCACCGATAGCGGCTCTCCCGGTGGATCAGACGTAAGGGGCTCCGTGATTTCGCTCATGCTCATTCCCACCCCGCCGTCAAGCTGAGCTGGACGATATTCCGGTCAAAGGGGATGGTCCCTGAATCTACGATCTGCTCGAATTGGCTGTGGGTATAGGACAGTGTAGCCCCGAACGTCTTACTAATCGCGTAATTGATGCTGGATGAGATCGCATAGGATTCAACCCGTAAGAGACGACTACTCGCCACAGACTCATTGATCGCATAACTCCCCATCACCGACAGAGACAAAGGATCGGTTATCTTCCGTTGCACTGTTCCGGTCACGATCTCGCTCACCAGTGGGGACGACACAACCAAAAAGCTCGGCATGATGGATCGCGAATAGGACACCATGAAGGTCGTATACTGACTCCGCCATGTCAAAGAGGCGGCGCCCACTGCCTGCACGCTACTACTTGGACTTATTACAACAAACCCTCCTTCGACTGTAGCCTGGAGAGCCGAAGTCATCAATCTGGACCATTTCCCACTGGCTCCTTGAACAGAAAAAGATCCTTGTGTCCCCCCGATCCCGAACGCACCTTGTTGATAGAGATGGACGAACGAAAGGGTGTCGGATGGCGTTAGATTGATGACTGGTCCTGACGCCACAGTTTGGAAATCGGTATCGATGAGGCGTCCCTGCGCGGATTCGCTTGAATCGGCAATTGGCTTCCCAAATCGCAATCGTTGGTCGGTATAGGTCGAGGTGACGCTTATCCATTCAGAGAGGGAATAGGAGCCCTGCACCGTGGCGGTATTCCTGAAGGCGTTGGCACGCTGCGCTTGGAGCCCTCGGACAAAGGTCTCGTTACCTTGCCCCGCATTGGAAGGAGCTCCATATGCCGACAATTGAGGCGCGTAATAGATTGAATCTACGATGCGTAATCCCAATCCCTGAACAAGCCGGTTCATCGCACCGTCCAGGTTCAAGTCCACAGTTCCATTGCCTCCCACGTAATTGAGCCCGGAATTCTTAGCATAAAATGCCCCTATCGGTCCTCCTCTAACTACTCCATCTATCCACCGACTCCGGTGATTCAACCTGAGTTGCGGCGAAACCGTTGTGACATAGTCCTCAAGATTTTTCCCAGGCACGAAGAAGATATTGCTGTCATACCGCTCCGCGATGCTGAGTGAGGGAATGATATGCGTCTCTGGTTCGCCAACCGATTTGTTATTCGACACCGATGTGGTAGGGAATTGTGCCAGCGCCTGATTGGAAATTTGCATCATCATTCCATGCATAGCGACCAGCGCGAGGCAGCTTCTAATACCACGGCCTTGCCACACCATGCCTCGTTACCATGCTCTGCCGGGCACCACGACCATGTCGCCGGTCTTCAATACAAAGTCTTTAATTTCTCCGTCTCCGGACAACAGCTCATCATACCGAGCAGGAATCTTGAATTCTTTGACGTGGCCGGGTGGCCCGACCACAGTACGGCGTACGTGCACATTGTTCTTCGCAGCATAGGGGGTGAATCCCCCTGCCATTGCGATGGCTTGCAGGACCGTCGCGTGCGACTTGAGTTGATACTTGCCCGGCTTCACAACATCCCCGAAAACATACACATAGTAGCTGTTGACCTCTTCGACTTTGACGTGAACTAATGGTTTTTCCCTGTAATCTTTCAACCGCTCAGCAATGTGTGCAGCCAGTTCCTTGGCTGTTCGCCCGTTCACCTCGACCTCTCCAATCAACGGCATTGAAATATAACCATCTGGTCGCACCACGAGGCCTTTCTGCGTCAGATCTTCGCTGCGCCACACTGTGATGTCGAGCACGTCCTCAGGTCCCAATAAAAAATCATTATTGGCGCTATTGGCTTCCGCGATGACTTCCTCCGATGGGCCAGCGCAACCGACTGCGTTCATCGTCATCGCGAAAATCAGTGCACCGATGAACGCTTTGGCCATGCGCATCCTTTTCCTTTTCATGACGAGAGCCTCATGGATTTTGAGGCCGCAACGATCTGATCATCCAGATTCATCACTTCACTGAAGAGCTATAGGCATAACTGTTCACTTCGTTGACGACAATTGCCTGCTAACAGTCTCCCCTCACATCTCTGATCAAGGCCGCCCGAAGCGTTGCGTAATCGAGCGTGAGCTCGGCAAATTGCTTTTTCAGCCGTCGATGTTCATCCTCTAATGAACGTAACCGCTCTTTATCATCCGGTTGTTGTTCGTTGGCCAACTTCGCCCGCCACCGGTAGAGGGTGCTCACGGAAATACCATACCGCCGTGAGATCTCTCCGACCATCTGACCGGCGTCTAGTTCCAGGACCATGACTTTTATCTGATCTCGGGTAAAGCGGAGTTTGGGCATGACTGTCGGTTTCCCTGTCGTCAACCCACATTCGCGGGAGGCGGGGAAGGGAAAATGGAAGGTTCACTGCACAGGGACAACCTCGTCGATTCCTATGTGGATGAGCGCAGCTTGCTGAAGGAGGGAGGCGCGGATCACCAATCCGTGGTGATTCGCCCGTCGTACGAGTTGGCCGCGGAGACCGACAAGCGGACCTCGTATCACTTCCACCCATGCGCCTTCGGTCAGGTAGTCGCACGGTTCCATCATGGGGTTGACCGACGAAACTTGCTGGAGAACGGCGATTTCTTCTGCTGGAATGGGTTCGGGTCTCAACGTGCCGACAATGCGAACGATACCCGGTGTTTGTAGAACAGCCAGGCTCGTGTCTAACGCAAAGTTGGCAAAGCAATACCCGCTGAATAATGGGAGCATCGTCCACACTTTGCGATCGGACCATTGGCGGCGTTGCTTACCCAACGGAAGCAAGGGTTCTATCCCCACTGCCAACAGTCGGTCCCGAACTTGTTTCTCATGGCGAGAATGGGTCTGGAGGGCATACCATCGGCGATCGGTCTTCGCGACCGTTACTTGTTCCATCTGCGGTACCCTTGCCTGTGCATACCGTGCAGCTGGCTCTTCTTTACAGGTAGTGACCATAGCTTCGCCCCGTGAGTCCCAGTCTCTTTTCATACAACTACAGCTGTTCAATCCTGAAGCAGCAACAACTATTGGGCCCTACTAGTACCAGGGACTATTAGCCTTAAACCATAAGATAAATGTCGAGTTTTCGTGTAGTACCACCAGCACATTTGTCTGAATGATTCATCGCTTCAACCACCACATCCGATCAAGTCTTGAAACACGATAGTGCAAGATCGAGTGACCCTCTGACCGTTCATTCCATTGACAATTTGATTCAGTTGATCTGCGACGGTCATCGCGCCTATCAATACGAGTTCCTTACTGATAGACCTCGCGAGAGATCGCGCGACCCAAGAAAAAAATGAGAATACAATTGCGAATTCAATAGTTTGGATATGCGAGGTAGGCCAGCTCTGTATGCCCTACTAATGAGGGATACCATTTGTACCTATTTAGAGGAGAAAACCTTGACCGTTTGAGAAAGGGTGTTCAGGCAAATACACAAACAACGGTAGCCGGACGTCGGAATCCTTTCATTTGGACACGGAACGACCGAACCCTCAGAGGACAATCTTAATAGGCACGAGTCTTCTCTCTTGAACCTGTAGACAGTATGCCCAACACCACAATACCACCCCTTACGATCGCGATTATAAGCAGTCAGTGTCTCGTGTGGTTGGGTTTGCAGAAAATTCTCGAGAGCAGCGCGACTGTCCCAAAGGTTGTGCACCCCTACCCTGGAAGCACATTTGACTTGCTCCGCGCCGAGTGCAGCCCCGACGTGTTCATCATTGATCTGGAGACCGAACGCGACGCCCTTAGTACCCTCAAACAGATTCGGGAAGCCGCCCCGATCAGTAAGATCGTATTGTTATGCGGACTCGAGGACCAGGATCGCACACGCGAGGCGTTTGCCGCGGGTGTCGACGGCATCATCCTCAAGGTTCAACCGCCGGAAGTCGTGCTCGCGGTGATCGCAGCGCTATCGGCCTCTGTGAAGCCCATGGCCTCTCCGGAACGGGATAGAGCGGGGGGGATGGGTCTCGGGTCTGCCCTCACGAAGCAGGTGGAATCCGACCCACCGCGGCCTGCATGGCCCGAGGACTTGACCGAGCGGGAACGCGAAATTATCCGATTAGTGAGGCAGGGACTCTCAAACAAAGACATCGCCTACAAGCTGTCGATTAGCGACAGCACGGTCCGGCATCACATGACGAGCATTTTCGACAAGGTCGGCGTACCCAATCGCCAGAAGCTCCTGGTCCACGCGCATCAGTTCCGCACCACGCCGGTCTAACTACCTTTACCCACAAGCCCCGTATGCCCCAACTGCCGCTTCTCCAGGCAATGAACCTTTTACCCTGAGTGCTCATTGCGTTGCATGCGAAACGCGATAAAACTCATACAAGCAGTACGCCGACAAGAAACGATGCACACGTGCAAAAGATGTGGAAGTCAGATGTGCGACCTTGGTAAGATACGTAGGACACCGTCAGTTCACACGAATATGAGAACCATCCAGCGCTGAAAGATCAAACCCCTCCTGTGCCGAGGTAGCTCAGTTGGCAGAGCACAGCCCTGAAAAGGCTGGTGTCGACAGTTCGATTCTGTCCCTCGGCACCATTTCAATCCAGTTACTACATGTGCATTGATGATGTCGGCAATACCGACAACTCCACAGACTCAACCTCCGGCAAAGAATGCCTTGAGAAATCTGTGCGATTGGTTTTGACAGGAAACTGACGCGTGGTTCGAGCCGCGGATTCGGCCGGATCAAGGCAAGACCCCTTGCCAGTCGATTCACCCATCACATCGATGGGATCTCGCCGGGGTGGCGAGAGAAGCGTGGTTCACCGTTACCATGAGGAGCTTCGCCCGCTGTTTGATGTCCAGCAAATGTCGATCCGGTTTGTGGCTCCCCTCGACGCATCGGGTCCTCCGAACGGCCTTCGAGCCACCGATAGAGGACCGGCAGCATGATCAAGGTCAGCAGCGTCGAACTCACAAGACCGCCGATGACGACCACCGCCAACGGGCGCTGCACCTCCGAGCCGATCCCATTGGCAAACGCCAGTGGGACTAACCCCAAAAGCGCCACCAACGCCGTCATCAAGACGGGACGCAGCCGAAGCAGCGCGCCCGAGGTGACGGCGTCGTCCAAACTATGGCCGTCCTCTCGCAATTTATTCATATAGGAGACGAGCACAATCCCGTTCAACACCGCCACGCCGAAGAGATTGATGAAGCCGACCGACGCCGGCACGCTGAGATATTCTCCTGTCAGCCAGAGGGCGACGATGCCTCCAATCAGGGAGAACGGCAGGTTCAAGATGATCAGTGTCGCATGTCGCAGTGAATTGAAAGAGGCGAACAACAACAAAAAAATCAAACCAATGGTGATCGGCAAGATGATTTTGAGCCTTGCCATGGCTCGCTGCATGTTCTCGAAGGACCCTCCCCACGTGATCTGGTAGCCGAACGGAAGTTTGATCTCCTTGTCGATCCTGGCTTGGGCTTCCGCAACGATGCTCTCGATGTCGCGCCCGACCGTGTTGAACCCCACGTAGATCCGCCGTTGCAGCCCTTCCCGGCTGATGAGGGCGGGTCCTTCGCGTAGCTCGATCGTGGCGAGATCGCCAAGCGGAATCAGCGCCCCGGTGGGCGTCGTCAGGAGAATATTGCTGATCGTCTCGACGCTGTTCCGGTATTTTTCAGGGTACCGGAACGTCAAGTCAAAGCGCTTTTGCCCCTCATAGACACGAGTGGCCGCTTCTTGGCCGATCGCCGTCGTGATGATTTCCTGAATATGCGCGACATTAATACCGTACCGGGCGATCTTGCTGCGATTGATATCGATCGTCAGGTAGGTCTGACCGAACAATTGCTCGACACGAATATCGCCGACGCCTCGTATGGTGCTCATGATCGCCTGAACTTGTTCCGCAAAAGTTCGCAACATCTTCAGGTCGTCACCAAGAATTTTCACCGTCGCTTCAGATCGGACTCCTGAGACCAACTCGTCAACCCGCTGCTGAATCGGCTGGCTGAGGAGGAAGTTCGCGCCAGGCACCTTCTCAATGCGTTTGCGGACGACGTCATCGAGTTCCGCCTTGGTTTTGGCCGTCGTCCATTGATCTATCGGGGCCAGGCTGATCACCGGATCGCTGGCGTTCGGTTCCTGGGGGTCGTTCCCAAGCTCAGTGCGCCCGATCTTGGAGACCACCATCCGAACTTCGGGCAGATCGAGCACAGCCCGCTGCATTTGCTTCTCGATCTCGATGGATTGGTCCAATGCCATACTCGGGTACCGGATCGTTTGCGGAGAGATGGCCGCTTCGTTGAGGATCGGGATGAACTCACCCCCCAGGAACGGGAACAGGGACAAGCTGGCTCCGAGGAGCACCAACGCACTCGTCAAGACCGTGCGGCGATGGGCCATGGCCCAATTCAGCATGGGAAGATACGCACATTTGATCGATCGTAACAGCCAGGTGTCCTCTTCGCTCCCCTTGGTCAGCGCCATGGCGCAGAGCACCGGAGACAACGTCAGCGAAAACGCTAGCGACACGATCAGCGCAATCATGATCGTATAGGCCAACGGCTGGAACATTTTCCCTTCCATCCCTTGCAACGTGAGAATCGGCAGGAAAACGAGAATGATGATCAGAATCCCGAAGATGACGGGCTGCCCCACTTCAGTCACTGCCCGGATGATGAGGCCGCTTCGGTCCCCCTGAGGCCCGCGATGTTCAGATAGATGACGATACACGTTTTCGACAACGACCACGGAGCCGTCCACCATCATCCCGACGGCAATGACCAACCCGCCGAGCGACATGAGATTGGCCGTCAGCCCTGCGCGGTCCATGATGATAAAGGTGACCAGCGGCGTCACGATCAACGTGGCGGTTACGATGAGCGCGCTGCGCACATTGCCGAGGAACAAGAATAAGATCGCCACCACCAGGACGATGCCTTCCATCAACGCCTTATAGACCGTGCTTAACGCCGCGGTGATCAGTTCGATGCGGTCATAAAACGGCACGATGCGCAGGCCTCCGGGCAAGATGCCATTTTGGTGGATTTCGTCCACTTTGTCCTTGATGGATTGCACCACATCTCTGGCATTGCCGCCTCGGAGCATCAACACAATACCGGCGACCGCTTCACGGTCACCGTTGACAACGACGGCGCCATGCCGAACGGCGTGACCGATCCGCACTTCCGCCACCTCACGGACATAGACCGGTATTCCATGTGCCTCTTTGACGACGATATTCCCAATATCTTCCAGAGTCTTAATGAGCCCCACTCCGCGGACCACATACTTCTCGCCGTCCTTCTCAAGAATGTTTCCTCCGGCATTGGCGTTGTTTTGGGCGACGGCAGCAAACACTTCGTGCAGCGCAAGACCGTATTTCCTGAGCAATCCTGGTTCAACAAGCACCTGGTACTGTTTGACGAAACCGCCCATCGAATTGACGTCCACAACGTCCGGCAGCGCTTTGAGCAGGGGTCTGATCACCCAGTCTTCAAGTGTGCGCCGTTCCATGAGATCCTCTTCCGTGATCATGAACCCAGGCTGATTGTCGTAAGGTCCTTCCAGATAAAATTGATACACCTCTCCCAACCCTGTCGAGTTCGGAACAAGCTGTGAGACGGCCCCCGGTGGGAGCAGTTCTTGAACCTCGAGGACGCGTTCAAGGACGACTTGGCGAGCCAGATAAATATCGATGTCGTCTCGAAAGGTCACGGTAATCATGGACAAGCCCACCTTGGACAACGATCGGATATCGGTGAGTCCCGGAGCCCCGGTCAATTGCAACTCGATGGGAAACGTCACGAGTCGTTCGATTTCAGCGGGTGAAAGTCCCGGAGCCTTGGTGACCACTTGCACCAACACCGTGGTCACATCGGGAAAGGCATCGATCGCGATGGTCCGAAAGGCATAGAACCCTCCGGCGCCAAGCAGGCAGGTCAACGCGACGACGAGAACACGCTGACGGAGAGAGAACTCCAGAATGGAAGCGAGCATCCGGCTAGACCTGCTCCCCGAGCAGCTCGGACTTGAGAACAAACGCGCCCTTCGTCACAACCGATTCTCCTTCTCGGAGCCCATCCAGCACCTTGACCTCACGGCCGTTGGAATCGCCCAGCTTCACCTCGCGGGCCTCGAAGACGCTCGGCTCACGTTGTACAAACACAAATTTTCTTTCCCGATCTCGCTGGACGGCGGCTTCCGCCACGACCAAGACGTTCGGCTCCGGCTCGGAATACACCCGAATGGTCGCGAACATTTCCGGCTTCAGCTTTTTGTCCAGATTGGGGAGTTCAAGCCGCAGATTCATTGTCCTCGTGGCGATATCGAGCACGTCGCCGACATACGTGATTTTCCCGTGGAAGACTTGGTTCGGATAGGCGTTGACGAGCACTTCGACGCGCTGATCTTCCGGGGTCGGACCCCCACTGATATATGGAATGTCTTTTTCGGGAATGTTGGCAAGCACCCATACCTCCGAAAGATCCGCGACGACGAACAACTTCTCTGTCGTCTCGACGACCTCTCCTTTGGTCAGATTCCGGGCGATCACCCGGCCGTCGAACGGCGCCACGATCGGCACGAACGATCGAATCGAGTGGTCGCCATCGAGTTGGCGAATCTGCTTCTCCGACATTCCATACAGTTCCAACCGATCTCGAGCTTCTCGTTTTTCCGCGCGAATACTGAGCATTTCTCCCTTACGCCGTTGAGACTCAGCCAAACCGATGACTTTTTCCGCCAACAACATTTTTGCCCGCTCATAGGATTGTTCGGCGACATACAGTCTGGCGACCGCTTTCAGATAAGCCGATTGCGCCATGCCCAATTCGCCGCTGTATAAGAGGGCGAGCAGGTCACCCGCCTTGACCTGTTGGCCTAGATCCGCATACACCTCTGTGACTCGTCCACGTACCAGCGTCGTCACTTCCGCCAAGGCATGCTGGTTCGGCGCTATCGTGCCGGGGAAATCCCGATGGGTTCGAAATTCCTTGCGAGTGACGGGATGGACCTCTATTCCTGCGCCGGCTACCTGATCGTCCGGCAATCGGACCACTCCCTCAGACGGTTTTGGGATCGAAGGCTTCACAGCTGCGTCCCCGGAAGAAGGAGAATCGCAACCCATAGTCCCGATCATGAGACCGATGACAAAACAGACGCGAATGCGAATCAGTCTGATCGGCCGATGATCTTTCCTCACAACAATCCTCCCACCCCCCGCTCGAATCGTGCCACTGAAGCGGTCTTTCACAATGTCCCTCCCACCGCCTGTTCAAGCCGAGCCAGCGAGACAGAGAGGTCGTGTCGCGCTTGGGCATAGTCCAGTAGGATCTGCCGTTGTACACGCTGTGCATCGAAAACCTCGAGTAAGCTGGAAGCTCCTTGCTGGAAACTAAACTGGGCGAGCCGCAAAGCCTCCTGGCCCTGCTTCAGCAACCCTTTATCGAACACATCGATCAACTCCGCCGTGGTGCGGACATCTTGATAGTGTTGATAGACGGCTCGCCCCAGTTCATTACGCATCCGGAGCAGCTCGGCTTCCTCACGACGCTTCGCGCCTAACGCTGAAGCGATTTCTCCCTGGCGCCGGTACCAGAGCGGCACCGGCATAGATGCTCCCGCTTGATACGCTTCCCGTCCGATTTCGCGCCAATAAGAGCCCTGGACGGTGATGGTCGGCACCCGCGATTGCCGTTCAAATTCAACCTTCCAGTCCGATTGCTCGACGGACTTCATCAAACGTTGGATAGTCGGATGCTGCTCCACCATGCGGGCCATCAACCCTTCAATGTGCAGATCACGAGGAAGGATCCTGAATTCGCCGTAGACCATATAAGTCGGCCCGAGCGCACCACCCGTCAAGGTGTCAACGGCAACGCGGCTGATGCGAACCAGATTATCCGCGCGGACCAGTTGCTGCCGAGCCTTTAGAACTTCCACCTCTGCCTTGATGGATTCGAATTGAGGCGCTTCGCCCGACTTGACCCTGGCCTTCACGATCCGAGCCACACCCTCGACAATGTCGAAGTTCTGGCGTGCGAGATCGGCGCCCTGCTGAGCCAGCAGCAGATCATAGAAGCCGACTTTGACCTGCGACGCCAAATTCAATCGGGTCTCCAACATCCCGACGTTGGCTGTCGTCACCCCGAGATCCGCAACTCGTTGCCGAGCTGCGCGCATTGACGGCCATTCGATGGGTTGACCGATTACCAGGTTCGATTCGGTAAGCGAATCACGAGCGGCAAACTCGTTAATATTCGCCCGACCCGCATCGCGAAGGTTGCCGTGCCCTCCGTTTCCAGTCACAGTGGGATTCGGATAGGCACCGGCTGCTGTCTGCTGCCCCTTCTGCTGTTCGATGTTTCCTTCAGTCAAGCCGACGACAGGGTTTTTCGCCAACGCGAGAACAATGATCATGTCGAGACTGTACGGCTGTGCATTGGATTGGACAGAGGCCGTCGCCTTGTCAAAGCTGGATTGGGAAGAGGCCGTGGCCACGTCAAGCCCGAGACTGACCGCACACACTAGCACGAAACCTACCCGCATTCTTGTCTCCTGTTTAGACATCATGAACCGCATATAGTAGGCCGAATATATTCCATATTATTTCAAATCTCTACGCCGAACGGCGCGATCTCGTCGATCCAACGCCGGAATCGGGTCGCAATCCGCTGAAGTAGAATGCCGAAATCGCTGCTGCCGACGCGACATTCAACGACTCCACCCCCTCGGCCAATGGAATGGAAAACCTGACGCTGGACGCCTTCACGATATCCGGAGCCACCCCCCCTCCCTCGTTTCCGACTGCAATCATGAGACGGTTGGGTATTGTCCGAACGCTCCTGATGGGGACTATATCAGCCGAAGCCAGGACCGCCGAGTAGATTTCACATCCATACGAAGAAAATGCCTGAAAGCCCCGAACATGAAAGATCGGAAGATTCAAGATGGCGCCGGCCGTGGCACGGACAACCTTAGGGCTGAAAGGATCCGCTGAATCGGCGCTTAACCACACTCCGGATAGGTTCAAGGCCGCTGCGGTCCGAATAATCGTGCCGACATTGGCCGGATCTTGTAACCGATCCCCATAGATGCCCAACACGCTCGTTTGCCTGAACACCTGCGCCTCGTCCCACACAGGCTGTCGCACGACGGCCAGAATCCCCTGCGACGCCTCCACATCGGTGAGTTTTTCAAAGCCGGTGTCGAGGCAAATAAACTGGCGCGCAGGTAATTTTGTACGCGCCCTTCGGTCTGCCTCGGTCTCGACACCAAGAAAACGCGGCGAGACGACCACGGTGAGAATAGACTGTGGGTACCGATAGATCAGATCCAGACAGGACTTGGTCCCTTCAAGAACAAAAGCTCTTTCTCTGGATCTGCTTCGCTTATCGCGAAGCAGTTGCCGGATCAGCGAGGCCTGTGCACGACTGAGAATCGGTAGACGCTGCACCGCACCCACTAGACCCGTATACCCCCGTCATCTCGCTGAAGAAAACACTCAAGACACCCTCGGCAGTCGATCACCGGCGCCTTCGTTCAGAGGCGGCTTCCGCAGCACGGATACGCTGCGCCCTTGCCTTGGCTCGCTTCAGTGCAGTCAATTTTCCCCGAGTCCGAGTTTGTTCGAACTGCAACTGTTCAAGCTGAGACTTCAAGTGGGCTTTTTCCCGCTTATGCAGACTTGCGCATTCCGCCTTGGACAGCTGTGTCCAGTCTCCGCTGCTCCTGGCACGCTTGATTCGATCCTCTAGGGATTCTCGAAGTTGCCTGGCCCTCATCGTCATGAGAGATTTAAGGGCCTCTTGACGACGTTGGACCTCTTCTTCTTCAGCCATGATGCCTCGAATATCGGTTCCTAACATAGCTCCCTACCTCCTTACGACGCGATGAAACTGGCGTCAGTATTATACCGATTTCATGCCTGATCTTTAAATAGCCCCTAATGTATTGATTTTATTTTATAAATCTCATTTTCATCGGACAATTTATTGAAGCTCACTCCTTCATTGTGTATCATGCCCTCATGTCGATAGGGCTATTTATCCAAGGCTGGAGACTCTCAAGAAATCACTCCGTAGAATCATTATCAGACGCAGCACGAATTCCCACTGCGCTCCTAGAACAGATCGAGTCAGATCAGGCAGACCCCTCAACAGCTACGATTGAAGCCCTTGCGTCCGCACTCCGTGTACCTCCCTCTTGGCTGTTCGACAACCCCCGGTCCTTCGAACATCTATTCACAGACTCAGCGGAGGATGAGGAGCCGGACAGGTCTCAGTTTGATCCAGTGACGGATCGAATCTTGGCCGGATCTCACACCGATCGATCACTCTATGTCCTTTTAACGACACTTATACAAGCAGGCGATCCAAAGCTTTTGCGGGCCGCCGAAATGAGCCTACGCAGTTTGGTGAAACAATCTCGGCAAGCGACCGTGCCCTGGCAACAACGCCCTTCGGGACACTTCGAACCTCCCAGTGATTAGGCGGCTGCCTGAACCGCTCGAGCCAATCCGACTCTTCATCTATTGCCAGCTGGCGGCGAGCACGGCCTGTACATCCTGCGGCCGCTGATCGATGGCTTGATCCCACGTGAGGCCGGTCTGTTGCGTAAAACCCGCCATCGCCTGAATCAGCTGGTCCACTTGTGTACTGAGCAGAATTTCGCCGTTGCCTGCCTGAATCGTCTCAATTCGATTATGACTGTTGAGATACCAGTCTTTCACCGTCACTTGGTTTGCCGAACCATGCATGGCAAGCCGGAGATCATGAGCCTGACGGCTGATCACGAGATCAAGAGGATCGATGCCGGCATCGTAGAGAATCTGGTCCGCCGACCCGCTATTGTCCCGCACCACATCTTGCCCCTCACCGCGAGAGAACAGGAAGGTATCGTTCCCTGTCCCTCCGATGAGCACATCGTTGCCCAGTTCGCCGGATAGTATGTCGTTGCCGTTTCCGCCATTAAGGACATTGTCGGCACCGTTGCCGGTGAGCGTATTATTGAGCCCATTGCCCGTTCCATTGACGGCATTGGCTCCACTCAACGTGAGATGTTCCACGTTGGCGCCGAGGGTATGGGACAGGCTGGTCTGAACCGTATCTATTCCCTCGCCCGCAGCCTCCACCACCTTGTCGCCAGAACCCATGACGTACGTATCGTTGCCGGCTCCTCCAGCTAAGGTATTGCTCGCAAGATTGAGCAACCCGTTGAGCACATTGTCCAAACCGTTGCCGGTTCCACTAATCGGATTAAAACCGACAAGGGTGAGATGTTCCACGTTGGCTGCAAGAGTGTACGTATGGCTGCTGATCACCGTGTCCGTGCCGTTGTCCACCGCTTCGACGACCGTATCGCCGCCGCCGATCACATAGGCGTCGTTGCCCGCCAGCCCCGTCAGCACATTGGCCGCGCTATTGCCCGTGAGCATGTTGTCAAGATCGTTGCCGCTCCCATTGATCGCCGCCGAGCCGGTCAAGACCAGGTTTTCTACATTCACCCCGAGACCATACGTCACGGAGCTGAAGACTGTGTCGAAGCCTTCGTTTGTCGCTTCAGTCACGACATCCCCTACCTGATCCACTACATACAGGTCATTCCCCATACCACCAGCCATCGTATCGGCTCCGGCCTTGCCGTCCAGCAGGTTCGCCCCACTGTTGCCAGCCAATTGATTGGTCAAAGCATTGCCGATACCAGTGCTTGGTCCCGTACCTGTCAGCGTTAGGTTCTCGATATTCACATCCAATGTGTAGCTGAGGAGCGAGGTCTGCACCGTATCGGTTCCCTCGTCTACCAATTCTATTACGACATCGCCGACGACATCGACAACGTAGCTATCGTTGCCGGTCCCGCCCCGCATCATGTCTGTGCCGGATCCGCCATCGAGAAGATCGTCGCCGGCAGCGCCGTTCAACATATCGTTGCCTGCCAGCCCGCGCAACGTATCGTCGCCTCGGCCGCTGATCAGCACATCGTTTTCCAGCGTGCCTACGAGTGTTTGAGGCAGAGGCCCAGAGATAGAAAGCGTGAAGAAATCGGTCGTGCTGAGCTGGCCCTGGTCTGTGGCTGTGACGGCGAGCTGCAGCACCGCGGCATCGCCGGCGCCTGGCGTACCGCTGAACGTGCGGGTGATCGGATCGAAACCCAGCCATGGCGGCAGCGGGCTGCCGGTGGCCAACGTCGCTTCATAAGATAATTCATCGCCGTGGACCTGATCTGGATCGGTGAAGGTAGTACTGGGAATCGTAAAAAGGAACGGTGAGTCTTCGGCACCGATCTGGTCTGCCACAGGAACAGTCACCGTCGGGGTATGGTTCGGAGGATAGAGGTCAATCAGATTCACCACGTTCCCGTCGGCAAACTCCAATGCCGATACCACCAGGGAACCGTTCGCGCCACGGGGGTCAAAATCGGCAAGCACCAGTCGATCGGTTCCGACGTGAATGGTCAGGGTGTGCGCGGTCTCGTCCTGCGTGAAGATCAAGTCATCTTGACTGATGCCGGCCCCGAATCGAATTCGATTCCCTGCCCCGAGCAGCGCCGTATCATCAATCCTGTCGCTGCCATCTCCGATGTTGAAGATGTAGGTGTCGTTGCCGACCCCGCCCGTCAGTGAATCGTTGCCGCGCCCTCCGGCCAAGATATCGTCCCCTGCAAGAGCCGCGATCCGATCAACGACATTCGTCCCGGTGATGGCATCATTGCCGTCGGTCCCCGTCAGATCAAACCCTCGTTGGACAAGCTGATCATAGGACAGGACGATACCATCGGCAAATCGGAAGGTTTCAATCGTGCGCGGCCCCAACACATTGTTTGGATCGAAATTGGACAGATGAAGAGCGTCGCCGCCGGTGCCGATACGCATCAGCAGCGAACCTACATCCAGGCTGAGATCAGTGGGATCGATCCCCGCACCAAATTCAAGAGTATTCGTACCGCCAGGTAGGCTCGCATCATCGATCCGGTCGACACCGTCACCAATATTATAGACGTAGGTATCGTCGCCGGAACCGCCCAGAAGCGTATCGTTTCCGGTTCCTCCGACAATGATGTCGTTGCCGGCACCGGCATCCACAATGTCATCGCCACCAAGCGCATCGATGACGTCATCTTCGGCAGCAGTCGTGATCGTGTCGTTCCCTTCAGTGATGGTCGGTCCGAAGAAACCGGCGAGACTTGTCGTGCTGCCATCCGCAAAGGCTAAGGTCTCCGCCACCAGCGAACCGTTCTCACCTGTGAGATCGAAATTGTTCAGTACCAGTCGATCTGTCCCACTTGTGCCGATTTGAATGGTGAGCGTTCGAGCGACTTCATCATGCCTTACGATAAGGTCATTCCGGCTGATCCCTGCGCCGAATTGGATTCGGTTCCCCTCGCCGACAACGGCGACATCCTCGATCGTATCGATGCCGTCACCGAGATTGAAGAGATAGGTGTCGTGTCCTGTACCACCGACAAGGAAGTCATTGCCCAGAGCAACTTCTCCCGAATCCTGATCCGAATCTACACCACTTCCGCCCCAGAGGACATCAGAACCATCACCACCCCACAACTCATTGCCGGCCACATTCCCGATGAGTACGTTATCGAGTTGATTACCTGCTCCACTCGCATCGCTAAATCCGACCAGTGTCAGATTTTCAACGTCATCACCCAGTATATAGTCGATTCCTGTAACGACAGTATCGGTCCCTTCATCAAGCCGTTCGATGATCTCTTCTTGCAGACCGACCACGCGATACGTATCGTTTCCTTCTCCCCCGATCAACAAATCCTCGCCGAAGATATTTTCTTCAGTGCTATAGTCAGCTCCGCGGGCTTGCAGAAAATCGTCGCCCTCTCCGCCGATGAGAATGTCACTGCCATCGCCCGCCGCACCACCGCCATCAAAAATCACGACATACCCGCCGATCAGCGTATCGTTGCCCGCCCCTCCATCGAGCACATTGTCCGCGTGATTTCCAATCAAGATATTGTTCAGCGCATTACCTGTCCCCTGCTCGGCCCCGCCGACTAACGTGCCGTCTTCAGATAACGTCAGATTTTCCACATTCGCGGGAAGCGTCACACCGCTCATGGCTATCACCGTATCAATACCTTCACCGGACGCTTCACTGATCGTATCCTGTCCATCAAACGCATCATAGGTGTCATCCCCTTGCCCGCCTGACAGAGTTTCCTGAAGATTCGTGCCGCTCAGGAAGTCTGGACCGGCTGTGCCGATGATCGAACGAGCTTCTTGAAACAACGTTGTCTGGCTCCAGACCATGCCATCGGCAAACTCGACCTGTGCGATCCGGAGGGATGCATCATCCGGATCCAGATAGGTGACAAATTCATCTTCGGTCCCCTCAATCCTCAGCATCAGGGCTGTGCTGTTTCTGGTGACGATGACATCGGATGGCGTGACATCGGATGTGAAGCGGATCACGTCGGATGCAAGATCATAAGTCCCTGTCACATCACGGCCGTACCCACGGCCGAATACAAAGACATCACTCCCCAATCCGCCATCAAGAGAATCGTTTCCAGACCCGCCGTCCAAGACATCGTTTCCATCTCCTCCGCCTAATATATCGTTGCCCTCTCCTCCATGGAGCGTGTCATTTCCATACTCACCAGACAGCAAGTCATCACCCGCCTCACCGAAGAGGACATCATCCGCATTGAGAGGGACGCCGCTAAAATAGAACGTGTCACCATAGAGACGATCATTCCCAAGCCCCCCTCGCAACACATCGTTATCGTCGCCTCCTTGCAACGTGTCGTCCCCGGCCTCGCCACTCAATTGATCATTGCCGCGGTTTCCAAACATCTCATCGTCTCCGATGCCGCCGGAGAGAACGTTATCAAGGGCGTTGCCCGACTGGGTTGTTCGAGGATACGCACCCGCTTGGAGGGCAAGTGTGTCGCCATTCCACACCGTGCCATCCGCGAATTGGACAGCTTTGGTTTGCTGGTGCGCAGGACTGTTGAAGAAATCGGGAATGGTAATCTCATCACCGGTGCTCACGATTCGAATGACCAGCGCGGTAAAGGAAAATGGATAACCGGTCGTCACGGCGACATCATCCGGAGTCACGTCAGGAGCCAGAAGAATCGTGTCCACTTCGCCGGGAACAGTATCTTGCAGGGTATCTCGACCAGATCCTGGTCCGAATAGATAGGTGTCGGATCCAGAACCCCCGGCTACATAATCGTTGCCTGCGCCTCCGTCAAGAATGTTGTCGCCATCATTCCCATAGAGGCGATTATCTAATTCATTCCCGGTCCCGGAGTGAGCAGCGCCGGTCGATAAATCAAGGACCTCAACATTGGTTCCTAACGCAAAGTCCACAAGGCTTTGCACCGTATCGGATCCAGCTGAGAATCCTTCCGCAACGGTATCTCCGACATGATCGATGAGGTACAGGTCATCGCCATTTCCACCAGCCAGCACATCGGCGCCCTTCCCTCCATCCAAAATATTGGACGAGCGATTCCCAGTCAGCACATTGTTCAGCTCATTGCCCGTGAGACGAATTCCATCCACACCGATGATTATTCCTCCGTCGAGGAGCGTAAGATTTTCCAGGTTGGCTCCCAACTGGCACGAATCCGTCGCTTCAATCGTGTCCGTCCCTTCGTCAGGCAACTCCACGACGGTGTCACCAGCTCCAACGCGATAGGTGTCGTCGCCCAGGCGTCCGCTCAATATATTCGGCGCACCGTTACCACGCAGCCGATTGTCCAGGTCGTTTCCGACTCCATTGATGATTTGATTCCCGATTAAGGTGAGATTTTCAACGGCGGGCCCTAGAGCATAGGTCCTATCACTGAGCACTGTGTCTATTCCTTCTCCGTCCAGCTCTACCACCGTATCGCCTGCGCCGACCACGTAGGTGTCGTCACCTACCCCGCCTGTGAGGACATTAGTGGCGCTGTTCCCGGTCAGCACGTTGTTCATCTCATTGCCGATACTATTGATAGCGGCCATCCCTGTCAGCGTGAGATTTTCCACATTGGCGGACAGCTGATAGCTGACGGCTGACAGCGCTGTATCGATACCTTCATTCTGATTCTCGGTGATGACATCTCCGGCTGAATCAATGACGTAAGTATCGTTGCCGACTCCGCCCGTCAGTTGATCTGCCCCGGTACCTCCATCTAACAAATCGTGACCCGACAACCCGGTCAGTTGATCGTCACCGGCGAGGCCGACCAAACGATCATCACCACTCGTGCCAACGAGGGAATCCGGTCCCTCTGTTCCCGTGATAGTGGGTTGGACGAGGTTATTGATGAACTCTTGATCCCAAACCATGCCGTCGGCAAATTGCACCAGCTCGGTCTGAAACGGAGGGGCGAGGAAGTAGAGAGACAGGGTCAGTCGGTCGGCGCCCCCGCTGAGACTCAGGATAAGGTCATTGTTATTACGAGTCACGACAACATCTGAGGAAGCCACTCCGGTTGCCATACGAATCACATCTAAGCTGCCCTGAAATTCTACAATCGTGTCCTGACCGGCCCCTGGGCCAAAGAGATACGTGTCGTTGCCCCGTCCACCGATCAACCGGTCAGTACCCAACCCGCCATCGAGCTGGTCATCGCCCAATCCCCCTCGCAAGACATCGGCCCCGGCGCCGGCAACAATCCGATCCATCGCGTTTGTGCCGGTGATCTGGTCATCGTCGTCGGTCCCAGTTAGATCAAATCCTTGCGCAAGAAGTTGATCGTAGGTCATCGTGCTGCCATCAGCGAACCGGAACAACTCCACGCTGCGCGGACCCAACACATTCTCACGCTCAACCAGATCAAGCTGAATCGCATCGCCGTTCGTCCCGACACGAATCAGCAAATCGCGCTGATTGATATCGGATTGATCGGGAGCGAGATCAAGGCGGAGATCGGTTGACGTGATGCCGACACCGAAGGCAACCTCGTTGCCTGCTTCGGCTGATGCAGAATCGACGATCGTGTCGATCCCGTCGCCGACATTGAAAAAGTAGGAATCGTTCCCTTCTCCACCTTCAACTCGGTCATTGCCGAGCCCGCCTTGGAAGCGATCCGCAAGGTTGGTCCCGATGAGGACATCGTCGAACTCGGTGCCGTCGATGGTAAAGCCACGGGCGACGAGGTCCTCGTAGGTGATCGACGTCCCGTCCACAAATTGAAGTTGCTCGATCGTCTGTGAACCAAAGACATCGAACACTGACCCAAATCGAATCCCATCCGATCCAGCCCCCACGTTGATCACGATCTGTCCAAACTGTGAGGAGAGTGAGACCGAATTCGACGTGATTCCGCTTCCAAACACCACCGTATCGGTATCGCTGCCTGGACCAGAATCGAATAAGGAATCAAACCCATCTCCAATATTAAAACGGTACGTATCACTACCCCCTCCGCCGTACAGCTGATCGTCCCCGATGCCGCCGGTCAGCACATCGTCACCCACCTCGCCTTCGAGGCTGTCATTTCCGGCCTCGCCGTTCAGCACATCATCGCCATCGCCACCCCGCATAACGTCATCGCCGGTCCCGGCGAATAATTGATCAGCGCCAGCTTCTCCAAATACGACATCATTCCCACTTTCACCGTTGAGTCCATCATTACCACTCCCGCCGAATAGAACGTCGTCTCCTTCCTCTCCAGACAAGGCATCGTCCCCACCCAACCCAGAGACGGTATCGTTCCCCTCTCCAGCGAATACCTCATCTCGATTATCTGTCCCGTCCAGATTGTCGGGCCCTGCGGTTCCAAAACTTTGCAGCCCACGGTCGTAGAGAGCGCTGTAGGGCACAATCGTCCCATCAAACAGTTGAAACGTGTCGATTGTGTGTGGTCCAGCCATATTCGTAGCTCCGAAGTTGGCCAGGAAGAGCGAGTCGCCACCTGAACCGACTCTCATGACAAGCGAGTCGTTTGATCCCGCACCCACGCGGATCGAATCGGCCGTGATACCGAGGCCGAACACTATTCGATTACCCTCGCTTGCTGAATCAATAATCGTATCGGCTCCATCGCCCAGACCGAATTGGTACGTGTCCCCTCCTGCGTCGCCGCTCAATGAATCGTTTCCTTGCCCGCCTTCGAAAATGTCCGCGCCGGCTCCCCCGACCAGGGTATCGACACCTTCATCCCCAAAGAGCTGATCGTCGCCACTGTCTCCGAGGAGCTGATCGTTGCCTGCGCCACCGATCAACACATCGGCATCGACCCCGCCCACCAGAACATCCGCCCCGCTGTCGCCGAAGAGCTCATCCGCCCCGGCCTCACCGAACAGCCGATCATCGCCGTCCTCGCCTGCCAACAGATCGGCTCCATTTCCCCCCTGTAATTCGTCGTTGCCGGCGTCTCCCAACAGCACATCAGCATCATCCCCGCTGGCCAGGAGATCATCCCCGTCGCCGCCATCGAGTTCGTCGAATCCAGCTCCTCCGACCAGCGTATCTCTCCCGTCATCGCCAAAGAGGAGGTCGTCCCCGCCTTCGCCGAACAAGGTATCGATGCCCTCTTCTCCGACGAGCACATCGTAACCATCGCCGCCCTGCAACCGGTCGTCCCCGGTCCCGCCATAGAGGCTGTCGTCCCCGTCGTTCCCAAAGAGGGTATCGTTCTCCGTCCCGCCTTCTAAGAGATCGTCTCCACCACCGCCTTGCAGTTCATCATTCCCCGCTCCCCCATCCAGCGTGTCGTCGAAGCCGAGGGTGGGATTGTTGGCATAGTCGCCGACCAACACATCCTCCCCGTCGCCGCCGAAGAGCGCATCTTCTCCGCCACTGCCGACCAGCGTATCGTTACCGCCTTCGCCTTCGAGCCAGTCGTCGCCTTCCTCGAGCACCGCCGTTTGTTGATCGTCGCCCCAAAGTTCATCAACTCCCTCGCCACCCAGCAGCACATCGTCGCCCGCATCACCCTGGAGATAATCGGCTCCCTCACCGCCATCGAGATAGTCCGCACCGCCCGTCACGCTATTGAAAGCTCGACCCGGCAACGTGGTCACGAGTCCGGGATAGGTCAGCTCGAAGTTGGGCGCGACGGCTGTGACTTGATCGCCGAGCAGAAAGTCGGCGCCGGTGCCACCGTAGAGCACATCGTCCCCGCGCAGCCCCAGCACCCAGTCGTCGCCCGCTTCGCCGTCGAGGTAATCGTTCCCGGTCGTGGTGGCGCCGAAGGCAATCGATTCGCCCGACAACACGTCGTTGTCATCGCCGCCGAAGAGCACATCGTCTCCGGAACCGCCGTCTAAGCCGTCGTTCCCCAAACCGCCGGAGAGAACATCGTGACCGATGCCGCCTTTGATCAGATCGATGTCGCCGCCGCCGTCCATGACGTCGTCACCTTCCACACCGATCATCAAATCACACCCGGCTTCCCCATAGATCCGGTCATGGCCCGAGCCTCCGTGGAGTTCATCGTGGCCATCGCCGCCATAGATCTGATGGTTGAAAGTCGCGCTGCTGCCCTCGAAGTTCAGAATGTCGTTCCCGCCGAAGCCGCGGGCGATGTGATTGGCGCCGGCGGCAAAGATCGGCTGATTGTCCGTCACATCACCATCCCAGCTCACCGTCGGCTGGCCGTTGGTATAGTTAAGAGTGGGCCCGGCGCTGTCGACGAGATCGCCCGCATCGGCGAGTTTGATCCCGAGAGCGCCGGTGGTGAAGTTGAAATTCTCAATCGTGAGCGTGTCGTTGACGACCAGATCGGTGCCGGATTTTACAAAGGTAAACGCGCCATCGGGACTGATCCAGGTATCAGCGGGCGTCCCTTGCCGCCGAATACCACCGACCAGGGTTTGACGATCAAAAAGGATGCTCCCTGATTTATCAGAGTCGCCGATCGTATCTTGCCCTTGGCCTGTAAAATAGGTGTACTGATCGGAGCCGGTCCCTCCTTCCAACCGATCATCACCGAGGCCACCATTGAGCCGATCGTTATCGGCGTCTCCATAGAGTTGGTCGTCGCCCTGCTGGCCGAGAATGATGTCATTTCCTACGCCTCCACTCAGGCGAACATCATTGCCCATGCCACCTTCAAGATAGTCATTCCCGTCATGGCCTTCGATCGTATCGGCGCCATCACGGCCATAGAGATGATCAGCACCGGCATTGCCGACGAGCACATCACCCACACGGTCGTCGCCAAAGATCACTTCGTTCGTTGACGATGTATTCCCCACTTCGAAGCCGGTCTGCAGATCCACATAGTGGGTATCGGTTTGGATCGTGCCGCCATCGATGACGTTGACCTGAAGACGCGTCGCGAGCAGGTCGGCCCGATCCGACAGATACACCGCCGTCATTGTCCCCGTACCGGTTTTGGCATCGTACAGATCTAACGAACCTCCGACATTGTGCGCCGCATAGTTCGCGCCGATCACTGCAAACGGATTCAGTTCGTGTAGCGCATACCGATAGGCAAGGCCCTCAGGTGATTGGTTCTTCGCGAGATTTGCCGCAGTCTGTTCAATGCCCACCAAACTCACAATGCGATATGGCGTGACTGATTCGGGCAAAAAGCTCGCTCGGAAGGCGAGAAGATTATTGTAGTACGCGTCGCGATCCCCTCCTGGAGTGGCGGTCACCGTGGAACCCTGGAACACTCTTCGCAAAGCGTCGAGACCGGTCTCCAAGCTAGCCACAGCCGTTGCAGAAGCGGCGTTAAGAATATCGGTCACGTTTGAGACAGCTACCGTGGGATCAATCCGAGCAACGAGATCGTAGAGGGCCAACGCGTCTACTAAAGACCGGACACCATGATTCGTCAGAGGGTTGAGTGTCGTTTCGATAAACGCATATTCTGGTCCTCCAATTTGTCGGCCCTGACTCGACACAAACGAAGGACCTTGAGCGATGATGTTGGTAATCAAGCTGTCAGGTATGGACGTTCCGGCAATGCTCAGAGACCCAAAAGGATTGACCAGAACCCCACCAAAGCCTGGCGCGTTATAGGTATAGGTATGGGTGACGATCATGGGGTGATCTACGGTGAATGCTTGCGCTAAGAATCCACCCAGTGAATGTCCGGTGACCGTCAGCATATCCGTCGAAAGTAGTTTCCCTTCAGTGACGAGTTGCAGATAGAATGCGTTGAGGGATTCATATTGATTGGCCATGCCAAGCAGGCCTAGTTGAAGGTCGGACACGAGAAGATCGACGATGTCATCCGTTCCACGAATCGCGAGAACCTTCTCGTTCGTGCCGTTCCGTTGAAATAAAGTCGCCGAAAAGCCGGTGGCACTGTCGCTATATGTGCTGACAATCGAGTAGCGGTTCGCAAACTCGGTTGCCTGAAGCGATCCGAAGCCTCTCGCAATCAAGGCGTCTTCACACTCACCCCTGGACATCCCGACTGTCAGATCGGCATAGGCCGCATCGGAGAGTTGAGCATGTTCATACAAAATCCCGATAGGATCGCTCATGCTATTTTCCTCCTAGTTGCGTATCTATTTTGGGACGAATGACTTGACGCCACAGGTCGCCAGAAACCGTGTGGTGTGGGTACTGAGGACAGGAGTCTGCAGGAGCCTCAATGAGAATCGTAGTGTGGAGCCACCCGCCGTAGTACCAAAAATCTGTAGCCATACCCAACGGCTCTCCATTTTCCTTGTCAAGGAGAACTCCCTGATGTTTTGTTATGTGAAACACTTTCGAGAAGGCGCGATCCGTGGTCGTGTGCCATTCGAATCGTTCGAGTAATTTCTTCTCATCTGGCCGTCCATTAGGCAGGAAATAGGTGCTGTCGACCTCGACCGTCTTAGAGATCTTGACCCCTCCCTCCGTCTCACAGACATGACGATGGTAGAGTCGTCCCGGAATAATGTCCCACGTTGGGATCAACACAAAGATTGCAACCGTGGCATACGTGGCGAGCTTGCTGTCGGTACGTTTCCTAATGAACTGCGCTGCCATCTTTGCCAGATAGATATACAGGCCGAGTGCAACAAGTACCGCTAGTCCAAACATCCATGCCACCTTTCGCCGATACCGGCGTCATCCCTCTGAAAGTTTCTATATGGACACGGTCGCATCCTATATGTGTTCTTTGGCACCCCTACCTTTTTGGCTTCTGCACCGCGCGCAACCCCACCAACACCTGTTGAATCTGCTGCTGCAACCGAGCGAGCGAACCGACATCCATCGCGACGCGGGTGACGAGATGGCCGTCCAGGCCTTTCGGTGGCGCTTGGCCATTCTTCGCGGCTTTCGCAATGGCAGCCAGTAGTGAAGGCTCGATGAAGCCGAAATCCAGATAGGCAATGCCCTGCGCGACGCTGACGTTGGTGTAATTCGCTGCACGTGGGTGAGCGGAGGATTCGGAAGGTTTCAATCGCACATTCAACGCAATCGTGGTGTCTTTAGGTTCGCTCATTGGCTCACACTCCTTTTGTAGCGCGTGAAGGATCAAGAGGATGCCGACAACATAGGAACGGCTGGATACATTTGTGTTCCTAATATAAAAGGTGCGTGAGTCTAAGAGGCTGTCGGGTGGCTGTCAAGAAAGTCCTCGTCAAACCGGCTTCAAAACTGGCCGGGTGGAATCTGCACGAAAATGCCGATGAGTTGTAACTAGCCGAAAGAGGGGGGGATAGGTCACGCTGCCGAAGCTGTTGCCCGGACGGTTTCAAGAACTCGGATCAGCTCATCCATTTCCGCTGACTGGAACAAGCCTTCCGGTCCGCACGGCGTAAGATCCGTGAAGGGTGATTCGTAGAGTCGAGCCGGTTCCATCACGCCGTGCTCCGTGAGGTGATCCACGATCAGATTGACGAATTCCAGCTGGTTGGCAGTGAATGTCTTGCCGGTGATAAATCCCGCCAATGCTTCCTTGGCAGCACTCCGATCCATCCCAACCAGAGACCGTACGAATAGCCCAAGCCCTTTGGATGCGACTGTCGCTCGGCGGATGTCGTCCGGCTCACCAGTGCCGCTCTTGCCCAACAACAGCTCCAGCTCCGCGAGGTCCGAGGAGGTCAGCGGCTTATTCATCCGCAGCTTGGCAACCACAACATGATCAAGGTGCTGTCTTAAGAACGCTCGCGCTTTGGCGACAAACTTGGCTTGATCGGTACCCACAGCGAGGCCGGGCAAGGTGATACCGATCTCGCCTCCCATCAGGTCCTCGAAGTCCGTGTAAACGGGCTTGCGTTGGCGCTTGTCGATGAACTGTACCAACCCGCGCAAGCGACGGCGCATCACTTCCAGCATAGGCACCGTCACATCCTGCCACCACTCATCACTCTGCACATCTTGAATCAGGGCCATCTGCTCGCGGACCATCGGAATGGCGCTCTTCTCCTCCAGTAACGCAGCGATCTCCCTGACCCGGTCGCGCAAACGTGCAAACCCTGGCTCGGCCCGCAGCAAGGCGAGTTGTAGACTCAAGGCGAGCAGATCGAAGCGTTTCGCTTCTTCATTCTCGGGATCGAGTTCAGAGGGCAGTCCCGCTATCTCATGTGAAAGTTCAGCCAGCGCTTCGTTCGCGAGCACGACCCAGGCTTCAGGCTTCGCGTATTTTTCGACCAGTCGCCGATGCGGCCGCACAACAAAGTTGTCAAGGTTCATAGCGGCAACTTCCCGTTGCAGCAGATCCGCAACGGATCGTCTCATGTCCTCCTTCGTCGCCGGGCCACCATACGTCGCCAACGCTTCCTTCACCGCCGTCACCAGCTTTTCGTGCGAAGCACTATCCAGTGCTCCAAGAAGTTCCAATCGTGCATTGAAGAGCCGCTTCCCCAGCGAAGCGCCCACCATCCCCTCAGTCTCAGGAATGTCCTGACTGAAGTACTCGAGATTTCGGCAGTAGTCGAAAAGATAGAAAAACTCCTTGTGTTGCCCTGGCCCGAGCAAGTCGGGACAAAGTCTCGTACCACGCCCGACCATCTGCCAGAACTTCGTCTTCGACCGCACCAGTTTGAAGAAGACCAGATTCAGAACCTCCGGCACGTCGATACCCGTATCGAGCATGTCGACCGAGATCGCGATGTGCGGCGCCTTGTCCTTGTTCGAGAAATTATCGATCAGGCTCTGTGCATACTCGGTCTTGAAGGTGATGACCCGTGCAAACTCACCCTTGTAGTGCGGATAGTTGGCATTAAAGCGTTCGGCGATGAAGTCCGCATGTTGCTGATTCTTGGCGAAGATGATCGTCTTGCCCAACCTGTCGCCACCGGCAACCTTGAGCCCGCGCGTCATCAGGTGTTCCAACACTTTGTCTACCGTGTCCTTGTTGAAGAGCCACTTGTTCACCGCCTCAGACTCCACCCGGCTTGGCACGGTGCCATCGTCGTCCCACTCAAGCGCGTCCCACTGGTCTTTTTCTTCCTCCGACAGCTCGGCGTACGTGATGCCCTCGCGCTGGAACTTGAGCGGAACCGAAACAGCCTGTGGCTGCACGAGAAAGCCGTCACGTACTGCCTCCTCCAGCGAGTAGGCATCGGTCGGCACACCATTTTCGAGATCGAAGAGGCTGTAGGTGTTGCGATCGACCTCGTCCTTCGGCGTGGCCGTCAACCCGACGAGCAAAGAATCGAAGTAATCGAAGATCGCGCGGTACTTCTGGAACACCGAGCGGTGCGCCTCGTCGATGATCACGAGATCAAAATGTCCCACGCCGAAACGCCGCTGGCTATCCGCCGTCTCGTCGATCATCCCCATTATGGTCGGATAGGTTGAGACATAGACGCGCCCCTCGCCGTCCTTTTCGGTGACCAAGTTCACGGGTGAAGCATCAGGCAAATGGCGCTTGAAAGCATTGACAGCTTGATTGACCAGCGCCACGCGGTCTGCAAGGAAGAGCACGCGCTTGGCCCAATTGCAGCGCATCAGCAGGTCGCAGAGGGCGATCACCGTGCGAGTCTTGCCGGCGCCGGTCGCCATGACCAGCAGCGCCTTGCGGTCGTGATCGCGCTCGAATGCCTCGGCCATGCGCCGGATGGCCCGCGTCTGGTAATGGCGCTCGACGATTGTCGAGTTTATCGGCGCCTCCCCTAGCAATCGCCGCGTCTCACGACGCTGGATTAATAACTCAAGCTCGGCTTTCTTATAGAACCCCTGCACCTGGCGTGGCGGGTAGCGAGCATCGTCCCAGATCCAGTGCTCGTAGCCGTTCGAGTAGAAGATGACCGGACGTCGGCCAAACTGCTGCTCCAAGCAATCTGCATAGAGTTTCGCCTGCTGTTGCCCAACTCTCGCATCGCGGCGGGTACGTTTGGCCTCCACCAGCCCCAGCGGCTTGCCATCGTCACCCCACAGCACATAATCCACGAAGCCCTTACCCTGATCGTTCGGCATGCCGCTGACCTCGAACTCCCGATCACGTGGCTGGTCGAGCAGCCAGCCTGCTTCTTTGAGCAGCAGATCGATGAAGTAGTCGCGCGTTTCAGCTTCGGAGTAGTCGTGCTCGTCCGGCTGGGCCGCAGCCGATTGCTTGGCTTTCGTAATTTCGACACGGAGGCGCTTCAGTTCATCATCCAGCGCAGTCTTGTCGGCAAGCAGCGCTGCGAGGCTCTCGTCCTGCTCGCGCAGACGCGCCTCCATCGCCTGCAACTGTTCGGAGGTGTTCGTGGTGGTTGGCACAGGCCGGGGAATCGCCGAGGGATCGAATACGAGTCCGGCATCTGGTCTCGCGGAACGGGCGTAGGTGCGGGCGAACCAGTAGGCGACGTGGAACAGCTCGCGGACGGCAGCCAGCGCATCCGACTCCGGCACAGGACGATGGCTGTGCACCGCGCGGTTACCGAGCGTGCAGATCACCCGTGCTTTGCTGAAGACAGCTTCGCCTGCCACCAGCTTGAAACTTGGTTCGTGGATCAGCGCCGATAGGTTATCTTGATACGGGAGCTTCAGCGCCGCATCGTGCTTGTAGGCCCAGCTTACCGCCAGCTCCAGCGTGCGACGGGCGTAGAAGCAGGCAGTCCGTGGATCGGCATGCACAGCCGCTTCAGCCTTCGATGCCGCCTCGAAGACGGCGGCCCATTCGCGCTGGAGGAAAATGAACTGGCTCACGGTGTGCTCTCCAGTTCCGCTGTCAGTTCGTCCACATAGCGTCGGTAGCTGAACACTCGGTCACGCTGCCGGTTGGTCAACTCAGCGACAATACCGAGACGCTCCAAATGGGCGAGCGACTTATTCACCGTTGCAGGTGTCAACCGCGTAGCCTTGACGAGTGCAGCGGACGTCGCCAGCGGTTGCTTCTGCATGGCCTGATGCACGGCGATGGCAGACGGCACCGCCCGGCCCAGACTTGCGATGCGGTCACGATCGGTGTTAACCAGCGCCAGCAGCGCATTCGCCGTACCCGTCGCCTGCGAGGCACTGACCTGCACACCCTCAGCGAAAAAGTCCAGCCAGCGTTCCCAGTCTCCGTGAAGACGCACCGCGTTGAGCAGGTCGTAATACAACGCGCGGTGCGTCTTGAAGTACAGGCTGGGGTAGAGCATCGGGGCGCGCAGCACACCATCGGCGACCAGCTGCAGCACGATCAGCAGCCGCCCCAGGCGACCATTTCCATCCAGAAAAGGATGGATGGTCTCGAACTGCACATGCGCGAGCGCCGCCTTGATGAGCGGCGGCGTCGGCTCGGGCACGTCGTTCAAGAATTGTTCGAATAGCTTGAGACAGTCCGCCAAGGCGTTGACCGGGGGCGGCACGAACGCGGCGTTCCCCGGCCGCGTGCCGCCGATCCAGACCTGCGAGCGTCGCACCTCCCCAGGCGTCTTCCCGCGGCCTCCGGGATGCGACATCAAGACCTTGTGCATGCCGCACAGCAGCCGCATGGAGAGCGGCAGCCCGCCGCGCAACGATTTCAGTCCCTGTTCGAGCGCCGCCACACAGCGGCTCACTTCACGCGCATCCTCCACCGGTACGCCTGGCTGCTCGTCGATCTCATAGAGCAAGAGATCCGCAAGCGAGGATTGCGTGCCCTCGATCTGCGAGGACAGCACCGCCTCCTTGCGGATGAAGCTATAGAGCAGCAACGCGGCATTGGGCAGGTGCGCAGAGAGCGCATCCAGGCGACCCAATGCCATCAGCGCATCGTCGAAGCACCGCCGTAGCGTAGGCGACCAGGCGATGGCCGGCTCGGGCGGCAGTGGCGCCGGCACGAACGCCTTGAACCGCTCGTCGGTCGTCGCGACCTCGACGTATGTTCCAGGTGGGCGTCTGTGCATGGCGACAACCAACCTAAAATAAGAATGGTCGTTATTTTAGGATGTGCCAAGAAAGTAAATCAATGGGCGAACTTGATTGAGGCTCGCCGGAGCATTGGTGATTGTGAAGCGCGGGGTGAAGGGCATGGCTAGAGTTCTCCTCGGAAGGCGCGGTGTCGCAGGGATTCGAAAGCAGCATCAAACTTTTCTAACGATTCCTCCTGCCTCGCACGTAGCGTCTCAACCGCATCAATGAGCCCGGTGAGTTGCAATTGTCTTTCGAGAGGCGGAAGCGGTAGCGGAATGCTGAGGGTCTTATCCCTACTAAAGAAAGAAATCGTGAAAGAGCCACCCAATTGTTTGAAATACAGATCGCCCATTGCTTCGAGACACAACGCGATATACTCGGGTACCACCAGATCTTTTCGAGGAACAAGCCCATAGAACTGTTGATTCGCATAAACCGATCGCCGGACAATTGCCACGCGACCTACCGTCGCAGCACAACTAAGCAGCACACTTCCACACGGGATCAATCGGTTTCCAACTTGAGCGGCTTCGCGCTCAGAAAGTAAGTTTTTTGCGCCAGTGACAAAAAGCCTCGTGAGGTCTGGCAAGGTTACCCACGGTATATCGCCGGTGAAGCTTTTTGGCTTGTCGCGCGTGGGCACAATAATATCGACGACATCGCCGATCGTACAAATTGGCCATCCCTTCGGATTCGTGACGGGATCGCCGAACATGTCAAGGAAGATAGATTGGGTGAGGCGGTCGAGCTTCGTGAGGGCGGTGCGGCGCTTGGCCCGCAATTCGTCCGCCTTGTCCAGAATCACCGCAATCCGCCGCTGTTCGGGAAGAGGCGGGAGAGGAAGCTTCGATTCACAGACGATGCGATCGGAGACGGCTGGGTAGCTGGCGCCCGTTGCTTTGCGCACCATGTCGCTCACAAAGAGCGGAGATTTGACCCACTGATAGAGATACTGACTGTCCAACCGATCTGCCTTCGGGCGGAGCACACAGAAACCTGTCGACGCTGTTGCGCCGTCGAACTCTGGTGGTACACGTGCAACTCCGTTCAAGTTGGGCCTCACCGTTGAGACAAGTACATCACCACCACGTATCAGTTGACGCGCCCTGCTCGGCGCATCAGAGCACGCAAGTTCGCGTGTTCCCGAAATGATCTTCGCATCTTGATCGACTGCGCTCAGATCAATGTAAGTAAACACGTTATTTGGATCTTCACGCTCAGGAGTCCATGAGGAGACCGGCTCCACCAGCTCGCTAATTGGACTTAACTGCGGGGTGCTCATCCGAGCATACTCTCCAACTCCTTCATCCCCTGCTGGATCTCCTCCTCCAGCTTCGCCAGCTCCGCGAGGATCTCTTTCGGCGGACGGTGCTCGACTACCTCATGCACGACTTCTTTGTAACGATTGAGTGAGAGGTCATAGCCCTGTGTTGCGATGTCGGCCTTCGGCACGCAGAAGCTCTGCGCGGTGCGTGGCCGCTCACACTCAATCTCGACGCGGTTCACCCAGCGCGCGAGTACGTCAGGGAGGTTGTTTTTCGCATGTTCGTCATCGGATAGAGACCGTGGATTCCCGCTTTCGCGGGAATGACGAAGGAATGAGGGCACTGGGCCGAGCTTCTCTTCGGACAGGAGCGGCGTGCGTTTGTCGTCGAGGCTCCAGCCATCGGCCTCGACCTCGTAGAACCAGACGAAGTCGGTGCCGCCCGAGTTCGTCTTGGTGAAAACCAGGATCGCTGTCGAGACACCTGCGTAGGGTTTGAACACTCCGCCAGGCAGCTTAATCACTGCATCGAGCTTCTGATCTTCCACCAGGATGCGGCGCAGCTCCTTGTGCGCCTTGCTTGAGCCGAACAGCACGCCGTCGGGCACGATGACTGCGGCGCGCCCGCCGGGCTTGAGCAGGCGTAGGAAGAGGGCGAGGAAGAGCAGCTCAGTTTTCTTGGTCTTGACGATCTGGAGCAGGTCTTTGGCGGTGTTCTCGTAATCGAGGCTCCCGGCAAACGGCGGATTGGCGAGTACCAGCGTGTATTTCTCCTCCTCGCCCACATGGTCCTGCGCAAGCGAGTCGCGGTAGCGGATGTCCGGGCTCTCCACTCCGTGCAACAGCATATTCATGCTGCCGATGCGCAACATCGTGTTGTCGAAGTCGAAGCCGTGGAACATCCGGTGGTGGAAGTGCTCTCGCTGCTTCGCGTCGTGCAGTAGGTTCGGATGCCGCTCGCGCAAATACTCACCCGCTGCCACCAGAAAGCCCGCCGTGCCGCAGGCCGGATCGCAGATGACATCAGCAGGAGTCGGAGCAGTCAGCTCGACCATCAGCCGGATGATGTGACGCGGGGTGCGGAACTGGCCGTTCTGCCCCGCGGTGGCGATCTTGGCCAGCATGTACTCCTAGACATCGCCCTTGGTGTCACGATCTTCCATCGGTACGTGGTCGAGCATGTCCACCACCTTCGCCAGCAACGCAGGCGTCGGGATGGTGAACCGCGCGTCCTTCATGTGGTGAGCGTAGGTCGAGTCGCCATTGCCGAGCTGGCGCGCAAGGTCGGCGCGGAGGAAGGGGAACAGATGCTCACCGACGACGGTGAACATCTCGGCTGGGGCGAAGTGTTTGAAGCGAGACCAGCGGAAGTCTTGGTACGGGCGTCCCTTGGAATCATTCCCTGCTGGGAAGATTCGACGCTCCATCGGCTGCTTGAGGCGATTGGCCCTGTTCTCTTCCAGCTGGTGCAGATCGTCGAGTCGGCGAATAAAGAGCAGATAGGTGATCTGCTCGATCACCTCCAGCGGATTCGAGATCCCACCTGACCAGAAGGAGTCCCAAATCCGATCGATCTGATTCTTGATGTCACCGGTGATCATGCGGGTTTCCTTTTCACTGTATCACTCGTACGCTATCCTCTCCTCTCTTGAATAAGAATAAATCAGCGGAGAGGCATACCGCCTTTCCCTGAGAAATGCAATGACTCCGATAACGGAAAAATCTGCGCAACGTTTCAGCAGGTACTGGCAAAAGTTATGCTGCTCATCACGAGTATTGGCTCACCAAACATTCAAACTTTACCGGTGACTTTCGGCGGCAACCATTGACATCTGCATGGTCAATGCATACGATTGAGGCATATCAAAGGGGGTACGCCTATGCGCACGACCTTGGACCTCAATGAGAAACTTATCCGTGAACTCATGGATGTCACATCGGCCAAGACAAAGACCGAGGCGATCCATCAAGCGGCATCAGAATTGATACGCAAAAGAAAGCTGGATCGCCTCAAGTCGTTGAGCGGCAAGATTCGCCTCGATCTGGATTGGAAGAAACTGGAGCAGACGGAGATCCACCATCAAACTTCTTTGCGGCGACGCCGGCATGGTCATCGCTGACACTTCCGTCTGGATTCCGTTCTTCAATCGACCGGGTTCTTCCGAGAAAGCTGCGCTCGACCTGCTGATCGACGCTGAAGAGGTGGCCTTAGTCGGCATCGTGCTGGCCGAGTTACTTCAAGGTTGCCGAGATCGCTCTGAGCGGGACATGCTCGCCGATGCACTCCTTGCCCTGCCCTACTATGAAGTCACGCAATCCACTTGGTTGCAGGCCGGTGATCTTTCAGCCCCCTTGCTCCGCAGGGGCATCACCCTGCCGTTGTCGGATCTCGTGATCGCCGCGTTGGCGATCGAACAGAACTGCCAGGTCTATAGCCTGGATGCCCACTTCAAGAGGATCCCGGAACTGCAGCTCTATACTCCTTTCTCATTCTGATCGTGCCATCTCCCAGTATGGTGTTCTCATCATACGATCCGTTGAGCTTGCTCTTCGATAGCCCCATCGCATGATCCAGTCACACCACCCGCCCCCCGCCACTGAAGAGAAACACCGCGTACGGAAGGCCACAAAATGCTTGCGTCATTCCTGGCGGGACACAAAGGGGGTTGTTTTTTCTCTGTGAGGCGTACAAAATACCGCCGCGTTGCTCATGCTGGTCCCATCATCAACCCTCACTAATAGAGAGGCATAACCGTGAGTCTGAAAAATCTTTTCCGACTTGTTGTTGCAGTGGGTGTGTACGGCACCGTCGGCCAAGTCTGGGCGTATGACGCCAGTCCGAACATCAGTAGCGGCGTGGACGCTTGCGCCAACGTCATCTTTTCCGCCTTCACACCTCCTCCCTTCTCCGTGGATAAGAATAATGTCGCGGTGGCGCCGAAATCGGAATTTTCCTTCCTTGCTTCCAAGACCGTTCTTTTCCCAAGCATCACCGTAAAGATCAAGGACGAAAAAGTTCCGGTCACCGTCACTCCGATCAATAACGGGTTCCAGGTTAAAGGGAAACTGCCCGCAAGCATCAAAGGCAGCTACATCCGGCTCGATATTTTCGCCAAAGGACCCAGCGACTGTGACAAGACCGATGGTTGGCTCCTGAAAGTGGGCAACTGACTGTGAGCGAGACGATCCGGGCAGGGGACTTCCCTGCCCGTGTCGTTGCCCTGACTCGCGCCATCTTCAAGGCTCTTCTTCTTCGATAGACTCAATCGCATCTCGTAGCCCCGCCACAAAGGCCTCCGACTGAGCCAGGGCGTTTTCCGTCAATTGAAATTCACTGACCAGCACGCCGTCCTTATCGACCAGCAGGAGACGATAACCCTCTTTCACAAGATTCCTCCGTTCCGCTCGGCAACGGCGTGAGAGCCTTCCACCGTAACAACTCATCCGTCGCCTATTCAAGCGGCGATGGCAACATCAGGGCGTCTGCCTGATGTCTATTGACCGACATGTAGATCCGCAAAGTTCCTTCATCAGACTCCACTTCAGACTTCATCTATTCTCTTGGTGGGTGGCGCTCGTCACGATATGGTAGGCGCTACGTACCGATACGACAGATCATCGAGATCCCCTATGCGATCCTACGACATGGTGGTGGTCGGCAGTGGACCGGCCGGCCAGAAAGCAGCCGTCCAAGCGGCGAAACTGTCCAAGCGCGTGGCCGTCATCGAGAAGGCGTCACAGCTGGGCGGGACGTCCCTCAATACCGGAACCCTCCCCAGCAAAACCCTGAAAGACACGATCGAATATATTCATGGATTGGGGCGGCGAGGATTACACCACCTGGGCGCCGAACTCACCAAGCAGCTGACGCTCCCCGACCTGATGACACGCAAAGACCAGGTGATCGAGACCGAAGTGGCCGTCATCACCAATCAACTACGGCGTAACAGCATCGAGATCATCCAGGGCACAGCCGGCTTTGTCGATCCCCATACCTTGAGCGTGGTGAGTTCGGACGGACACGTCGATCATGTCCATGCCTCGACCATCGTCCTCGCCACAGGGTCACGCCCACGCCGTCCCGGTGACGTTCCCTTCGACGACCTGATCGTGTGCGATTCCGACTCGTTTCTCCGTACGACCAAGAACCCTGCCAGCATCATCGTCATCGGCGGAGGTGTCATCGGCGCAGAATATACTTCGATGTTGGCCGCCTTCGGGATCAGGGTCACCCTCATCGATCGGCGGACTCAGCTCTTGCGGTTCTTGGACCAGGAAATCGCGCAAGCTCTCGATTCCCAGATGCAACAGAATGGGGTCACGATGCGGCTCGGCCAGGAACATCTGGACATTTCCGTGAACGAAGCCGGATACCCGGTGGTCCGGCTTCAAGACGGCGACATAGTGACAGCCGACATGGTGCTCTACACGATGGGACGGATCGGCAATACAGAGGCGTTGAATCTCTCCGCCATCGGCCTGACGACCGATCAACAGGGGCAACTCTCGGTCAACGCCCAGTACCAAACGGCCATTCCCCACATCTACGCGACAGGCGATGTCATCGGCTTTCCTGCGCTCGCTGCGACGGCGATGGAACAAGGCCGTCTCGCCGCCTGTCACGCGTTTCACGTCTCCGAGTCGCACGACATCAAGGTGATTCCGTACGGCATCTACAGTATTCCCGAGGTTTCGATGGTGGGCAAAACCGAGGAGGAGCTCACCGCGGCCGATGTCCCACACGCCACCGGCAGAGCCTTTTTCCGAGAAATGGCGCGCGGCCACATCAGCGGCGACCTCCACGGTCTCTTAAAAGTGATCTTTCACAGAGGGACGCACGCGCTGTTGGGTGTCCATATCATCGGACCCAGCGCCACCGAATTGATTCACATCGGCCAATCGGTCTTGACCTATGGAGGAACCGTGGAATACTTCGTCCACAACGTTTTTAATTATCCCACGATGGCCGAATGCTACCGCACCGCAGCCCTCGACGGACTGAATCGGCTGCACCACCATCCCCCGTCACGTTGAATCCTCTTGCCGACGGACCTCCGACAAAAGACCTGCTGGATAGATCCAATTGGATCTATCCAATATATCTTGCGCGAGCGATCAAAAAGCATATAATCAAACGACATTGCCGATCCTCATGACCTACGTGGAGTCGTAGTCATGAACTTCATTTCGACCACCGTCCTCTCGTCCCCATTGCAGTTCTCTGTCCCTATCACCCACCAACGATCTCCGTTTGGGGGTCGGCGCCACAGGAGGTGTCATCATGCCCATTCCATGGACGCTGAAAAGCCATCTCGATCGTGAACATGTTCATTACGATGTCTTGCCGCACTCACAGACGTTCCGTGCTCTTGCCGTCGCACGGACACTCCACCTCCCGATACAGGAGATGGCGAAAGTCGTCATCGTGAAAGTGAAGGAGCAATTCGTCACGACGGTGCTGCCGGCAACGGCGAAAGTGGACGTTCTGCGCCTGCGAAAACTCTTCGGAACACATCACGTGCGGCTGGCGACGGAGCAAGAGATCGCGAAGCTCTTTCCAGACTGCGAATTGGGCGCCATGCCGCCCCTCGGGACACTCTATGGACTTCCGGTGTATGTCGATCGGTCGCTCACTGGTGATGAAGAGATCGTCTTTGAAGGGGGGACCCATTCGGAAGCGATCCGTATGCGCTATTGGGATTTTGCCGCGTTGGTGTTTCCCGTCGTAGCCGAATTCCACCGCCAGTCCGTGGCGACCTGTTGACCTGGCTTGGATCTCTGCCCAACACATCTTGTAAAAAAACTGATGCAGATCAGTCAGCGCTCGCTGTGTTCATCCCAGCAGTGAATGGTAGGTTTTCTCCGCACAATCCTGCTAGGATGAAGCCTGTGCCTATCAAAAGTCCCATCCTTCTTGTGAAAGGAAACGTCATGGCGAAACATCCACAACTCATCGCGGTCTTTCTCATCGCTTCGCTCATCGGCCTACCGACCCTTTCGTTTGCGAAGGCGCGAGGGGGAGGAGGGTTTTCTAGCGGAGCTCGCGGCGGAAACTCATCAATGGGTATGGGTAGCCGAGGATCCCGTACCTACCAAGACAACGGCGCCAAGCCGATCGAACAGTCCACCACAGCCAAACCCTCGACGACACCGCCACCGAATGCATCGGGCGCTCCGCCGATGCAACCGGCTCCAGCCACGCCGTCATCCTGGTGGCAACGCAATCCCCTCCTCGCCGGAATCGCCGGTGGTCTCGCCGGAACCTGGATCGGCCATATGCTCTTTGGCGCGACAGAGAGCAGCGCCAAGACCACGGACGCAGAGTCGGGATCGACATCCAACTCAGCAGGCAGCTCCTTTGGGCTGGTTCTCCTGTTGATGTTGGTAGGAGCCGGTGCATTCTACTATTTCAAAAAAGTCCGTCAGAACCCTGCTCCGGTGTTCACCGGACTCTCACGTGGAACGGCGGCGAGGGGAAGCCTGCTCGATATCTCGTCCAACAGCTCCACCGACATGCCGACAACGGATACGACCTATACCGTGACTACCGAAGATAAGACAGCCTTTCAGCAGCTGCTGACCGACATTCAATCCGCTTGGAGCGCCCAAGACGTGGCGGCCTTGAGACCATTTTTGACGCCGGAAATGCTGAGCTATTTCAGCACCGCGTTGGCCGAGGACAGCAGTCGAGGCGTGCAGAATCACGTGGAAGGAGTCGAGTTGCTCAAGGGAGATGTGCGAGAAGCCTGGTCCGAAAACGACCAGGACTATGCAACTGTGGACCTACGCTGGAATGCCAGGGACTACACAGTCTCCACGACGATCCCACGTGGAGAGCCAGGTTACCTGATTGAAGGCAGTGAAGAAACGCCGACCGAATCTTACGAAGTCTGGACCTTCATGCGCGTGCGGGATGGACGTTGGCTCCTATCGGCCATTCAGCAATAATCTCCGAGAGAAGGCGGCTGATTCTGTGAGTCAGCCGCCGAGCCACTTCCAGAGGCCGGGCGTGAGTACATAGGCGGCAGCTGAGACTAACACCCCCACCACCACACCCAAAAGCCCTGCCACGTAGAGTCCCGCAAACGGCGCCATAAATACGATCAAAAGCATGAATAGGGTCAGCGACCGATGATCTTCGTAGAAGATGCGACGAGACTCAGTTGAAAAGGAACCGATGGAATCAGATCGATCAGACATGCCGCGAATCCATCGCCCTGCCCGTCCGAAAGTCTCAGGGAATGAGCACCTTCAACAGGACAGTGTGTCAGTGGAAGACCGGGCCAGAATTCGTTCCTTTCGTCAGGCCACAGCACTTCTTAAACTTCTTTCCGCTGCCGCATGGACAGGGATCGTTCCGCCCGATCTTTGTGCGAGCTGAGTGCTCTAGATCGAGGTCACCTACTTCGAGTCGCGCTTGATAGATCGATCGTCCCAGGTGGGCATACTCACTCATCGCCTCCGGAAAGTTCTCCATCACCGATTGGGCCAACTGCTCCAGAGTTCCGTTCCCCTTCGTTTCCTGATGGTACACCTCGGCGAGTTTCGGAGAGGTGAAGAACGTGAGTGTCATCAGCAACGCTCCAAATTCCTCATCGAGTTCATCCGGCGTGTACTCGTTCCACACCTCCTCAAGGTAGTCGCAGCCGATTGAAAACCCTTGTGCCCACTGACTCAACGGCGCATCGGCACTCAAGTTGTCCATCGCCCACGGTCGTATTTCGCACCCAGCCGGGAGCGAGACACCACCAACGGATCGTTCACGAATGCACTCGTCGTAGAGCGCCATCATCGCCTGGAGCACCTGCTCTGCTTCATCTTGCGTCTCAGAATTGGCCTCCTGATCGTTGAAGACCAGTGGAATCCATTCGGAAGGTGGGATCAACTCCGGCCCATTCGCCAAACAAAACAAGAAGCCGGCCAATTGGGGATACGTCAGGGTGTCCTTGGGACGCAGCGGTGAAGAGAGGAAGCGCGTTAAGAGAGTCGCGTGGGTGTCGGTAAATAGGGGAACCGTGCTTGTCATGACAAAGTCAGTCTGTCAGTTATTGGTAGTGGATTTCAATGCTTTCTTGGTCTGGGGGCTGGAACTCAACTTCATCCCGTCACCGACCGCTTGGGATACCGCAAATGTGATCACACACAGACTCCAGGCTCCTTTTCCTCTCTCCAAGAAGTCCTCTCTGAAGTACTAGTCCCGCATCTCGAGGTTGATGTCATTCTAGGAGCCTGTCTGACATTGCCTTCGTGACGAGGTGAAGGAGGTGCGGGTAGATGCAAGTCCACAGGCCGCGAAGAACCGGAAGCGTATTCGCTGGAATACGTTGAGGATTGTTCGTGGCCGAGAACGAAGCAGATGCCGGTACATCCTTCGCCGCAGTAGAAAGGTCAATGTCGGACAGGCTCCTAGATATCCGTACGTCCGGGCTGGTAAAAGATGACGGTGATCTGGTTGTTGCTGACCCGCCCTGAAAGGAATGTTGCGCGATGATGTCAACACTCAGGACGATCAGGATGCGCACCCATGTACCACGAGATACCGCGTCGGAGCGAACGAGAAGCACGGAGCGCCTCATCAGCCGCGCCTGCCTTGCAACGGCATTGCTGGTGACGATCACCGCCTCGGCTCAGCCGGTGCACGCCGCAGGCGAGGGCCAGACGAAGTTCAGGCGTATCTCGACTCAGTACATCGCGGCTTTGGGCAATCCAGATGCGACCTCAGGGAGCGGCGCGCAATTGTGGGGTCTGTGGCCGCTGGACCCGGGTCCTCGAGGCGTGAAGCTGAACCGCTATCAATCACTAAAAAATTCCGGTGGCGTCGCCCCGGCACGCTGGAAGTTCGACGAGACGGACTGGTGGCTGGAGGAACACGGCTTAATCATGGAGCAACCGACCGTTCCACTCCCTCCCGGCAAATATCTGGTTACGGGCGCCCGCAAGGTGACGGCAGTGCTGACCATTCATCCCACCGACAGCCATGGCGACAGGCGCTGGGAGCTCGATCAAGGCGCGACGCTCTACGACGTAACGCACCTGGCTTGCCGTTCCGCGCGTTATACCGCGGCGACGGTGGGCGGTTCGTGCTCACCGGCTCACGCGAAACAGACGGCATTTCCGGTTGCGCCAGGGGGAACGATGCCTCCGGTCGAGGGCTGCACTAAGCAGGACTATGCGGTGCTCATCGTGATCGGCATGGGCATGGAAGACTGAACCGCGGTGGCGCACCGATAGCTTGCGCTGTCGACCTCCAATAAAAGACTCCCGGTACATTTTCTTTCTTCGGATGGTCGGCGCTTTGGCTACGTTGTTCGATCAAGCGAATGCCTCGCGAAATCTTGCGTCAGTGGCAGTTGAATCAGTTCAAGAAGTTTCAAGTTTTCCTGTCTTGGCGAAACAATTATTGATTGCCCAACGTTTTCTTTATTTGGTATGCTTAACCAGAAAACGATGGAGGTTTCTATGCCTGTCTCCCAAATTTCATCAAAGGGGCAAATTCTCATTCCTCGTCAACTTCGAAGAAAACTCGGCTTCAAAGCAGGGAGGAAGGTCCAATTGATCGAGGAAGGCGGCCGCTTGGTTATTACGCCGGCTGCTGACGATCCCATCGCGGCGGCCACCGGTTTTCTCACGGGCAAGTTCTCCCTAACGGACGACCTCCGTCGCGAGCATCAAGAGGAGGCACGCCGTGAGCAAAAAGCTCGTCCTCGATAGCTTCGCGTTAGTCAGCCTGTTTCATAAGGAACCGGGGTGGGAAAAAGTCAGAACTGCACTGTATGAACAGCAGCGAGCCGGAACTAAAGCCTTTCTGAACTGGATCAATTGGGGCGAGTTCTTTTATATCGTCAAACGCAAGGTCGGAGGAGGTCAGGCTGCGGAAGCTCTCCATCTCCTTGAACAATTGCCCATTGAACTTATTCCTGTCGACCTGCCTTTAGTGCGAGAAGCAGCGGAGATCAAAGGTCAGTATGCTGTTTCCTACGCGGATGCCTTTTGTATCGCTACCGCCCACCGCCTGTCAGGAACAGTGTTAACGAGCGATCCTGAATTCCATGCGGTTGAGCATCTGATCACCGTCCGGTGGCTGACTACTTAACGGGATACCACGATCATAGCGTTGACCAGTTGTGGACAAACCGCTCGTCAGAACGACTTATACTCGAGCCATTTGCCGTCCAGCGTGATTTTGCAGCAGGGCTTCACCCTGCTGCCGGTGACCTTTTCCATTCAGATGACGCCTCCCGGGATACTCGGGACGGAGTAGCTCCGAACGGCGCGACCGGCGAATATCTGGCGCAGGGGAAATGTTGATGCACAGGTCTCAGGAACCATTCAGGCTGGTTGAATCTAACGATTTGAGGGTCGTCTGCCGGCCAGTTCCAGATGCAGGTTAGCCTGTCGGTCCTGTTCGCGCGCCGCGTCTTCATAAAACTGCGTGAGCATCTGCGCACCGGCCACCCAATCCGAATCGCGTCCGAAGAGCTGTTCATAAGTCAAGGCGCGATTGGCTTGTTCCGACGCCTTTTGGCGGGACAGCACGGCCTGTCGGGAGTAATAGGAAGCGATGTTCAGATGGTCCTGATTTGAGTTGGGAAAGTCGGCATCAAGCTGTGCCGACAGGCCCCGGTTGCATCCGGTTGCGAACAGGAGACCGACTAAGCACAGGAGCGTTACAGTCCGCATACTATCCAACCTTTCATCTGCCCCTATTATGCTACCGCACGTCTGCGCGATCAACAACGGGTGCCGCTCATCTAATCACGCCACCCTTGCGGCATTGACTTCCTTGGACCATAGGCTCTCTAGCTCAGGCTCCACAATCCGGCGTACAATAACTCTCAAGCGAGTGGGAGGGCCAAGCTGGATCGGAGGAACCGCCATGAAACGAACTATAACCGCTCTTCTGTCTGTTCTGTGGCTGGGGGGATGCGGCGTCCTCGTTCCATATATGTACGATGCCCAGATATTACAAGATCGATTGGTCGTGTCGATGCCGAAGGAGCAGGTCCTCAAGCAGTTGGGCAAACCGAATCGTATCGTTCGGAACGAGGGTCGGCAGATCATTTTAGAGTATCGGCTCTATCCACAGGGCGATTGGACCGCCTATCTGATCCATTGTCCGTTTTTTCCGAACTGCTACTTTCCGGGCGAAGTGGGACATCCATATTATGTTGTGTTGCAGGACAATCAATTGTGCCTGTGGGGAACGCCGACCGTCGTTCAGCCCCTGCTTGGGCTCGTCTGCGGGCCTCCGGTTCCTTCCGATCGAAAAGAGCATGTCCGTGGAGGCCTTCGCATTTCGGTGATTCCGGTCTTCATGCCTCCTCCCATCGTCCCTCTGCCGCAGCGCCTGGCCATCATCCCTGTCGACGGGTCGTCTGATGTCGAAATCAGCTCATGGCTCGATCTCACCTTGAATTTCCTGCGCACACGCCATCCAGACTTGGTGCTGGTGGAACGAGAGGAGCTGAAGGCGGTGCTGAATGAGATGGGCATTCAATACGGCGGTCAGGTCGATGACGAGACGTCGATCCATATCGGGAGGCTTGTCGGCGCGGACAGTTTGCTGATCTATCGGATGATCGTGCCGGAGGACATGCCGCTCTCAGCGGCATTTGAACTCCGCCTCTTCAAGGTTGAAAGCGGCACCACCCTATTCCGCCAAACGGTTTCGGCAAGTCAGGTCTCGCCGGCCCCGGTCGCGACCGGGGCCCAGCGATCCGCCAAGCCCGACTCGCTCGCCCGTCGTCCCTTGCTCCAAGAAGCCGCCGCCTATGGTTTGGCTGCTTTCACGGCTGCCTTCGGTGACAATCCGCTAGGACTGGTGCCGGACCACGGTTGGTCGGGGGAGGGCGTCAAAGTGTTGGACGTCCTCCACGGGGGACCGGGCTTCCGTGCCGGACTCAAGCCGGGTGATCAAATTATGGAATCCAATGATCGACCGGTCGGCAGTTGGTCGGATCCGGTCACGCTCCCGGCGCAGTTGACCGTCAAGCATGACGGGGTCCCCCTTGAGATGTCCGTCAGATGATGGGTGAATCCGAGCGACGCCAGCGTCCATCTCGTCAAAACGTCTTGTACTCGAGCCATTTGCCGTTCAGCGTGATTTTGCAGCGGGTTTCACCCTGGCTGCCGGTGACCTTTTCCATGTCCACCGTGAAATCGATCGCGCTCATGATGCCGTCGCCGAACATCTCGTTGGCCACATCACGCAGAGAATCGCCGTACAGGCCGACAATTTCGAGCAACCGATACTTGAACGGGTCCGTCATGTTCGGCAGATCCGTGCGTACCGGAAATCGGCTCAAGGACTGAACGACCTCGTTATCCAAATCCAGAAGCTGGCCGACCTTCACCGCTTCGTCCGGGGTCAATCGGTGATTGCCGTTCAACGCCGCCGCGACGAACGTCGGGTTCTTGCCAACGGTTTTCGCCACATCCGCGATCGTGAGCTTCTTTTCGAGTCGAGCGGCCCTGACCTTGTTGCGTATCGCTTCTTTCTCCATGTTGACCTCCCATGAATAGAGCCCCTGTCAACAGCCGACACGAGGCCCTGTTGATATAGATGGACTGGTAACCTCCCGTCGGGTGAAACAGCTCGCTAGAACACCTGCACAATAAAACACTTCAGATAACGAGTCTCCGACATGCCGGCTAAGACGGGATGATCGGCGCTTTGGCCACGTTGTTCGATGAGCCGGATGTCTCGCCTGGCGTCGCGGGCAGCGAGGCGAATGCTGTTCCAGAGATCCGCCTCAGATACTGGATGAGAACAACTGGATGTAACTAGAAACCCGTCCGGCTTCAGTAGTTTTAAACCCAGCAGGTTGATGTCCTTGTAGCCGGCTAACGCACCCGACAGGGCCTGTTTGCTGCGAGCAAAAGCCGGGGGGTCAAGGATCACGAGATCATAGCGTCGCCCAGCCTTCACCAGAAGGCGCATTTCTTCGAAGGCATCGGCTTGGCGATAGATGCAACGATTCTCTACCTGATTCATCACCGCGTGCTGTCTGGCCATCGTCAATGTGTCTTGGCTGACATCGAGACTCTCCACAGATCGCGCTCCAGCCAGGGCCGCATGAATGCCGAAGGCGCCGGTATGGCAGAACACTTCCAGCATCTCGGCCCCTGCCGCGAACTTGGCCACGGCCAGTCGATTTTCCCGTTGATCGCAAAACCAGCCGGTCTTCTGTCCCCGTTCGACATCGACGACAAACCTCGCAGGTCCCTCTTGGATTTCAACTTTTGTCGAACCACTGCCGCGAAAAAATCCTCGTTCAAGCGGCAATCCTTCGAGCTGCCGGCTCTTGGCGTCGTTCCGGAGATAGATACCAGCGACGTTCAATTCCTTCATCAGTAAGTCGGCCAACAGTTCTTTTCTGCGGTCCATCCCGGCAGACAGGGTCTGCATGACCAGCAACTGATCGTACCGATCGACGATCAACCCCGGCAGTCGATCCCCTTCTCCATAAATTAGGCGATAGGCATTGGACTGAGCGACAACGCGTTGCCGTAAGTGGATCGCCTGTTGAATTCTCCCCAGCCAGAACGTCTCGTCGATCGGTTCATCCCGGAATGTCAGCAGGCGGACTCTGATTTTCGAGGCCGAGTTATAGAGGCCGCGGCCGTAGAATCGGCCGTCTGAAGTGAGGACATCGATCAGATCGCCGACTATCGGTTCACCGACCACCGGTCCCAAGTGGCCGGCATAGAGCCAGAGATGCCGACTCTCAGGGCCGCGTGAGGCAGTGAGGCGAATCTGTGCGGTCTGCGTCATACCTTTTCTCCTACCATGTTGTATCTGACTCTCTGAGTGAGCGGTCAAGTACCGGATGAGGAACATCGCGGACCGCCCGGTTGTGCTTGACGAAGTGTCGCCGGTATGTTTTCCTGAAGTCAGCGCATCGAATCACGATCGACGAGCCACCATCAAGGGCATACACATGAGCGACAAAGCTACGATCGGGTCAGCGGTATTGAATCGCCTGCATCGTCTCGGCGTCCGCCATATTTTCGGCATTCCGGGAGACTATGTCCTGTCTCTCTATCAAATGATAGAGGCTTCACCGATCCAGCAGATCGTGACAACCAGGGAAGATTGTGCCGGCTTTGCCGCGGACGCCTATGCCCGCATCAACGGCATCGGGGCCGTCTGTGTCACCTACTGCGTCGGCGGGCTCAACACCGTCAACGCCATTGCCTGCGCCTATGCCGAACGATCGCCGGTGGTGCTGTTGACCGGATCACCCGGTCTCACGGAACGAACTCGCACTCCTTATCTGCATCATATGGTTCGCGACTTCGGGACGCAACGAGAAGTCTTCGAACGGATGACCGTTGCGGCAGTAACACTGGATGATCCTCTGACCGCGGAGCGGGAGATGGATCGGGCCTTTACGGCCCTGTTGCGCTACCGCCGTCCGATTTATATCGAAATCCCCAGAGACATGGTCCACTGTCCGCTGACAGGAGGCATGAAGCCGTTCTGCATTGAAGATACGCCGAGTGACCCGGCCGCTCTGGAAGAAGCGATCGGTGAAGTACGGATCATGCTCGCCTCGGCCAAACGACCGGCCATGCTCGTTGGAGCGGAAGTGGGTCGGTTCGGACTTCAGGACGATTTGGCCCGGCTGGTGGAGCGCCTCAATATTCCCATTGCCTCGACCCTGCTCGGAAAATCCATCATCCGAGAGGACCATCCGCTCTATGTCGGCGTGTATGGAGGACTGATCGGGCGCGAGGAAGTGCAGCAGTTCATCAACGATTCCGACTGCCTGTTGATCCTGGGGTCTATTTTGTCGGATGTGGAAGATCTGGATGCCACGTCGCCCTTGCTCTCGGAGGGCCGCACCATCCACGCCACCGCTGACCGGGTCGCCATCAAACACCATCGGTATGAGTCGATCAAGTTTCAGGATTTTGTTCAAGGCCTTGTGCGATCGCCGCTCCCATCCTTCTCTCATTCCCAGCGCTCGCTCCCGACCCGAGCTGTGACGGCGCCGTCGGCGCCCGACTTGGATGCGCCGGTGACGTTGGAAGGGCTGTTCCGCCATCTCGATACGGTACTGACAGAAAAGACGGTCGTCATCGCAGACGTCGGTGAATCGCTCTTTGCAGCGGCTGACCTGCACGTACGCCATCGATTCGAGTTTCTGTCGCCGGCCTACTACACGTCGATGGGATTCGCTGTTCCCGCTGCCTTAGGAGCCTCCTTCGCCGACCCCAGCCTGCGACCTATCGTCCTGGTGGGAGACGGCGCCTTTCAGATGACCGGGACTGAGTTGGCGAGCTGCGTCCGCTATGGGAAGACTCCGATTGTGATCGTGCTCAATAACCGCGGCTATTCGACTGAACGAGAAATTTTGGACGGTCCGTTTAACGATGTGCATGAATGGCAATACGATCACGTGTGCGACCTCATCGGGGGTGGACGAGGCTCGCGGGTCAGTACACAGAGAGAGTTCGAACAACATCTTGCCGCTGCCTTTGCAGACCAACATCAGCTGCATCTCCTCAATGTGCTCTTGAGCCCCAATGATCGATCTCCCGGCATGGTCCGCCTGGCAAGGCGACTGGGGAAGAAGCTTTCAACGGATAAGCCATAGGAGAATCCCTCCACTTCTGCCTGCTTTTCCCTACATCTCCATAGGATATTTCCACTAGCTTTCCGGTCAATCATGCGTGAAACGATCATGTCTAGGGGTTTTGCCGATAGGCAACGATGGTATACTCCCTGCAATCTCACTGTTTGCATCCAGGCGAGTCCCGGGTATAGTCTGCACTTTCTCGTCTCTCCGGCTTTACGCGAGACCGGCTTTCAGCAATAATCAGGGATCCGCAAAGAGGATATTGTGTCTGATTTTTATCAAAATGGGGTCGTCACCGTTCTCCACCGTCTTGGGCAATCCAATATCGAGCAGCTCGAGCAAGAGCTTGAACGGTACGCGAAGACGACTCCGATCGCCTTGGTCCTCCCATCGCTCTATGCGGAGCTGGAGCGGCCGGCTCTCAAGCGAATCGTCGAAATCCTCAGCGAAGTTCGGTATGTCAACGAAATCGTCATCTCCTTGGATCAAGCCTCCGCGTTGGAGTTCAGACTGGCCAAGCAATTTTTTTCCCAGCTGCCCCAACGCGTCCGCGTGATCTGGAACGACGGCACCAGGATCCAGGCACTCTTGAATACGCTCGTCTCACATGAAATCGACATCGGGCTCCAGGGCAAAGGACGCGGATGTTGGACGGCCTACGGCTATGTGCTGGCCCGAGGCGAGAGCCAGGTGATCGCTCTTCATGACTGCGACATCGTGAGCTACGACCGTCAGTACCTCGCTCGCCTCTGTTACCCCGTCGCCAATCCGAACCTCGCGTACGAATTTTGTAAAGGATACTACAGCCGCGTCACGGACCGGATGCATGGACGGGTGACGCGTCTCTTCATCACTCCGTTGATCCGCAGCCTGCAACTGCTGGTCGGACCGCACCCCATGCTCTCGTTTCTGGACAGCTTTCGATACCCGCTGGCCGGTGAATTTGCGATGGTGCGAGATCTGGCCTGGATCAACCGTATTCCAGGCGACTGGGGGTTGGAAATCGGCATGCTGGCGGAAGTGTACCGCAATTGCGCGCTCCGACGGATCTGCCAAGCGGATATCGCCGATGCCTATGAGCACAAGCATCAAACGCTATCGACGCACAATCCGGATGCGGGGTTGCTGAAAATGTGCGTGGACATCACCAAGTCGCTATTCCGCAACCTGGCGAGTGAAGGGCTGGTCTTGTCGGAAAGCACCCTCAAGACATTGCGGGCCACGTATCTCCAAGCCGCGCAAGAAGCCATCAGCCGGTATGAAAATGACGCGGCGATCAACAGTTTGCGCTTTGACCGCCATGAAGAACGGCGCGCCGTCGAAGTGTTTTTGCGCGGCATGACGTTGGCGACGGACAGTTTCCTCGGAGACCCGTTGGGCGTCCCTATGATCTCGAACTGGAGCCGCGTCGCCCACGCCGTACCCGATATTTTTCATCGGCTCATGGATGCTGTGGAACAAGACCATGCTTGGGATCCCGCAGCGGAAACACGGCAACCCGTCTCATGAACACCGGACTGATTCCACTCACGTCTGAAACCGAAGAGTTGCTGGGAACGGTGCGCAGCGCCGATATTCTGGTCGGCATTCCCAGCTTCAATAATGCCGGCACGATAGGACATGTCGTTCGCGCCGTGGGAGCGGGGCTGGCAAAATATTTTCCCGGCCATCGTGCCGTCCTGGTGAATGCCGACGGCGGCTCCACCGACGATACTTCGGCCATCGTCGCCCACACCATGGTCGATCTGGAACCCCTCTTTATCAGCGATCGGCAGAGCACGCTCCAGCGGATTGTCACGCCCTATCACGGAATCCCCGGCAAAGGCAGCGCGTTTCGCACGATTTTCGAGATCGCTCGGCGGCTCAAAGTCAAAGCCTGTGCCGTCGTCGATTCGGATGTCCGCAGCATCACACCGGAGTGGATGGAACTGCTCCTTCATCCGATCATCAAAGAAGGCTACGACTATGTGGCCCCGTACTATCGACGCCACAAGTACGACGGGACCATCACCAACAGCATTGCCTATCCGCTTACCAGAGCCCTCTATGGGCAGGAAGTCCGTCAGCCGATCGGCGGAGATTTCGGATTCACTGGAGACCTGGCCCAACACTATCTCGAGAAGCATGTCTGGGAGTCCGATGTCGCGCGCTTCGGGATCGACATTTGGATGACGACCGAAGCCATTACGAGCGGTGCGAAGGTGTGTCAGAGTTTTCTCGGAGCCAAGATTCATGACCCCAAGGACCCTGCCGCCGACCTGTCCTCCATGTTACGACAGGTGGTGGGCGCCTTATTCGCCTTGATGGAAGCCCATGCCTCCAGCTGGCTTCCCGTCATAGACTCACGAAAGGTGCCTCTCTTCGGCTTCCAGTATGAGGTGGGAGTCGAGCCGGTGAATGTCAATGTCGAACGGATGGTGGATTTGTTTCATCTCGGACTGACGGACCTGCACCCTATTTGGACGCGTATTCTCTCCGAAGACGCGCTGGATCAGCTGTCCCGTCTTCGGGACGTCTCCAGACGGGATTTCCGCATTCCCGATTCGCTGTGGGCCCAAATTATTTATGATGCCGCCCTCGCGCATCATCAGAGCGTGCTTCCACAAGAGCATCTCCTGAAAGCGCTGACCCCGCTCTATTTGGGGAAGACCGCGTCATTCGTGCTGGATAGTCAAGGGTTGACGACTGCAGAAGCCGAACACCTCATCGAAGGGCTCTGCCGAACGTTCGAAAAACAGAAAGAATATCTTGTCGCACGTTGGCCTCAGTCTCAAGATGCGCGGGAAGTCATCGGTGCTGCCCCCGCGAGGCCAGAAAGGAGTCAGCCATGACTTCAAACTGGGAACATACGTTACTCGGACCAGTCGCTGCTCTCGGCGAACGCGTCTTCGCCATTCTTCCCAATGTCCTGGCCATGATGATTCTCTTGCTGGTCGGTCTGGTCGCCGCCTGGGGCATGGGGCATTTGATGGAACGACTGCTTCGCGTGATCGGCCTGGATCGACTCTGCGATCGGATCGGTATCGCCGCGGCTCTGCTGAGGGGAGGCATCAAAGCCGATCCATCCTACCTTATCGGCCGCATTACTTACTGGTTGATCGTGATCTTCGCCACCACGGCATCCTTGAGTGCCCTCGACGTGGCTCCGATCAATGAAGCGGCTCGCTCGCTCTTGTCGTATATCCCCCATTTGGTCACCGCGGCCGTGATCGGGATCAGCGGCTATCTCGTCTCGAATTTCGTGTCGCAGGCCGTCCTCATCGCCGCCGTGAACGCGGGGTTGCCTCCGGCCCGCTGGATCGCAGCCGGGACCCGGTGGGGCATTCAACTCTTGACGGTGGCCATGGCGCTTGAGCAGCTGGGGATTGCCCAACACATCGTCGTCGTTGGATTCGGGATTACCTGGGGAGGCCTCGTCTTAGCCGCCGCGCTGGCGCTGGGGTTGGGCGGTAGGGATCTGGCGAAGGATTTCCTGGAGCGACGTCTGGCCGGACATTCCCGGTCGCAGATCAACGAGGACCTACGACATCTCTAAACCCATGTCACGCTATATTCTATTTACAGACCTGGACGGTTGTCTGTTGGACAACCACACGTATTCCTTTGACGAGGCGAGACCGGCCCTTGAGGCCCTTCGTTTGGAGAACATCCCGGTTATTCTCGTCTCCGGAAAAACCCGCGCGGAAATCGAACCGCTTCGAGAGCGTCTTGATCACCACCATCCCTTCATCGTCGAGAACGGCGCGGCGGTCTTTGTGCCCCTCAATACCTTTGACTTCCCCCTGGAGCGGTCACGACGTCGTTCCAGTTATCACATCATCGAACTCGGGACGCCCTATGCGCTCCTCCGGGATGTACTCCGGCAAATCGAAGACGCGGTGGGCACACCGCTCCGAGGATTCGGCGACCTGTCGGTCGACGAAGTCATGGCGAACACAGGTCTCTCCCGAGAAGCCGCGTTACGGGCTATGTTGCGGGAATTCGATGAGCCGTTTTTGGTGAACGGCCCTCCCAAGTTGATCGAAGAAGTCTGTCGCCAAATCGTGACTCGAGGTCTGAGTTGGACAAGGGGTGGACGTTTCTTTCACTTGACGGGAAACAACGACAAGGGTCGCGCGGCAGAAATTCTTCTGCGCTGCTACAAACGACAAGGGCGACTGGCTGACCTGCCGGACGACATCGAAACCATCGGTATCGGCGATAGCCTGAACGACCTCTCTCTCCTACTGACGGTCGATCGTCCAGTGTTGGTGCAAAAACCAGACGGCTCGTACGACCCCGACATCAACCTGCCGAACCTCATTCGTGCGCCGGGCATCGGCCCAGCCGGTTGGAATCGCGCCGTCATGGAATTGCTCAGACAGTCCTCGGAAGAGACATCGCCCGGGCGATCGGTCAACATCCAAGCCACATGATCGCCCTCATTCCGAAACGTACGGCATCATTAGTCTTCTGCCGGATTGATAATATGCAGTCCAGCGGTTTTTGACGCCGCCAGCAACTGGGGATCCGCGCTGACGACGGTCAGTCGCAACGGCTTCAGCTCCAATGCCAATGCCAGATGCATCACCTGAGGTGATCGCAGGAACGGATACTCCAAGACCAATTCTTTCGTGGCCAGGTAGGTTTCCATCTTCGGCGCGACAAACTGGTAGAGTCCCTGCTTGGATTCGATTTCGAACTTATAGAGAACCGAGTAGCAATCATCCCGCGTAATCTGCCCCTCTTGAGCGCGTGCGCACAGAATCGAATAGAAGTCCGTCACGGTCCATGTCGGGACGATCGCGACCTTCCCGCGCTTCACCATCAGCTTATTCACGATCCTCGTGCCCCGTTCCATGCTGTAGCGCTTAATGAGTGCGGTTGAGTCGAAATAGTAGTATGGCATCCCCTTATACCCTCCCCTTCAGAATGATTTCCGCGAGCGGCCCTTGGAGTTTGGAGAGCCTATCTTGGAGTTCATCGAGCGGCACCTCTTCGTACCCTTCTTTTCGCAAGGTGTCGGCGAGATTCCCGCTATTGAAGGCCGCCGTGTCTTCCTTCAATCGGTCGTTCAATCGCCGCTTGGCCAGACGGCTGGAAATCTTTTGTCCTGACTTGGTCAATCCCCGCCCCCTGCTGCGTGGGGCTCGGCTGGTGGATAGTTCGTCGGTCTTTTTCACGATCGCTGCCTCCTCATGAAAGAACGTTCATTTACCGCCTCACCTCTGATTCTTCTCGTGGGCAACCCGCCGGTATCGTGGCCGCCTCGGGCAGCGCGACGTCGCCGAAGATATGCGCGGCAATCGCCTTTGCGACATCCGACGACAATTCTTGTTGCACCACGCGCAGGGTCTTCGCCGTGGCTTCACGCTCTGTCAGATGTCCTTCCTTTCCACCCTGCGCCACCGCTCCAAGGACGCGTCCCGTCCCAGGTTCCACTATCTCAAAATCACTACACCATCGAACGTACTTGAAATTCGGGTCCCGCACCTCGACGGGGAATAGGCGGACAGTGCCTCGGACGATCAATTCCGGAGAGCCAACCTCTTCATGTTCCGTCTTTGTGGTCACGTGAAGCCCTTCTCGGATCAACCCTTCCGCCAATGCACGCCCCACCGGTTCTGCATGGTCGCCGGACACTTGTACCGCAAGTACCAGATTCGTGGCAAGAAATTGCTCCAACTCATCGGATAATTCGTTTACCTGATAGCCGGATGAGGTACCGTGCCCGTTGAGACGGATTACCCGCAAATCCGTGTTGTAGACCTCGCGCAGCACGAGATTTCTGTCGGCCCGCCGAAGCGCGCGGACCTTCGCCAGTTTGTCGGTCGTTTGTCGTGACTCGGCGACATCCGCCTCGATCGCCCCATCCAACGCCGTCACCTTCTCCAGCAACGCGGCCTCGGCCTGAGCACGATTCATCACGCCAAGAGCGTAGTACGACCGGCTGTCCGGGTCGTGCCACACATCGGCGATCCTGACGTTTTCAAGCACTTTATCGGTCGAGACTTTCGTCACATTGTCGATCGTGAGCCGCCGCTCGGCGTTGGAGACACCATGATTCTCAACGACCCGATACGATTCCCAGTCCTTAGCCTGCGCCGCGACTTCCGCCTTGAAGATGCGGGCCACGGCCGCATAGGCCTGATCCTCCGCATTGCTTCGAGTGTCCGCTTGACCGACACCGGTCAGGTATTGAGTCGATGGATATTCCACACTCCGGCCATCGACCCACCCCGGCTTCCCTGTTCCAGTGAACCAGGTACAGGCCGTTGATGCGGACACCATTAACCACAGGCACAGGAAACCCGCGATGCCTTGTCGGAAAGAAGATTGACCGGCACGCATCATTGCATCACACGCTGAATGATGAACATCGTCTGGCCTGCAGTCAGCGCGATCGTTTGTCCATCTTTCGTGGTCGGCACCTCTTGTCCCGGCGGTTGAATGGACACCTGGTACTGACCAGGCGATACCCATGTCCGGGCCACATGAATTTCGTCGGGCAAGGTCTGCCAACTTCGCTTGTCGGCTTCTTCGGAGGCCACGGCCAGCCCATGAGCCAGCAACGCAACCAGCAGTCCAACCCAGGGAGCGCCATCCCTTCCAGCCGCATGCTGCGCACCTCTGGTGATGCCTTCCGCTATCGCATACTTCGTCGCCGCTCGAGCGAGCGCTTTCACAGTGATCGCCGGCAAGCGTTCCGAAAGGCTCTTTTCTGCAAGAGCCGTCACATTTTGCGCGAGTTCCGATCGTGCACTGACCGAGTGGCCGGACGAATCGGTCAGCGTCATATTTTCAAACGCCACCCGTGTTTTTTGCGGGACTAACCGCGGGAGCGCCACGCGAACGACCTGCCCGTTGAGTCCATAGAGCACGCTGTCCACTGCGCGATTTCGCTGATAGGGGGACTGGAAGACTCCACGATTGATCAAGACCAACTGCAGCGCATCCAGACTAATGGGTAGATCCAAGAACAGATCCTCTTTCCTCGGAGCGCGACCATTATAGCTGATCATTACGACTTGGGCGAGCTGCTCTTGGGATGCACTGGACTGCCATTCGACCTCAGGGAAAGTCTGTCGATACCCGGCAAACTCGGTGGTTAAGTTGAGCGCCTCCGTTGTGCGCAAGAGATCGGACTGCAGGGAAGAAGGAACGGACATCTTCGACCACCCGCTCATCGATCCGTACGCTTCATATGCGTTGCGATAGGCGATAAACGCGTTATTGAGATCACCGGTTGCCTCGTACAGAATACCGCTTAAATACCGGGCAAACCCGTCATTCCGGTACCGATCGGCATCCGTCACTCGGTCGCTGAGCACATTCAAGCGATGGTCGATACGTCGCGCCTCCACCAGTGCTTCCTGAAGTTGCCCCTGAGCCGCATAGTTCAACGCCTTGATCACGTTGATCATGACATGTTCATAGGCGTCGCCTTCGTACGGCAAGGCATTGTCGTTGGTGAGAAATGCGGCGGTTTCCGAACGGATGGTCCTGGTATAGAGCCGCTCGACCTCCTCTTCCGCTTGTTCTAATACCGCACTGCTTTGTTGGTATCGACCTGCCAGCTGCAGCACCATTCCCCGATCCATTTCATACAGTAACCGCCCCTTTGCTCCATACTCGTTCTCTGTTTGTTCGACGATGGCCGCGGCCTGTTGCGGATCACCGGCAACGAGGCTTTGTTCAATGAGGAGGTAACGATTGACGGAAGGACCGCACCCGGTCAACAGCACGAGAACGGCAAGAAACGGCAGCAACGAAATCAGCCCGTGGGCAGAGCGTGGGAGAATTGGGTTCAACAGCGTCCGTGGAACCTAAAAGATGGTGCGTTTTCTTTCAACCACCTTCTTGATCTTCTTCTGCCCGTACCAGACTTTTGCATTGCTCTCCAGATCGATCATCTGAAGATCCACTTGGTAGAAGACCGCTTTGGTTCCATCGGCTTCGTCAAGAATGGTGGCGATCGTACCCTTCATCATGAAATCAGCCCCTGTCTCTTTTCCTGGGGCTTTCTGGGTCTCTTCGAGCGCGTAGATGGCTTGCTCTTTCCGTTCGCTTCGCACCTCGTCGCGCTCGCCTTTACCGGCCACGAACGTGACTTTCTGAGAATTGGTGAGTTCTCGTTCCAAATCCGTGATGAAGGTTTGCACGCTAATATGTTCATGACTGCTGTTCAAGACCGTCCCCACGATGACGACTGGCTGACGTTGGTTCGTCTTTTCAAAATTCCCCAGCCACGGATATTGCAGCGCATCCTTGACCATCGCTTCGGCGACCATCCGAGAATCCGTGTCGTTCCACCGACCGCTCAAATCAGTCACGACCCCGGTATCGACACGAGTCACCTTTGTTTCCTGTCCGCATCCTGACAGAGCGAGGACGACACTTACCCCGGCGACAAGCGAAGAGCGATGATTCCGGATCACGGTGAACCTCCGAAAAGAGGTGGACTCGCATTCGCCATGTGGGCTTAGTGAACGCCTCGCTTTTCCTCTTCCTTCTCCAATCGTTCGAATAGACGGTCGGCATTCTTCCGCACGAAGTCCCGTACTTGCGAATTCAGCTCTTTGGCTTGTTCCAAGTTGTTCTTCATGTCCTCCAAACTCAATTTGGTCAACACGTAATAGGTGTCGGTCTTGGGATCCATGTACTGATCAATTTTCCGGACTCCGCTGAGCGTCGTCGTCGTGATGGTTTTGATGGCTCGCTCGACATTCTGCTCTTCCGTATTTCGGGTAAAATCTCCGGCGGTCGTCGAGGCCGCATAGTCTCTCATCAGATATCCAGTGTAAGTTTCGAATGTCTTGGCGATCTCGGCCCTCCCGCGATTCTCAGCCGTATCCCAAGCAAGTGGTGCGTTACGAACCCCCGCGACGGCCCCCACACCATAAAAGGCCTTGCTGTCTTTTTCGTTATAGACTCCGGACCCTTTTGAAACCCATTTAGGAGGACCACCACAAGCCGCAAGTCCCATGATGAGAAGGACGACAAGACCGGAGCCGACCAGCCTTGAATGAATCGTTTGTGACCTGATCATACAATCCTCCTTGAGGTGACTAGGCATAGTGCTGCATGTATACTATCTCATATCCAGAGAAAAACGCTGAAATTATGCTAGCATGCGTTTTTTTATCAGTCAACGCAATGCCCGCTTCGAGCGGTCATCGTATCTCGGAAGGGAGATCTGTGGCAGACATCCAGATTGACGACGGCATCATTAGAATTTTGAACCTTGAGATCCAAGACCCCAAGGCTGCGGCGGTCCTCGAGGCTTACCCCCAGGCACGTTGGGCGGAAATCACCCGTCGAGCGGTCAAGATCGGCCTTGGCTATCTGAAAGGTGGCGAGAATAGTTAGGACACTGAAACGCCATCGGCTTGGTTGACGGTTGCTCGAACCCGCGCAGCGCAACGGCACGTTCGTATTGAGCCTTTGCCTCCTATTGCTGTTCAGAAGGGGTCTGAGGATCGGCGCCAAGCGTAAACGCCGATCTCCGTCCTTCGATCAACGCCGTGTCTCCATCACCGTCGATCCGTAGACTCGATGGGCGTTGTGCACCATTGGAAGCCGCCTTGACCTGTCGCACGAGGTAGTCCCCCAACTCGGAAGCCATGAGCCAACCGTTTCCGTCCAGATCCGCATCACCGGACAGCCCGATCAATAGTGTCTCAACAAAACGACTGCTCTTCTCGACGCGAACAGCGGCCTCTCCTTTCCCTGCCGCGCTAATGACCTGAACCGCACGCCGATCCGTATCCGATTCCGGCGCCATCCGTCCTTCCAATGACAGCTCCGCCGGCGCAGTGGTCTCCCATCCGAATACCGGCGCATCGAGAATCAGGAGCGTGTGTTTGGAAGCCGAACGTCTCGTAAATTCTTTTAAGTGCTCAACCGTGATCGACTTCGCGGCGTTGTTGATCTGTGCGTCAAACGGCACCAGATACCCTCGCTCTTGCCCATCGGAGTCCTGCATAAACCCCGCATGACCCACATAAAAGATGACGAGCCGGTCCATACGTCCCACTTTTCTCGGCAACATATCGTTCAAAAGCTGATGGAGGCGTCGCGAGCTTGCATCCTTGTCGTAGAACTCGACCACTTCATCAAACCCCAACCGCCGAAATGCCTCGGCAACCTTCTTGGCATCGGTGATCGCTCCCGGAATGGGAGGAGCCAAGACATAGTTTTCGATTCCAATGATGATCGCCCAGGACTTATAGTACAGGTCTTCCGGCTTTCCCGATTGAGCCTCAGCGGTCGGCAGGGCGATCACCGAGAACATGCCGATCACGTGAGCCCCCGATAGAAACAGGCATAAGGACATCAACAACAGGGTTTTCCCAACATGTCGTACGCTGTTCATCGAGCCAGCCTATCTCCGGCCTAAACAGGTGTCAAGGAACGGAGTCGAGAGAAACCAAGGCGCCACGACGAGCTGAGCTCGGACCAACTGTATGGTTGCAGGCATCCGCGACTTTCTCCATAATTACGAGCCCACAAGGGACTGCGCTGAAGAAGGAGAGGCCGCTGTCATGAGCGAAAAGATTGAGACCCTGTTGAAAGAAAGTCGGACATACCAGCCGACAGCCAAGACGATAGCCGCTGCCTATATCAAAGACTACGAGACCGCATACAAACAATCCATCGCGGACCCTGAAACATTTTGGAGCGATGCCGCCGAAGAGTTGGAGTGGTTCTCTCCTTGGGAGAAGGTCCTGGAGTGGAATTATCCATGGGCGAAATGGTTTGTCGGCGCACGATGCAACATCACCTACAACTGCCTGGACCGGCACATCAAGACCTGGCGCAAGAACAAAGTCGCGTTGATCTGGGTGGGCGAAAACGATCAGGAACGAATCTTCACCTATGCTGAACTGTACCGACACGTAAACCGCTGCGCCAACGCCCTCAAAAAACTCGGCCTCCAGCGAGGGGATCGTGTCACCATCTATCTGCCGAAGATACCCGAGCAAGTTATCGCCATGCTGGCTTGCGCCAGGATCGGCGTGATCCACAGCGTCGTCTATTCCGGTTTCAGTGCACCTGCCCTCGCCAGCCGCATCAACGATGCAGAGTCCAAAGTTGTGATCACCGCCGATGTCGGGTTCGACCGCGGCAAGGCTACCCAATTGAAGGCCGTCGTGGATGAAGCCGTGAAGACCTGTCCGACGATCGACCATGTGGTTGTCGTACGCCGTCAGATTCAAGGTTCGCCCCTTTCTGCCCCAAAGGAAATCGACTGGAATGAGTGGCTCCAGAGTGAACGACCGGTTTGCGAAGCGGAGCAGCTGGATGCCGAAGCCCCGCTCTATATCCTCTATACGTCCGGCACGACCGGTCGGCCGAAGGGCGTTGTTCATGTCCATGGGGGGTACATGGTCGGCACCTATACGACGACGAAGTATGTGTTCGACCTGAAAGATGATGACGTGTACTTCTGCGTAGCTGATCCTGGATGGGTCACAGGCCACAGCTATATCGTCTACGGTCCTCTCCTCAATGGCGCAACGATTCTGACTGCGGAAGGGAAACCGGATCATCCGAATCCCGGACGCTGGTGGGATCTCATTGAACGCTATGGGGTCTCGATTTTCTATACGACCCCGACTGCGATCCGACTGCTCATGCGCTACGGCGAAGACTGGCCGAAGAAATTCGATCTCTCAACGCTTCGTATCCTCGGGAGCGTGGGGGAACCGATCAACCCGGAAGCCTGGGAATGGTTCCATCGTATGACCGGCGAAGACAAACCTATTATGGATACCTGGTGGCAGACGGAAACGGGATCGATCATGGTCACGCCGCTTCCCACCGTGCCGTTGAAACCAGGCTCGGCCACGCGCCCGTTTCTTGGCATTGAAGCCGACGTCGTCGATCGTGAGGGGAACAGTCTCCCCGCACACGCCGGCGGCTTTGCCGTCATCAAAAAACCCTGGCCGGCCATGATGCGTACCATTTACAAGGATCCTGAGCGTTATAAGGCCTACTGGTCCACCATTCCCAATTGCTATACGGCCGGCGACGTCTGCCACAAAGATGCGGACGGTTACTTCTGGTTCATGGGCCGAGCGGATGACGTGATTAAAGTCGCCGGCAATCGGCTCGGCACTGCCGAAGTGGAAAGCGCCTTGGTCAGTCATCCCGCCGTCGCTGAGGCTGCCGTGATCGGCAAACCGCACAAGACGGTCGGCGAAGCCATTAAGGCCTTCATCATCTTGAAACAGGGGGAGCAGGAAAGCCCGGCGCTGATCAAGTCGATCAAGGATCAGGTCCTTAAAGAATTGGGCAAGATCGGCGTCCCGGCTGAAATCGATATCGTCTCCTCCCTCCCCAAGACTCGGTCAGGAAAAATCATGCGCCGCGTATTGAAAGCCAAAGAGCTTGGGCAAGATCCAGGAGATATCTCGACGATCGAAGAGTAGCGTACAGAGAAGTTAAATTCGATATGGGCCTAACCGAGTGAAGGGAACGACATAATGGAGAAACTAACGATTTTTGCGGCAGCAATTTCGATCGGGATCATGACCCTGTCCTTGCAGATAATCGATCCAGGACTCGCGCCTGCAGCGGATCAGCAATCACAGGCCAAACCACACTCCAAGACCGTCAAACCAAAGACCGTCAAGCCCAAGGCTGTCAAACCAAAGGCCGTCAAACCCAAAAGCGAGAAACCCAAGATCGAGAAACCCAAGATCGCCACACCCCAAACCGTCCAACCCGAGATCGTCAAACCCGAGACGGTTCAACCTAAGACTGTCCAACCCGAGATCGCCAAACCCGAGACCGTTCAACCCGAGACCGCCAAACCCAAGATCGAACCGAAGTTTCAAACAGCTGAAACTGCGGCGGAGGGCAACGCCTGTTTCGGCGTTGCGCCACAGATCGAAAGACTTGTTCCTGATGAAGGAGAACCCGGTGTGAAAGTCACGATCACAGGGGCCGAGTTCGGCTCGCTGGACTGCTTGAGAGGCGTGTCCTTCGGGCCAGGCCAGGCATCCACCTTTACGATGGAAAATGAATCTACCATCTTAGCAACGGTCCCAACCGATGGCCGTAAGGGCCTTGTCATGGTAACCGTCACAACGGCGTCCGGAGAAGATTCCAAGCCATTCTTGGTCAAATAAACGAACAGGTCTGCGGTTTTCCAGCATGAAATGGACGAGAAAACCGGGTGAGCCCATCTATCAGAGACGGCACCTCATCGCGCTCGCTCTGGCAGTGGGCCTGCCGGTCGTTCTGTTGCAATTGTATAAGATTTACGTAGGCCCTGTGAGCTTCGGGGCACAGATGGGATTCGGAATTCTCGTCTCAATCCTGGCCGGAATCATCCTCTACTACACCTACCGATCGTCTGCGCAGAATCAGCAGTAACAGCTTCCGGCCCAACCGATGGCTAACGCTTCAGGTAAGAGGCGCGACGTGCCGTCGCTTTCTCAATCTGATGGTGAGACATTTCCAAGTGTTGAAAACTCATAGAGTCCTCGCTTCGAGTTGTTCGAGGTAAATGAACTCAGGCGATTTGACGCCTGCATCTCTTCTGATTTTGGCGAGTTCAGGGGACTCGAAAAAGCTCTTGGCGTCCTCAATGGAAGTCCAGACCGAGAAATGAACAATCCGGTTTGGATCGTTCTGATACTTGAGAATCTGATAAGAACGTTCACCGGCGTCTTTCCGAATGCCGGCGGCGCTGTCGAAAACCTTCTTCCAAACAGGATAGTCCGCGACCTCGTGGATAATCAGAACGTATTGCATGGTGGGATGACTACAGAAAATGCGCGGAGTCGCCAAACTATGTTTAGGCCGATCCGCATAAGCGCGGCATCCGGCAGTGTTACCGCGCATAACCCGCGATGAACGTTCGCACATCATATGCCCCTTGTATCGTTATTTCCACAAGGTGCACCCGTCTGATCATTCTTCACGAGTTCTTATGCGGATCGGCACAACATCAACCCGTGAATAGATTCAATGCGGTCCTTCGCGGACGTGCCGGGAGTCAGGATATTCCTGCTGCAGAGCGTGAACGAGACGATGGGAAAGATTCTGATCGAAGAGGAACTTCACGACGGGGGAATCGACACAAGTTTCCGCTCCCGGTCAGCCGCAATGGCAAGGCAGGCACGAATGTCCTCGCGTGTCAGATCGGGGAAGTCTTTGAGAATTTCCCCTTCGCTCATTCCGGAAGCAAGGTACTCCAACACATCGTACACGGTCATGCGGAGGCCACCGATGCAGGGCTTACCGCCACGTTTCTCGGGATCAATGGTTATGCGGTTCTTCCAATCCATAGGATGAAGAGTAGCCTGGGGAAGAGGAAATATTGAAGTCAGAGTGCAATTTTGAGAGAACGGCTCACGTCATTTTAGCCACCGCGATCACAATAACCCTCTTACCCCACTTCCACAGATTCGAGAACCACGACGAAATGTTTTGTCACTCCGCGCGTGCAAGCACTTCGAATTCTCGCCAATCCACAGACGCATCACCGATCGGTGTAGCCGAGGTTCTCGAGCCGCTTACGAGCTACTTCCAGCTCGTCGGGAGTAAACAATTGGCGCCACGGTTCGCGTAGTATCGTGGCTTCCATTGAGATGTCCAATCGTTTCTCTTCCCACAACCGGGTTAACCCTTCGGACATGCGCGGCACCGCGAGAAGCAGCTTGGCCGCGCTTAAGCCACCGCGGTCGTTGACCATCTGAATGAACCTCGTCGCCGTATAATTACACTCGGACTTCGCGCGTTCGTAGATTTCGAGCATCGCGCCATGGAATGCGTCTTCCAGGTTCCAGCCCATCACGCTGCCTCTTCGTGAGGCATAACTATGTTTAGACCGATCGGCATAAGAGCCGGATCTGCCGGTTCCTGTTCATATGGGGAAATAGCGCAAATAGGGTCAGGCTTTCATACCTTAACCGAACAGATCACCCTCAATGAGCTTGAGGTATTTGTTGACATAGAAAACATCCGGCTCATGACGTGACGCGCGTACCCGAATGGAAAAGCCAGGTTGCTTCGGATTGGACGCATCGAAAAGGATGAAGCCGATGCCGAATATGCGTGCCAGCGCGTCCAAGCGCGAGAGGTCTTCCTCGGCGGAGTTCTGAGGGACGACAATGTACGCTCGGTGTGAGAACAATTTGTACGAGCAGCATTGACCGAATGCCGTGATGAGGCCGTTGAGGTCGATCTTAATTTCGGCTGTTACAATCTCGGTCGGCGGCTTGATGATGTCGCTTCTTTTAGCTTCTCTAATCCCGATAACGTCGGGTGTTCCCCATTTATCACGGAAAACATTTCCGCCTACCGCAATTGCGCTTGTACATTCTTCAAGTTCATTGACGAGCCATTCTGCGAAAGGCTCATAGAACGAGTCTTCCTTAATTTTTGGCGCGGCAGATTTTGGCGGTAGCAGAATCTCTGACGTTGTGACCTCCTCGCGAAAGGACACATGGCGATAGAGTCCCTTCGCGGCTTGATAGATTTCTGGCGGGAGCTCGGTTCGGAATTTATGCAGCGCGCCACGGATAGTATTGGACGGAATGTCCGGGAATAGGGTCGCGATTTGCTGATGCAACTTGGCATAGCGAATACCATCTGAGAAACTCGCTAGAGCGTTTTCTATTTAGCC
>JAFEBM010000023.1 GCA_018242685.1 Nitrospira sp. | reverse complement strand
ACACACCTATTGACATGACCTCCACGCACAGAACAAGATATGCTCCCAATTCAGCAACGTTCTGATTGCACATAGCCATCGCGATGTGTAGGATCGAACACAGAGGCGTTGCTTGTTTTTGGAATCGGAAATCTGGACTTTCTCGAGGCGACCGAGGAAATTGAACAGTCGGATCCTGAGAGTTGTACGGAGGGCTTCATGAGGACATTCATGATCGCGTGTGGCTGGATGATGGTATTCTTCGCCGGATGCGTGCCGGTGACCGACGGGTTTCGACAGGATCTGCCGGCTAAGGACGCGCCTACGATTGTTTGGGGAGACGATGTGAGCGCCGTGGGCATGGCGACGACCTGGCTGCAGAAGCGAGGGTTGTCTGTTCTCGAGCGGAGCCTCTTGTACGCGAACCTGGAGACGGACAACCCCGAGCTGATGCACACACTCAAGGATGAGGCGACCATCCTTCAGACCGCGAAGAAGATGGGAGTGCAGGAAGTGGTATTTATCAATCGCGGAGGCGATGCTCGGGCTCCGATGATCAGCGTCCGTGGCGTAGAGGTTCAGACCGGACGAGTCTCCTGGAGCGGCAGCGCTCGGTATGCAACGTTCGAGAGCCGTCCCACGAAGGATGCCCTTGCTCTATTGACGTGTGAGGCGCTCGCGACGGTCTGGGGGTTCCGTCCGGCAGGAACAAAGTGGTTCCTCTCTTCTGAGAAGATGTGCTCCGTTGACGGAGCTCTCCCGGCGGTCTCGCGATGAGTCGGCTTGGACGATTCATAAGAGGCAGGAGCAAGGGAGGCGGATCGCCGTTCAATCTTCCGATGAACCGCGCGAGAGGTCTTCGCATGAACGCGACTGATCAAGACATGAGGCGCACGGTCGCCGACCGGCGGCTGCCGGCCGGACCACGGAGCTGGGTCTTACTCTGCTTAGTGAGCCTGATGCTGGGAATCGGGGGCTGTGCGGTCTCCTACGGCACGACCAACACGCCCAGAGCCGCCACCGAACAATTGCTCTTGGCCGAGGCGTTCAAAAGGAGTCTGACTGATGCGGTGGTTCCCGTTCGTCCAGGACAATCCGTCGCGGTTGAAACGACCGGCCTTACGGCCGATCAGGGGTATGCGAACGCGTTAATTGAGAGGTGGCTGACCCGGGAAGGGCTGTATGTGCCGAAAGACAAAGACGGAAAAGAAACGTTGGTGGTCAGGGCGACGTTGGACGCGTTCGGCACGGCTCACAATGAGACGTTCTTCGGTATGCCGGCGTTCAGCAGCGCATTCATCCCATTCGCCTTGCCCAAATTGGCTCTCTACCAGGCGATCAGGCAGCGAGGACATGCCCGTTGGTCGATGGATTTTCTGGATAAGAAAACCGGGCAGCTTGTGGGTTCGACACCAACATACGAAGGCGATACCTACTATAACGAGTATATATTTCTGTTCGTCTTCTCGGCAACATTGTCGGATCTGGTGCCGCCTGTCCCATAGGTGCGATCAATCATGAGGCGTCGTTTCCTAATCATGGCGCTTCCCTTTCTCCAGCCGACGCTTCACTGACACGGCCGCTTCTCCTGAACCGTTGATCTCTATATAGCAAGGCCCTGAACTCATCAATGGTGAGACCAGCATCACGAACGATGCAGCCCATGGTAATGACGTTGACAGGGTTGTGGCGAGGGATTGTGACGATTCGCTGACCATTGCGATTGATCGCTCTCGCTCATCGGCTTGGTTATTGATGAGATGTCCTGTCCACACGTTTCGCGATGGCCAGAGATCGGGAAGTATCAAGCTTCTTGTTGCGCCCCATGTCGTGTCTGGTGCCACAGACCATACCCGCGTTTTTTCAAGCGATGTCAAAGGGTCATGACACATGGGCACTACCCTCCACCGCACGCCTCCGGGCAACGAGTGAACCGTGTATCATTCGATCCATTCTGCGCGAGAGGATCCCTGCCGGGGACTGGGACAAACAGCCGAAGCCCGCGATCCTCCAACAGAGGTTTCGGCTGAACCAGCAAAGACTGGAACAGCGGCTTTCTCAAACAATGACCCCGACCCCCATTCCATCCTTGGTATGCACAGAACAAGATGTGACCCCGATTCATGACAACCGGCTATTATGTGGCAGGGCAAAACGATGGTTATTAATTTGCCTCAATCAACCCCTCGCGCTCCATTACGCGGCGAACTTCCTCAAAGGCAGCGGAGATGTTCCCGTGAGGAAATCGGATCTGTCCTAAGCCTTCTATGTTGCTGAACTCTTCGCAGCCTTCTTCCAACATGACGATTGCCCTAGTGAATCCGAGGCGGCCTTGAAACAGTCCTGCCTCGTGAACGACATTCATTCTTGCCTGGCTCGCACCGTCAGCCATTTCGTCTTCAGCTGTCATCACGAGAAAGGCGATCGCGGCCACATCAAGCATTTCTGATAATCTCGCTATGTTCGCGATGCCCGCGACCGGTACACGATTGAATTCGTCCCACGGTAATTTCAGGCGATCCTGCACGAAGTCCTTAAGCTCGCACCAGAGGCGCGACCGGCCATGGCCAATGAAAACGTTTGTTCCCACTCTCTCTTCGTCTTTCCGTTTGCGTGATTTGCGTTCTAGGTGTGATGCCGCCTTTGTCGCAATTGCGCTGGCAGCATCGCAGATCGAGAAGGTGTGACGGATACTCTGAACCTCAGCAATGAGGTTAATGTGTGGAGGGACTTGCGTTCCTTGTCCCAACACGACTGTATCGCGAGTCATGATCTGTCCCTTAGAGGATAGATGTTGTACGACATCGAAAGGCGATAACACCTCTAGCTCCTCGACTTTTTTCTTCAGGTTCTCAAGAAACGCATCTCCTCGCTCTTCGACATCACTTTGAAGGACGGAGATGATCTCCGCCTTTGCGAGATCAAAGGTCTTGGATGCGGCATCGGCGGCCTTATGCGCCTTGTCGAGATCGGGCGTCCCAGCTAGCTTTCGAATGTGCGTCCTTACTTGTTCGGTGTCGTACTCTTGCCAATCCCCACGCGATCCGAGACTAGTTCCGGAGGTATCCATCAGCCCCCACTCTTGACTGAAGTGCGCCCCCGGCGGTGGCGGCGAGAAGCCCTTGTAATACACGCGGGAGTGATAGCCTTGCCAAGAGCCGGAAAATGAGCGCCCAACCGTTAGGGCTGCATCCTCTAAGGCGCTTAGCGGCCTAGCTATGTCATCAGTGTCCGCGCCGCTTGCGGTTTTCTTCAGCTTTTCAGCAATCGCGAAGAGTTCTTCATGGTCAATCAATGCGGACGCTCCTAAAGCCGAATTGCCACATAACGCTGGTCATCAGGCGCGTGCGTCTTCGCACGTCGCCTGCATGGCCTTGTTAGGCAATCTCCAATAGTCGCCGAACAAACCTTGCCCCGAGCGGTGTGACCTCCAACGCGTAGTTAGCGTAGTCTGGTGCTCGAACAGAAGGCACGCCGACTCGATGAATAAAGTTGCACGCATCTAGCTCTCCAACTAAGCCCATAAGCAGCGATGGCGATGCCTCGGCCGCCTTTGCTTGCAGGTTCTCGAAGTTGATCCGCACGGAGCGTTCAAATAGCCGACCCGGCTCTCTTTGTTCTGCCAACGCCACAGCATGAGCAAGAACTTGGATGGCGCCAGCGGACAGTTGATCCAGGCATCGCGCGTAGTGGTCGAGTTCGGTGTAAGAGAGCTTTTCCGCGTCACTTAGCCTGAGCAGGATATTTACGATGAGGTTTGCTGCGCCCTTGAGTTTCGCCTCATTGTGAGTTCGCATGACCACCAAATAAACACTCTTGAAAAGCTCCGCAAACTCGTCCTTATTCACGGTATTTGCGTCAATGCGATCTCCGAGGGCTGTTAAACGCTCACCCACATCGTTTAGCATCTTCTCAACCGTACGCTGAGTCGCCGTAGGTATGTAGTCACTGATGAGACTGGCAACAACGCCGCCGACAAACGGTACGGCATTGATGCCCGCCTTCACAACCGCAAGTACATGGTCTTCAGCTGTCTTTTCCATACCCCTAACAATGTTCAGGCCGATCCGCATAAGCGCTGCATCTGGCAGTTTCAATCCGCATAGTGCGCTACGAACATTCGCACACCATACGCCCTTTGTGACGTTGTTTCCACGAGTTGCAACCGTATGACTATGCTTCATGGGTTCTTATGCGGATCGGCATAACGCCTACTCCGTGAATGCAAAAACGAAAATTAAGGGTCAAGTCTTGTTCTGTGCATACCGGTGAGCATGGACTTGCTGAGTCGAGCACGAGATGGAGAGTTTTCTACTCATATAGGGGGGGCTCCCCTGCCGGCCTCAGATAGACGACGTCTCAGGCTTAATTAGGCTGCGAGTACCAGTTCTTAATTGGCAGTTGCATTAACCCTGAGGGGTTACGAGTTCCCGAGAACTCGACATGCGACAGTGATCTCGGTATCCCCGTCGAAACCGCCTTTCTGCAAGACCGAAGCGTCGCTCGTCACTGGCAAGCGCTTGACACTACAGGCCCTCTATTGTACAAATAATTGTACAAAGGAGGTACCGTGGACGCAATTACCTACAGCACTGCCCGAGCCAAATTGGCCGACACCATGGACCGTGTTTGCGAGGACCATGAGCCTATCATCATCACTCGCAGCGGCCGGCAGGCCGTTGTCATGATGTCGCTCGACGATTTTAAGGCGCTCGAGGAGACCTCTTACCTGCTGCGTAGCCCCAAGAACGCACAGCGGCTGCTGGAAAGCATTGCCGCACTGGAATCCGGCAAGGGCAAGGTGCGGAGCTTGGCCAAGTGAAACTCGTCTTCTCCGAGCAAGCGTGGGAAGACTATTTGTACTGGCAGAAAATCGACAAAAAGCTGGTGCGGCGCATCAATGACCTTATCAAAGAGATCACCCGGACGCCACACACAGGCACAGGAAAACCTGAGCCGCTCAAGCACGCCTTATCAGGTTATTGGTCGCGGCGTATCAACGAAGAGCATCGCATCGTCTACAAGGTGGTCGATGATTCAGTGCTTATCGCGCAGCTGCGATATCACTACTGACGGCACCTAACGACCGAACTAACCGCATTGATGAATTCCGATTCGATCTGCGGCCGGATATCGCTACTCATGGGATACCTCCGGGATGATAAGTGCTAACCCTGGCTCTTAAAAAACACCGCCGCCAGGGCGGGAACGGTCACGGTCAATGAATGGGACCTCGCGTGCAGCGGAACCGGCACGGCATCGATGCCGCCTCCGTTGCCCCAGTCGCCCCCTCCATACCAGGCAGAATCACTGTTGAGAATTTCCTGCCACCATCCCCCACGTGGAACCCCCACCTGATAATTCGGCCGTGGCACCGGCGTGAAATTACACACGACCAAGATAATGTCCTGCGTCGTGTGGCCCTTGCGTATCAGGCTGATGACACTCGACTCCGCATCGTTGCAGTCGATCCATTCAAATCCATGGGGAGTCAAATCGTCCTCATGCAGGGCCGGTTCGCTCCGATAGACGCGGTTGAGGTCCGCGACCCATCGCTGAATACCCAGATGGCTTGCATGTTGGAGTTGCTCCCATTCCAATTGGCCGTCGTGCGACCACTCCGCGCGCTGGGCGATCTCTGCACCCATGAAGAGCAGCTTCTTGGCCGCCTGCGCGTACATGTAGCCGAACAAGACGCGGAGATTCGCAAACTTCTGCCAGTCGTCTCCCGGCATCTTTTCGAGCAGCGAGCGCTTCCCGTACACCACTTCGTCATGAGACAACGGCAAGACGAAATTCTCGTGAAACGCATAGAGCATGCGAAACGTGAGATTTTGATGGTGGTAATGCCGGTAGATCGGATCGGTCTGCATATATTTCAAGGTGTCATGCATCCAGCCCATATCCCACTTCAGGCCGAAACCCAGCCCCCCGACGTAGCCAGGGCGCGAGACAGCCGGCCAGGACGTGGATTCCTCCGCCGTGGTCTGCACGTCCGGATACCGCGTATAGACTTCCTCGTTGAATCGCCGTAGAAAGGCGACCGCATCCAGGTTCTCTCGCCCACCGTACTGGTTCGGAATCCATTCACCTTCCTTGCGCGCATAATCCAAATACAGCATCGATGCGACCGCATCGACCCGGAGTCCGTCGATATGATACTTGTCGAGCCAAAACAGCGCGCTGCTGATCAAGAAGCTGCGCACCTCATTACGGCCGTAGTTGAAGATGAAGGTCTTCCATTCCGGATGAAATCCTTGCTTCGGGTGCGCATGCTCATACAGGTGCGTCCCGTCGAAGTAGCCGAGTCCATGTTCATCGGTGGGAAAATGCGACGGCACCCAGTCCAGGATGACCCCGATGCCGTACTGGTGCAGGATGTCGATCAAATACATGAGATCCTGTGGGCTGCCGTAGTTGCCGGAGGGCGCAAAATACCCGGTGGTTTGGTAGCCCCATGAGCCGAAGAAGGGATGGTCCATCAGCGGAAGAAACTCTACATGGGTAAATCCCATCTGCTTGACATATTCCGCCAGCGGCAAGGCCATTTCGCGATAACTCAGTGAACGATGGCCTTCTTCAGCTACCCGCCTCCATGACCCGACATGCATTTCATAGATTGACATGGGCGCCGTGAACGCATTCCTGTCCCGCCGTTGCTTCATCCACTCCGCATCGTTCCATTCATAGGCCAAGTCCCAGACGATCGAGGCCGTCTTCGGAGGAATCTCGTTGAACAACGACAGCGGGTCTGCCTTATCTACACGATACCCGTTGAAGCGCGAACGGATGTGATATTTGTACAGAGTACCGACTCCGATGCCGGGAATGAACCCTTCCCAAATTCCGCTGCTCCCGCGAGGGCCCAGATTATGTGCATCTTGTTTCCAGTCGTTGAACGAGCCGATCACCGACACTCGCTCGGCATCAGGGGCCCAGACCGCGAAAAATGTTCCATCCTGTCCGTTCACGCGGCCTGGATGCGAGCCCAGTTTCTCATGGAGATTGACCAATGACCCTTCATTGAACAGATAGAGATCGTCGCGTGTCAGCCTCGTCGGTTCATCCACGGTCATCATTGCTCCCTGTGTCATCCGTTCACCTCATAGCTCTGAATTCTGAAAGCCGAATCAGGATCAACATCTCGTGTCAATCCACGTCCAATCGCCAAGTCAGAATTCATGTAGGTTGTGCGAGTTGAAGGAGTCCGCTCAGTGGAATTCCGGCCCACGAAGGCCGGTTGTTCAGTTCATAACTCAATTCATAACAGGCCTTTTCGATCAAATATGCCCCCAGAAGCATGTCGCGGTCATCGGACTGTTCCGGGAGAAATGGAGCCTTGCCCGTCGTCTCTGTATAGCCCGATAAAAATGCATCCGTCGCCGACCGATACCATTGCTTCGTCCGTTGTTCCAGATCAAATCGCCGCTCGCCGCCTCCAGACCGACTTCCCGCCCGATCGCGCGCCGCAGAAGCGGCATAGTGGAATGATCGGATCATCCCCGCCACATCGACGATTGGGACATGTTTCGCGCGCCGCTCCGCCAACGGCCTGGCCGGTTCGCCCTCAAAATCAATAATCACGAAATCCCGGCCCGTATACAGGACCTGGCCCAAATGAAAATCACCGTGACATCGAATTCTGACTACCTGCGGATTTCGCTCGACCGGGGCCTCCAGCCTGGACAGCAAGAAAGCTTTCGATTCGAGCACCAAGGTCGCCAGTTGCCGATTCGACTCATCAAGATTCTGGAGGCGGCGATCAAGCAATGCCAGCGAGTCTTCGACAAAGCGTGTCATTCGATCACACAACGATTGCCAATAGTCCGGACCGCAGGGCTCCGGCGCGAATGACGGATCGGCCGTGTCCTGCGCCAAGGTGAGGTGTAATTCCGCCGTCCTTCGCCCGAGCAGGGCCGCAGCATCGGCGTAGGCGCTGCTTGCACGCGCGGCCGGGCCTGAGCTGTCTCCCAGTTCTGCTTCCAATTCGCTCAACGTGAATCGCCAGGCATCGCCTTGATTCTCGACGAACCGACTCACAATCGCAACGATGCCCGGCTGTTGGTTGGGTCTTGTATATTCCAAAGAACCAAGCACTGCGGGACTGTGAGCATATCCGCGCGCCGTTAAGACTCTGCCGATCTCCAGATCGGGATTAAGACCCGGCTCGAAACGTCGGTAGAGTTTCAGTATCGCGTGTCGACCGAATCTGACGGAAGTATTGCTTTGCTCTCCCCGCATGACGGACGATTCCGCCGATGCCGCTCCCGCGAGAGCCGTTGAAAAGGCGGGGCTGGATGAAGCGAGAAGTTTTCCGTTCCCTCCCTGAAATCCATTTCCTTGACGGATAGCCTGCAACATCGCGCCGGCACAGGCATGATCCGACAGGGCATCGTGCAACAATCCGCTGCGATCTCCGTTCCGGCCCGCAATGGTCACCTCTGCCAACACCGCCTGAGGATGGGCTTGTTGTATTTGCACTGCCGGTTCGCCGAAGGAGGCTGTGAGTACCATCGTATAGACTTCAGGGCCGCCGTCTTTATAGGAGACGTCGATGAAGATCAGGGCCATTGAATGGGCGCCTGTGTGAAGCGGAATAGTCTCTCTGACGCGAACCGCCGCAATCGTCCTTGCCTTGCCTCCGTACCATCGAGCGGACAGAAGGGCCGACGGCAACAGCGCTTCAAGCGCACCGACGGTATCCCGCTCGAACAGCCGCTCCCAATTGTCTTTGACGGTCAACACGCTCAAAAGCCGATGGTTAATGGTCGGTGACACATGGCAGGAACAACTTCAACTTCCCTTGTCGCTGCCGCGAAAGCGGGAGTCCAGAACATCGAATTCTCTGGATTCCCGTTTGCACAGGAATGACGGAACAGACTATCGGCTATCTGCTCCCCATTCAAATTACATGAAACAATAGCGATCATGCTCCGATCAAAGATTGCTCTGGACAAGAAATATATGGGCCGGCAGCACATGCGGATCGAGCTGCACATAGTTCCGTGGTCCCTGCCAGGTGTAGTACGCTTCGGTGAGCAAGTCTTTAACCTGAAACGGCTTGTCTGCCTGTAGTCCCAATGCGCCGAGATCCAGATGCACCCATCCGGAGTGGACAGAGTGAGGACTGAGGTTTACTACCGTCAGTGTCACATTGACTCCATCGACTGAGCGTTTGCTGTACACAACCAGCTCCTCGTTATCCACATGATGAAACATTAAGTTCTCATCATTGTGAAATGCGGCATTTTCGCGGCGGATGCGATTGACACGGCCGATCAACTCTCTGAGGCTGTCGGCTCGATCTCGATCCCATGCGCGGACTTCATACTTTTCCGAATCGAGGTATTCCTCGCTGCCGGCTTTTTGCGGACGTGATTCCATGAGTTCGAACGCAGGACCATAGATTCCATAACTCGTCCCCAGCGTGGCGGCTAAGATGAAGCGGGACATAAAAATGGGACGGCCGCCGTGCTGCAATTGTTCCGTCAAGATATCCGGGGTATTGGGCCAGAGATTGGGTCGAAAGTATTCCCGGACATCCGTTTCGGTCAATTCCGTGAAATACTGAGTCAATTCCGATTTGGTCTGCCGCCACGCGAAATACGTGTACGATTGGGTGAAGCCCACCTTTCCCAGCCGGTACATAATTTTGGGTCTGGTGAAAGCTTCCGAGAGAAACAGCACATCGGGATGATTGCGCTTCACCTCTGCGATCAGCCAGTGCCAGAATGCAAACGGTTTGGTGTGAGGATTATCGACCCGAAAAATCCTGACTCCCTGATCGATCCAATGAACCACGACCTCTTTCAGTTCCTGCCATAAGGGAGCCCATCGGTCGCTTTCAAAATTCAACGGATAGATGTCCTGATATTTCTTCGGCGGATTTTCCGCATATTGAATGGTGCCGTCCGGCCGCTGCACGAACCATTCGGGATGGTGCTTGACGTAGGGATGATCGGGTGAACATTGAAAGGCCAGATCAAGCGCAATCTCCAAGCCCTGCTCTTGCGCCCTGCCGATCAGTCGCCTGAAATCCTCGGGCGTACCGAGATCTGAGTGAATCGCTGTGTGGCCTCCCTCAGCAGCCCCGATGGCCCACGGACTTCCCACCGAATCAGGACTTCCAACCGGATCATTATTCTTACCCTTACGGAAGGTCCGGCCGATCGGGTGGATCGGAGGAAGATATAAAACATCGAACCCCATCCCGGCAATGTAAGGAAGGCGAGCTTCGCAATCTTGAAACGTCCCATGGCGGCCAGGTTCCGTCGCACAGGACCTGGGAAACGCCTCGTACCAGGCGCCGAATCCCGCCCTGACCCGATCGACAATGACCGCCAATTCCTTGTCATAGAGGGTCGGCCAAGAATGGTCCGCGTGCCGTGCCATGAGGTCAGTCAGTTCTTGTCCTAGAACAGTCTTCAGCGTCAGCTCACGTTCCTCGCCATGTTCCATCGCTGTTGCGATCGCAGTGAGCCGTTCCGCGTCCGCCCCGTCTGCGCGAAGCGCGGACGCTTTAATCAAATCCCGGCCGATCAAGAGATCCACCGTCACATCTTGATCAGCTGCAACGCGCTTGCGCATATCCCGCTGCCAGGACCGAAAGGGATCGATCCATGCGGTCACCGTATAATAGTAGAGGCCTTGCTCCCGGACCTCGAAGGAGGCGCGCCATCGGTCATTCTCCACGAAGATCAGCGGTACATCGGTCCAATGCTGTTCTCGTTCATGCCGGTACCGGATCACGCCGCCGATCTCGTCATGGCCGTCGGCAAAGATGTCCGTCTCCACCACCACCGGCTGCCCCACCACCCGCTTGATTGGGAACCGGCCACCGTCGATTTCCGGACGAAGCCCTTCGATCACGACACGGCGGCGCCCATCGACATTCAGATCATCACCGCCGCCGGATGGCCGCACTTTGGTCAACGGTTTCTCCGACGTAGCAGCCGCCGGAGGGTTGGATTTTTTCTTTGATTGTTTCATCTCTTAAAATCAACGAGTTGATGTCATATACGCCTTACGCGCTTCATGTTCACAGATGCGACAGCTCGTCGATCTTCTCTTCCTTTTCCTTTCTCTTTCCCAGACGCCGTTCGATAGCCTCACGCATCAGATGCCGGATTCCGAGACCCACGCCAAGTGCGAGCGAGAAGACGACGCCGCCGAACGTAATAGAAAACGCCGAGATGACGATCTCTTTGGCGATGCCCATCTCCGTCAGCACCATGGCAAACGTGAATAAGAGAATCCCCCACCGAACCAGGCTCGCCACGATACGAGCCTCTTGCAGTTGCGCATTTACCGCCGCGATCAGCGCCGCCTCCGCAAAGAAATTTGCGGACAATACGCCGATCAGCAATACCAACGCGGCCGCAAGCACATTGGGCAGAAAGCCTACAATCTGGCTGATGAGATTGGCCGTGGCCGGCAGATTCACCGCGTCCACGCCCATGAACGCAAAGAGCAGAAACACCGTCCAAAACAAGATGCGACTCAGGACGACCGACGCCGGTTGCTTGATGCCTGCTTGGGCCAGCGGCTGATTGAGCCCGAACCGCTCGCAGAGACGATCGAACCGAAAGGCCGTAAGGACGCGCACCATCAGCGCTCTGACCAGCCACGCCATGGCGAATCCGACCAAAAGGAACGTGACGAGCGCCAGAAGTCTCGGCAATACCAACAGGATCTGCATCACGGCGTCACGAAATCCTGCGATCATTGTGTCGCGCCAGAGGTCACTCATCCCGCCACCTCCATCGATCCGTAAGATAAGGCTTCATCGCCTCGAACCGCCGGCAGAGCGACTCCACGGACGCCTCCACCTGCTCGGTGCCGCCGCGCTGCGTGTCGAGGACAAAGGAAGCGGTCTGCCCGAGATACAATGGGGTCAGCGATTTCAGCAAATGTTCCCGATGCAGCACTTGGTCATGATACGCCAGTGCAAACTCATAGACGACCTGCACCCAGAGGTTCTCGGGAAAATGAAATTCGTCGGACTCCTGAATTCCAAGCGTGAGAATTTGGCTGAGTGTCTCCGGCGAGAGGATGACTTCCCACAGCGGCAACAGATCGCGCACCCCCTGTCGCATGCCACTGACCATGCGGGCGATGTTGATCGGGCCGGTGAGCGGCGCATAGTCGACCACCCCATACAGCGGCACATCGGTCGACTCATGGGTGCGTTCCCATCCCGACTCGTAATCCTCCATCGAATGAAAGATCGCTCCGACGGCGGCCGCCAGCACATGGGCCAGATCAGCGGTTCCCAATTTGGAATCCTGGTCCTTGACACCGAGAAACGCATGGCACACTTGATAGCCCTCGGCGAGCGCGACGGTCGTCATCCATCCGTCGAAACTGATGCGGGCTTCATCCTGTGACCAAAACGGGTTCTTGATCAGCTCCCGTGCGAGGCGGCCGGAAAGGCCGTAGCAACCGCCGCTGGGGTATCGCAGCCGCTTTCCGTACAGCGAACGCATCAACGGATAAAGTAGATTGTTCACCAAGGTTCCTTCATATCGGTGCCGCCGGAACAGTGGAACGACGAAATCCATGCCGTCGTGATAGACGGGACGACCCAGCAGCTCAATCCACTGGGGAGACAACGAGCGCAGATTGCCCTCGATGATGAGGCACGTTTTTGCTTGGAGCGACTGCGCCGTCTCACACAGACGGCGGACATCGTCGGCCCGTCCCGAGAGACCGGAATCCGTCCCAAGGCTTGCATAATGTCCCGCCGCACCGGGAACGATGCGGGCGGCGACCTGCCCTGCGGCAAGCCGTTCGACGATCTCCGGCGTGCCGTCTTGAGACCCGCCGTCGCAATTCACGATCATCGCCGAGGCGCCGCCGAAGAATCGCTGCAGCCCTTCGATGATGCTCTTCACCACCTGCTCGATCGTCCCGGCGTTGTTCAAGGTCAACAGACCCACGACGACATCGGCAGTCACGGCCTGGTTGGAGAGGTCCTCGGCTGGTTCATTCATGACTGACTGGTCGGTCATCGGTCTAACCGTAACGCCCGCTTCGCCGACTCAGCGAGGCGAGCGTGAAGCGCTGATTGGGCGGTTTGCGCCTCAACGCTCAGAACTTCCTGTGTCACTGCAGCGGCATGATCTTCAACAACGTAAGAAAGTCGCCCAATTGTCGGGTGATGAGGAAATTCCGGCGCACATGTTCCCGCCCCACTGCTCCCATGCGGGTGATCAATCCTGGATTATTCAATAAATGCCGCAGGCGGAATCCAGCCCCTTCCGCGGAATGGACAACATATCCCGTCACCTCGTCGATGATTTGCGCCGCGATCCCTTCGGCGTTTCCTCCGACCACCGGCTTCCCTTTCCACATGGCTTCTGAGACCGTCACGCCGAACCCTTCCTTAATCGACTTCTGGAGCACGATCGTCGCCGTCCGTTGCAAGGCGTTGATCTCCAGATCTGCTTCGGGCGGCAACTGCACCAGATGAATATCAGGATCCCGTCCCGCCGCCTCACGCGATTCGGCCAACACCGCTTCACCCTCGGGGTTGTGCATGACGCCGGATCCGGCGAGCACCAATCGGCAATCATGGTGTTTTTTCACGATCCGGTACGCATGGATGGCGCCGAGCGGATCGTTGAACCGCTCAAACTTCGCCACCTGCAGGATCATCGGTTTGGTTCGTGGAATGCCCAACCGATCCACGATCTGATTGATCTCGGATCTGGCCATCTCTCGATTCTTCGGGCTCAGCGGATCGATCGAGGGATACATGAGAAACTTCGGGATCGGCAGCCGTTGCGCAAAGCCGGACAATGAAAAAATAGCCGCATCGTACTTCAAGGCATACCGTCGCAAAAACGTCCAGGCGCGCCGTTGTGGCTGAGACAGATCCAGGTGGCAGCGCCACAGCCAAGCCCCGCTCGTTCGATGCTCGACCATGCCGGCCGGCTGATGATCGTGGATCATGACCATGTCCGCTTCGAGGTTCAGCGCTTTCGCGTTCCGCTCATTGATCTCCCGGAAGGTCTGATACATGTCCTCGGTGATCTTCTCGTCTCGTCCTTGCAAGGCGTCGGTGAGCCGTTTGACGACCGCAAAGAACTCCTGCGTCCCCGCAATGACTTCCCAACGCGCCTCCACGCCCAACGCCGTCAGCATTGGCACCAAGCGTCGCAATAACTCCGCCGCCCCTCCACCATACCGGACCGCGCTTACATGCACGACGCTCCGCCCCTTGACCAGGTCACTCAGCCGGTAGAGGAAGTCGACCGTTCCCTTCGGCGACACTTCCCGGTAGTCATCGAGCGCGGTGGTCAGGGCGCTGCCTTCCTTCTCCGGCCCATTCTGTTCCGCTGATGTCAAATCGCGCTCCATTCGAGGTCATAGGTGCTGTCCCAGGATCGCACCGGCGGCAGGTTGAACCAATAAAAGCCATAGGGTCCTAGGCTGAGCGCATAGGGATGGTCCCCGATCCGCGGAAATCGCGAATCGCCGAACAACTCAACCGGAACGATACCCTTGAACCGCGTCAGGTTCAGCTCCACGGCCTGCGCCGACTCCGCCAAATTGTGGACCAGAAGCACCGTCTCCCCTTCATAAGTCCGCAGATACGCCAGGATCTTTTCGTTCGACGGCGCCAAGAATTCCAACGCACCCAGTCCGAAGACCTTGTGCCGCTTGCGGATCGCGATCATGCGGCGCATCCAATGGAGCAACGAATGCGGCGTCTGCTTTTGCGTATCCACATTGATCGATTGGTAGCCGTAGACGGGATCCGTGACGAGCGGAAGAAACAACTTCGCGGGATCTGCTTTGGAGAAGCCGGCGTTCCGGTCCGCGGTCCAATGCATCGGCGTCCGCACGCCGTTGCGGTCGCCCAGATGAATATTGTCCCCCATGCCGATTTCATCGCCGTAGTAGATGATCGGCGTGCCGGGCAAGGTAAACACAATACTGTTGAGCAGCTCGATCTTGCGCCGATCGTTCTCGAGCAACGGCGCGAGACGGCGCGCGATGCCGACGTTGCGGCGCGCCTGGGGATCGCGGGCATAGGCATAATACATGTAGTCCCGTTCTTCCCCAGTGCACATTTCCAGGGTCAACTCATCGTGATTCCTGAGGAAGAGGCACCACTGGCAATTCGCCGGAATCGGCGGCGTATGTTTGAACATATCGAGGATAGGTCGGCGGTCCTCGCTGCGCAGTCCCATGAACAGGCGCGGCATGAGCGGGAAATGAAAGGCCATGTGAAATTCATCACCATTTCCGAAGTAAGGACGTACGTCGCTCGGCCATTGGTTGGCCTCCGCCAGGAGGATTCTGGTGCTGTACCGGTCGTCGATCCGTTTCCGAATCTCCTTCAGATAGGCATGAGTCTCGGGCAGGTTCTCGCAGATCGTGCCTTCGCGCTCGAATAGATAGGGCACCGCATCGCAACGAAACCCATCGAGCCCTTGATCCAGCCAGAACTCCATGACTTCCATCATGGCCTGCCTGACCGCGGGATTGTCGTAGTTCAAGTCCGGTTGATGGCTGAAGAACCGGTGCCAATAGTACGCCTGCGCCTCGGGATCCCAGGTCCAATTGGATTTTTCCGTATCTACGAAGATAATGCGCGCCTTCGCGTATTTCTGATCCGTCTCGCTCCAGACGTAATAATCCCGCGTCGGAGCCTGCGGCGACCTGCGGGCATCCTGAAACCACGCATGCTGATCGGACGTGTGATTCAACACCAAATCCACGATGACGCGCATGCCGCGCTGATGGGCCGCATCGAGCAGCCTTCGGAACACCTCGGTGGAACCGTACGAAGGCGCGATAGTGGTGAAGTCCGCCACATCATAGCCATCGTCGCGCAACGGCGACGGATAAAACGGCAGCAACCAGAGACAGTCCACTCCGAGCCACTCGAGATAATCGAGTTTCTCGATCAGGCCGGCGAAATCCCCGATGCCGTCGTCATTGCTGTCGTAGAAGGCCCGCACGTGGAGCTCATAGAACACGGCGTCCTTGTACCAGAGAGGATCTTGGTTCAGCATTCCATGCCTTCAGGCTCTCGTCAGAAACTCATCGCACGCCGTGATGAGACCCGACCGTAGGCGCTCGAGGCTTCCCAAGTACGGGTTGATGGAGTGAATACGATCAGCCAGTTCATGCAAGCCGAGGCCCATTCGGATCCAGGCCGAGAAGTCGCTTTCTTCACGCCCCAACCGGAAATGCGCTTCGAACATGTGGAAATAGATCGCGCTGACATCGACGTCCGCAACCGCCTGTCGAAATTCCGCCAGGGACCTCGCTTCCAGGCCGGTCGGCACTTCTAAAATCCGGGAGCGCTTGAAATGAAACGGCTCGCCGAACGCCACGCGGGGAATAGTGGACATCCTCGACAGATGGTCGTCGATAATCGAAATAATCTCTTCCCGCAAGTCTTCTAGGTTCGGATAGTCGAACGGGTCCACCACGGCGAGCCGTTCGCCCAGCACACGATCTCCGATCTGCATCACGACCCATTGGGCAAAATCATTCGGATAGGCCCGCTCGATGAAGCGATGCCGGAGAAAGTAGCTATGGGTATGGAAATGGATGGAATCGAGCGGGACCTCTTCGACGAGTTCGGCAAGTTCTTTCTCGTCCTCCACCTGTTGGCCCAGGATTTCCTGCACCTCGCTGCACCCGATGAATGTAAATGTGGAATCGGAGATCGTATAGCCGCTCTGTTTGGTCATATGAGATATCAACGCTATCTATGTCGTTTTGAAGACACGTTCTTATGATTCATCGCTGTTCGCGATGACTCTAACTGGAACTCTGAGGCATGTGTCAACCCTAACCCGCATTGTCCATGAACACTACTGCTGCAATACATTCCAGAATGTTGTCACGCGCTCGCCAGAAGGCTGTCTCATCTCGGGGACACAGGTTGCGCTATGCCGCACAATCAGACTGGGCTCCTCAGCTTGCCCCTACTCAATGTCATGTAGTGCTCCCCGTTTGTCAAGCGGCCAGGAATTGAGTGCTGTGGCGGAGGAAGCGCGTGTATTCCTGGATACAGCACAACGGCGATCTGCGTGGCGTCCTTCTTCAGTATCGAGCCGACACAAGATCAATTTAGCTCTCTATCTATATGAGTACAGCTCGGGAAAGCTCTAATTGCACAGGAGATCGCATGAGATCATCCTTCAACTCTCCGCATCCGTACCGGGTTGATCAGAGCGGCTTCGACCTTGCCTACCCTTACAGCGTCACCGAGTTTGTCTTTGCCACGCAATCCTGAGAGTTTAAGAGGTTTTTCTCCGGTGAATCATCACAGAATTCCCATCGGGATCTAACACTACCGCCATGTGACAGACGGGAGTCTCCATCGGCTCAAGCGTAAATATGCAGCCGCACTCTCGAAGACGGTTCATCGCTCCATTGAAATCGTCTACTTCGAGAGCCACAGACCCTCCGCCACGCGAAGGTTTCCATTCCGGCGCTCCAATACCGATCGCGAGCGTCCCCGACCCGATATCGTATTCGACAAAGCCTTGCTTTTCGTTCCCGAAAAACCGCGATTCCTTCAGTCCCAAGGTCGTTTCATAGAATTGGCGGGCACGTTTCAAGTCAGTAACGGGATAGACGGTAAATGCGATGTCCGTAACCTTCATGTTAGTCTTCTCCTAATTGCTGTGTTGAAGGACATAAAAGACATAGCCGTAACTCTCTTCGGCACGGTTAAAGATCACGATCTCATCGTCGCTGCCCAGTGCTACTTTGCTCGCCGCTTGACGGCATACCCATAGGGGGTGGGCCATGAAGGTTCCGAGCCGAGTTCTTGCTGCGCCTTGAGCGCCCAGTACGGCTCCCGGAGCAGTTCGCGAGCGATGAACACCACATCGGCATCTCCGCCGGTCACAATTTCATCTGCATGGTGAGATTCGGTGATCATCCCAACCGCACCGGTCATGATTGCGGCCTCGTCCCGGATCTTCCGCGCGAACGGAACTTGGTACCCCTTAGCCACCGGAATACGCGCCTTGGGAACCAACCCTCCGGAGGAGACATCGATGAGATCGACGCCCAGGTCTTTCAAATGTCTGGCGAGGACCACCGATTGCTCGGCATCCCAGCCGCCCTCTACCCAATCGGTGGCTGAAATCCGTACAAAGAGAGGAAGTTCCGCCGGCAACAGTCGGCGCAGGTGCTCAGCGACTCGGAGCAGAAACCGCATCCGGTTCTCCAGGCTTCCACCGTAATGATCCGTTCGATGATTACTCAAGGGTGACAGGAACTCGTGCAGCAGATACCCGTGGGCCGCGTGGATCTCGATCACCCGGAACCCGGCCACCACCGCCCGATGGGCAGCGGCCTCGAAAGCGGCGACAACCTCATCGATACCAGCTTCATCGAGGGCCATCGGCTTCGGGTCGCCGTCATTGAACGGAATCGGGCTAGGACCGAGGACGGCCCAACCACCCACCGCAGGCGTCTTGAGGCTCGCTCCTCCCTTCCAAGGCGGCTCGCAACTGGCCTTTCGCCCGGCATGGGCCAACTGAATGCCGGCAACCGCGCCTTGGGAGTGAACAAATCGCGCAATGCGCGCGAGTGGCTCAATATGTTGATCCCCCCAAATCCCCATATCTCCCGGTGAAATCCTGCCGGCAGAGGTGACAGCCGTGGCCTCAACCATCACTAGCGCCGCCCCGCCAACGGCACGGCTGCCGAGATGAACCAGATGCCAATCGCTTGCCAATCCATCCGTTGCCACATACTGGCACATGGGGGACATCACGATCCGGTTTCGAAGCGTAACTCCTCGGATCGTCAGCGTGCTGAGCAGATCGATCTCTGGGACTTCTCGGTCGTGATCCGTACTGGCTGGACAGCCACGGGCTGTCACATGAGAAACTTGCTGATCGGGTCGATTTGATATGGGCTTATTCATCCTCTGGTCTCCATGGAAAAATGTGGATGGATGCGACGCCTCTATTCAGTCTTATAGCGCGCCGTATGTTCGAAGATGCGCTCGCCGTCGGATAGAGAAAGCACCTTCCCATCATCTAAATCCGGCTGTGCACTCGCATCATTTGGTTGCCTCCTCGTTGAAATTCGTAAGGCACCTGCTCGAATACGACCTCGCGACCAGTCTCCCGAAGGAGTCTGACGCATCCTTCGATGAACGGCGACGGGGCGCCGCCCAACGCGAGCAGGGGGAAGATCCTCACTTCTCGGGCTACCCGACACAACTCCATCACTGCTGCGTGATGAAACGCCTCACCCAGCTGTACGCCGTACAAGAACAGAAGATGCGAGCATAGAGCCAGATCGAACGCCGCATCGTCGAATGGCAGGGATGGCAACTCGGCCTCTATGTACCGCCCCACCGTAGCCCCCTCTGGAAAGTCAGCCAGGAATTCTTGCATCGCCGCCATCCGCACGCGTCCTAACTCTTCGACCGACTGGATGGAATCCCACACGAACTCATATTGGTTCTGTCGCGTCTGCTCCAAGACCTGCTGATAGGTCTGGTCGATTCGCCAGCCAATCTCTTTCGCACTCCACCGATAGATAGGATCGCACGAAACCACTGACGCGCCCCGTCGCGTGGCATCGGCATTGAAACTCGCCGGCCCATCCCCGCAGCCTAGAATTCGGCCTGAAAAATCCGCCTCGTCTATCGCGAACATCGAGCAGTACTCGTCGAACGAGCGGCCCCATGGGACGACTTGATCCAATGTAAACATGTCACTGGCCTTGTATGGCTAACGCCTGAATGAAGCCGAGTCGCGAAGTGGCTTCGGCTTGAATAAATTGAATTGTTAGATCACAACTCGAAGTTTCCCATGGCACCTAGTCTTACGGTCACCAGCTCAACATCTGTCAGAGCTTCATGAGGCCCTTGCCTCGTGTTTGCAGGAGTGAACCAAAAGCAGCCTGCTGAGCACCGCCGCCCACCTGTAACTAAGTCGCCAGTCAATAGCACTACATACTCGTCAGCAGGGTGTGTATGGGGAGGAATGCGCGATCCAGCTTTCATTCTTAAACGATGAATAGATCCCGATGGCACCGGCTCAGCCAGTGGAGCCCAGCTGCTACCTGGCAAGAAGTCGATCGCTGAGAAGGCTTGATCCGATAGGTCTTTAAATGTTTGAGCCACTGAACACCTCCAGAGTGATCTCACTATTGAGTAGACTGATCCGTATATCCCACGCCTGGTAGACCGCTGGGCATTGCGTAATTCTCAAAAGGAATGCCTCTCCTCATTCATTGAACCCACCCTTCCAATGTCAGGAGAGCGCGTTTTTTCGCCAAGCCTCCGGCGTAGCCGGTGAGCGAACCGTTCGAGCCGACGATTCGGTGACAGGGCACAATGATGCTGATCGGATTGCGACCGGTGGCGGCACCGGCTGCTCGCGCACTACTGGGACGTCCAGCTCGCCGTGCCAGTTCTGCATACGCGATGGTGTGACCGAATTCCACACTCGCAATCGACTTCCAGACCGCGCGCTGGAACGGCGTGCCCCGCGGCGCGAGTTCGACTGTAAACCGCGTCCGCTTGCCGTCGAAATATTCCGACAGCTCGCGCTTGGCCTGACGCAGCAGCTCATGGCTCTCGGCTCGTTTCCACTTCTTGTCGATGCGGGGGTGATATTTCTGTCCGGCGAAATAGAGGCCCGTCAACGCTCGGTCATCGGCCACCAGCAATATGCGTCCACGTGGGCTTTGATAATAGTCGTAGTACAACATAATTACTCCTTGGTCAATGAATGCCATAGGTGCATCACCGCATAGGCGCGCCAAGGCCGCCAGGCTTCACCGGCTTCGAGCACACGGCGCGCATCTTTCTCCTTCAGCGCCTTCATGATGCCGAGATCGGTATGAGGAAACGCATCCGGCCATGCCAGCGCCCGCATGGCGATGTACTGTGCCGTCCACTCTCCTACGCCGGGCAGTCGGCGCAGTCGATCGAGTGTCACATCGAGATCTGTGTGAGGCGTCAGGATCAGGTTGCCGTCCGCTACAGCACGCGCAAGCGCGATCACGGTGCGTGCGCGCGACGCCGGGATGCCCAGTCGCGCGATGAGTTCGACCGTCACGCCGGCCACGCGTGCAGCGGAGGGGAATACCGTCGTCAGCGCCCCAAACGGCGTCTCGATCGGATCCCCGAACTCGGCGGCCAATCGCCCAGTGATGGTCCGTGCCGCGGCAACGGTCACTTGTTGCCCGATAATCGCGCGTACAGCAATTTCGAATCCGTCGAAGGCGCCGGGGACACGCATGCCGGGACGACGCTGCGCCAACTCACCCAACACGCCTGCGACTTCGGCCGGATTGCCGGACAGATCCATGAGCGTCTTGATACGTCCAAGCAATGGAGGCAGAACCAAGGCGAGCGATGAAGAGACAATGACATGGAGCGCCGGATTTTTCAGCGACAATCCGATCTCGACCCATCCCAAATGGTCCTTCCCCTCTATTGTCACACGCACAGTGCGGCGGTAACAGAGACCATCGAGCATCTCGACACCGGCAATCGCCCGCGCACCGAGAAACGCCCTCATCGCCGGCCAGTCGTAGGGCGGGCGGAAACTTAGTTCGAAGCTCAGGGCATCGGAAACCGGCATCGCCTTGCCGTTCACACGTCGGCGCAACTGTCCCGGTTGCAAGCGATATCGTTGCCTGAAGAGCGCATTGAAACGCCGCAGGCTCCCAAAACCACTCGCAAACGCCACGTCTGTGACCGGCAAACTGGTATCGGTGAGCAGACGTTTGGCGAGCAGCAGACGCTGTGTCTGAGCGAACTCCACTGGCGAGACGCCGAACTCGGCGCCGAACACCCGGCGCAAGTGCCGGTCTGTGATGCCTAGGCTCGATGCGATGCCCTCCAATCCGTTGGAGTCGAGCGCACGATCCTCGATCAGGCCCGCAGCGGCCTGCGCCAGACGCGTTGTCGCATCCACACTTGCATTGCCCGGTGCGAGTTCAGGACGACAGCGAAGACAAGGCCGGTAGCCGGCGACTTCGGCCGCAGCGGCGCTCGGATAGAAGCGGCAGTTCTCAGATCTAGGCGGCTTCACCGTACAGACAGGCCGACAATAGATACGCGTCGATGAGACCGCGACAAAAAATCGCCCGTCGAAGCGTGCATCACGAGCCCGTAACGCGCGGTAACAGGTGACTGAATCAAGCATCATGGGTGCTATTATAGTTGCGGCGGGGGAACCCCTGCTCGCCATTTTCGGACATGACAATTCAAGTTGGGAACCTAGCCGTCACCTCAAGTTTGCTCAAGAATTTGGTCCGGACTCCTCACTCGAACGCCGTGACCTTGCCGCTGTGTAAGTCGTAGACGGCGCCGACGACCTTCAGCGTTCCCTTCTTTACCGAATCGGCCAGGATCGGCTCCAAATGTTTGAGCCGCTCCACACCCCGTTCAACGTTAGCTTTGATGGCGTTGTCGAGTATGTTGCCTTGTTTATCCTTTACCGCTGCCACGGCCGGCCTGATCAGGTCGACAAGACCGCCGATGGAACCCGGCAGGGTGTCTTTGGCGTCAATGTGCTTGATGGCAGCCTTAACCGCGCCGCACCGGCTATGACCCAGCACCAGGATCAACCGCACGTCGAGTTCCGCAACCGCATACTCGATGCTTCCCTTCACGGAATCGCCCACGCCGGTGATCACGTTCCCGGCCACACGGACCACGAATAGGTCTCCCATGCCCTGATCGAAAATCAGTTCAGGCGCAACACGTGAGTCCGCGCAGCAGACGATCACGGTGAGTGGCGCCTGTCCTTCTGCCAGCGGCATGAAGTCCTCCGGCTTCCGGCGTGGATGAGCGAGGTCTCCCCTCATAAACCGCTTGTTGCCCTCGAGCAATTGAGCCAGCACCGCATCCGCGTCTCGTCCTCCCGTCGGCAGGTCGGCTGCCCGCCCGATCGTCGAAAAGGCGAAGCCGGCCGCGCCAACCATTAGGCCGGAAAGCCGCATGAATTCACGTCGGGACATCGGTTTCGGACTTTGCATGACATGGCTCCTTTGAAATCAACAGTCAGGACTATCACTCTTCTCGTTTGACAACATCAAGCATTCAGTCCTTCCACAAAGCCCGCATCAAGACGCCCATCCTCACACCCTTGACGATTTCTTTACTCGATTTCGCTCGAAGATCAAGCGTAATCTTTGGAAAGCGACTTTGGAACTCGTCGATAACCTCAGGGAAGCGAACCATAAATGTCGTTCTCGCAAATCCAAATCTGAAGTACGCCGGTTGTCTAACCCTGGGAAACAGTCTGTCGAGTTGCATCGCATCTTATGTGACGGGAGGAGGGAACGGCATGAAATATCTGTTGCTGGTTCATCACAACGAGGACACCTTCAGCAAGATCCCGGAAGCCCAACGGAAGGAACTGCTCGTGGAATCAATCCAACTCTGCCACCAGCTCGATGGGAACGGGCAATACGTGCATGCCTCCCCACTGCAGCCTGAAGCGACAGGAATCGTCGTTCGGGTGCGCAATGGAAAGGCAACGGTCACCGATGGGCCGTTCGCCGAGACAAAGGAACAGCTCGCCGGCTACTTTCTCATCGAAGCCCAGGATCGGGAAGACGCCGTTCGTATCGCCAAGCTGGTGCCGGGCGCTCGTATCGGGACAGTCGAAGTCAGGCCGATCAGGGAGATCACCGGCCTGCCGGGCGAAGAAGAATGCCCCTAATGCCTCCTATTGAGCCGCGACAATCTAATGCGTCATACTATCCCACAACTATGGATCCGGCTTCTGCATCGCCGTGCGACACACTGATGGAGCAATACCAGGCGCTACTGGAAGTAGCGGAAGCGATCTCTGCGCACCGCGACCTGCACGAACTCTTTCGCGATTTGGTCCAGCGCCTCCCCCGAGTGGTGCACGTGAACTTCGCATCTCTCTCACTGCACGACCCGACGCGCAACCATATCCGCCTCCAGACCATTCAAGCGAACGTGCCGGCTGAGCTCTTGGGCGGCCATGAGGAGCCTCTCGATGAGACTCCCGCCGGTTTGGTGCTCCTGACACAGCAGCCGATCTTCGTGCCGAACCTTGCCGACGAACATCGCTGGCCCAAGGTCATTCACCGTATGAAGGAGGACGGCATCAACTCGCTGTGTGTCGTGCCCCTGACCACCGCCGTACGACGACTGGGAGCCATGGGATTTTCGAGCATGCGGAAAGAGGCGTACAGCGAGTCGGACGTGGAATTTCTCCGCCAGGTCGGGAAGCAAGTCGCGGTGGCGGTCGATAACGTCCTGCACCATCAGGAACTGATCCACGATCGGGATCGGCTGCGTCTTCTGCTCGAGGTCACGGAGTCCATCGCGTTTCACCATGATGCGGACCGGCTGCTGCACGATCTCGCGCAGCGGCTTCCCCGCATCGTGCCGTTCGACTATATCAACATCGTGCTGCATGATCCGGCCAAGGAGGTCATGCGCCTCCGATTGTTGGTCACGTCGATACCCGCTACCATCAAGCCGGGGCTTGAATTGCCGATGGAGGAATCCCCCGGCGGTCTCGTCTGGAAAACGCAGCAACCCTTGACCGTGCCCGACGTGGCGCACGAGCCTCGCTTCCCTCGATTGATCGCGATGCTGCAAGAGAACGGCATACAGTCTTTCTGCGTCGTGCCGCTGACCACCGCAAATCAACGCCTCGGCGCCCTGGGATTCGGCAGTCTGGAGCGCCGAACCTACGAAGTGTCCGAAATTGAATTCATGCACCAAGTCGCGAAGCAGGTGGCCATCGCCGTTGAGAACGCGCTGAACTACGAACGCGCGCAATCCACTCAATCACAACTCACATGTGAGCGTGACCATCAACGGTTGCTGCTTGAAGTGAATAATGCCGTCATCACCCATCTGGACCTCGACGACTTGTTCACGGCCGTCAGTGAGTGCTTGAGAAAAGTGATTCAGCACGACGGGTCCAGCCTGCTGCTCTGCGACGAACACACAGGCGAGTGGCGTATTCATGTGTTGGATTTTCAGAGGAATGAGAGTTTCGTCGAGGAAGGAACCATTGGGGAGAGTACGGAATCCCCGTCCTGCCTCGCCATCAACACGGGCAAAGCCGCGCTGTTTAGAGAACAAGATCTGAAAGAGATGGCGAACTCTTCACCTTGCGCGCAGGATCTTCTTGATCGCGGAGTGAAATCGTTCTGCTCCCTGCCGCTCCTTGCGCACAAACGCACGCTCGGCGCATTGAACGTGGGGCGACGAAGAGACGACGGTTTTACATCGGAAGACGTCGAGTTGCTCAGCCAGGTCGCACAGCAAGTCGCCATCGCGGTCGAGAACGCCTTGGCCTATAAACAAATCGCCCAGTTGAAGGACAAGTTAACGGAAGAAAAACTGTACCTTGAAGAAGAAATTCAGACGGACTACAACTTTGAAGAAATCGTCGGCGAGAGCCGCGCCCTCAAGCAGGTCCTCAAGCAGGTCCAAACGGTCGCCTCCACGGACTCTACGGTCTTGATCCTGGGTGAAACAGGCTGCGGGAAAGAGCTCGTCGCCCGCGCACTCCACAATCTGAGCACCCGGCGGGAACGCACGTTCGTAAAGCTGAATTGCGCCGCGATCCCGACCGGCCTGCTCGAAAGCGAATTATTCGGTCACGAAAAGGGAGCCTTTACCGGTGCGATTGCGACCAAGATCGGCCGGTTTGAATTGGCCGACCGGGGAACGCTGTTCCTCGACGAAGTGGGAGAAATTCCCCTGGAACTCCAGGTCAAGCTCCTCCGGGTACTCCAGGAGCAGGAATTCGAACGGCTGGGCGGCACTCGTACCATTCGCACGAGTGTGCGGGTCGTCGCAGCCACGAATCGCGACCTCGTTCACATGGTGGAAGAGCAGAAGTTTCGGAGTGATCTCTACTACCGGCTCAAAGTCTTCCCGGTCACCGTCCCGCCGCTTCGGGAACGTCCTGATGACATTCCATTGTTGGTTCGGCACTTCGCGCAGAAATTCGCCCAACGGATGAAGAAACGCGTCGAGACGATTCCGTCCGAGGCCATGAAGGCGTTGCAGAATTATTCCTGGCCCGGCAACGTGCGCGAACTGGAAAACTTCGTCGAGCGCGCCGTCATCCTGACGCAAGGATCGGATCTCTACGTGTCGCTGACTGAATTGAAGCCGACGCCGAGCCACATGGAGCAGTCCGTGGTGATCACCCTCGAACAGGCCGAGCGCGAGCATATTCTCAGGACCCTGCGCGAGTCGAGCTGGATCATCGGTGGAACCGCTGGCGCCGCGGCAAAGCTCGGCATGAAACGGACTACCCTCCAATCCAAGATGCAAAAGCTCGGGATTGCCCGCCCTCGCTGATGCTGGCCTTTCGGCAAACGCCGAGATATCGACAGATGCCTTAGCTGAGAACTCTGCTAACACCGCGACCATAGCAAAAAGCGCTTTAGATCATTGAGCCGATGAGCCCAAAAGAATACCACAGGAGTGTTCTGTGCCTGGATTAGATAGGCAGGGTTGAACACTCCTTGGATCACCGCAGCCGGAACGACATTCTGCTCTCCAAATTGTCTGATCCAGCTTCCGGCATCAACAGCTACCTCCTTATTGATACGTTTGCGGCTATTGATTTCTGAATTCGACGCTTTACATTCCAGGGCGAGTACCCGTCCATCAGTAACCCTGACGACAATATCGGCATTATGTTCTCCCACCGTACACCCGACCATAAACTTGCCATTCTGCGGCGCATCCGTCAGCAATACCTGTATGCCTCGTCTTGGAGACGGCTCTTTTGTCCATCCCATCTTAAGAAGCAAAGCTCTCACTGCTCCTTCAACGGCATCCCGTTCGTCGGATCGCCTCGATGTCTGAACACGTTGAGCCGAAGCGGCCACGGAAGAGGCCAAGACGGCGGCCTTCTTTTCACTCGTGGAGGCGGAGCGATTCTCATAGATCCATGGAAATCGCTTGGGATCAAGGATACGACGGAGAATATGGACTAGGTTTCTCGCTCGCTCAGGGTCATGAGCGATCAGCGTAGGCGCAAGCGTGTTACCCAGCAAGGTCTCAAGATCGTCGGTCGATATCGGAGGAGCGCCCAAATACCTGAGCGCCGTGAAGAGATCCCCGTCCTGAATCAGTGATGAGACCAGACGGGGATCGACAGAGTCAGTCAATAGGTCGGGCAATAACTCCACGACCTTCTTGTTGGCTCGTTCAAGCGATTGGAACGCCTCTAGATATCGTTCTTTTGGTTCCTCCAGGCGGCGCTGCCTGAACAGTTCCTTGGCCTGTTTTGCATCTCGCAGAACTTCTTGCGGAGACCACTTACGGGCGCCCTTCGGCCAACCCATTCAAGCGATTCCCATCATACGCAACTGTTCCAGACGAGGGATAGGGAGCCTCATCACTTCTCCTGGCTCGAACTTGGTCAACCCGCCGGCATAGGTCCGACCACCACCAAGCCGGACATTTGCGTTCAGCCAACGGATGATCAGCGTCAGATCGGCTTCAGAAAGCGGGATACGGGGATATAGGCCATGGGCAATATTCAGAATTCTGGCCCCGCAAGCGTTCCGAACAAACACCGGAGCGCGTCGAGCCATGTATGTCATGAGGATGGGCGCAGGTGCTCTCAGGTTGACCCGCCACCACGGTCTCCGATGCGCCGCAATATAACTGTCTTTCGCTCCTTGCGACTGCGCCCATGCCATAAAGGTTTCAATACGTTTACGGTCCTGCGTCGAAAACCTGCTGAAGTCATTGGGAAGATCCACGATGCGCCGAAGTTGGCGAGCTTCCGTGAGACGAGCGTTGGAGGCTTGGATGAGTTCTTTTGCACGCGTAACGGCAGGAACCAAGACGCAGGTGGGCAGCCCCTCCGCCTGTTCAGCAGCGATCCACACCTTGTTCATACCAGTCACCTGTCCGCGGTGCACCTTGAACAACTCTCCAACCTTAATAAAGCTCTTCTCCTCCCAACCGTTTGGTCGAATCAAATGCGACCATTTGTCCTGGCTCTCAGCGCGCGAGAAAGTGACCTTCATGCCACCCTGCAAATTCCCTAGCTGAGCGGAAGATTGAACGCGGCGTATCGTCAATGAGCGACGACGGGAACCGATTTCAAAACAGACGATAGCAGCGCTCGTCATGGCATCAGGGAAAACCTGCGATGCCGTATCGATAAGGTGTAGTGATCGCCCGCCCATACCGTTCATCAACATCGCGCGGGCTGTGGAGCCATAGTTCACGTCGAGCCATTCCGCTGCCGTAATGAAGCATCCATAGTCGCCGGGACTCGCGAGTTGACGAGTCTTGAGAAGAAAATGGAGATGGAGCCCTGCCAAAGCGCTGCCGGGCAATCCATATGCTCGAAAAGTCTCGGTATACCAACGCTTCCAACGTGGTTCGATATCATGGTGGCGAACGTAGGGCGGATTACCGATAAACAATGTCCGGCCGGCGGAAGACAGATGGACCGAGCGGTAATCGTCTACAATGATCGAAACGCGCTTAACGAACCCGGCGAAGGCGATATTGGCGCGCAGAAGCCTCGCGATATGTGGATCTTTTTCAACAGCAATGATGTGAGCATCCGGAAAGGCTTGCGCTGCAGCGAGGACGAAGCGGCCGGAGCCGGCGCCGGGGTCGATAATACGCTCAAATGTTACCCCTTGCGTCTTGGCCCATGCCACCATCGCCCGTACCACTTGAGGCGGCGTGAACGTCGCCCCCAGAGCACGCCGCTGTTCGGCCGACACTATTCGGCTATAGCTGTCCCCGAGCACGTCATGCCCTGCCAATAGCCGCCTTCTGATTGTATTGAGAAGTGCATCTTGTGGACGGCTGTGACAGCACTGGAGCAAGCGATCGGCAAGACGGAAGAGAGAATCTTGAGTGGTCGGAAGAACCATCGGTTCGCAACTGCCTACGCCAGAAAAGAGTTTCATAAAACAGGAATTGAGAAGTTTGCGCAGTATGCCCAGGACAAAATTTAATGTCAAACAAAAAGTAGCCGATGGTTACACTAATGCCGTCGGCCTGTACCGGACCGCAACGCAGTGAGCATCAGCGTGAAACCAAACGCCATGGAACCACGGGGTCTGCCCCCCCTTGGAACGCACCACGTCGCAATCCAAAATTCAAAAGCTCGGGATTGCTCGCCCTCGCTGATGCTGACCTTTCGGCAAACGCCGAGATATCGACAGATGTCTTTCGTCACAAGCGGCTCGCTCCTTCCGACTGCTTCCCTCTAATTCATCCCGACTCACATATTTGTTCCGCACTTAGAGATACGCGACCTTGAAGCATGTTCCTTGGAACGATCATTGCCGTGGCTTAAGGACATCGCAGAACGGTCGCAACGCAGTTGGGCGATCTTGAAGTGGTAACGGGAGGGAGACTCACTCGATCCTCGACCAAAATAGGCACACTCTCCAATGTGATCGCGAGTTCTGAGAGGGTGCTATGTCTCGGACAACAAGGAGAGCCCCATGAACCGCTCTATTGTGATATTGGTCCTTCTGGGCACCTTAGTGTTAAGCTTCATCGCCATCGTCCGTGCTCCCTCATCGGGCGCCCAATCGCACCTGCCGGCTGATACCGTCCAGCCCGAACTGGCCTACTTGAAACAGGTCAATCAATGGCGGCCACCCTCCGATCCTCAATTACTGTTCCTGTTGATGCAGCAGTTCGCCAATACCGGACGCCATGTCGAAGGCATCGTCTACTTGGAAGACGTCTTGAATCGCTTTACCTCCAGGCTGACCGATAACCAAATGGCTCAATACCTCGTCGCAATCGCCTTCCTTCGCGCCGATCATGCGTACGAGGTCTTTCTATTCAAACGATTCGGCTGGGTGCGCGACACGTTGGCTCTGCTGGACGACGCGAAGCGACTCACGAAGAACGAGATGTTCATCGCGCGATGGATGTCCGGCGTGGTCAGAGCAAGGATTCCAGGCTTCTTTGGTGAGCGCGATACCGCACTGGCCGATCTGCTCTGGTGTGTAGAACACGTGGACGCCGCCCCGCATCGAAACTGGTTGCGCGAGGTCTATGCTCAATTGGCCTCCTTGCACCGACAACGAGGCGACACCACAGGGGCGGAACGGTACCAAACCCTGATCGGCGCCGGCACCGGGAATGACATGCCGGTGTTCACCACCCCCTTCGCCGAAGATCCGTCCAATGGCCACACGTTCATGTCACGCACCATACGAGAAGTCCTTCCCGGCACAGTGTATTGCTTGTCCGGCTTCGAGTTCACGGAATACTACTTTGTGGTCTCGGCGGATCGACAGGAATTGATCGCGATCGATGCCGGGACTCGCCCAGACTCCGCCCAGGCAGCCTACGAGGCGCTACGAAACCACGTTCCATCACTCCCTCCTCTAACAACGGTCTTCGTCACGCACGCACACTGGGACCACGTAGGCGGGCATCGGTATTTCCGCAGCCTCAATCCAGCTGTGCGCTTCTATGGTCGAAGCAACTATCAAGAGGAACTCTCGGATGACGCGTTGGGCGATCCTACGATGTTGCGGCGTTTCTTCGGCGAGAAATTCCGACTCGATGACGTGCTCACCTACAAACCCGATGTCCTGATCGATGGTCCACGTGATGTGGTAATCGGCGAGACGCACTTTCGTTTGATACCGACCAGCGGTGGAGAAACTTCCGATGCCCTCCTCGTGCATATGCCGGACGAGGGCGTACTGTTCGTGGGTGACATTCTGATGCCGTATCTGGGCGCCCCGTTCGTCCCAGAGGGAAGCGTCGACGGCCTCTTGGAGGCAATAAACCAGGTCGATCGGCTGAAGCCTGAGCATTTGTTACACGGGCATGTGCCACTGACACGACTCTTCTCATCCACGGCCATGTTGGACGACTTACGCATTCAACTGACGTGGTTGCGCGATGAAGTGTTGCGTGCCATGAAGGCTGGTACGGAACGTGGCGTGATCCAACAGGCCAACTTGATCCCACCCACGCTTGCGAACAGCGCATCGGACGTACACCTCGCCTATCTTGTGATCCGAGAAAACATGATCAATCGGCTGTTCCAGCAGAACAGCGGCTACTGGCAAAACGGCTTACATGGGCTAGACGCGCTGACTGATGCGGACCACGGGGCGGCGCTGGTGGACTATTTCGGACTCTCTGACTCGCAGCTGGCCGCCGCTGCGGAGCGTATGAGCCGTGACGGCAGGCACGAGCTGGCTGCGAACTACCTCCGATGGGGACATGCAAGGTTACCCGACAGTCCCCGATTGAACGAGTCCCGCCGACTGGCCTACCTCAAACTCATGGACAAATACCAGGAATTCAACCCATTCAAGTTGATTGTCTATGCCGGCGAGATCAATCAACCTGTCGTGCAGATAAATGAGACGGCAAGACCACAGTAAGGGAGCTGTAGCATGGTGGCCCTGTTCGTTCACGACTAGGGTTCGGCTTTGGGCTTGATCGCAACCGTGTCTTGATGGAGAGGGACGATGAAGACCGCAGATGTTGACGTTCTCATTGTCGGAGCCTGGCCGACCGGCCTGACCAGACTGGCCACAGTCGGCCGCGGGTTCCGGCCGCTGCGCAACAGCTTGCTGAAACTGCTGGCCTGCGTACCGGCATTTCGCCGGGAACTTGCCTGGGGGTTATCCGGGTTGGTGTATCGGTAAAAAGTTGGTATGTGAGGAATCATCGTTATGAAGGTATTTGTCGCGGGCAGTACCGGAGCCATCGGAAAGGTCCTTGTGCCGCAACTGATGGAGAAAGGACATGAGGTGGTCGCACTCGTTCGTGACGATCGAAAGGCCGAGGCGCTCCTAGCCGCGGGTGCAACGGTTGCCGTGGCCGACGCGCTCAACAAGGAGGCGTTAACGGCGGCCATCAGGAAGGCCGAGCCGGAAGTGATCATTCATCAGCTGACGGCCCTCGCCCACGCCGGCAACCTCAAGAGGCTTGACGATGAGTTTGTGCTGACCAACCGATTCCGCACCGAGGTCACGGACACCCTGCTCGCGGCAGCACGTCTGGTGGGAGCACGTCGGTTTATTGCGCAGAGCTTCTGCGGATGGCCGTTCGCACGTGAGGGTGGGCCGGTGAAAGCCGAGGAAGCCCCGCTCGATCCGAACCCGCCCAGCGGCTTCGCCAAGATCTTGGCCGCAATTCGGTACCTGGAAGATACAGTCCGAAAGACCGTGGACCTCCGGGTGCTCGCCTTGCGCTACGGCCCCTTCTACGGACCTGGAACCGGGATTGCGCAGGATGGACCGATTATCAAACTCGTCCGCAAGCGAATGCTACCGATCGTCGGCAACGGGGCCGGTATCTGGTCCTTCATCCATATTCACGACGCAGCGCGCGCGACGGTTGCCGCCGTTTCGAGCGGTAGTCCAGGGATCTACAATGTGGTGGACAACGAGCCGGCTCCCGTCACAACGTGGCTTCCGGCGCTTGCCGACGCCGTCGGTGCGAAGCCGCCCTATCGAGTGCCGGTTTGGCTCGGCAAGCTGGCCATCGGCGAGGGCGGCGTATCGATGATGACCCAAATACGTGGCGGATCAAACGCCAAGGCGAAGCAGGAGTTGGGATGGGAACCGACGTATCAGACCTGGCGGCGAGGTTTCGCCGAAGGGCTTGGTTAGCATCTTTCGCCACCCGAATGGGCATATCAAATCGACGGTTCCTAAACCGGAAGTCAGGCACATTGGCATAAAAACGGTGATCTTATGAACACCAAGATTCGAGGAGATCGAAAAATACAACATATCGGGTGGCCGACCGGCGTCGTCGGTGGGCTGCTCCTCGTCAGTTTAGGATTGGAATTGCTCGCGCGTCAAGTGTTCGGGCAGACGGATGTGGCCACTCTGCTCTGGGCGCTCTATGTGGGGTTCTGGACATTCGTCCTGGGCACGACCGGCTTTCTGTTTCTTGCAGCACGGTGGGTGATCGAGTGGCGACATCTTCGGGCGGACCCAGCCGCCATGAATCAATTATCCTCTGTTGAATCGAAGAGCAGCTATTTCGAGAAACCTGAGTTGGAAGCTATTTTCCCTCTACTCCGGCAGAGCATGACTTCAGTTATTCATGGCCGATCTTCATTGGAGGGCCATGATCGAAACGAGGTCGGTGATCGAACCAAGGTCGCGTGAATGGATAGACGGATCGGTGAGACACACAGCGGTCACCTTGTCCATCACATGACGAATTCAGCATCGGATTTCTGGACATGCCCGTGATGAAATGACGGAGGTGTACCATGAAGACTGTGAATGTGCTGTTCTCCGTTGTCTTGGCCGCTGTTGTGCCGCTGGTTTCCGGCTGCTCCATGACCATGGAACAACGCTGGGAGACGGAACAACGTTGGGAGGCATTTGACGAGCGGATGCGGCAAGAGATCGGTGTGAAGACTGAAGATTACTATGTGCGCGAATGGGGAAAACCGGCGAAGACACGGCAGACCACCGATGGCGGGGAGATCGCGACATGGGAATTTCGTGATTACGACGACGCCCAGGGTTGGAATCAGGACCTCACGTTCGGCCCTGACGGGGTCTTGACGGAATTTCACCGGGACTATCGGCCGAAAGAACAGGGATGACCGGCTCTCAATATGAAGGAGGACTAATCAAGACGAAACCTGACGGACACACGCGATCCTGACGAGCCGATAGTGAGGCATCTTGAGTCGTGATGGCTCAACAACCTCTTGTCGTATCGAGGCTCGATGATGAACGGCTATTTCCCAAGGTAAACGCTGTGCTCCGCGAAATTGGGATTGGGTCCTGCTGTATGCTCCCACTCACGACGGCGGTGAGACGACTGGGCGCGATGGCATTTGGGCGAACAGCTGTCTATAGTTTCACCCCGGTTGGTATATCGGTAAAGCTGGGTGCACCAGCTCTCGGGAGCATGCATGGATAGTCCAACGCCACAGCAGAATCAGGCAGTGACAATCGACTTGAATGCCTATTTCAAGCGCATCGGTTACGAAGGAGCACGCAAGCCGACGCTGGATACCTTGCGGGCCATCCAGCTCCGCCACACCGAAACCATTGCATTTGAAAACCTGAGTTCCTTGATGAGATGGCCGGTCCACCTGGATCTGGAGTCGCTTCAGCAGAAGTTGGTACGGGACGGCCGCGGCGGTTATTGCTTTGAGCAGAACCTCCTGCTCAAACATGCGCTCGACGCACTGGGGTTCCGCGTGACCGGTCTCGCCGCGCGCGTGTTATGGAACATGCCGGAAGGAGCCGTGCCGCCCCGGAGTCATATGTTGCTTCTGGTCGATCTTAACGAAGGGCGCTACGTTGTGGACGCTGGATTCGGTGGGGTGACGCTGACGGGCCCATTACGACTTGAAATCGATATCGAGCAAGCCACCCCGCATGAACCGTTCCGTCTGGTGAAGGCTCAGGAGGAGTTTGAGGAATTTATCGAGCAAGTCCAAATCGGCGACAACTGGGTCTCGTTGTACCGGTTCAGCTTGGCCGAGCAATTGTTGCCCGATTACGAGATGGCCAATTGGTACTTATCCACCCACCCGGAGTCCCGGTTTGTGACCGGCCTGCTGGCAGCCAGGCCCGCACCGGATCGACGTTATGGGCTGCTCAACAACCAACTGACCGTGCATCATCGAGCCGGCCGTAAAGATCGACGCCTGATTACGAGCGTGACCGAAATGCGGGAAACGCTTGAGGGAGAGTTTCAGATCGTTCTGCCGGATGTGCCGGAACTCGACCGCGCACTGGCGCGGCTGATAGCGAACGCGCCATGATTCAAGACTTCTCAGAAATGCTATTGGAGCCTGACCTCGAGACGATCACAGGGCTGACCGGCTGTCAGTGTGAGGAGGGACTTTGCAGGAGCTGAACGAATTCCTGTAGTTCGCGGCTGTTCAAATCGGATATGGCCCAATAGGTCATGCCGGACTGGGTCCAACAAACCAGATGGTAGCCCTGGTGAGCCAGCGACCTTGTCTCTACCGCGGCGGCGGACGGCCAGAGAAAGACATTGATGACATGCTCCCGCCGTTTGTACACCAGTCCGGCAACCGCCCGACCGTTCACATAATCGAGTCTACCTCCGACCATAGGAAACCCTTGTTCGGTCAGATCAGCGACGGATGGGGCGAAATCAAGCTTGCCGGTGAACCAAGGCTTGACTACATGCCGGTCGGAAGACGAGATATCTACCAGATGGGTGACCATCAACGAACGTACGTGGCTGGCGGTGACTTCTTGAATCAACTGGTCATCTGCAGTTTCAGTCGGCAAGAAAGGCACCGCGCGCCAGGTGAGGACACTCACAAGCGCAAGAGAAGCCGCGACGGCAACCCAGCGCCATTGCGGTAAGCCCATGAGCGATTTCCGGGTGGGTGCCGGCTTGAAGGATGATCGAATTCGGTTCCGTAGCGCCGGGGGCGCCGTCCGATAGAGCGAACCGGTTCGTAATGCCGCTCGCAACGCCTGATGACTGTTGAGCACAGTCGAACAGGCCGGACAAGTTCGGAAGTGCTGTTCGACCTCCCGGTTGCGGATCGGATCCAACTCTCCGTCCACATAGCCGTCAATGAGTATCCGGACTTCTTGGCAATTCACGTCAATGTTCCTTGTTCATGTGGCCGGCGAGCGAGAGTTTCAACCGACCTCGAGCGCGGGCCAGACGAGACATGACCGTCCCCTGTGGAATACCGGTAACATCGGCGATCTCCTTATACGAAAGCCCTTCCAGTTCTCGCAGGATCAACACTTCGCGGAACTCCGCCGGTAATCCTTCCAAGGCTTGCCGGAGCGCCTGATTATCTTCGAATCGGGGCAGCAGCGCCTGCGGGTCCGGAACCTGACTTTCCGCTTGGTGCACGTCTTCATCAAGCGAGGCAGACAGGTCATGAACTCGGTTCTTGCCGAGCCACGTGTAACAGGTGTTCCGCACGATCGTGAGCAGCCACGCTTTCGCATGGACTCCATAGAAGCCGTCGAACGATTTGAACGCGCGCAAGCAGGCTTCTTGAACCATGTCTTCCGCATCTTGGTCGTTACGTGTCAGCCAGCGCGCCAAATTGTACGCCGCATCGAGATGCGGGAGGATGGCTTTTTCAAATCGTGAGGGCTCGTCTTGCTCAGACGACCGCTCCGGTTGCAGGTTCCTGATAAGACCCATTTCTGAGCCGATTTATTCCCGATGCAATTGAGTGATGTGGTTCTAGGCCCGCATTATTCATGAAGGCTTCTACTGCAATCTCGGATTCACTGCTGCGATATCGCTCAATCCCGGCGACAGGGCTCCTACTTAACAGCAGTGCGGCCACCAAATCAATGCGACATCGGGAATAGAAACCATGAGCAGAAGGTCAGAATAGGAAATGGCGATAGAAAGGAGGGTTTGTCATGCAAACGCACGATGCAAGAGTGGAATTGGTCCATCGGTTCTTCTCCGGTACAGGAAGGACCTACGATGCGGTGGTTCATTACGCAACCTTCGGTATCGACCGCCGGTGGAAGCGGAGGATCATCGAGCTGTTGCCTCCGAATCCACGACGCATTCTGGACCTGGCCTGCGGCACCGGCATTTCTACGCTGGCGATCGCCGAACAGTTTCCGCATTGCCGGGTGATCGGAGTTGAACTACGGGAGGAATATCTCGAGATCGCTCGAAGCAAAATCCACAAGCTTGGCTTGGCCAATGTGGACTTCGTGTTGAGCCGGGCGGAAGACTATCGATCCGCCGAACCCTTCGACTGCGTGGTTTCTTCTTATCTGGCAAAATATGCCGACTTAGAACGTCTGACCCCCGTCACCAAGGCCATGCTGAGGAAAGGCGGCCTTCTGCTCATGCATGACTTTACCTATCCGCCCAAACCCTGCCTGATCCCGATGTGGCGCCTGTATTTCTGGATGTTGCAGCGAGTGGGAACTCGGCTCTGTCCCGCGTGGCGGGACATTTACTACGGCCTGCCCGGCCTGATCCAGCACACGCGCTGGATTCCGGAATTGACCGAGGTGCTTAAGGAACAGGGCTTCGAGAACATCCGGCTGGAATATCTGACCGCCTACGGATCTGCCATCATGACGGCGAACACACAGGACTCGCGATACGCCACATCAACAGTCCGATCCCCAGAAGGAGGACCCCCGCGCTGAGGCTTTTGAGGATCACCTCGTACCGCTGAAGCATCTCTCTCTGCTCTTCATCACCTTCCGTCTTTGTCGTCGGAAGATGGCGCCTCAACGCCTTATATGGCCGTGACGCCTTGATCTCCACGAGACTCAACAAACCCGTCGCGATTGCCACGATCAGGGCCGTCAGGGAAAGCCGATTCATCTGAAGAATGTACCCGGCGAGAACAGGCAGGCCGCCCCACGAGACGGCAAACCATGCATCGGTGTGGAATCGGCCGCCGAACCATTCCAGATTGTAGGCGAACAGAAAGAACCCTTCAGCCAAGGCGATCAGCGTCAGAAGCGGTGTGTACAACACCATATAGTAGATCCCGATGCTGTACGCGATCGTAATCGAGAAAAGAGCTAACCCCCAGAGTGACTCGTCGGAAAACACGGTCCCCCACGGCTTGACGTTCTTGCTGCCGACGGCATCCAACGCATGCGCCCCGATACCGAGGGCCAAGAAATAAATTGCAGCCATCGCCCCCACCCGATCCCAATAAATACGCTCAGCCAGCATGGCGCCGATGATCGTGTAGGCCAGCACCATCCCCGTATAGGGAAGAAAGAGCAGGCCGATCAGCACCCGAACGTTGAGCGGGCCACGAGAAGGCACAAACCATTCATTCCTTCGATCGGCGATCACTTCAGATGCCATGGTCATCTCCCTGTGTGGATGAGAGCACCTCTATTCACCGGCGACATGTCCCCCTCGGCCGCCATGACTGTCGCAGGCCTATTGCTTTGATTCTCTTGAGACCGATGGATAGGCGATTTTATTCCCACCAAAAACTTCCGCATGGCGGGAATATTTTCACGAGGCGGCAGTTACACACAGTGAATGGACATCGCACCTGATTCTCAACCGAGGAGGCCTGTCGATCGAACGGAAATCGACAGTCGAATCAACACCGTCTCATTACCCTTCAACATTACAAGGAGGACACATGCTGTGCATCCGATGCGGAGGACTCACGGTCCTGGACGAGTGGGAAGAACTGTTTGAAGTCAGAGAGTCAGTCTCGATCGAAATATGGCGTTGCATCTGCTGCGGGGCTCGTAAGTATCCGCTGCGGCTGAAGAACAGGCGACTTCGAGAATGCCGTAGCGGTACGCCATATGATGGTCGGACGCATGACCTGTCACGGCCGGTAATCAAGCAAGACCTACAGTACTGAGGGGGAAACGGTAGTCTACCTATAACCTTACTTCGAAGGAGGATCCCATGAGAATACGGCAACAAACCTGCGCATACATGGTGATGGCCGGCAGCATGCTGCTCTTCACCGACGCATCCCAGGCCTGGAAATCGACGGGTGGAAACACTGGAGCGAGTGGAACTCAAAAGAATATTGGAAGTACGAGTCATGGGAATCCCCCGGAAACTGCGAGAGGCGGGCAGGCTTGGCGCTTTAGCGAAGTTCCAATTGGATTGCCCAGCGGAAGAACCTCATCCGGCAGCTTGGACTCGTTCGGTCGCATGGGCGCATTCGGTAGCAGGGAGCCATTCGGTTGGATGGAGACATCCGGCGGTCTAGGGGCTTCCGGCAACATAGGAGCACCCGGCATCGGGGGGTCATTGGGGGGAGTCATCGGCGGTCGTTAGCTTAGATTCGACCATACGATTGCACTCTAACTGGGCCGAGGCTATGCCGGGGAAAGACGACCTCGCCCGTTCTCTTCGCCGGCGTGGCAGGGTTTTCATGTGTCTGGAGAACCGCCACGCGGCGCAGGCGAAGCCTGGGCCAAGCTTGAGCTTCTGCACAAAAACTCCCGCATGACAGGAATATTTTCACGATGTGGCAGTTACACACAGTGAATGGACATCGCACCTGATTCTCAACCAAGGAGGTCTGTCGATCGAACAGAAATCGGCAGCCGAATCGACTCCCGTCTCACGACCTTCAACATGCAAGGAGGACACATGCTGTGCATCCAATGCGGAGGACTCATGGTCCTGAACCCGTACGAATATCTATTTGGAATCAATGGCCCACTCTCGATCGAAATATGGCGTTGCACCTGCTGCGGGGCTCGTGAGCATCACTTCCGTTTAAGAACAAGCAGATTCGAGGATGCCCGCAATGGTACGCCGTATGATGGTCGGACGAATGACCTGTCGCGACCGACGATCAAGCAAGACCTACAGTACTGAAAGGAAAGTGAACATGACTAGCAATGTGACTTGCCAGGAAAGCATGGACGAACTTCTCGATCGCTATGAACTCTATCTTCGAGCCTCCCGTAACAAGGTCGTATTGGACTTGGAAAAGACTCCTGCCACTGCGGTGCTGGCTCCGTATTTCGAGCAGGGAAAGATGCTTCGAGCGCTGCTCGTCTTCGTTGCGGCGTCGGCCACCGGCCACGAACCCAGGAACATGACCATGGTCGCCGCCGCTCTTGAACTGCTCCATGGCGCCTCATTGATTCATGACGATATCGCAGATGAAGCAGACGAACGTCGCGGCCTCCCCGCATTGCACAGGCAGGTTGGGATCGGCTCGGCCATCGTGCTCGGCGACTATTTGATCCTACACTCCTTTGCCGTTCTTCGAGAGTTGGAATTCTCCTTTGAACCCTGCAACGTGCTTGCGGCGTTGCACAAGCTGAATGATTACGCCCGAGCCTGTTGCCTGGGCGAGATCCGCGAACTTTTGCCATCGGACCAATCGGACCCGGAGGAGAACTACCTCGCGATCGTGCGCGGCAAGACCGCCTCGCAATTCGCCGCGGCAACGACTCTGCCGGTCATCGTGGGCGGAGGCGATGTCCATGAAATCGAGGCGATGCGGACATACGGTCTCCATCTTGGGATCGCATTTCAGATCCATGACGACCTCCTCGACTTCATCGGCGATGCACTTGTTTTGAGAAAGCCGGTTGGAACCTCTCTCGCCATGGGGCGCTCGCTGTTGCCGTTGATTTACCTTGAACGATACGGTTCGAGCGCCGGCCGTGAGGCAGCACAGCACCTGCTGCGGAAAATTGTGCGTAGCGGACATGCTGATAGGGTGTGGTTACTAGCCGATATGGTGAGGTTGCTAGGAGAAGAACGTATTTTGGATCGTGTCATGGCGACTCGAGACACCCATGTCTCGCTCGCACTGCACGCTCTCGATCGGTTGAATCACTCACAAGACGTGAACGCCTTGAAAACGATTGCTGCGTTTGCGACCAGTCACCAGCCGACTCATACGCTAGCCGGGGTAGCGGCACAGTGACCCATCATGCTCGACAGAATGAATGGTATATGTGTGAAAGGAAAAGAGATATGAATAGACTAAAGAACTTGCTCCTGTACGTCATCCCGTTGGCCTTAATGCTTTCAGTCGAGTGCGCGACAGCCGAACAACACCAGGTCGCGTTTGACGCGCAGGGCTTGAGGGAAGGCTTCGTGGACATCCGGGAAGATGCCCGATCCGTCTGGAAGGCGCCTGAACACTGCGCTGCAGTCCTGGGGACAGCCTCGACAGAGCCCGCGTCGGTACATAACGACCTGCGTTTTACCGCCTTCCGGTTCTCGGACGGAGATTTCAGCTTTGAAGGTCCGGCTGCCTGGGCCGCCCCCGTGGATCCGACGGATTCTGCGCTCAAGGCGTTATTCGTGGGATTGGTTGATCAATCGCGTCACACGGTCGTGCTCCTCAGCGTCAACCGCTATCCGCGAAAGGGGGCTGCGATCGAACAAGAGATCGACCGATTGCAAACGAATCAACGGACTGAGATGCTGCTGCATGAGAACTGTCTGGTTGATCAGCGTCCCGCGCATGTCCTCGTCATTCGTGACCGGATCGCAGTTCCAATGTGGGAGTCGGAGTTTCTCGCCCCGGTCCTGATTGAGAACTTCGTCATCGTTCAAGACGAGTTGGACATGTATGTATTGGAATACGCGTCGACGCCTGAGTTTTACGAAACATACCAACCTCTCTTTCATCGCCTGGTCACAAGCTTTCGGTTTTACGGCGATCGGAAGCTGCCAAGCTTGTCCAACGAAGGTATGAGGACAATGAGAATCGCCCCATACAAAGGAGGAACGCCATGAGGAAATTGAATCTGCTTTTCTATGTCGTCCTGATTGCTGTGCCGCTCCTCTCCGGATGTTTCGCAACTTTGGAAGAACGATGGCAGGCGTTTGACGAGAAGACTCGGCAGGAGGTCGGCGTGAAGACGAAAGATTACTATGTGCAAGAATGGGGACGCCCGGCGAAGCGAACAAAAGCCGGAGACGGTGGAGAAATTTTACGGTGGGAGTTCCGGGGCTACGGCGGCGCTCAAGGCTGGAATAAGATTCTCACGTTCGACTCTGACGGGGTCTTGAAGGAATTTCAACGGGACTACTGGCCGAAAGAGCAATGATAAACGTGGAGAACCAAACCGGGTAGAATTTGCGACGGTATTGTTTTCCAGGCATTTTGGAGTTCTTCTCCACGAAGCAGGTTGGGACAGCCAGCCTCGGTCTGACGCTCCTTATCTCAGTGACAATCGCCGATATTTCGGCACCTGTCGAACTGACGGCAGACTCACATCGGCAATGCTTTTCTTTTGGTCCCAAGATTTCTCCAACCCAATAAATATTTCACCGTACTATTCATGAGTTACACGTTTTACTTGCTCGCGATGCATGTCTGGAACGCTCATTGCTGAACCCGTCAGTCAGGTTCACGCCGGTGGAGGGCGATCAAGAGCGTTCCACCAGCACAGACAGGAGGGTATCAGTCATGACTCGTCGTGGGTGGTTCGGTTCATTATTGTTACTGGTCTTCATCATCGCCATCGGCACCAGTTTGGGGTTGCAGAAGTATGCATCCATTCAAGCCAAGGCCGAGGCTTCCGCCGGCCAACCGGAGCCGATGGAATCGGTGACGGTCGTCTCGGCAAGAGAGATTGAGCATCGACAGACCACCACGTCGATTGGGACGGTCTTGGCGCTCCGGTCCATCACGCTCAAGAATGAGCTTGCCGGAACCGTACGCCACGTTACGTTGATTCCGGGACAGATCGTCAACAAGGGGACCGTTCTCGTCGCACTCGACGTCTCCGTCGAAGAAGCGGACCTCAAGGCCCAGGAAGCCCAGGCTGCGTTGGCGAAATCGGTGCTCAACCGGCGGCATAATCTGAATCAGGAGCTGGCCACGACTCAAGAAGAAGTGGATCGGGCGCGCGCGGACCTCGATATTGCGTTGGCGCAGATCGCGCGTACCCGAGCGATCATCGCCAAGAAGACCATTTGTGCGCCGTTCCAAGCCAGGGTCGGCATCGCGGACGTGCATCCCGGACAGTACCTCGACGAAGGCACGCAACTGACGACGCTGCAAGGTGTCGGCGACGCGGTCCACGTGGATTTCACCGTCGCGCAGCAAGTCGCCGCCGACCTGCGGGAAGGCCTTAGCGTGGCGGTGTTCGTGGCGGGCCAAGCCTCTCCGATCGCAGCGAGAATCGTTGCGCTCGATGCGCGCATCGACCCGACGACCCGCAATGCGATGGTGCGGGCGAGGATCGATGGTTCAGACCAAGCACCGGCGCCCGGGGCTTCTGTGCGCGTCCAAGTTCCGGTCGGCCCATCACGCATAGCCATCGCTGTTCCCGTCAGCGCCCTGCGCAAGGGGCCGGGAGGTGATCAAGTCTTCGTGATCCAGCCGGACGATCACGGCAAAACCCGCGCGCACGCCAGGCAAGTCGAAAGCGGCGCGATGGTCGGCGACGAGATCGTCATCCACACAGGGTTGTCGGCCGACGAGATAGTGGCGGCATCCGGCTCCTTCAAGTTACGCGACGGCGTGCTGGTGGCCATCACCGGTGAACAGGATAAAGAGAGCCGGTCGAGCCGATTGCTCAGCAGACGCTGAACGAGCCGAACAGACACCAAAAGGGATATTCGCATGCGCTCATTCACAGACATCTTTATCAAGCATCCGGTCCTTGCCGTGGTCGTCAACCTCGTAATCATCCTCGTCGGCTGGCGAGCGTTGATGTCCTTGCCTGTACAGCAATATCCACAAATCGAGAGCTCCTCCGTGATCATCACGACGATCTATTATGGGGCGAGCGCCGAAACGGTTCGCGGGTTTTTGAGCACGCCGATCGAGCGAGTTGTCTCCGCAATCGCCGGTGTCGATTATGTGGAGTCAACCAGCCGGGCCGGTGTCAGCACGGTCACTGTGCACCTAAAGTTAAATCACAGCAGCACGGCGGCCCTCGCTGAAGTCACGGCGCGGCTCCAGCAAGTGAGAGCGGAGTTGCCGCCTGCAGCGGAACCGCCGGTAATCGAGCTGCAGCGCGCCGATCGACCTTACGCCTCGTTCTATCTCAGTTTCTCCTCCAGCGAACGAACGGTCTCGGCCGTCACGGACTGGCTGCTACGCACGCTCCAGCCGCAACTGGCCACGCTGGCCGGTGTCCAGCGAGTCACCTTTGAAGGCGGACGACAGATCGCCATGCGCATCTGGATCGATCCCGACCGCCTCGCATCCTTCAATCTGTCGCCCGGCGACGTGCAGAACGCGCTGCGGAACAACAACTACCTGGCCGCGGTCGGACGGACCAAGGGAAACTTCGCTCAGATCAACCTGCTCGCGAATACCGATCTGCGCTCCGCCGCCGAGTTCGAGGAGCTGATCGTCGCAGACCGAGGCGGGGCCATCGTCCGGCTAAAAGATATTGCGAAGGTCGAGCGCGAGGCGGAAGAAGCCGACATGATCGCCAAGTACAACGAGACGGAAGGCGTGTACCTCGGGATCTGGCCGGTACCGGGCGTGAATGAAATCGAGGTCCAGCACCGGTTGGTCGACGAGATGGAGCGCATTCGGCCGACGCTGCCCCCCGACATCGACATGCAGCTGGTGTGGGACGGCACGATGTTCATGCGGAATGCGCTGACGGAAATCACGAAGACCTTGTCTGAGACGATCTTGATCGTCGCCGTCGTCGTGTTTCTCTTTATGGGCTCGGTCCGAACCGCGCTGGTCCCCCTCGTCGCGATGCCGGTGTCGCTGATCGGCGCGGCGATCTTCATGGTTGCGTTCGGCTTCAGCCTCAATCTCCTGACGTTGCTCGCCATCGTCCTGTCGGTCGGGTTGGTCGTGGACGACGCGATCGTCGTCGTCGAGAACGTCGAACGGCACGTGCGCCTCGGCAAGTCGCGGATCGACGCGGCTCTGATCGGCGCACGCGAGCTGCTCGGTCCGATCATCGCCATGACGATCACGCTGGCGACGGTCTACACGCCGATCGGATTCCAGGGCGGGTTGACCGGCTCGCTCTTCTTGGAGTTTGCCATCACCCTCGCCGTGGCGGTCGTGTTATCGGGCGTCGTCGCCATCACGCTGTCGCCGGTCATGAGTTCGCGGTTCGTCCACCCGCAAGGGAAGGAAGGCCGGTTGACCGCCTTCGTCAACCGACGGTTCGAAGAGGCTCGCCGCGTCTACACCTGGTTGCTCGACGTCGCATTGACCATGCGTTGGGGAATCGTGGCGGCGGCATTGCTGATCATGGCCATGATCTGGCCGCTGTACCTGTTTTCGCGACAAGAACTCGCGCCGGTGGAGGACCAAAGCCACATCAGCCTGTTCTTCGAAGCGGCTCCCGACTCGACGGTTGCCGCCAGCAACCGCGAGCATCTGAATGTCGTCCACGCCATCACATCTCTTCCTGAAACGAAGTTCACCTGGTCGCTGACGACGTCCTGGGGCGGGTTCGGCGGCTTGGTCGCGAAAGACTGGCACGAGCGGACACGCTCGACCGAGCAAATGTACGGCGAGATGTTCGGCCGGGTCTCTCAAGTGCCGGGCCTGCGAGTCTTCCCGCGTTTGGATCCGCCTCTGCCGACGCCGGGGCAATATGACGTCGAGCTGCTCCTCCAGAGCGACCTGCCGATCGAGCGATTGCTCGAGACGACGAGAGCCGTCCTGACCGCCGGGTGGCAGAGCGGCATGTTCTTGTATGTGGACACCGACTTGAAGATCGACTTACCCGAGGCGCGCGTGGTGCTGGATCGAGAGCGTCTTGCCGATCTTGGGTTCGACCTGGCCGGAGTCGGCCGTGAGCTCGGCACCATGCTCGGCGGCGCGTACGTGAACCGGTTCAACTACTTCGATCGAAGCTATAAGGTCATCCCGCAGCTCGGAGATAAGGACCGTTCGACCGTCGGTCCCCTGCTCGATTTGAAGATCAAGACGCCGGGCGGGCAGATGGTGCCGGTGTCGACGTTTACGCACATCGAAACGAGCACCGCGCCACGTACCTTGAACCGTTTTCAACAGCGCAACGCCGTGCGCATCTTCGGCGGCGTCAAGCCCGGCATCACGAAAGATCAAGGGCTGCGTGTGCTGGAAGAGGCTGCGGCGAAGGCGACCAATCCTCCTGTCATGCTCGATTATGCGGGCGAGTCGAGACAGATCCGCCAAGAGAGCGCCGCGCTGACCGTCACATTGGGCTTCGCCGTCGTGCTCATCTATTTGGTGCTGGCCGCCCAGTTCCAGAGCTTCCGTGACCCGCTGATCGTCTTGTTGGGCTCGGTGCCGCTCGCAATCTCCGGCGCGCTGATCTTTAGTTTTTTGGATTTCACGACCATCAACATTTACTCCCAAGTCGGCCTGATCACGCTGGTGGGATTGATCGCAAAAAACGGCATCCTGATCGTGGAATTCGCCAACAAACTGCAGGCGGGCGGCCTCTCACGGATCGCAGCGGTGCGTGAAGCGGCCTTGACCAGACTGCGCCCGGTGCTGATGACCTCCGCCGCCACCGTCTTCGGACACCTTCCCTTGGTGCTGGCCTCCGGGCCGGGAGCCGCGGCCCGCAACAGTATCGGCACGGTCTTGGTCTCAGGAATGACGGTCGGCACGATCTTCACGCTGTTCGTCGTGCCGGTGTTCTACTCGCTGATCGCCGCCCAGCACCAGCCGAGTCTCGCGCATGAGGCGATTGATCGCGATGTCGCGGGCGAGGATCTGCTGCTCGCGGGAGCCAAAGGCTGACGTCATCGTGGCCTATGCAAAAGGCGGGTGAGCAACGCGATTCGACATCATGTTGAAGATTACCCCGGATAGCAGTCAGGGTTCGATGCGATTGACCTTGGAAGGCCGGCTGGCCGGCGCCTGGGTGAAGGAACTCGAACAGATCTGGTGCGGCGCCGGACAATCCGGAATCGTGGTGGATCTGATCGGGGTGACCTTCATTGCCGAGGACGGCAAAGCTCTCCTGAGCCGGATGTGGCGAGAGGGCGCGGAACTGATTGCGACGGGATGCTGCAACAGTCCCATCGTTGAACACATTACGGGATCACGATTGCGTCATCCGTCAACGCAAAGGAAGCGAAGAACATGAAGATGCAACAGCTCGGTCTTTTCACGTCGTCACTCTTGTTGACGGCCTGTGCGATCGGTCCGGACTATGACCGCCCGAAGCTATCCATACCGGAAAAGTTCCAGATGGCTGAAGCCGCACGGGAGGCGGAATCCTTCGCGAACCTACCCTGGTGGGAGCTGGTAAAGGACGAGGAACTCCAACGGCTCATTCGGATTGGGCTTGAGGAAAACAAAGACCTGAAGCGGGCCGTGGCTTCTGTGGAAGAATTTCAGGCCCGTCTTTTCACTGCCAGGATGGATTTTGCCCCGAAAGCCGATATCACGGGCAGCGCACCGATCATGGGACGGAAGGCAGAATTTCTGTTCCCCGGCTTTCCGAACCCATTTAACTATTATCTCCAAGGCAATCTCGCGTGGGAACTCGACATCTGGGGTCGCATTCGGCGATCGAATGAAGCGGCGCGCGGCGACCTCTTGGCCCGTGAAGAATCCAGGCGGGCGGTCGTGCTTCAGCTCGTGAGCGGTGTCGCGGAAGCCTACTTCGATCTGCTGCAGTTCGATAAGCAGCTGAACGTGGCGAAGCGAACGCTGAAGTCGTGGGAAGACTCGGTCACAATCGCTCAGGCCCGTGTGCGACACGGTGTCATTACAAAAATCGACGCGGATCAGTTCGTCTCCGAACGGGCGAATGCCGCGGCGCGCATCGCAGAATTGACCCGCCAGATGGTGCAAAAAGAAAATCAGCTCAGTGTGTTACTCGGGCGCAATCCCGGTCGCATCTTGAGAGGACAGTCGCTGACCGAACAAGTACTGGCTCCGGATGTCCCGGCCGGTCTGCCTTCCGAATTGTTACAGCGCCGGCCGGATGTGGTGCAGGCCGAACAGACGTTGGCGGCGGCGACGGCACGAGTCGGAGCCGCCAAGGCAGACCGCTTTCCCAAACTCAGCATCACGGGCATTTTGGGGGTGGCCAGCCCACACTTTTCTCGGCTCATCGCGAACGAAACCTCATTCGGTGTCGTCGGTCCGAGCGTGGCCGGTCCCTTGTTCAACGCCGTGGCATTGGGGTTTCAACAGAAAGCCGCTGAAGCGCAGACACGGGAGCAGCTCGCCCAGTACGAACAAACGATCTTGGTTGCTTTTCGAGAAGTCGAAGACGCGCTGGTGGCCGTCTCGACCGCTCGCGAACAGCGTGCGGCGCAGGCTGAACAGGTGGAAGCCCTCCAGTCGGCTCTGCAACTGGCAAGTCTCCGATATAAGGGTGGGCTCGCCAACTATCTCGATGTGCTCGTCGCGCAACGCAATCTCTTTGACGCCGAGCTGGCGTTGGCCGGCACCCACAGGCTGCATCTCGTTTCCGTCGTTCAGCTGTATAAGGCCTTGGGCGGCGGATGGTCACCCTTGGATGCATCTCAGCAGATGCCTGCAACCAAGGTCGTCGAAGCACGGAAAGGTTGAGGGAACCGAGGAGCTCAAAGAGCCTATCCTTTTATCGATCGAACCCCCTCTTCTGGACCAAGATCGGTCTCTTCGTGACAGTAGCGATACTCTCGATTCCACCAACCCTAAGGCTGATCCGATGGAGCAAGCAGGTATCGCGCTCATATTCATCCCGTTTTTCGTCGCGCGCCATGGCGCGCGGCATGACGTTCTCATAGCTGTCCGAATCAAGTGGGGAAATCATAAGGCGTTTTCTGAACCAGGAGGAGATTTGAGAGACCATGTCGATTTCAGGCCTACTCGTTCGACTATAGATAAACGGAAGCATCGGCCAAACCAACAAACGAGACGCCATAGGAGGTTGAGATGCGATTCATGGTCATTGTGAAAGCGACAAAAGAGTCGGAAGCGGGTGTCATGCCGAGCACACAACTGTTGACTGAAATGGGCAAGTTCAACGAAGAGCTGGTGAACGCCGGCGTGATGCTCGCGGGCGATGGGCTTCAGCCCAGCTCGAAAGGCGCCCGCGTGAAGTTCTCTGGAAACATGCGGACAGTGATCGACGGCCCGTTCGCCGAGACAAAAGAGCTGATCGCCAGCTACTGGATCTGGCAAGTGAAGTCGAAGGAAGAAGCGATCGCATGGGTCAAGCGCTGCCCCAACCCCATGCCCGGAGAATCCGAGATCGAAATCCGTCAGGTGTTCGAGGCAGACGACTTCGGCGCGGAGTTCACGCCGGAATTGAGAGAGCAAGAAGAACGATTGCGAGCAGAGACGGCCAAAAAGAAATAGAGATGCCTCGCTCAAATACCAGAGCCAAACGAGCGGTGGCTGTGCAATCAACGGTACTTTCCCGAAGTCCACGATACCGATAAACCGGCGACGAGACCCGCCATCGGTAATATCGAGGATAGACTCGTCATAACCTAACCAGGAGGCCACCATGCAGTTGAAACCCTTAGCAACAACCACACTGTGTATCATGCTGACTGTCGCACCGGTTTTCGCGAAAGAGAAGAAGCATGAGAAAGCGATGGACCCTCAAGAAATGATGGAAGTGTGGAAGAAACTGGCCCAGCCCGGCGAACCGCACAAGTTGTTCGCGTCGTTGGCCGGGAGCTGGACGACTCAGACCAAGGAGTGGATGGAGCCGGGCAAGCCCCCGTCGGAGTCCACCGGCAGCGCGGAAATGAAGATGCTGCTCGGCGGACGATTCCTCTACCAGGAATACAACGGCCAGATGATGGGGCAACCCTTCTCAGGAGTCGGGATCGATGGCTACGACAATATCACCAAGAAATATGTCACCGCCTGGATCGATACCATGGGCACCGGCATTTTCTTCATGGAAGGCACGGCCAGCGCGGACGGGAAAACCATTACGTTACGAGGATCGCATCCTGAACCCGGCGGCGGCAAGATGACGCATCGCGCCGTGTGGAAGATCGCCGACCCCGACAACCATACGTTTGAGATGTACGGCAGTCACGGCAAGGAAAAAGAAGCGAAGTTCCTGGAGATTGTCTACACACGAAAGCAATAGGTTTTCGATAAAAGAAGGGGGCCATGGTTGCAGCATAAGTGAGCGAATGCAGCCAAGACGTCTCGGAACCTGCGTCGACGTAGAGGGCACGACGAAGCGAAAACGTCTCCGACATTTCTCTGAACTCGAAAGGAACGGTCATGGCCAAGAACACGATCTGCCTGTGGTACGACAAGGACGCGGAGGCTGCCGCGCGTTTCTACGCGGCGACCTTTCCCGACAGCGCCGTGGGCGCGATCTACCGCGCTCCGAGCGATAACCCCTCCACCAAGGCGGGCGACGTCATAATGGTGGACTTCACCGTCGCCGGTATCCCCTGTATCGGTCTCAATGGCGGTCCCGCCTTCAAGCATAATGAAGCCTTCTCATTCCAGATCGCGACCGACGACCAGGCGGAGACCGACCGCTACTGGAACGCCATTGTCGGCAACGGCGGTCAGGAGAGTGAGTGTGGCTGGTGCAAGGACAAGTGGGGCGTCTCCTGGCAGATCACGCCGCGCGTGCTGATGGAGGCGATGGCGGCCGGCGGCGATGAAGCCAAGCGCGCGTTCGATGCGATGATGACCATGCAGAAGATCGACGTCGCCGCCATCGAGGCAGCGCGGTGCGGAAGCGGCGCGAAGGCTACGGGAGCGAAAGCATGAGCGCTACGCCGATATACGACCAAAAGGGTGCAAAAGAGGCGTCGATGACGATTTCTTCGCGCGCGGGATCGGTTGTTGCCTCGCTCTTCACGATTGTCATGGTCACCGTGTAGTCATTCGGAACGGATATCATACCGGCAACTGGTTCGATGGGATCAATCGGAGTCCGTGAGCAGTCGGTGGAAACAGAATGACAGGAGCCATCAGGCAAGGAGGCAACGACCATGATCTGTGTGACGGAAGCAAGCGGGACAGTAAGCAGCGAGGTCATTAAGCAACTGAAAGTAGCAAAAACGCCCTTCCGCGCTGCATACTTTTCTCGCCAGAAAGCAACAGCTGCACGTACGCGAGGGATCGACGCGGTCGTGATCGACTACAGCAACCCTGAGACCCTTCGTGCAGCCTTTCAGGGATGCGACAAGTTGTTTCTGCTTGGGCCGACCCTGCCGAACCAAACGCAGCTCGAACTCAATGGAGTCGAAACTGCGGAGCAGGCAGGTGTACAACTTATTGTCAAACAGTCCGTCATGTGCGCAGACGAAGAGAAATACACCCTCGCACGACTTCATCGGGCCGTCGAGAGGGGAATCGAATCCAGTAGGATGGCCTGGACGTTTCTCCGCTCGAACAGCTTCATGCAGAATGCGATCACATTCATGGGCGGCACGATCAGAGCCGAATCCATGTTCTACAGCTCCAGTGGAGACGCACGAATCAGCCATGTGGATGTGCGGGATATCGCTGCAGTGGCCGTTCGAGCACTGACCGGCACCAACCACGAGAAGAAAGCGTATACGATCACAGGACCGCAAGCGATAACGTATGATGAGTTAGCCGGCGAGCTTTCGAAAGCGCTCGGACGAATGATCCACCATGTCAACCTTTCGCCGGAAGACATGAAGGCCGGAATGCTTGCTTAGGGAACACCCGAAGAGATCGCCGACTGGCTGATCGACCTCGAACGGTTTTATCGAGAGAACGGTGCAAGCCGTATTACGGACGACATCAAGCGCGTGACTGGACACGATCCCCGACGATTCGGGGAGTTTGCCCACGACTATGCATCGGTCCTCCAGCCCGTCTAAGAGGATCTCATACGAGCGTCACCGGCAATATCATCGGCTGGTGGATCAGTTGACGAAAGGGCATGAAGGTGCCGGTCCGCAAGCCAGGCGTGAACGCATCTCATGGAAAGAGGCAAGCATGACCATTGAATTGAATCATACGATCGTGCCGGCGCATGACAAGAAAAAACCGGCGCGCTTTTTTGCCGACATCTTGGAGCTCAAATATGAGGGTTCGTCCGGGCATTTTGCTCCTGTACGTGTGAGCGATAGGCTGACATTCGATTTCGATGAAGATGATTCGTTTGAGACACATCACTATGCCTTTCCCGTGAGCGATACCGAATTCGACGCCATTTGCAGCGGACGCCATGTTCAGCAAGTACCTGCCCCCCTTGCCGCTTCCTACTTCCAGACCGTTGAGGCTCCGTGCAAGCAATTGGTCTGGTTTGAACGCTCTGCTCATCACCCTTCCTTCGAGGAAGCCGAGAAATTCAATAGAATGTCGTGGCTTGATCACTTACAAGGAGACCACCATGCAGTTGAGACCCTTGGCAACAACCACACTGTGTATCATGCTGACTGTCGCACCGGTTTTCGCGAAAGAGAAGAAGTACGAAAAGACGATGGACTCTCAAGAGATGATGGAGGTGTGGAAGAAACTGGCCCAGCCCGGCGAGCCGCACAAGTTGTTCGCGACATTGGCCGGCAGTTGGACGACCCAGACCAAGGAATGGAGGGAGCCCGGTCAACCGCCAATGGAGTCCATCGGCACGGCAGAATCGAAAATGCTGTTGGGCGGGCGCTTTCTCCACCAAGACTACAACGGCCAGATGATGGGCCAACCGTTCACCGGCGTCAGCATCGACGCCTATGACAACATTCGGAAGAAATACGTCACGGTCTGGATGGATACGAGGGGGACCGGTGTCCTTATCATGGAGGGGACGGCGAGCCAAGACGGCAAGACCATTACATTGCGAGGTTCGCACCCCAAGCCCGGTGGCGGCCAGATGACGCATCGTGCCGTTTGGAAGATCGTCGACAACGACAACCAGATTGTCGAGATGTACGGCGCCCATGAGAAGCAAAAAGAAACGAAGTTTCTGGAGATTATTTATACGCGAAAGCAATAAGGCAGGTTTTCAGCACTGTCTCACAGGAGTTCAATTGCAGGAGCCATCTTCCGCATAGGTGGCTGATCTCATCGTTTCATGTCGGTAAAAAGGAACGGCCCCACCGGCCCTGAACAGGCGAGTGGAGCCGCACGACTGCAACCTACTTCAGCGCATCGAGTCCGGCTCCGAAGTTGATATGAAACGGATGCCCATCAAGCACGAGCGCCGGCACGGACTTCACGCCGGCAGTCTCGGCCTCTTTGACCCGGCCCTTCTGCTGTCCCAAATGCACGATCTCAAGATTGTAGCGCGCGGGGTCAAGCGCCTGCGCCACGTTCTGCTCCGCTTCGACGCACACAGGGCAGCCTGCGTGATAAAACACTGCCTTCTTCGTCATGGTGCCTCTCCTTGCAAATGTGGTTGTGACAGAACCTTACATGCACTATTCTTCACATCGGCAGCTTTTTGTAAAGAAGGCACAAAATGGTTCCCACTCATAAAACGGTTTCTGTGCAGGCTGCGCGCGCCGGCCAGCCCACGCGCATCACTGCACTGCTGGAGGACGTGTTGGGGTGCAAGTGGTCCTGGAGCGTTTTGCGTGCTATCCATGCCGGCACTGTTCGCCCTGGGCAGATAAAACGGGCCATTCCCGGCCTTTCTACCAAGGTGCTCAACGAGCGCCTGCGAAAGCTGGTCTCGCACGGCGTTCTCAAAAAAACCGAGTTCCCGAAGGTTCCACTACATGTCGAGTATGGGTTCACAGAACTTGGGACGAAGTTTCTGGCGGTGTTGCAGCAAATCGAAGCGTTGGAGCGTGAACGCGCGCAACAAGACGCTCCACCGGACGAACGTGCCGTCGCTTCGCGGCGCCAACTCCGCCGGTGACCTTCGGCATTTGACGGCGGTGTCTCTTTTGCTCCTGCCATAAATGCCGTAGCACCTTTCCAACTTCTGTCGATTTTCTTGAAGCTGGACGACTAGCTCATGAAGCGGCCGACAGCTGACCGCCGAAAGCCGGCCATCACAAGAAAGGGATCATACAATGAGCAGCGTACGATTACTGATCGGAACCAAAAAGGGCGCATTCATTCTGACATCGGACGGCGCCCGCAAACGATGGGATGTACAAGGACCGCACTTCGGAGGATGGGAGCTGTACCATCTCAAGGGCTCACCCGTGGATCCGAATCGACTGTATGCCTCGCAAACCAGTAGCTGGTTCGGGCAAGTCATTCAACGTTCTGATGACGGCGGGAAAACCTGGAATGCCCCCGGAACCAAACCCGAGGATCTCATGGGGTCCGACGGCATGCCGAAAGGCGAGAGCAACATGTTTCTGTACAATACTTCTGCTGAAACGGGAAAACCGCTCACGACGCACCAGCATTACGACGGCTCGCAGCGTCCGTGGGAATTCAAACGGGTATGGCACCTTGAACCGTCCTTGACTGATCCCGATACAGTCTATGCCGGAGTGGAGGACGCAGCCTTATTCCGCTCGATCGACGGCGGGCGGACGTGGCAGGAACTTGCCGGGCTACGCGACGTGAAGGGAAATCTGTGGCAGCCGGGCGCCGGAGGGATGTGCTTGCATACGGTCATGCTGGATCGGACGAATCCTCAGCGCATCTATACCGCCGTCTCAGCGGCCGGTGCGTTCCGGACCGATGACGGTGGCACGACATGGCGGGCGATCAACCGCGGCTTGAAATCACAATATGAGCTGCCGGACTCGGATGCCGATGTCGGGCACTGCGTGCACCGCATTGCAATGCACCCGTCGCGGCCGAACGTGCTGTTCATGCAAAAGCACTGGGATGTGCTGCGGAGCGACGATGCCGGCGAGTCGTGGCATGAAATCAGCGGCGATTTGCCGACCGATTTCGGCTTTCCGATCGACGTGCATGCCCATGAGCCCAACACGATCTATGTCGTGCCGATCAAGAGCGACTCGGAACATTATCCGCCCGACGGAAAACTGCGCGTGTACCGTAGCCGTACCGGAGGCAACGAGTGGGAGGCGCTGACGAAGGGTCTGCCGCAAGAGAATTGTTATGTCAATATTCTGCGGGACGCGATGACCGTCGATCAGCTCGACCCCTGCGGCATCTATTTCGGAACGACCGGAGGACAGGTCTATGGATCAGCCAACGGTGGGGACAGTTGGGCGCCGATTGTAAGGGATCTGCCGGCGGTGTTGTCGGTTGAAGTGCAAACACTGTAACGCGAAGGTCGAGGCTGAGGGGATCGAAAGAATGGTACGTGTCATCTTGCCGCAACATCTGCGGACCCTGGCGCGCGTCAGCGGAGAAGTGACCCTTGAGGTCAACGGTCCGGTGACGCAACGGGCGGTCCTCGATACGCTTGAAGCCAGCTATCCGATGTTACGGGGGACGGTCCGTGATCACGTCACGCTCAAACGGCGGCCGTTCGTGAGATTCTTCGCCTGCGAGCAAGACCTCTCACATGAGTCACCGGATACTCCCCTGCCCGACGCCGTTGTCACGGGAAGCGAGCCGTTCCTCATCGTGGGGGCCATGGCGGGAGGATAGTTACCGCAATATAAAAACAAGGAACAAGTCACCCAAACGTTCAACCGAAAGGAGAAAGCGATGAACAAGCCAGTCAAGCCGATTCCAGATGGGATGCATACCGTGACTCCGCACTTGGTGTGCGCCGGTGCCGCCGATGCGATTGAATTTTACAAGAAAGCCTTCAATGCCGTGGAGTTGGGCAAGGTACCAGGACCGGAGGGCAAACTCCTCCATGCCCTGATCCGAATCGGTGACTCTCCTATCATGCTCGTCGATGAATTTCCCAGTCACAACTCATTCGGACCGAAGTCGCTCAAAGGATCGCCCGTCACTATCCATCTCTATGTCCAGCATGTGGAGGAGGTCTTCAACCAAGCTGTCGCAGCCGGTGCGAAAATCATGATGCCGGTCGCCGACATGTTCTGGGGAGATCGTTACGGCGTTCTGGAAGATCCCTTTGGGCACCAGTGGTCGATCGCCACGCACGTTCGAGACGTCAACCCGGAAGAATTGAAGGAGGCGGCACGAAAGGCCTGCGGCTAACAGCTCGGCTCTCATCAGAATGCATCGCTGTATCAAAGTAGAACGCTCGGGAAATTGCCAGGTGGCATCACACGCACTCATCTGGTAGCGTGATGAGTAACCCAGCATCATAGTCTGGAACCGATCGCTGCCCTCGCGTATCCATCCCGCGACCCTTCCAGTCTACAGACACACCACTTCTCACAGGAGGTACCTATGAGACGCTCGTACATATTTCAAGCACTCTGTGGTTGGTGCGCAATTCTCTTGCTCTCGGCGGTTGTTGCATCAGCCGGCGATCTGAAGAAAGGAGCCTCACCGATGACCGTTTCGAATGGGAAACAAGTGACCTTGGAATACACCATGAAACTGGACGATCAATCAGTCGTCGATACCAACGTCGGCGGGGAGCCGTTGAAAGTCACCCAGGGCAGTCACGAAGTCCTTCCTGGGGTCGAGAAGGGACTCTCAGGGATGGCGGTCGGGGAACAAAAACAGTTCACGATCGCCCCAGCCGATGGATATGGCGCCGTCGATCCAAAAGCGTTTCAAGAAGTGGACAAGGATATGGTGCCGTCCGATTCCCGAAAGGTCGGCATGCAGCTGGAGGGAAAAACCGCAGATGGCCGAAAGGTCTTTCCGCGGATTTCCGAGGTGAAGAACCAGACCGTCGTGCTCGACTTCAACCATCCGTTGGCCGGCAAGACACTCTACTTCGACGTCAAAGTCCTGGATGTCGCGCAAGCCTCGCCGAGGTGATTCTGTCCTCCTCATGCGGGGCGATCACCGCCCCGCATGAGCGGCGACATCGCATTTCTCTCGTTGCATCAAAGTTGAACGGTCGGCAAATTGCTGGGTAGCATCACGCGTACTCATATGGTAGCGTGAACAATAACCCAATAATATAGTCTGGAACCGATCGCCCGCCCTCGCGCAACGCTCCGCGGCCCATTCCAGTCTACACACGAACCATTTCTCGCAGGAGGTAGATACCTATGAGACGTCCACACCTATTCTTTGTGCTGTCCGCTTGGAGCGCAGTGCTGTTGTTCTCGACCGTGGCTGCATGTGCCGGAGACCAGAAGAAAGGAGCCTCACCAATGACAGTCTCGAACGGAAAACAAGTGAGCCTGGAGTACACCCTGAAACTGGACGATCAATCCGTCGTCGATACCAATGTCGGTAAGGAACCTTTGAAAGTCACTCAGGGCAGTCACCAAATCATTCCTGGGGTCGAGAAACAGATCGAGGGGATGGCGGTCGGCGAGAAAAAGAAGTTCTCGGTAGCCCCAACCGAAGGCTACGGCACCATCGATCCGAAAGCATTTCAGGAGATCGACAAAAAGATGGTACCGGCGGATGCTCAAAAAGTCGGGACCCAGTTGGAAGGCAAAACCGCTGAGGGCCGAAAGGTCTTTCCCCGTATTTCCGAGGTGAAAAACGATACGGTCGTCCTGGATTTCAACCATCCGCTGGCCGGCAAGACACTCTACTTCGACGTCAAAGTCTTGGACGTCGCGTACGACCCAGCAAAGTGATCCACCGCTCGTGCGGGGCGATCATCGTCCCGCACGAGACACTTATAGATTGTCTGTGGAATTCTTCTCAGGCTGCTTGATCAGTTTCGCCGTGGCTTGACCATAGTGCTGATAGGCCCCCCACGTGGACCCGCTGGTGAGGATCGCCTCTCTCGCCTTCGATAAGGAGCTTCCAAGCTCATTGCCCGACAGCGCTTCTGCATAAAAGACTTTCGCGAACTCCAAGGCCGCGGCATCATCCACTGGCCACCCGGTTCCGATGTAGTTTCGAACGCCTCGTTCGAAAAACGCCTGAGCCAGCCCGGCGAGGTTCCGATTCGATTCTTGCAAAGTAAAAGGCTTCCCCGATCGAACGACGCCGGAGAAGCAGGCGTTGGCGAAGATGAGGCGAGGCACCCGTCGCGCACGGAAGATGTCTCGGGCCGAGAGGATGTTCTGCTTGCCGAAAATCCAGCCACCCTTGGCGGGACTGTTCTCATCAAAGTCACCATGCCCGGAGTAGTGAATCAAGTCGAACTCTTCGCTCAGGATCAGCGCAAGCAGTTCGACCGGATCGCATTCATTCGCTCCGATACGTTGCTCGATCGTGATATTCAGTCCCTGCTCTTCCCTCATGTTCTGCATGATGTATACAACCGCACGCCCCTCCGCTCGGGCTCCCGGCAATTGGAGTTCAGCCTCCGGAGCCGGATCGGCGATGATCAGCACTCGCAGGCGATCGGCAGTCATCGACGCAATAAGCCCCGGCGAACCAGACAAGGTGGTTCGGAATTGTCGCGTCAATTGCCTCCCCGGTCCGTAGAAAATGACTTTTCCATGCTGCTCGAACGCCGCCATTTCCCATGGGAATGCCGCTGTCGAACGGTCGACCATGAGCGTGAGCGGTGTGACATCGACCATGTCTTGAAAGTCCTTCGGCATGAGATAGCTGTGTAACAGCTTCCCGTATTTCTGCTGATCCTCCACATTTCGCGATTCCTTCAACAGTTCGGAGGCTCCCTCCGCATAGGAGGATTGAATCGTGATCTCTCGAACTGGAATCACCGCCTGCTCTCTGATGGCGGAGAACCGGAAGGCATCACGATCCCGTTCAATTGTAATGCGGCTCCCCTTCATCTGGTCCAGGTGCTCCGGCTTTGGTAGTTGCTTGCGATGGGTTCGCTTCGGGAGTTCCTTCGTCGTGAGCCGTAATGTCAGCGGCCCATCGCTGTTCTTGATTTTCTCCACGATCTTCAGAATAGCCTTGAAGCGGTCCTTGTCATACTCCACAACGCGCAGGATATCGAGACGTCCTTGCCCTCCGAGCCGTCTGAGTGCTGATTCCACTCCCATCAGCATGCCCTCGATCGCTTGCTCCAATGAGAGATTCCCCTCTCCAGAGCCGACAACGACCGTGGCGAATTCACGCCACCCGAGCGCGGTGACTCCGTAGGTGACATTGGCAAACAGGAGATCCAGATCTTCTCGATTGAAGCGCCCGTAGTCGCCCATGCCTGCAAGGATCACTGCGCTTGCGGCAATGGACTTTTGCACATTGGGAATGAGAAACACTTCGCCAAGCCCACCTCCAACCATGCCGTGCTTGACCGCTTTCGAAATCCAGAACTCCAGCGCCTGGTCCAGCACCCCAACAGCTCGTATCGGTGGCACACCTCTGTAGTGTCCCACAACCACTGCCGACGTCTTGATATCGCGAATGTCACCATGGACCACTTCAAGATTCAGCGAGATGGGAGTTTGTGCCGGCCTTCGTTTCACCCGCTCACCATCCGCCTGCGCCGAATCGGTCACCGCTCTGGATGCAGGGGGGGCCTGCGTCATGATGGCTTGTCTGAGTAAGTCTTCGGCCAGACGGCGCTCGGCGGGAGTGCTTCGGTCGGCTTCCGTCCCTTCCGCGATCCGGCGGATCTGTTCGGCATCCTCGCGCTCTTGAACGGCGAGGACACGCGCCGATACCACCGACCGCACTGCACGGGCAGCCACCGGTTCCGTCGCCAGCGCCACCGTCTTGCCGATTCGCAAGATCTCGTCGATGGCTTCTAGAACCTGCTCATTCTTCTGGAGATCACCATGGATCTCGTCGACATAGTACGTCGGCACATTGGGCAATAACCCGAGCGCATGCGTCACCCGTCCATCGCCTTTCAAGGTTACGTCGAATTCAAACATGCCGGGACCATCGATCCTCACACTGGTCAAGGTTTCCTGATTACAACCGGCGATATAGGTCATCCGCTCCGGATCGGTCGTAGCCGGTACATCGAGATCTGTGTGGAACTTCCGCGCACGAGCGAGATGCGAGGCGACGATGGGATAACGGCCCCAGGTGCCGGCGTTATAGAGACCTTGTTCCGAGGCTGGGAGCTTCGCGGGAGAAGGAAGCAGTTGGTAACTCCCCACGAATCCATTCAGGACATCGAGCACCTCATCCAAGTCATGTCGCAGGTCTGCCGCCGCCAACCACTTCACGAGTTTGTCCTTGGCCACCATCGCCTGCGCAATGGCATAGGAACCGTAGTTTGGTGTGCCGAGCATGATGAGCCGCCCACCCTGCGCCTTCTTCGGCTCAGACATGGCCTTCCACACTTTCGGATACAGCCGAATAAAATTACGAGACACGAGGCCTCCCATCGAATGGGCGACCAGGTGAACCGGCTGATCCTTGAACTTGGTTTGCACAAGGTCTTTCAAGCCTTCCGCCGCCCGATCCAGATCTTTCCGCCAGTCGTAGGCGAACGGTTCGACATTCCAGTAGGCCTTCAACCACAGAATCGCTTCGGCGTAGCTATCCTTGTCGAGTCCGCTTGGTTGTACTCGTAGTGTTGAATCTGCTTCCTGCGCTCCATCTTTGGCAAGCCGAAGTTTGTTGATGCCTCCCCAGATCAGTTTGAGGAAACTGATCCACACCACGTCGTCATCGCCATCCTCAGTCACCGTCAATTCGGAACCCATGATGCCGGGGATAAAGATAATATTGCCCCGCAACGGCTCACGCTTTTGACGGGCTGAGCGAACCCGCTGCGCCAAACGTTGGAGCCTCTCAAGCTTCTCAGGTCCAAAGTGGTCTCTCAAGGTCTGGTCGGAGGCGGCTCGTGATTTTCCCCTGCGTGTAGAATGGGATAGCTGAGCCTCGAACTCGTCCCAGCCCATGGCACGGATCACACGATCCGTATCGCGAGGTTTGGTCCCTCTCTGTTTTCTACTCATCGGCGACTCCTTCAGAGAACCCTGTCGAGCAATCTACGCACATACACATATAAGCTTTCCCGCGATCAACTGTAACTCTTCTTCACGTACCCGCTTGAAGACCGCGGCGGCCTGGTGGCTGCCGTTACTTCTCATCCTTCTAACTCAGAAAAGAGCGATCGAACGACGTGCGCTGCCCTTCCAGCTGGGGCACCTGATCGAAATCCTCCTGTTTCAGTTTCGCGACGGTCCGCTGATGCAGCTCTCGATAGGTCAGTTTGCCCTCCGCTTCTTTGATCGACTCGACGAGGTAATAGGTCAAGGCCCCGTTATAGGTCCCTCCGATATCGGCATCGGCGGATGTTTGAGTATCCCGACAGCCGGTGATCAGCAGCTCTTGAATGTCGGCCTGGACGATATCGCTCTTTCTCTTCCGTCCTCGGGGAGCTTTTCCCAGCTGACCGCGAAGCGTTCCTCGCAGCTTCCTGCCGGACTCGACAGCCATCAGATCCAACGGGCAAGGGAGGAACCGTTCTCGTATGGGGGCATCCGGCGGAATGATGGCGCGGGTGTTTGTTCCTGAGTGACAGCAGTCCATAATCACCGTGAGACTCACCCCTGATCGCAGTTTGTTGAAGGTCTTCCGGAGCCAGTCGTCTCGAAATGGATCCTTCCAGTCCAAATCAGTCGGACACAAGATCTCGTCGCGATGATCGGCTTCGTCGCCATTGTCATCTGGCACGTTTGACCCATGCCCCGAATAATGGAGCAGCAGCACATCGCCTTTCTTCCCGCTCGCCACCAGTTTTTTGATGGCTCGTTCCATCGCTTTCTTCGTGGCCTGAGTATCCGTGAGGGTCGTGATGTCCTTGTCCGCAAACCCGTAGTAGGTTTTCAGCGCTCCGCTCAGATTCTTTACGTCATTCACGCACCCATTCAGATCCGATCCGGGCACCTGATACTTGTTGATCCCTATGAGCACTGCTCGTTTGGCCATACCCTCTCCTTTCTGTGATTGAATAGGTACTAACCTCACGACACAGAGGGTGTCTTGTCATCTGCCTCTTTTTTTTCCTTGAACACCTGCGTGATGTAGGACTCGACCTCTTCTCGGCTCAGCTCTTCAACCCGCGCCGCAAAGACCGGGTATGCCTGAATATGGGTTTGGTTGGCATAGCTTCCGCTCAGCTGTAGAAATTGCCAGCCTTCGCTCTTGAGCGACTCGGTCATGCGCCGGTAGTGGCGCCATCGATCACCATGGCGAAAGAACTCCTCCACAGCAGCGCTCAACGCCACCGCAAGGCTGACGATGAACGTGAGCGTTTTGACCAGAGGTGCGACATCATCGCCGACATTCAAGCTGACCAGCGCCGGCACGATCACGCCGCCGACGATCGTCGCCAGACGTAGCCTACGATACCACCACACGGACTCCTGCGCCTTCCCATCCATCCAAATGACCAGCTCCAACCACCGCGCCCGCATAAACTCCTTGTTCAGTTCCGGCAAATCCAGGGATGCGATGAGCTTGTCCATCTCGGCCCGCATGTGCTCATGGTCAGTCGGCTTATTTAGATTATTCACAGGCTCCTCCATCGAGTCGTTCACGGCGAGAGAAAGGCCACTGCCACAACGAGGTGGCAAACGAGATACGGCACGTATCGGTACAGATACCATAAGTAAGATGGATTACGGAACTAGGGCTTGTTTGTTTCTGAAGGCATGAGGCATTCAATCAGGCCTTTGGTGTTCCTGTAGATGCTGAGCTAAGATTAGGTCTGTCATCGTGTTCTCTACTCGCTCTTCTTGAGAATAGCCTGGACACTGCGGCCTACATGGTTAGCCCAACAGTCCCTTTCCTTGCACGGAATCGACTCAATGGACTATATTGGTCATATGCACTAGTCCTGAGGAGTCATTCATGAAACGCGCAGCAGTTTCCACACTGAAAGCTACGCTGAGTGCCTGTCTCGCTAAAGTCAAAGCCGGTGATGAGGTACTGGTGGTCGAGCGAGGGAAGCCCATCGCGAAGCTCGTGCCCTTGTCGAAAGATGGTCATGAGAGTGACACCCTGCACGATCTCGCCCGCGCCGGGCTGGTTCGCTTAGGAACCGGCAAATTGCCGGCTGGCTTTTGGAAATTGCCACGGCCCAAGGACCGAGAGGGGCGAGGACTCAAAGCACTTCTGGCAGATCGGTCTGAAGGGCGATGAAGTTTTGGGACGCCTCCGCGCTGATCCCTCTGTGCCTTCAGGAACGCGAAAGCCCCGCTCTAAGAAAACTGCTCCAAGCAGACCAATCCATCGTCACATGGTGGGCTTCGCCGATTGAGTGTCTTTCGGCTTTCGCAAGACTGAGACGAGAGGAGGTTCTTGATGTTGAGGAAGATAGGCAGACACAAGCTGTCCTGCGAGCACTGGTGACTGCTTGGACGGAAGTGGAACCGAGTGAAGCTGTCCGAGATCAGGCCGCTCGTGTCTTGCGACTGCATCCCTTACGAGCCGCCGATTCCCTGCAGTTAGCGGCGGCCATAGTATGGTGTCAAGGCAATCCAGCCCACAGAGAGTTTGTGTGCCTGGACCAACGATTGCGGGAAGCCGGACGTCGAGAAGGTTTCAACATCTTGCCCAGGGGTTGATCGGCAGAGCGTTCTCAATCACCGCGATTTGGAACTCTCCGCTCTTCTCACCACCAAAATCCCATCACGGATCGTAACCAGTACAGCAGTGACGCGAGGATCGGTTGAGACGGTCCGGTTCAGCTCCTGAATGGCGGCGGTGGATTCATCAAACGGCGGTTGTTTTAAGACTTCACCGCTCCACAGCACGTTGTCGATTAAGATCACCCCATTGGGAGCGAGCAGATCGAGCGAACGGCGGTAATAATTGAGGTAATTGGTTTTATCTGCATCGATGAAGATGAGATCGAATGGACCGGAGAGCACGCGCATCGCATTGAGTGCGGCTCCCATGCGGATACTGACCTTGCCCCCAAATGGCGCTTGTGCGATATAGCGCCTGGCCACCGCTGCCGCTTTCTCATCAATCTCGCAGGTAACGACGGTTCCATCTTCGGGCAAGGCTTCCGCGAAGCAGAGGGCACTGTAGCCGGTAAACATCCCGATTTCGAGCACCCGCTTCGCACCCACCAACTGCGTCATCATTTTCAGGAACGCCCCTTCCAAGGGACCGACCAGCATCTGGGAGTACTCCATGGTCCGATAGGTCTCCTCGCGCAGCGCGCGACAGACCGACGATTCCGGTATGGAATGGGTTTCGGCGTATGCTTCGATCTCGGACGGAATCAGCTGTTTCATCTGTATTCCCTTCAGCAATTTGAAAAGACCGATGTGGTTGCGTACACTGCGCTCGGCTGCAGAATCATGAGCGGATCTTAACATAGTGGAAAGGAGACCTGATTGAAGACGCTCGCGACGTTGGAACCTCTTACGACCAGGTTGCTGGAAATTCAACGCATCAATAGTGCCGCCTCGGTCTTGTCGTGGGATCAGGAAACCTACATGCCGGTCGGCGGGGGGGAAGCGAGGGCCGAGCAGATCGCCGTGCTTCAGGGCCTGGCTCATCAGAAATTGGCCTCGTCGGACGTGCAGGCGCTCTTGTCACAATGGGTCGATCCGGCGACCGGTCAGGCGATTGACCAAGCGGGAGATGCCTGGGATGAACCGTCACGCTCGCTCTTGCGCGAAGTGTGGCGGGACTTCAGCCGCGCGAAGAAACTGCCCTCGGATTTCGTCGTGAAGTTGAGCCGCGAATGTTCGCTGGCTCAGCAGGTGTGGGCCGAGGCGAAAGAACAAAATACATTCGCGATGTTTCTGCCGAACCTCCGGACGGTGTTGCAGCTCAAGCGGGAAGAAGCCGAGCATCTCGGATATCAGGATTCGCCCTACAACGCCCTGTTGGATGTCTATGAACCGGGCGCAACCATAGCCGGCCTCCAGCCGGTGTTTGCCGCGCTCAAAGCGCGCCTCGTGCCCCTGCTGAAACGAATCACTGAGAGCCGCGTTCACATCGATGACGGAATATTGCGCCATTCCTATGACCAGACTCGACAACTGGAGTTCGGCCGATTGGTCTTGATCGCAATGGGGTATGACTTCGAGCGCGGACGACTGGATCTCTCAGCCCATCCTTTCACCACATCGTTTCATCCGACCGACGTGCGCGTGACCACCCGTGTTCATGAACAGGAATTACAATCCTGCCTCTTCAGTTGTATTCATGAAGGAGGGCACGGACTGTATGACCAAGGGCTGGATCAACGGTATTTCGGCACGCCGTTGGGCGATTCGGTCTCCCTCGGCATCCATGAAAGCCAGTCTCGTCTCTGGGAAAATTGCGTCGGACGTTCGCGGTCTTTTTGGCGCTTTTTCTACCCGATTTTGCAGCAGACGTTTCACCACCAACTGCGCGCCGTGGATATCGAGCAATTCTATGCCGCGATCAATCGTGTGAAGCTGTCGTTGATCCGCGTGGAAGCCGACGAGCTGACCTACAATCTCCATATCATGCTGCGGTTCGAGATCGAGCAAGCGCTCGTGGAAAACAAGACGCAGCCCGATGACTTGCCGGCGATCTGGAATCAGAAGATGAAAGACTACTTGGGCATCGTCCCGACTTCCGACGCGGAAGGGGTGCTGCAGGACGTGCACTGGTCATTCGGCGCCTTCGGGTATTTCCCCACGTACACCTTAGGCAACCTCTATTCCGTGCAATTCTTCGAACAGGCCAAGCTGGAGATTCCACAGTTGGAGGATGAGATTGCAGCCGGCCAGTTACTAGTCTTGCGCCGGTGGCTGGAACAGAAAATTCACCGCTGGGGCCGCATGTTCACGCCGGCCCACCTCGCGCAACGTGTGACCGGTTCAGCCGTCAGTCCCGATCCCTTTCTCAACTACGTGGAAAAGAAATACGGCGAACTCTACCAGCTGTGAGCGTCCATTGCGGGCCGGCTGTCGTACCCCATAGCGGCGTTGAGCTTTGCCAGAATGGTGGGAGACAATGCAACTTCAGCCTGCACCTCGATCCGATGCGGCACAAGGAGCGTGGTGTGGAATACAATATCCCGAATGGGAATCTTGAGATCAGGGTCCTGGGGCGTGCTCAGCTGAACCGATTCGACGGAACTCGTGATGGCACCGCTGTCTTGATGTCCATAGGCGGCGACGACGGCATCGACAATGTCCTTGGCCTTCTCATTGGCCTCCACCCCTTCGATCGCGTTCAGGAGCAACGGTATCGCCTCCTCCTTCACTTGATCCGATACCGCGAAATTCTCGATCCGCCCTTTCCGACGGAGGGAGGTCAGGTCGTTATCGAGATCTTTGCTGAAGGCTCCATACGCGAAGCGAAAGAATTCGAAATGGAACGCCTTCAGGCCTTTGGCAAAAGTTTGGAGTTCGCACAGAAAACACAGCTGCTGCAACTTCACATCGCTCATCCCGTCGTAGGGCTCTGCAAGCTGCAGGATATACAGGAGAAGCGCACGATCAACTGTGATCTGGTTGGGTGTTCTCAAGGTCTCCTCGCGATGGACGTAAGAGCTTCACTATAGACAGCCGGGGAAGCAGCCGTCAAAGGGAATTGGGGATGGCGATCCATTACGATGGAGACACTCTTGACCGGCCGCTCAGTTTCGTCTTTAATTCCCCATCCAGGAGGCTCGATCTGATCATGATGTTGAAACATGTCAAAGAAATGGGTGTCCTGAAGGAGCATCTTGGAAAGAACCAGCTCAAATTCACGCGGCAGCGTGAATTGATCCTCGATGCCTTTCTGAAGCAGGAACACATCACAGCCGAAGCGATGTACCACCAGTTGGCGCGCAAAGATCCGCACCTGGGCCTCGCGACCATTTACCGCACGCTCAATCTCTTCTGCGACGCGGGTCTGGCCCAGGCCAGGCACTTCGGTACGCAAACCCAGTACGACAATGTGTCGCATAAGGGCCATCATGATCATCTGATTTGCACGGGCTGTGGGAAAATAGTGGAATTCGAGAATTGCGATATTGAGCGTCTTCAGGAAGAAGTGGCATCGCGGAACGGTTTTACCATCCAAACTCACCGCCTCGAGCTCTACGGACTCTGCTCTCGCTGCCGTCATTGACCCTTACCGCTGTTTCTGGTATTCGTTTTTTTTTAGGCGGCTTGCCGGTTTCAACTCCCCTCCACCTGGACAGAAGGGTTGGTCATGCACTTATTTTGCCGACGTTCACCTCGCGTCACGGCTATTGTCTCTCAACTCAAGCTCCTCGGTGTTTCAGTTGCCGCCTTCCTCACAGTCTTTGGGCTGATCATGCCGTCCATCGCATCGGCTGCCGACAAGTTGACCGTCTATTCCGGACGGGCGGAACGATTGATCAAACCTGTCTTGGATGCCTTCACGGCAAAGACCGGTATTCAAATAGAGTTGCTCTCCTCCGGCACCACGGAGTTGGTGAATCGAATGAAGGCAGAAGGACAACGCAGCCCCGCCGATGTCTTCATTACCAACGATGCCGGCAGTTTGGAAATGGCCCGCGCTGCCGGACTCTTTCGTCCGCTGAACATGCGGGAAGTCGAACGGGCCATCCCTCCCCAGTTTCGCGCATCGGACAACAGCTGGATCGGCTTGTCCGGCCGGTTTTGGATCGTCGTGTATAACACGACGATGGTGAAACCCGATCAGATCACGTCGTTGCTGGACTTGGCCGATCCGAAATGGAAGAACAAGATCGCCATTCCCAACGCCGGCAGCGAATATTTGCAAGCAGGTGTGTCGGTCATTCGCGCGAGCGTCGGCGACGATCACACCAGGAAGTTTCTTGAAGGCCTTCGAGATAATGCCGGCACCCAGGTTTATCAGAAGAGTTCGCAGATCGTCGACGCCGTCGCCAAGGGTCAGGTCGCCATGGGCATCGTGAATCATTACTACGTGTACCGGCATCTCGCGACACAACCCACTGCTCCGCTGGCGGTGTTGATGCCCGATCAACAGGAAGGAGGCATGGGCGCCATCATGAACGTGGCCGGCATCGGCGTTCTGAAGCACACTCCCCGCGTGGAAAACGCCAAATTGCTCGTGGAATTTCTCGTGGCACAAGCCGGCCAGAAGATGTTCGCCGACCTCGACAAGGAGTACCCGCTCCATCCTGAGGTCAAGGCGGATCCCGCCCTGACCGAACGGAAAAGCTTCCGAGCGGCCCTCGTCCCGTTGGCGAAGCTCGCAGAACTCCGAGAGCCTACCCTGCTGCTCATCGAACAAGTAGGGATGCGGTAACTCTGCGAGCATCCAGTGATTGGCCTACACCGATCATCGGTCTCTCCTCTCCAACTCGCGGCCCTCGCCGGCGCGACACTGGTCCTTCTGCCGTTGGGCTATGTCACCTCTCTTGCCTTGTCGGCCGATCCTTCGATTTGGCATCGCCTCTGGACCACTCGTATCCCTGAACTGCTGGTGAATACGGTTTCCTTGGCCGGTACCGTGGCCTTGCTCACACTCGTGCTTGGCGTCTCGACCGCCTGGATGGTGACGCGCTTCGAGTTCCCCGGCCGCCGCCTGTGGGAAGTTGGTCTCGTGTTGCCGCTGGCTATGCCGACGTACGTCTTGGCCTATGTATACAACTATCTCTTGGGATTCGGCGGTCCCGTAGAACAGCTCTGGCAGATGATCGCAGGCCCTCAAGCCCGAATCATCTCACCCCAAAGTTTCTGGGGCGTCACCGTCGTGATGGCGCTCGACACGTTTCCCTTCGTCTACTTGCTCACACGCAGCGCGCTCCTGAGTTTTAACGTGTCCTTTGAAGAAGTGGCCCGTACCTGTGGCGCGTCACCGCTTCATAGAATGCTGTTCGTCACCCTCCCATTACTCCGCCCGTCCATCGTCGCCGGCCTCGCCCTCGTCATTCTGTATGTCGTCTCAGACTTCGGCGCCGTCTCCCTGCTGCGCTACCAAACACTCACCTATGCCGTGTTTCAGCAAATGACCGGACGGTCCGATAATCAAGCCGCGAGCATCCTGAGCATCTTGCTGGTCATCCTGGCGCTCCTGTTCTTATTGACCGAACGATGGTTTCGGCGAAAAAGCCGGTTTTATCAGACCTCCGGACGCTTTCGGGCGCCGCAACGAATCCGGTGCGGGTGGTTGCACACTGTCGCTCTGACGGCATGCTTGGCCACCGTGATCGGCTTGGCCTTCGGAATCCCTGCCTATCTACTGATGACATGGTGCCTGTCCCCGGAGGTCCAGGCGATTCTTGACGCCCGCTTCTTCGGCTTCGTCTGGAATAGTGCCTTGCTGTCGACCCTGGCCGCCACGGCCGGTGTGTTCGTTGGACTGCCCCTCGCCTACCTCGCCGGTCGAAAACCGACCTGGTTCAATACCGGTTGTTTGCAAGCCGCCTATGCCGGCTACGTATTGCCGGGACCGGTCGCTGCGCTCGCGGTGCTGGTCCTCTTTCTAAAGGTCCTGCCGTTCTTGTATGGTACGGTGATCGTATTGATCGTCGCCTATGTTCTACATTTTCTCCCAGCCGGTCTCCAGTCACTCGAACCGTCGATTCAGCAAATTACGCCCAACCTGGAGGAAGTCGCCCGCACACTGGGTCTTACCGTTCGAGAGACCTGGCGTCGCGTGACGTTGCCGCTTATCCGCAACGGGGTCATCGTGGCGTGGGTCTTGATCTTTTTGCAGACGATGAAGGAGCTTCCTGCGACGTTACTATTGCGACCGGTGGGATTCGACACCTTGGCGATTCGCGTCTGGCTGGAAGCCAGCGAAGAATATTACCAACTGGCGGCTCCGTCCGCCTTATTGATTGTGCTCGTCGGCTTACCGGCGCTGGCCTTGTTGCTGTCCCGTGATTGGCGGGCAGCGTAAAACCCCCATGAACGAACCGTCGCACATCGCACAGGTGGATGCCGACCGGCTCGAAGGTCAAGTCCATCTCTACCAGCCGGCCTCTCCTATCTTGGAACTCCGTTTCGTGTCCTGTGCCTATGATCTCAACCGACCCGCCGTCCGCGATATTTCATTTTCGGCGCGTGAAGGCGAAATTCTCTGTTTGCTGGGACCGTCCGGCTGCGGCAAAACCACTATTCTGCGAGCCATCGCCGGTTTTGAACCGGTTCGGTCCGGACAAATATTTTTATCCGGCCGGTTGGTTTCCTCCTCCTCGGAAACAATTCCAACGGAGGACCGACGTGTAGGCATGGTCTTTCAGGAATATGCGCTTTTCCCTCACCTGCGCGTCGTCGATAACATCGCCTTCGGGCTCCGCCATCTGTCGCGGTCGGAACGGAGAGGTCGTGTCCAAGAAATGCTGCGGCTGACCGGCCTCGAAGGACTGGACCGACGTTACCCGCATGAGTTATCGGGAGGGCAACAGCAACGAGTGGCCCTTTCACGCGCACTCGTGCAACATCCCGTCTTGCTCCTCTTGGATGAGCCGTTCAGCAACCTGGACCCCGATATGGCCGGCCGTATGCGTCAAGAAGTTCACACCCTCTTACGGCGGACAAAAACCACGACCATTTTAGTGACGCATGATCATGACGAAGCCTTCGCCATGGCGGACCGTATCGCAGTCCTGAATCAGGGAGTGCTCGAGCAGATGGATGCCCCGGAAGTGATTTATCACCTTCCAGCCACCAGGTTCGTGGCCGATTTCGTAGGCCAAGCCGACTTTCTCACCGGACAGGTTCGACAAGGCATGGTGCATACCGAACTGGGTGAGTTCCCCGATACGCTGAACAGTGCCGAGGGAAGCAGGGTCGTCGTCATGATCCGCCCCGACGACATCCACCTGACGCCCAGCAAGTCGGCTGAGTCTCGGATTATGGCCCGCCAGTTCCGAGGCTCGGAGAACCTGTACACAATCTGCCTTCCCTCCGGGCAAGTCGTCCACAGCAGCGAACGCTCCACCAGTGTCTACCAGGAAGGGACGGCCGTCGAACTCCATGTTTCCGCCACCCATACAGTGCTCTTTCCAGCCGAACGGTCTTCACAACTCTAGCCATGCAGATTGAGACCGAATCCGTGCGCCCGGTTGACAGCTTTCACGGGATCTGGCAAGGATGCACAGGTGCGCTGACTCACCCGCCTGACATGAACCACCTTTTCATGATGTAAGGAGTCTCGATGGACGTGTTGAAAGACGCCATTGATTACGGAATCATCGGTCTGTTATTGGTCCTGAGCGTGTGGTCCGTGGCTGTCGCCATCGAGCGCTGGCTCTTTTATCGACGCGTCAATCTCGCTCAATTTTCAAACGCGCAACTGCTGGAAGTCACGCTTACCAAACGCCTCGTGATTATCGGCACGGTGGCTGCCAACGCCCCGTACATCGGCCTCCTGGGAACGGTTCTTGGTATCATGCTGACGTTTCATACCATGGGCACGTCGGGCACGATGGCGGTGAACACCATCATGATCGGTCTGAGTCTGGCCTTGAAGGCAACCGCCGTCGGTCTATTGGTCGCGATTCCCTGCGTCGTGATGAACAATGTGCTTCGTCGTCGTGTGAGCGAAATCCTAACTGACTATAAGGCACAACATGGAACGGAACATTGACCAGATCAACGTGATCCCGCTCGTGGATGTGATGTTGGTCTTGCTCGTCATTGTATTGACCACCGCCACCTTCATCAGCACCGGGCAAATTCCCGTCAACTTGGCCAAAGCCAAGGAGGTGGGCGATCGGAAAGATGTCCCCATCGTGATTTCCTTGACGGCAGAAGGGAATCTCTTTGTCAATGACGTGCCGGTCCCTGATGGAGGTCTTCCTACTGCCCTCAACACCCAACCGCGTGAATCTGCGGTGGTCGTGCGAGCGGACAAAGTGACCTTGCTCGAAAAGTTCGTCGCGCTCGTCGATGAGATTCGAGGCCTTGGGTTTCAGCAGGTCAGCCTGGAGGTCATTCGACTATAATGAACGCGACTATAATGAACGATTCCGCGTCGCTTCCGTTTGACCCGGCGAACCCGACGGCGACAGGATGGCTGGTGTCCTGTCTCTTGCATGGCGGCCTCGCCATTACGGCCATTCTTTTCATGCAGCGCCTGCAACTCGCGCCCCAAGCGGAACCGTTCCAGTGGGATGTCGCGATGGCTTCAGTGCCATCCCCTTCTCTCGATTCTCTCGCGACCGTAGCGTCAAGGTCCTCCACCACTCCTGTATCTGAGCGATCCACAGTGACCGCCGATTCAAGAACGAGATCGGGCCGGCCAAGAATCGAAACCGCAATGCCGTTGTCCTCATCGCACAACGCTCCGACTCATGAACAGCCATCCCCGACCACTCAAGCATCCCCTGACCTGCTTCCGCAATCACCCTCGCTTGCCGCAGAGCCTATGGACCGACCCGAGCATGAACCGTTACCTCACCCGGTAGCGACAGGATCGGAAGCTCCTGGAGCACCGGCACAGATGGAGCTGCCGACTCAACCTTACCCAATTTCCGATCAACCTCAACCGAGCCCACTACATCAGAGTGTTTCGCCGGCTAAAGATGAAATAACCCAACCCCCGTCCATCGCGTCAATACCCGCTGTCTCCAGCCCTGCAGATATAGGTGAGTCCAAGCCGACTCGTGCCCAGTATGGATGGCTCGCCGACCTTATGGCCGACTGGATCGAGGATCTGAATAAACGGTACCCGGCCCTGTTGCGGACAGAGGGTATTCAGGGGAAGGTGACACTGACTGCGATGCTTCACGACGACGGACTTCTGAGCGATGTGCGCGTCATCAAGAGCTCAGGCAACCGGGCACTCGATCAAGTCGCCTTGGAAGACGTCCGAAATGGTCCTCCCATCAAACTTTCCCGCCCACTAGAACGGCCTCACATATCGGTGAGGTTTTCCATCAGTTACGATCTGAAGACGGTTCGGTAATCGGCCCGGATTGAGACATACAGTCTTGTTGTTTCGAGTCGCGCAATACGCCCGATTGATCGAACGTCAGGAGATACGCTGTGCACTTGCTCGACTCCGCATGGCCTGTATACCCGACCGTGCCGCTGCCTCGCTCAAAGTAGGTCCAGACCGATCCCCCCGCCAGCAATCTCTCCTCCTTGTGCGGCATGCCGTACCGACCGGCCACCATGTTCTGTGTAACGTGGCCCACCTTGTCCTGGAAATATGCCGTTTCAAACTCGCTGCAGGCGAACAGGGCTACAAGCGCAACAGGCAACAGGCCCAGCGATCCTCGTAATGTTGTTTTCATTGTGTCGTCCTCGTCCTGTGTTGATCATCATAACAGCACATCTGTGCACTTCTCATGGCGCGCGCAACCGACCACGGAGCCCGGACGAAATGTTCACCGTCCCTTTATCGTCAATGATGATCGCTTCTACATCCGGCAAGCGCTCGACCAACTCCATACCGCGCGTTGGACCCAGCACAAAGATTCCTGTATCCAACCCATCAGCCACCGCCCCCTCCTTGGCGATGACCGTGACACTTTGACAGCCACGGGCCGGCCGCAAGGTCTGGGGGTCCAAGATGTGATGATACCGAACGCCGTCCCGCTCGAAGAATCGCTCGTAATCGCCTGCCGTTGAAATGGCCTCATCCTTTAAATCGATGACGGCAATCAACGCCTCATCTTCACGTGGATGCTTGATCCCTACGAGAAACCCTTCACCCTCGGGAAGGAGGCCGAAGGTTCTAATATCTCCCGATAAGGCGACCACCCCACCCTGAGCGCCTGCCCGTTTCATCTCCGCTACCGCCCGATCTGCCGCATATCCTTTTCCAATCCCCCCGACATCGACACGCATTCCCTTGTGTGGAAGAAAAATGGTTCGTGCCTCTTTGTTGATTTGCACAGTTGTCCAATCGACGAGCGGCTTCAGTCGCTGTAGCTCCTCGCCGCTCGGAATACGTTGTCGTTCGGTAAAACTCCAGGCCTCCATTGCAGGGCCCACGGCGATATTAAAACCGCCATCCGTCAGTTGCGCCATTTCAATGGATCGGACCACCAACTCTAGCGTCTCTTGCCCCACCTGCACCGGCAGATGACCGGCTTCTGCATTCACACGTGACAGTTCACTGTCGGGACGCCAGGTGCTTAACAACTGTTCGAGTCGCTTGATCTCATCAAGTCCAGCCTGAATCGCTCGAGAGCCCACGTCCTTGTCGGAGGCCACAACGGTGATCGTCACCAGCGTCCCCATGTGGACCTGCGCACGCTTGACGACGAGAGGCGGTGGAGCAGGTCGCAGTTCCACGCACCCAGTCAAGGAGGCTGCGATAAGGCACCCCATGGTCATCGAAACGGCAAAAGCCTGAAATGTCTTCATTGTAACAATGATCTTCACCACCATTGTCGACGGAAATAGTTGGAAATTCGCGGATACGGCATGACTTCATAGAGGCGTGCTTCCAGCTGTGATGGCTGAGGGAGGTCTTCTAGGATAGAGTTCTCGTTGAAGGATGGATAATGTTCGTTGAGAAAGTTACGAGCCATGGCTCGTTCTTCGGGAACCATTGAAACCATGACGTTCCGTCCATAGCGCGGTGAATCGACTCCAAACCGCCATGTACCCACGTGAGTGGTGACACCTGCTTCTACGGAAAAGGTCATGTCCAAATCGGCCATGGACATGAACGGCCCTTCGCTGATCTGCACTTGGGTGAGTCGATAATTTCCGGCTGGTAAATCGATCGCAAAACATTGATCTCGAGACTTGATGTCCCCCTGGAAGCGTTGTTGGGAATCCTTGTCCTCCACCTCCAGAAACCGCATCTGCGGTACATACCGTCGGGACCTTTTTCCCGTCAGGACCGTTATAACCATCCCTACGACCAGGCTACCTGCGACCTGATCTTGATCGACCAGTGAAGGCAATCTCGTCACACAACCCGACATGCCTAGGAGAAGCGCTCCCAGCAGACCACCTCGGAAGATTTGGATCTCCTTCATAGAAAGATTATATGACGAGCAGTGCTGAAATAGCATACCGCCCGGCGAAACCTAATCACTTGACAACGGAGGACCGATCGAGATACTAATAACGCCTCAAGATATTAATAATCGTTCTCAATTTTGATCAAGTTGAACCCATTAGTTGGTCCCATATAATGACTATTACGAAGACGCCCACGCTGGAACGTGATCAGACTCTTGAAACGCGCTGCGAGTGCGGGCAACTGATCGCCAAGGTGTGCGGACAAGGACTGGAACTGAAGTGTAAGCGGTGCAAGCGCATTGTCGTCATCCCCTTTTCGTCGATAGAGGGTTGGGGGAACGAACCATCATGACTCACGGTACAAAAGGATACCGCGGAACAGCGCAGCAGGATTAACACCCGCGGGAGATTTGGGCATCGTTAATAGTCCGATCGACGGAGATGGCTTCCTTTTCCAGGGGACGACTTACTTCTAACCATAATGAAAGGAGACTCTCCCCGCCGTTCCCCGGCTGGGAGCTCGTGATATGACGAAGTTCCTTCGAACGGGTTCGCTGATTGTTTCACTCCTTTTGATCGAGAGCCTGGGCGGCTGTGCCCTGATGAGCGGGATGCAAGAACGGTCCGCCCTGTGCAGCTACGATCAGGCCTGGAATGCGGCGGTCGATACCGTGAAGGATCGCTCGACCGACAGAAAGGATAAAGAGGCTGGATTGATCGTCACGCACTGGCTTGAAATCCCAATGCCGGGACGAACCTACGGCGTTTTCGGAAGAAACATAGCGGACAGCAGGGATCGGTCCCGTCTCACACTGGAGGTGAAGCGGCGGGACGAGGTCGCAAAGATCTCTTTCATCGAAGAACGGCAGAGTTGGGCATTTCGCGGAGGAGCCCGTCTCTTCGGCTGGACTCCGACAGACCCTTCGGAAGAAGTCATGCGCGACGTGCAGAATCGGATTGATGCCAATCTGAAGGAGCACGGATGTACCGTCAGCTGACCCTACTCCGAAGATAGTTTTGATGCCACACAGAAGCGTGTGGCGAGTAGTCATATCTCCATTTGTATATGGAGCGCGTGTCATTCTTATGAAGGCCAGAGACCATCGAGTCCCGAGTCAACCTACAACCTTAGTCATGAGGGAGGATACCGATGAAGATGCGGTCAATCCTCGGGGCTCTAGTCATGGTCAGCCTATCGGTGATGCCGGTGTGGGCCGAAAACTTGACCCCGGAGGAAATCAAAAAAATGGTCGACGAAGCGGTAGAAAAACGCTTGCAGGAACGTGAGCGGGAAGGACCACGGGTAGAACCCCGCGAAGAGAAAGCATCAACAGAACCAGCCTCCGAACCTGGGGTCGGCCCTATTCCTGAAGTCGCCAGGGATCTTCGCGCCAAAGAGCGGATACCTCTGTCCTTCGCCTCAACCGGATCCGGTCGACTGCTGTACGCGAAACCGTTCCTGACGTTTCCCAAGGCGATTGTCGGCGGCTATTTCGATATTCAATACCGCATGCACAGCAACCCTGTCATAGAAACGGGCGACTACAACGACATACGAGGCGGCCGAGGCACCTCGAGCGGATTCGACTCGCAGCGTTTCGTTCCATTTATCTATGCGGACATTACCGAGCATGTGAAATTTGCGTCTGAGATGGAGTTCGAACATGGGATCAGGGAGACCAATGATATAGAAGTCAGCGCAGAGTTCGCATTCGTCGACTACGTGATACATGAAAGCGTCAACCTACGAGGAGGCATCATCCTCCTCCCCATCGGCAAGTTTAACCTGTTGCACGATTCGCCGTTGAACGACTTGACCGATCGGCCGTTGGTCAGCACACTGATCATCCCGAGCACCATATCGGAAACAGGCGCGGGCATGTACGGTACGTTCTATCCTGGGCGAACCGGCAAGCTGGATTATGAAGTCTACGTGACGACCGGCCCTTGCGGCTATACAGCCGCCGGCGACCCTAAGGTCACTGAGTTTGACGGCACGAAAAATTCCCGTCAACGGAAATGCCTGTCCGACGACGGCCTCGATATCAATAATGGAAGAACGGTCGTAGGACGCGTCGCGTACAGCCCGATGCTGGGCGTCGAAATCGGCGGGTCCGGGTATTATGGGAATCAATCCCCTTCCAGCTACAACCCGCTGAGTATCTTTGCCGTGGACTGGACCCTTCAAAAGGGCCCGTTTGAACTCATCGGCGAGGCCGCCTGGGCCTATGCGAGGAATAACGCCATCGCGATTCCCCGAAATACAATTGGATTCGCGCCGGGTGCTCGGCTGACCGGCATCGGCACACTCAACCCGCTCGGCGCTCCGCCTGAGCGGATGCAGGGATTCTACATCCAAGGCAACTATCACTTCATGCCTTCTTTTTTGACGAACCTCTCCCCAAAGCGTTTCGGTGAAGGGTCAACCTTTACCGCTGTCATCCGCTATGACCGAGTCAATTTGAATTTGGACAACAAAGCAGAAAATGCGGGCGAGCTTGAGCAAATTTCGTTCGGGTTGAACTACCGCCCGATCCAAGACACGGCGTTCAAGATCAGTTATCAGTACATGCCGAAATCCTTTAATCCAAACGATGGACAACGCATTCACGACCAGGCATTGGTTATTTCAGCGGCAACCTATTTTTAAAGACCCGGGGAGAGGCCGGCTGTTACCGCCGGCCTCCCCGCAATTGAGGCGACCTCATGATCATTGGCCTACTCTCCATACTGGCGGTTCTTTTTGTGATGCCCTCTCCCTCCCGCGCCGAGCGCGTATGGGACAGCGACCTCAAGCGGTATCTCACTGATCAAGAGATGAACCTGGCCACCGTCTATCTGCAGGAGGAAGAGGGTGTCAAGATCATGTTTCCGAAGTCCGAACGGATCCGCAAGGAACTCATTACACTCAACCCTGAGAAAAAATCTCTCATCGAAGAGCGCATCGGCTGGAAATTCCCGGAAGAATCATTCGAGGTGTATATCGGAGAATCCGGAGCTCAGATTGACGGCTATGCGGTCGTCCAAAATACGATCGGCAAGCACAAGCCGATGACCTACATGGTCGGCGTCGATAACGAGGGGTCCGTATCGAACGTTGAGCTGCTGGTGTTCCGCGAATCGCGCGGGAGCGAGGTTCGGAAGAAGCGATTTAATGTCCAGTATGAAGGGAAGACCGTTTTCGATCCGGTACGGATCAAACGGGACATCACCAACATCACCGGCGCCACGATGTCCGTTCGCTCGATGAGCGCCGGAGTCAAACGCGTCTTGGTCCTGATCGACGAGTTTTACTTAAAACCGTCCGGAATCGGCAGCGACACAATGGCGAAAAAAGATAAAGGATTCTTTTCGTCCATTTTCGGGAATTAGCTCAGGCGGACCCAGCGTCCCGGCATGCGAAATTTTAATCAGAAATTCAAGCTGCGTGATACCGACCGACATATTCGGTTGCTCTATACCTTGTTCTTGCTCTTGATGTTGGCCGGCTTTACCTTCTCTTTCTTTTGGGCGCATAGCATGACGAGTCTCTCCCCGCAAGGCATCGCCGATCACTATCGAGGGTCCGATACGACGTTCGGGGAGCCTATGTCCTTTCGAGAATTGGCGGAAATCACTCACTTCCATCTTTTTACGATGCCCGTTGTGTTCATGATTCTCATTCATGTGATGTATCTGACCAGTGCAAGTCATATGCTGAAAACGGTCGTGACGTGGGCCGGATTCGGCGGTGTGATCCTCGATCTCCTGTCGCCATGGTTGATCAGCTATGTCTCCCCTGTTTTCGTCGTCTCGATGTTGACCGGCGATACACTGATGACCGTCAGTTTTCTGGTGATGCTGATTGTCCCTCTGTATGAGATGTGGGTGCTCGAGCAGCCGTTGATGGAGGGAAAACGACCGCAAGAATCGTAAGATGCAGATTACCGGCACAATTGTTTGAGAGGCCAGCGGTTATTCACCCAGAGCCCGAGATCACGCCAATGGTCTTGGGCTCTGTGCTTTTGCGGAGGTGATGCGATGCAAATCCATATAGCAGATCAGGTCGAACCAGCCGTGCTGAAGATTCAAGGCATGCTGCAGAAGATCAACCGCCTTCATCTTCCAGCGGCATCGCGCCGCGATCTCGAGAGCGTTCTGGTCCGGCAAGTCGGCAAGGAACTGGATCGGCTCCTGGCGTGGCAAGCAGGGCACGGCCAAGAGACGGCAGCTATTGCGGTTCGTATGGGACTTGCCGCGAACCTCGACGACAAGCTCTTGCATCAACTGAAACTGGCCGCCTTGCTTCACGACATCGGTCTCCTCATGCTTCCGCCTCACCTCCAAACCGGGCGAGAGGCCCGAGATCCGGACTCGTACGTGGCCATTCAGAATCATCCGCGACTCGGGGCCAATTTACTCGAGCCCTTTTCGTTCCTTCGTGACGCGACCATCATGATCGCCCACCATCATGAGCGATGGGATGGATCAGGTTATCCCTATGGCCTCAGAGGAGAGTTTATTCCGCTGGGCGCCAGGATTCTTGCCGTCGCCGACGCATTCGAGGCTATTCAGGTTCCCCATGTCCGCGACCGATCCTTGCGCGATCGTATCGCGCTCCGAATCCTGCGAGTGGCCTCAGGAACTCAATTTGATCCCTTTGTCGTTAATCTCTTGGTCGAACAGATGGGAGAAACAGAAACCACCTCTATACAAGGAACCCCTCATCGGTGACACAGCCGGTGTATGGTCTACGCCGGCCCGTGAAGTGGGAGCTCACCTCTCCCACTTTGCAGGCGAGGGCCCTCACCTCCCGAGGACCCTCGCCTCCCCTGGAGGTTCGATTTACGGAAGGAATGATGAGCAATGAGTCATGCCTCTATACCTAATCAATCACAGACCTACCTCGCCCTACTGTTTTTGATCATGTTCCTCAGCGGCCTAGTTGCTTGCTCGGCCGGTGACAACCCATCTCCTCCTGTCGCCGCTGCCCCAGGCACGCCCGGCGCAGAAGAAGACGTCGGCGAACGGCTGTTCCTTGACACTCGATTCGCCCAGACATTCAAAGTCTTCATGGACAATGGGGGCAACGTCAACACCCCCAATGCCGATGACAGCGTCGTTGCCACCATCGAAACCTTAGGCGCGCCGATCAACCCGGGGCCGTTCAAGGGGATGTCAATGAACTGTCGGACCTGCCATTTGGTGGATGATGTTCTCTCGTCTCCCGGCGGCGGCATGCGGTCCTATGCCGACTTTGCACACCAAAGTCCTATTCCGGCAAGAGCCGACGGTAATACCCACACGCCAAGGAATTCTCCGCCGCTGGTCAACTCGAGTTTCAGTGGGCCGGGAGGTGTGTTGCTTCACCACGACGCCGAGTTCAATTCCATGGAAGATCTGGTCGCTGGGACCTATACCGGCCGGAACTTCGGCTGGCTCCCCGGCGAAAAAGCTCAGGCCATCGCACATGTTGCCAAGGTGGTTCGGGAAGACGACGGTTCCTTTGATCTGACCGACACCGGCTTGTCGTACAGAATTTTATTTACCGGCACCAATCCGGATATTCCTGAAGAGCTGCGTCTGCCTCCTCAATTTCGCGCTTTTATCGGGACGGCCACCGACCAGGAGATCTTCGATGCAGTCGTGAAGGTCGTCACGGCGTACGTGAACGGTCTTCGGTTTTCTAAGTCCGACGACAATGGAATACCGATTCGCTCGCCGTTTGATATATTCTTGGCGATCAACGGTTTGCCTCAAAAGCCTGATCCGAACGAATCTTCGCTCTCCTACAGCCGACGCCTCCGGACGTTCGTCAATGCGCCGGGTTTCTCTCCCCAATTCGTAACATCCAACCCCAACCGGCCGGATGGACGGTTCCAATTCCACTCTCAGACGTTCGAGTTCGGTGCAACCGAGCTGGCGGGCTTGAGGATGTTCCTCTCGGAACCGACTACGCTCCCCGCTTCACCAGCCGAGCTCACGGCGGGCAAGATCGGCAATTGCATTGCCTGCCATGCGGCGCCCAACTTTACGGATTTCAAGCTGCACAACACAGGCACGACACAAAAAGAATACGACGGCATTCACGGGACCACGGCATTCGGCGCTCTCGTGATCCCAAACCTTGTTGCTCGTAATGGAAACTACGACGCCTTCCTCCCTGCCACGGAGAACCATCCCAACGCCTCGGAACGTTTCCGATCCATCTCTACATCCGACGCTACATTGGTCGATCTGGGCGTGTGGAATATCTTCGCCAACCCCGACATCCCGAATCCTCAGGCAAAAATCAAAGCCATCCTGTGCGATGACCAGGTACCGTGCGCCTTATCCGACTCGGTCTTACTGGATCGTGCCATCGCCAGATTCAGGACGCCGGGCCTTCGTGACCTTGGACATTCGGCACCCTACATGCACAACGGGCAATTCGACACCTTGGATAACATTATCGATTTTTACATCGAGGTTTCGGGACAATCTCGCGCAGGAACACTACGTAACGGAGATAGCCAACTTCGAGGTATCGCGCTCAACCCGAATGACGTCGCACCCCTTGTGGCATTTCTCAAGTCCCTGAACGAGGATTATCAATAATCAACCGGCTGGTACCGAGATGCGAAACTGCGTTCCCACGCAACAAGCAGAGGCTCACGTATCTCGCTTCGATTCTGAGATACTTGTCACGACCTGCAACCGCTGCAATAGACCGACGGGACACCAGAGCTCCCGCCTCTGGTGCAAAAACTGCCGGCTATTCAATCGTCAGCAAGGGCAGGCACGCGGGCTCGCGAAATCGCTCCGAACGCGACGGCTCAAGGCATGGCTGAAAAATTTCCCCTAGGCGAGGGCTTCTCAAAACATATGACGGTGTGGACAATCGAGCGGCAGCATGCATTCGGACCAGGACATGGTCCTCCCGCAAGCCTGACTCAGCGACATTCCGCCATGTGGACAGCATTGTAGGAGGTCGGAGCCTCCCAGCTCACCTCCCGTGAGCTGGAGAAGGCATCCGACCATCTAACCCCAATAGGCAGGACCAGCATCTACTTCTTGATCTGCTCCGATAGAAACCGATCGAGACCAACCTGGCTGATGGTCCGAAGCCGAGTCTCGAACCAGTCGACATGCTCTTCAGAATCCTCGATCATATGTTCCAATAGATGCCGTGTCGTGAAATCACCGACGGTAGCGCAGTGCGCGATCGCTTTTCTGAGCAATTCGACATCTTCACGCTCGAAATCCAGATCGACTCGAAACAACGCTCCTACATCCTGCCCCTGTGCTACCGTATCAAGCTGTCCCACCTCAGGCGCACCGTTTAAGTACAAGATATGGTCGATGAGTCCGGCGGAGTGCTGCACTTCTTCGTTCGCCACATGGCTGTAGTAGTCATGGAGTCGGTCGTAACCCCAATTCTTGCACATCGCCGCATGTAACAGATACTGATGCACGGCCGTCAACTCGGCTTTCAACACGTGATTGAGATGTTCAAGCACACCTTCTTTGGCTTTCATGGTTTCCCTCAGGATTCTTTCTTGATCTGTTCGGCCAGATAGTTTTCTACGCCGACTTGCTTGATGGTTTCCAACTGCGTTTCGATCCAATCAATATGCCCGTCGACATCCTTCGCCATATCTTCGAGCATGTGACGGGTTGTAAAATCGGCGACCTTCACACAGTGCACGACCCCTTCGTTCAACAACGCCAGCATCTCCTGCTCAGCCTTCAAATCCAATTTAAACTGTTCGGGCACCGTCTCGCCCACCTGGACCGCGTTCATTCGCTGCATATTGGGGACGCCCTCCAGGTAGAGAATATGGCCGATGAGTTCGTCGGCGTCTTTCATCTCATCGATACTTCGCTCGCGCACTTTATGCTGGAGCCGATCATAGCCCCAATTACTGCACATCTTGGCATGGACAAAATATTGGTTGATGGCCGTCAAATCGGCCGTCAGGATCTTATTGAGGATATTGATGACCCCTTCTTTGGCTTTCATGATGAGTGCCTCCTTTCACACTGAGCTCGGACTTTTTCTTATTATCATCACGTCTTGCACGCGCCGTCAACTGTTAAATACAAGTATTGCGATAACGCCTCTCAATTTCGATGAAATGAATTCTCAGTATTAGCCGATCACGTCGGCATCATGACGACGTGCATCCGATGTCGGCCGCCGCGAGGGGATCGAGCACTTGAAAGAACAGTCTGCGGGGTGGTACATTCCCACAAATCCGGACCATCCAGCACATCGACATTGCAGATGAAGTCATGATGAAGCAGGTAAGACGTTTTGCCCCGCCCCTTTTTCTACTGACTCTCACGGCGATATTCAGCCCCAACCTCGCCGCCGCGCACGGAAACGTGTCGATTGAAGAAGACGTCTGCGTGCGAAGAATCGGCGGGAACATGGTGCATTTCAGCGCATACCAGCCACAAAATGAGCCGAAGGCTCAATACTGCACGGATATCCCAGATGTGGGTGACACCTTTCTCGTGGTGGACTTGGTCGACCCGAGCCTGCGCAACCTGCCGGTGGGAGTCAAAATCATTCGAGGGGTCAATGAAAATGAGCAAGACGAGGCCAAGACTGTCGCGTACTGGAAGCCGGTTTCTCATCCTGACGGCGTCGTGAGAGGAGAAGCGAAGTTAGATAAGGGCCTCTATAGGTTGATCATAACAGCGGAAGGGCTCAGCCCTTCCTCCTATTTACTGCGAGTGCAGCAGGTCGACTATTCAAAACTCGGGCGGGCAGCGCTAGGACCTTTGGCCCTTCTGCTGGTACTCGGAATCGTCGGGTATGAGCTCTCGAAGTCGAGCCGAGTGCGGGGTTGGTTTGCGTCTCGCCGTCGTTCGTGAGCATCCGGCGCGGCGTGTGACTATCTGAGCATTCACTTCACCATATTCAGAGAGGGATCTTTCATGAGGCCTTTCGTATACCTGAAACTCACGGTTGGATGTGCGGTATTTGCTATCGGTGCCCTTGTATCCTCACAGGTCCATGCTCATGGCGGACTCTCCATGGCCGAAGACATGTGCAAACTCACAGTCGGCCCCTACATGATGCACTTCAGCGGCTACCAACCTGAGAACTCGCAGCAAAAGCAGTTCTGTGAAGACATCCCGGCAGTCGGCCAAACGATCGTCGTACTGGATTACATCGAGCAGGAACTTCGTGCGCTTCCCGCCGAAGTCCGCATCATCAAAGACACGGGCTCAGAAGATAATCTTGAGACCATTACGGTGTTTCACCTTCCGGCTAAGGTGTATCCGAATGGTTCTATTGACTTTGCCTACACCTTTGACAAGCCCGGGAAATTTGTGGGCATAGTCACCGTGGGCGACAAAAAAGAACATATCTCCAAGTTCCCATTCTCAGTAGGCGAACCGAAGGTCTTTTCCAAATTCTTAAATATCTATATGGTTCCAGTAGCCGCGGTAGTCATTGTCGGTGCGATTGTCTTTTTCATGCGCGACCGCGGCAAGCCGTCGCAAATCGCCGCTTCCTAGGGCTGCGCGACGACGAGACCGTTACGGATCATGAGAAGCAGAGAAAAAAGAGAGGGTTGAACATGTCCTGTCACTTACTGATTCGTGCTTGGGTGTGTTGCTTGTTCCTGTTGGTCCTAGCCCCATTCTCGGCGCAGGCTCAGCATGGACATGAATTAGCGACCAATACCTGTGTCCTCCACGTCGGACCGTACAAGATGTACTTCAACAGTTACCAACCTGACACCCAGTTCGACAGACAGTTTTGCCAGGAACTCCCAGGGACAGGTAACACGGTTTTGGTGCTGGATTATGTGGAGCAGGAACTTCGCTCTCTCCCCGTTGAGGTCAGAATCATTCGGGATACCGGCTCAGAGGAGAATCTCGAGGCGATCACGGTCGCCCATTTGCCCACCAAGGTCTACGCCACGGGATCCATCGACATAAAATATAACTTTGATAAGCCCGGCAAGTACATCGGTTTGGTTTCGATCGGTGAAAAGCATGAACATCTCTCGCGATTCCCTATTTCGATCGGTGAAACAGGGATGATGTCCCACTTCAAACACTACATCATGGTCATTGTACCGGTCATGGTAGGCATCGCGGTAGTCGTGTTCTTTTCTTTTCGAGATCGCCGCAAACCTTCGAGGATCCCTGTGTCGTCATAGTAGGCGACGGATGCCCGCTGGAGCACTGAGTGAGACGGCCGGAAGCATCGCACTTCCTTGAATACCATACTCGAGCACATGGAGGACCAATGATCGGCTCACCAGGTAGGCGCATGCTCAGGCCTGTCATCTTGATCGTGGCGTTCGTCTTGGGAGTCCCCGCCACCTCGGCCTTTGCGCATTCGATGTTGGTCAAGGCGGAACCACCACGGCGAGCCGTCCTCACCAAGTCGCCGATTCAGGTGCGCCTGTGGTTCAATGAGAAAATCGAGGGGGACTATGCCTCCCTCGTAGTCGTCGATGCCAGGAAACAGCCGATCACGGATTTGAAACCGACCCTGGCTCCTGATGATCAGAAATCGATCATCCTGCCGCTGCCGGAGCTGCCACCCGGCAAGTACTCCGTCAAGTTTCGCGTCCTCTCGGTGGATGGACATGTCGTCGAGTCGTCTTTCGACTTCACCGTGAAGGGCGAAGCACAAAAGAAATGATCGAGGCTGCTGGCGCGCTGTTTCGCTGTCTGCAGCTGGCCTCCTCTATGCTGCTGATCGGTGGTTGCGTTTTTTTGGCAATCGCCGAGCAGAAAGGCTTCGCGCCTGGACATACGTGGGCGATTCGTCTGAAACAGACCTTTCCATGGCTCGCCGGAACATTGCTGCTCGGATTATTCGGTCTCCTCGCCACAACGACCGCACAAGCGACTGGAGTTCCTGAAAATGCTTGGAATCCGCAAGCCTGGTTAGACTTCTTGCAAAAGACCCGCATCGGGCTTATTTGGACCCTGCGGGCTATCAGTTCCCTCATTGTTCTTGTGATCGTCTTGTACGTTCGAATTTCCCCTCCAGCGCACTGGCGCTATGTCATTTGCGCGTCAGCTGCGGCGCTGCCCGTGGTCCTCGGTTCTCTCGCCAGCCATTCGGCGGCGGAAGAGCAAGCAGTCTTGGCTACAGTGGCCTATGCGCTGCATCTCATAACCGCCAGTGTCTGGTTCGGCGGCCTCCCTGGCGTGATCCTTGTTGCCTTCACCACCACGACCGAATCAACTGACGACCGAACCCAGGCCGGGAAAATGCTGAACCGCTTTTCGGCATTGGCTCTCCCCACGATGATCGCCATCGTCGTGTCGGGCCTCGTCGTGGCCAATCGCATGATTGACACAAATTACGCCGGACTGGTCGCAACCACCTACGGGTGGCTTCTCATGGCAAAGCTGACGTTGCTGGCCATCATACTGGTCATCGCCTCGCGGGCGAAATCCGTGTGGGTACCGTCGCTCAAGCAGAGTCCGGACACAGCCGCGGTGGGCGGACGAAAGCTCCGGACTTGGGTGAGGATCGAGTTCGTTCTCGCCACCATACTGGTGATCGTTGCCACATTGTTGGCCAGCGCCGTACCGGCCAAGCATGACATCATCGATAATTGGCCCTATCCGTTCCGTTTCTCGATTGATGCCACCTGGGGTGACTGGCTCGTCCGGGTTATCGTGCTGGCCGGCCTGGTACTTCTGATCATAGCCGGAACGATGATCCTTCTCGGTCGCAAGAAACAGTGGGGCACCTCAGGGCGAATCACTGTTCCGACAATCTTAGGAATCCTTGGACTTGGCGCGACACTCTATCCCCTTTCTGTGCAATCGTACCCCGAAACCTATCGAAAAACTCCGGTGCCGTTCGACTCCATTTCCATTGCCAACGGCGTCGAGTTATTCACCGCGAATTGCATTCCCTGTCATGGGCCGCAAGCAAAGGGGAATGGCGTACTGGCCAAAACCCTGCCGAAACAACCGGTAGACCTTTTGACGGAACCGCATACGGCGATGCACACGGCCGGTGACTTCTTTCATTGGCTGACCTACGGACGATTCAACGGTATCATGCCGGCTTTCGGCGAGAAATTTTCCGAAGAAGAACGCTGGGACCTGCTGAATTTTCTCCATGCCAATTCCAGAGGGTATCAATCGAGGATCATCACCCCCCGTATTCTACCTGAGCAACCGTTCATGGCCACTCCGAACTTCTCATATACCGCGCACGACGGTTCAAGCGGCACGTTGAAAGATTTTCGCGGGAAACAAGATCTGTTGCTGGTTCTCTTCTCCTGGCCGGAATCACGTGTCCGGCTCGATCAACTCCGTGCGGCCGCCACTATGATCACCGGAATGAATACGACGATCTTGGCTGTCCCCATGACTGACTTACCTCCGAATGAGCTGGCCGCAATCGTACGGGATATGCCGTTCCCTGTCGTCACACAGGGTGCGCGCGAGATCTCCAGCAGCTACGCTCTGTTTCGAAGAACGCTCTCTATTCCGGACCTGTTCGGTGAAGGGACACGTCCGAAACACTTGGAATTTCTCATCGACCGCTTCGGTTATTTGCGAGCACGGTGGATCCCTAATGGAGATGGATCGGGGTGGACCGATACGACCTTGCTGACACAACAAATCACCCAGCTCAATCAAGAACGAGAAATCTTACCTCCGCCAGGTGATCACGTCCATTGAAGAGCTTCATTTTTACGTAGTTGACCTGAATGCTTCTCTTTGCATTCGGACAGATTTTTCACGTCGCCCTGCAAGCCGACCGACGCCACGAGACATCCCTGCTGATCTGTAATCCCAAAATGATAATGT